>DAIUEV010000027.1:0-37729 GCA_036844945.1 Acidimicrobiales bacterium
TCTGACTACGGATCAGAAGGTTGGGCGTTCGAATCGCCCCGAGCGCGCTGAGCAGATGAGACGGGAGAAATCGGAGACGCGGCGGTAGGTACAGCATTCGGATAGTGCCGAATCCACGCTCAACTCACGAGGCGCAGACGTTCAGCGATCTCCTCAAGGTCCATCTCGGAACTCGCGAGGTCCCAGACGAGCTGAAATGCGTCACCGTCGGAGATTTGCGGCTTCATGCCGTTCAGATCGCAGAAAACGACTGTGCACAGCCATGCCAGCCGTTTGTTGCCATCGACAAGGGCATGATTCTTCGCCATTGAGTGCAAGAGTGCCGCCGCTTTGAGGGCGATCGTTGGGTACGCATCTTCACCAAATGCACTCGATCGCGGTCTGTTCAGCGCAGAGTCAAGCAGGCCGACATCTCGAACGGGGCCAACACCGAGAACCCGGACCATTTCCATGACGTCTTCGAGGTCGAGATATTCGACTCCGTTCATTCAGTCCCGAGCCGCTCCAGGACGTCTCCCCACCGTGTGACCATCCGCTGGGTCGAGTCAGCCACCCGACTCCTGTGCCCAGCCCGCTCGTATCGATCGAGCACTGCACGACGGATGATCTCCTGCCGCGAGATCCCTTCGGATTCGGCCAGTGAGGTGAGCGCCTCTTCCAAGACGGCGTCAGTGCGGACGGTGAGTGCCATGCAGCAATGATACCACTCCGGTATCACATCTGGGTCGGCATCCCGGTGGTTCTGTCTGAGCGCCGCGAATCCAGAGCATCTAACTTTGCCGTTTTCGCTTCGGGCCGACCAGCCAGTTCCGGGGTAAGCGCAGCGCTCAGCCGTATCTGACTACGGATCAGAAGGTTGGGGGTTCGATTCCCTCCGAGCGCGCTACCAGGGAAAATGGGTGGGGTTGCGGGTCCGTGAAGTGAGCACAGCGCTCTGATCGCGCCGTTTCGTACCTCCCGTAGCAGGCGCGGTTGTCGTTCTGAGGGACACGCTGGGCCCGAGTCGCTCTTCCTGTCACTGATACGTTCACCCTGCTGGCGCCGCGGGGAGGGGGTCATGGCCGAGCTGCCTACGGGCACCGTCACCTTTCTCTTCACCGATATCGAGGGGTCCACCCGGCTTTGGCAGGAGGCGAGCGGAGCCATGCAGGTTGCCGTCGCCCGGCACGACGACCTCTTGCGGGCGGCCATCGAGTCCCACGGCGGGACCGTGTTCTCGACGAGCGGAGACGGGATGGCGGCCGCGTTCCAGGCGGCGTCCTCCGCAGTCGCTGGGGCCCTCGAGGCCCAGCGCAACCTTCGCGAGGAACAGTGGCCGACCGAGGCGCCGATCCGGGTTCGCATGGGGCTCCACACTGGCGAGGCCCAACAGCGAGACGGCGATTACTTCGGGACGACGCTGAATCGCACCGCCCGCTTGATGGAGGTGGGCCACGGGAGCGAAGTCTTGTGCTCGGCGGCCACCGCTGCCCTGATAGAAGCCGAAGTGCCCCTCATCGACCTGGGTGAGCACCGTCTGCGCGACCTCGACCGTCCGTTGCGGGTGTTCCAGTTGGGAGCGGGTGACTTCCCACCCCTTCGTTCCCTTGACGCCTTCCCAGGGAACCTCCCCTTGCAGGTGAGCTCGTTCATCGGTCGTGATCGTGAGTTGACCCGTGTCACCAAGGCACTCGACGAGGCTCGCGTCGTGACCCTCACAGGGGTGGGTGGGGTCGGCAAGACCCGCTTGGCCCTCCAGGTGGCCGCCGAGGTGTTGCCCCGGTTCCAAGAGGGTGCGTGGCTCGTTGATCTGGCGTCGGTGCGTGATCCCGACGGTGTGGTCGACGCAGCGGCATTGGTATTCGGCGTCACCGCACGCGCGGGCATGACCTTGAAGGAGTCCTTGGTCGAGGTTCTCCGGACCAAGCGACTGCTCTTGGTGGTGGATAACTGCGAGCACCTGCTCGAAGCGGTCGCAGAAGTCGTGGAGAGCATCGAACGAAGCTGTCCGGGTGTCGTGGTGTTGGCCACCAGCAGGGAGGGCCTGGGACTCGACGGCGAAAAGATCCTCGCAGTGCTCTCCTTGGGCGCTCCGCACCGTGAAGCACCCTTCGAGGAGATCCTCCGAGCCGATGCGGTGACCTTGTTCGTCGACCGTGCCCAGCAGGTCGAAGACGACTTTGTCCTCAGCTCCGAGAATGCACCCGCGGTCCTCCAGATCTGTCGTCGCCTCGACGGGGTGCCCCTCGCCATCGAACTGGCCGCGGCACGGATTACCGCCATGAACCCCGCTGAGCTCGCTTCGGCGCTCGATCGGCGCCTCGAGGTGCTCTCGGGTGGTCGACGACGCGCCATCAAGCGTCAACAGACGCTGCGGGCGACCATCGACTGGTCCTACGACCTGCTCAGCGAACCGCAGCGTCGGCTCTTGGCCCGCCTCTCGGTCTTTACCGGTGGCTGCACCCGTGAGGCGGCCGAGGCGGTCTGTGGCGCCGAGCCCCTCAATGTGCGCCATCTCTTCGAGCTTCTCTCGGACCTGGTGGCCCAGTCCTTGGTGGTCGCCGATCGCGAGGGACCCGAGACCCGCTACCGCCTCTTAGAGACCATCCGGGAGTACGCCGAGGAACGCCTCGTCGGCCACGACGAGGTCACGGTGCTTCGTGATCGCCACCTCGACTACTACCGCTCCTTCGTCGACCGCTACGTCGACCACCTGTTCGGACCCGAACAGGTGCTGTGGGGCAACCGGCTCCTCGCCGATCGAGACAACGTCTTTGCGGCGTGGTTGTGGGCGATCGATACCGACAACTTCGAGGCGGCATTCGGGATCTCGCTCTGCGATGAGCCGGCGGTCCAGATCGGATACCAACTGGCGCTCTCCCACGAGTCGCTCCTCGACTTGACAGACGCGACTCGACACCCGGCCTACGCCTACCTCCTCGCTCGCTGCGCGGTCTTCGCTGCGAGTGGAGGGGATTTCGGTCGCCTCGAGGCGCTCTCGGCTCAAGCCGTTGTAGCGGACACCGACCACGATCCCCGCGTCGAGTGGTACCTGGCCTACGCCGAGGGGCTCTTGACGATGACCAGGGGCGAGTACGCCGAAGCCGCCCGCTCCTACGAGCGCGGTGTTGACGCTGCGCGTCGCGCTGGCCTGCCGGGGGCATTCCTATCGCTGCAACTTGCCCATACCGCGGCCCTGCGCACCTCGGCCGGGGACCCAGGGGGTGCGGCGCCGCTCGCCGAAGAGGCCCTCAGCATGGCCCGCTCGACCGGCATGCCCACCGCCATCGCTCAAGCCCTTCTTGCCCTCGGGGTCGCGGTCGCCGACACCAATCCCGCCGAAGCACGAGCCTGCCTCGAGGAGAGCCTCGAAATCGGTGGCGCGCTCGGATACGAACAGGTAGGCGAGCTCACGGGCGCCGTCCACCTCGCCTCGCGCCTCCGTGACCGGCGCGCCACCCTCGACCTCGCCGGGCGTGCCATCCGGCATCTCCAATGGTCCGGCGGCCAATCGGGGCTCGTGCTGATGTTCGACTTCGTATCTGCAGCGCTGCGGAGTACTCGACCCGACGCCGCTGTCGTGATCCGGGGTGCATCCGAGGCGATCCAGCGGCGCGCCCGCGACAGTTCCAGTGACCCGGCTCGAACGACTCGACACTCACTCGATCCCAATGACCCGGATACCCTCTGGGCCCGAGGTGTCGCCATGAACGTCGACGACGCCTGCACCTACGCGCTCGTCGAGATCGCTGAGTACCTCGCCAACGCTCCCGAGACAACCTGATGCCGCCCGACGGTGTGGTGACGACCGCCGTCCCCTCACTCTTCCCCTTACGCCCTCGGCTCCCAGCTCGCACCACCCCCAGATCCACCGGGAGGCCACACAGCTACTCGTTGACGCCATCGGCAAGCCCACGACGCGCGAGCGGAACGGGTCGACCCGGACTTCGTGCTCACTCCCGAGAACGCATCGGCGGTCGCAGCGGTGTGCCGACGCCTCGACGGGTTGCCGCTTGCCATCGAGCTCGCGGCAGCACGGGTCAAGGCGATGAGCCCCGCCGAGCTTGCCCGAGGCCTCGACCACCGATTCGAGACTCTCGCCGGGGGCCGGCGGGGGGCGGTGCAACGACGCCAGACCCTGCGGGCCGCCATCGACTGGTCCTACGACCTACTGACCGAGCCCGAACGCCGCCTGCTGGCCCGAATGTCGGTCTTTGCCGGGGGCTGTACTAGGGAGAGCGCCGAGGCGGTGTGTGCCGGGGACCCCATCGATGCGTCGAGGTCGTTCTCCCTTCTATCCACCCTGGTGGACCGGTCGTTGGTGGTCGTCGAGCGCGGCGATCCCGCCACCCGCTACCGCCTGTTGGAGACGATCCGCGAGTACGGGGAAGAACGCCTGGCCGAGCACGGCGAGACCGATGCGGTCCGCCGCCGCCACGCCGAGCACTACGACGCCTACGCCCGGAGGCTCTATGAGAAGGCGCGTGGCCCCGAGGAACCCGAGGCACTGCGGCTGCTGGGCGCCGAGCGCGAGAACCTGCTCGCGGCGATGGCCTCGGCCGTCGACTCCGGCGACGTCGACGTGGCGCTGCGGCTGCTGACCGCCAGAGGGGGCATGGTGTTTTGGTTCAACCTCCAGCGGCTCCCCGTCGACGCCCTCAGACTGAAGGGCGTCGCAGAGCACCCCTTCTACCCGCGGGCGCTCGTCACCGCCGCTTGCTACGCCGTCTTGTCGGGCGACGCCCGAGGTTGGGAAGAACTCGCCGACGCCGCCCTGTCCGCCGCCGAGCGCCTTGCCGAACCCGACCCGGTCGTCGGCTACCTCCTCCAATGGGCGCGGGCGCGAATGGCGCAATACCTTGGCTTGGAGGCCGCTTCGGCCGCCCACGCGGTCGCCGCGGCGGAGATCGCCCGATCGGCGGGTCTTCTTCCCGAGCTTGCAAGTCAGCTCGGCGCGGCAGGTATCGCCCTCGCCGGCAGCGGCGGCTCGGACCGGGCCGAGCCCCTGGCCCGGGAGGCGCTCGCCCTCGCCCGTCAACTCGGCGCTCCCTCCCTCATCGCCTCGGCCCTGAAGGCCTGGCTTCCGTCCTCGTGAGCGTCGACCCCGAGCAGGCCAGCAGGGCGTTTCGGGAGGGCATGCAGGTTGCGTCGGTCCTCACCGACCCAGACCCGGTGTTGGGCGGCACGGCCTATATCGCCGCCCAGCTCGGGGACTGGGACGTGGTGCTGAAGTTCTTACCCGACGCGATCCGAGGGTTCCAGTGGCTGGGCGACCGCCCCAACCAGGCCGGCCAGTTCAACTTGGTCGCGCGAGCCATCGCCCCCATCGATCCAGAAACCGCCGCGCTGCTCCAAGGTGCGGTCCGCAGGCTGGTCGCCACGTTGCGTGCGCCGCGACCGGGCCCGGCTCCTACTCCGACCGACCGGGCCCTCGGCGCCCGCCCCGATGACGGAGCGCCGGGAGGCGAGGGCGGGTTCATTACCGCGCTCCGCCAAGAGACCAGTCGTATCCTCCACGAGGCACTGGGACGGACGCGCCTGAGCGAGTTGCGGGCCGAGGGCGCGGCCCTGGACGACGACGTCGTCGTGACCATGGCCCTCGACGCCATCGCCAAGGCCAGGGCAGGCGCCCTCGTATGAGCACGACCGAGCTCCCTACCGGCACCGTCACCTTCTCATTGATCGATATCGAGGGCTCCACTCGGCCGTGGGCGGAGGCCCCCTATGCGATGCGGGCTGCCTTGGAGCCCAGGTGTCGGGTCCCCATACATCACTTCCCGTAGTGGTAGCGGGCTTGGAGCACGACGATGTCATCACCATCGACTAGGTAAACCAATCGGTGCTCGTCATCGATTCGTCTTGACCAGCATCCGGCGAGGACGTGTCTTAACGGTTCGGGTTTGCCAATCCCGCTGAACGGGTCGCGCTGAACCTCGTCGAGCAAGCGGTTGAGTCGCTTGAGGGTCGCCTTGTCGGTGGTTTGCCAGTACCGGTAGTCGTCCCAGCCGTGCGGAGTAAAGCAAAGACGCATCAGCCCAGGTCGTGGACCTCGCGCTCTCCGGCACGGGCTTGGGCGAGGCTCTCGAGGAGCCGACGGGCGTTGGCCGGTACTCGCAGCAACCAGGCTGTTTCGCTGAGCGCGTCATAGTCCGCTCGGGACAGCAGCACCGCGTCGCCATGTTTGGACGTGATCTCGACCGGTTGGCGGTCGTCGTTCACCTGTTCGATGAGGGGGAACAGGTTCTTTCGGGCCTCGCTGGCGGTGATGGCCACGGCGCTCTCCTCGGGCTGACTGGTACTGTTTATGGTACCAGTCACGATCGTGGTTCTCTCGCGTGTCCTCACAATCGTCGACCGGAAAGCCCGGTCCAGAGCATCTAACTCTGCCCTTTCGCTTCTGGCTGACCAGGAATTTCCCCGATAAGCACATCGCTCAGCCCGATCTGGCTACGGATCAGAAGGGTGGGGGTTCGATTCCCTTCGAGCGCGCGAGTAGGTGTGTTGCCACGGCTGCTGTATCCCAGCTCTGACTATCACGGGGCCCCGTTCTGGCCAGACGCGTTGGTTCCTCCGCAGACGCTCTGGCCCTTCGAGGAGGTGCACGAGGTGGGCCCGAATCCGTACGAGGCTTTGACGAAGTGCACTGCCAGCCCAGGGATCCCGGGGCTCTGACACACAGCCGAGGGTCGGTTCCCATCGATGAGACAGGTGGCCGCTGTCAGATAGTTGGCTGTCGCCACGATGTCGAGGGTGACCGGGTTGGTGGTGTCACTCAGATCGGCGACGATCTGCTCTCGACTAAGTCCATGAAGAATGAAAGGGTCGTAGCTGGACTGCGAGATCACCACGCGGTTGCCGAAATCCACAAAGGGCAAATAGCCGGGATTGGCTGGGAAGTACTTGGCGGAAGTGTAGGTATTATCAAGTCTCGCCTCTTCCGGTGTCGGCGATTGGAGCGAAGCGAAGTGACCGTTTGGAAGCGTGCGGTTACCGAGAATCTCCCGGGTCTCCAACGCTACGTAGGGGCTTGAAAACTTCGCCCGCAAGAATGTGAACGATTGAGTGGAAGGATCGACGTCGTTCTTGGCCGACTGCGCGTTACCAAGCCCTGACCACGTTCCGAATCGCGCCAAGGCAATGATGAAGGCCCAACGCTCCGCAGCACAATAGGGGCACGGTTCTGCTCCTTCGTAGAAGATCTCGGGCTTGCCGTCGATCACCAGTTTGCTCTGACCATGGAGGATCACCGGTGCGGCGACAGTGGGCTGGATACCGACGCTCTCGAAGGTTGACTGAGAAAGGGTGGTGATCGCCTGAACGACCACCGTGGACGCCGCTTGCCAGGACTCACGATCGCCCTTGTTTGCCGCCCGTGCAGGACCTACACCCCAGCCGGTCACCAGTCCGCTCATCACGAGACTCGCCAAGAGAGTCGCGAAAACTGTCTGTCCCCGACGGACACGCACGATGAACTCCCTCTGTTGCGGTGATCGGCAAATCTATTCTCTGGTCGGGCACTCGGTGCCGGACCCGGTCCAGGCGGTGCACCAGAGAAATTGATCGGCTGCGACCCGGCGGTGCGGGCAGCCACGTGCGGAGTATCTCTTCGAGCGGGAGTGTCCGAGCGACCCTCTACCTCTGGTAGAGCCAATCCCTGATCGACTGCGTTTCGATCCATCAAGTCTGCCGCGCGCGTTGTCTCAACGATGCTTCGAACACAGGTTGACGGACCCAAGGGGGAGCCCACACCATCGTCGGGCCGAGAGATCCGGGTCTGTTGTCGTTGGCTGGTTCACTGACGACGCGAACGCGTGATCGAATCGGAGAGCATCTCCAGGGTCACGGGCGCCCCTGGTGCCGTAGGATTCGATGCGTGTACAGCGAGATCGCAAGCAACAAGCGGCGCAGCGTCGCCTTCATCGTTCTGTTCTTTGTGATCTGGCTGGCCATCGGAGCTGGCTGCGGCTTTCTCTTCAAGGCCATCAATCACCAGTCGGCGACCCATTACGGCTGGAGTCCCGTCATCGTCGGCATGGTGATCTGCGGTGTCCTCGCGATCTTCGGGGTCCTGTACTCGCTGAACTCGGGAGCCAGGATGGTGCTCAGCGTCTCAGGGGCCGTGCCGGCCAATCCGGCGCAGTACCCGCAGCTGTACAACGTGGTGCAGGCCCTGGCCATCGGCGAGGGGATCCCCACGCCGGCGATCTATGTGATCAACGACCCCTCGCCCAACGCCTTCGCCACGGGGGTCAGCCCGCAAAAGGCAGCCATCACGTTCACCACCGGACTGCTCGCGATCATGAACCGCGAAGAGCTGGAGGGCGTGGCTGGCCACGAGATGAGCCACATCAAGAACCATGACATTCGTCTCTTGCTCGTGGTGGGCACCATGATCGGCATGGCCGCCCTGTTGGCCAGTCTCCTGTGGCGGAGCGCCTTCTTTGCGGGGGGCGGGCGAGGCGGCAGGAACAGCGGCCAGCTCATGCTGGTCATCTTTGCGGCTGGCGCCATGCTGGCCATCGTCGGATTTGTCTTCGGCCCACTTGTCCGCTTGGCACTCTCACGCCGCCGCGAGTCGTTGGCCGACGTGAGTGGGGTGGAGCTGACCCGCAACCCCGTAGGGTTGCTGGGTGCTCTGAAGAAGCTTCAGCAGAACGACAAGCCGTTCAAGAAGATGAACCATGTCACCGCCGCGATGTGCATCGACGACCCGCTGCAGCACCACGAGGCCTGGTACCACCGCCTCTACGACACCCATCCTCCCATCGAGGAGCGGATCGCCGACCTCGAGAAGATCGCGGCTGGCCAGTCCGTCTGACCGGAAAGCCGGGGTTCACCCGGCGAGTTCAACCGGCCGGCGGCGGGCCCTCTCCGCCATCCGCCAACGGTGGGCCGACCGGCGAAGGACCCGAGGCGCTCGGTCCCGAACCGGGGAAAGTTACCTGTGGTACCGCACGGTCCTCCTCGTCGGCGGCGAAGAACGCCACCGCCTTGAATCCGAACGGTCCGGCAATCAAATTGCGGGGAAACGTCTGTAGCGCGATGTTGTAGTCGCGGGCGCTCGTGTTGTAGTAGCGGCGGGCGTACTCGAGTTTGTCTTCGGTCGCAGTGAGCGTCTCTTGCAGCTGGAGAAAGCTCTCGACTGCTCGTAGCTGAGGGTAGTTCTCGGCAACCGCGAACAACGAACGAAGCGCGCCCGACAGAACATTCTCGGCGGGGGCAATTTTCGCCGGGTCGCCGGTCGCGCCGGCAGCGACCGCATTTGCCCGAGCCTGGGTGACCGCCTCAAAGGTCCCCCGCTCGTGGGCGGCGTAACCCTGCACCGTCGACACAAGATTCGGAATGAGGTCGTGACGGCGCTTGAGTTCGACATCGATCTCGGACCAGGCCTCCTGTGTCCGGTTCCGCTTCTTAACGAGCCGGTTGTACGCGGCCCACAGGCCGAGCGCGAGGAGCACCACCACGACGATGACGACGATGACAATGACCATGCGGAACAAGCCCTCTCAAACTCTTGGCGTCGCGAACTGTATCGGCTGCGTTACCGAACAGCCAGGGCTCCGAACCGTTCCGGGTCTAACCCGAACCTTCAAGAACGTGGGCACAGAACCTTCTGCTCGAGGTGGGTCGACCCGGGCGTCACCGTCCGATCCAGCGCATGAACGGCCGGTGTTCGTGTTCATCGGGGTGGC
The DNA here is from genome assembly GCA_036844945.1 of Acidimicrobiales bacterium. Lineage (GTDB taxonomy): Bacteria > Actinomycetota > Acidimicrobiia > Acidimicrobiales > RAAP-2 > Palsa-461. The sequence continues at coordinate 9,672 of DAIUEV010000027.1, forward strand.
GTATGAAGATCACCCCGCTTGGTCCAGATGTCGAGATCTGCAACACCGGTCCACCAGGAACGGAGGGAGAGAGCGACTCCAGCCGGACCCGTCCTGACGGGCCGAGTAGCTGCACCTCTACACCCTTCGGGACGAGGACCTCGATCGAGCCCCAGGTCTCCAGACGAAGGTTGATTTGATCGTCATCCCATGTGGCAGCGGTGAGATCGAGTCGGGCCGATCCGAACCCGGTTCGGACGATTGTGTGAGCGGCCAACTGCCAGCCAGTCCCCAGCTGCAGATCGCCATCGGCGACGTGCAGCACCAGTGGCTCACCCAGTCTCCGAGACGGCGGTGTGAGCGTGATCGGCGGCGGCAGGACCGACATCGCTTTTGAAAGTTCGGTGTGGTTGGGCGCGTCGAAGACCTGTTCGAGGACCAGAAGGAACTGTTCCAATGACAACGCTCCGCAACTGACCAGATCGCGGAGCCGGGTAATCGCCGCGCTTCGGTCACATTCGTCAACTCGCTCCTCAGGCATTGAGACCAGGTCGCCCTTGTCCACATGGTCATTTTGGCCCCGGTCGTGGGCAGCGGACCAGGGATCATTTTCGAGGGCCCCCGGGGGTCCGAATCCCTCCGAGCGCGCTCAGGTCCCCTCGACGAGGTTCAGCCAGACGGGGTTGTGCTCCACCCGAAGCGAGGCGTGGTCGCCTGGAAGGACTCGTTCGACTACCGACCGGTAGAAGTCGCGGGCGTCGAAAACGTCGGTGAAGACCACCACGCCGTCACCCGTGGATGGACAGCCGATCACGAAGTTGGAGGCGTCCGGATTTGATCCCCACTGCCAGCCGCACACTGGAGGGCCGAGCTCCAGGCCCCAGCCGGCTCCCCAGGCCAACTCCTCGTCGATCTCCCACTGCGGCCTCCAGCGCTCGTCGTTCAGGCTGAGCGCATGGGCGAGGAAGCGTCCATAGTCGGCTCCGGTGGTGAGCAAAGGCCGAGAGCCGTGGAACCCGGGCTCCGGGACGTCGAACCTCGTCTCGGTCATCCCGAGTGGAGCGAAGAGGGAGTCGGTGGCGAGCTCGTCGACCGACCGGCCGGTGACCTCCTCGAGGTGTCGCTGGAGGATCACGAATCCTTCGCCCGAGTATCCCCAGCGGACGCCGGGAGGACGCAGCCGGGTCAGCGCCGCCCCCGCCGAGCGCCAGTTGGGCAGGCCGGTCGTGTGCGAGAGGATGTGACGGGTGGTGATGTCCCCGTAGATCGGCTCGTCAAGGTCGCCAATCATGGCCAGGGCCAGGTGGCCGAGCACCTGCTTCACCAGCGAGGCGGCGTTCATCGGCCCCGGGTCGCCGTCGGCCTGAGCCAGCTGCCACGCCCTCACCACCCCGACCGAGGTCCTCATGGAGGATCGACTGTACGGCTGTGACGGCGATCGGGCAGCGAGGGACGCGCTAAACCTCCGGTGGCGGCTCTGGAGAGTGAGTCCGCGCGGTGCATCGTCGGAAGCACATGGAGAGGGAGTACGGGAAATGGAACTTCGGGACAAGCAGCCGACTGCCAAGGGACCGTCGGATCGGTTCACCGGCGACGTGTGGATCGACTCGATCGCCCAAGGCCACGAGCCGTCCCGGATCCGGGTGAACGCAGTCCACTTCACGCCCGGCGCTCGGACCGCGTGGCACTCGCATGCGATGGGCCAGACGTTGTACGTGGTCGAAGGAGCCGGTCTCGCGCAGACTCGCGGCGAGTTCGCGCTGCACCTCCGCCCAGGGGACGTCGTCTACACCCCACCCGATGAGTGGCACTGGCACGGGGCGACCGCGGACGACTTCATGTTGCATCTTTCGCTCACCGAAGGCGTGGGCGACCATGAGCGGCCAGAGTCGGAGTGGGGCGCGCACGTGACCGAGGAGGAGTTCCGCAGGGCGCAGGGGGAGTAGCGGTCCGAAGTAGCCTGCTCAGCGTGCGAATACCCCTGACCCGAGGCCCGGATCGCCGTGGCTGAAAAGGGGGAGTTCCCGGTCGCCGCACTGATTCGCGATCCCGAAGCCGGAGCGATCATCGTCCTGCGGGGGGAACTCGACGCCTTGAGCGCCGAGGACGCCCGGGCGGTCTTCGACGAGGCGGCCAGCGATCGGCCGTCTGCGCTGGTGGTCGACATGAGCGACCTGTCGTTCATGGACAGCTCGGGAATCGCGCTCCTGATCGGGGTGGCGAACCAGATCGAACGGGTGACGTTGCGTCATCCGGCGCCGATGGTGCTGCGCGTGATCGAGATCACCGGGCTCACAGACGTGTTCGACATCGAGCCGTGATCGTCCGACGCACCTTTGACAAGACCAACCGGTCGGTTCCGGCGGCCCGGCGATTCGCGACGACGGCGTTGTCGGAGATGCCTACCGACTTCGTCGACTCGGTGATCTTGATGATCTCCGAACTGGCCACGAATGCCGTGCAGCACGGCCGGTCGCGCTTCGAGGTCGTGATCGACTGTCAACCGGACGCCGTCCAGGTCACCGTCTTCGACCAGAGCAGGAGCGAGGTCAGCCCGCGTACTCCGGCCGTGACCGACATCCACGGGCGCGGCCTGCAGATCGTCCGCGTGCTGGCCGACGATTGGGGCGTCGGTGCACCGAACGACGACTGGCAGAAGTCCGTGTGGTTCACGCTGAGGGTGGCCGACACCGAGTCAGTGAACCGGTAGGTCTGCCTGCTCAGACGGGCGCCTCAAGCCTCAAACGGGGTTGGTGGGCCGGTGGGCGGTGGGCCGTAAGCTCGCCCAGAAGATCGTCGCGGCACCCCGACCACACCGGATCGGCCCAATGGTTGGTGGCCTGCGCCGGGTCCTCGACCGTGTCGTACAGCTCGCCCTCGCTCCCGTCGTGGACCGCGCCGGGGCCGTAGGAGGTGCACAGCAGCCCGTCCCGGAAGACGCTGCGAAGGTGGACCGCCACCCCGAACAGCTCGCTGTCCCAGTCAGTGAACACCTGCGCGAAGCCCCGGGCGTCCGCGTCGGCGTCATCGATCGGGAGCGGCCGGCCGTGCATCCAGGCCGGCGCATCGACGCCGGCGATGCCGCAGAAGGTGGGGGCGAGGTCGACCAGGCCGACCGGCCGGGTGACCACGGCCGGCGCGACTCCCCCGGTGCGAGCCGGCCGCCACACGAGGGGCAGCCGCATGAGCGCGTCGACGTGGTACGGGCCCTTGAAGAGCAGCCCGAAGTCGCCCTGCAGTTCCCCGTGGTCGCTCGTGAACACCACGTCGACTTCGTCGGTCCAGCCCCGCTCGTCGATCCGGCGCAGCACCCGCCCGAGCGCCTCGTCGATGAGCTCGCACTCGACCGCGTTGCGGGCGTTCACCTCCCGGATCTGGTCGGCGGTCAGCGTGGCCGGGACCCAGCGGGCCGGCGCCTCGTAGTTGGAGACGAGCGTCCCGTCGTACCAGAGACGCCAGTGACGGGGCTTGTCGTCGAGGACCTGCTCCCGCCGCTCGGCCTTCTCCGGGTAGGCCGCCGGAAGGGGGACCTCGCGCCAGTCGATCCGCCCGACCTCGGACTGCGGCGGGTCCCACGGGTGGTGCGGGTCCGGGAAGCTCATCCAGCAGAACCAGTCGTCGTCGGCACCGAGGGAGTCGAGCCAGGCGATAGTGCGGTCCGCGACCCAGTCGGTGTGGTATTGGTCGCGCTCGATCGGGTTCGCCTTCACCTGGGGCGCCCCGGTGTCACCCCCGCCCTCCGCGCTGACCTGCAGGTCGGCGTCGAGCACGCGGTAGAAGCCGCTCGCCGCTTCGGGGTGCTCCCGGGCGAGCCACCGGGCGTAGTGGAGCGACCCCGCGCTCCCGTGTGAGGCGAGCTCGAGGTGCTCGAAGCCCCGGTGGGCGCCGCCGGCGGGGACCGTGCCCAGCCGGGCCTGGGCGTTCTCGGTGAAGCGGAGGAACGGATCGAGGAACGGCTCGAAGTGGGCCTTCCCCACGAGGGCGGTGCGGTAACCCGCGGCGCGCAGGACCGCCGCGACCGACGGGGCGTCGACCGGCAGCGGCACGCCGTTCATCCACACGCCGTGGGTGGACGGGTACTGACCCGTCAGCATCGTGGCCCGTGACGGCATGCAGACCACCGACTGGGGGTGGGCCCGCTCGAAGCGGACGCCCTCGGCCGCGAGCCGGTCGACGACGGGGGTCCGGGCCAGCGTCCCCCCGTTGCACCCGAGGGTGTCGTAGCGCTGCTGGTCGGTGGTGACGAAGAGGATCTTCCGGCGCGTCATCTCAGACCCCCTCGAGGATTGCCCGCAGGTTGTCGAGGGCCGCGCCGGTCGCCCCGCTGAGGGTGAGGGCAAGCGTGGCCGGCTCGGCGTCGGTGCCGTAGACGACCAGGCACTCGTCGGCGCCGGTCGCGATCACGTCGAGGGTCGCGAGATGGCTGCGGACGAGCGGCAGGTTGAGCACGTACTGGAAGCGCCGTTGGAGCGGGTCCAGCGTGACGATCGTCTCTCTAATCGTCTGCCCGCCGGCGGTGGTGACCACCCGCTCGTCGCCCTCGATCCGAGAGGACTCGATCCCGGGGAACCACTCCTGGACCCGGGCCGGGTCACCGACGAGGGACCACACCTCAGCGGCCGGCCGGCCGATCCGCACCTCCTGACGTATGGATGCCCGGTTGGAGTCCAACCGCTCGCTCTCCCCACTCGGTCGTGGCACGATGCCAGAGACCGCTCACTCCGGTCTACCCTGTGAGCGTGCCCGGCCGCAACCAGAGTTGACGGTTTGTGGCCGTTTGCGCCTTCCACGCCGGACGACGACCGAGATCGGGGAGAGATGACCGCACCGCTGATTCTCGATTCGCTCCAACGGCGTATGCGGGCGCTCCACTCCCTCTACACCGACGCCCTCGAGACGATGGACCTCGACCAGGTCAACCACTTCGAACGTGAGGGAGTGGTCCCGATCGCCTTCAGCCTCTTCCACATCGTCAACATGATCGACGCCTCGTTCATGCTGATGACCGGCACGCCCCCGATCTGGGACGATGGGTGGCAGGCGCGGGTGCGTCCCGCCATCGCCGACCACGGCAAGCACCGGACCGTCGCCGAAATGGTCCACCAGCGGATCGGCGACTACGAAGCGTTCTCCGAGTACCTCCACGCGGTCTTCCAACGCGTGGAGAAGTGGCTGGAGGGGCTCGACCCTTCCGAGCTGACCCGGGTGGTGATCGGGCGTCCCTTCCCCGAGCAGATCGCCAGCACCTACAGCGCCCGGGTGGCCGGCCCCGAGGGCATCACGCTCCTCGATGCGACGGAGTGCTGGATCTATCAGCACGGACTGCGCCACATGGGCGAGATCGAGCTGGCCCGGGGCCTGGTCGGCCTCGGCGGGATGACCTCGTAAGCGAGCCGGTCGGTCCTACTGCCCCGGGTCGGTGACCCCGACGATCGGCTCGCCACCGTTGATCTGGTCGAGCCGGACGTTGGCGCCGGTGTGGGGGGCGTCCACCATGACGCCGTTGCCCACGAAGATCCCGACGTGGCTCACGTCGTTGGGGCCGCCACCGAAGAAGATCAGGTCGCCCGGCACCACCGTCTGGCCGGGGGCGACCGCCGGGCCGGCGTCGTATTGGTTCTGCGCGACGCGGGGGAGGCTGATCCCGGCCGCCGAGTAGACGAACTGGACGAGACCCGAGCAGTCGAAGCCGTGCGGGGACTCACCGCCCCACACGTACGGGGTGCCGATGAAGGAGAGCGCGAGCTGGACGGCGCGCTCCTGGGCCGCGCTCTCGCCCGCCACCTGGGTCCCGGTCGTGCTTTCGATCAGGCCGCAGCCGAGCTGGCCGTCGCCGAAGGTGAAGCCGGGCAGGGTCCCGGTCGAGGGCGCGATCGCGGGCGGCGTCAACACGGTGTTGGGCGGCATGGTCCCGGTCGGGACGGGGGCCGGGGCACTCGGGGCCGTGGTCTTGTTGGAACCGGTGCCCGAGCCGGATCCCGATCCGGAACCGCCCCCCGAGCCCGAACCCGATCCCGGACCGGACCCGGAACCCGATCCCGAACCCGAACCCGGCGCACCGGGGGCGCTCGGAAGGGACGGCAGGCTCGGCAGGGCCGGGAGGACGTAGGTGAACTGGTCGCCGGAGCCCGACGCGCTGGGCCCCCCGAGGGTCACGACGTGCACGTCCACGGTGCCGACCCCGGGCGGCGAGGTGGCGGTGATCTGGGTGTCGGAGGCGACCGAGAAGGTGGCCGGGACGAGGCCGAAGGTCACCAGCGTCGCCCCGGTGAAACCCGAGCCGTCGATCGTGACCGCGGTGCCCCCGGTCACCGGCCCGCTCGAGGGCGAGACCCCGGTCACGCTCGGAGCGGTGAGGGAGAGAGCGGCGAGCGTGACCACGGTCTGGCCCGGGGACCGGGAGAAGGTGGCGGACCGGCCCCCGGTCCGGCCCCGACCCGAGGCTTCGTTGGCCAGGGATCCGGTGCCACCGGCGCATGCCGGGACCAGATTGGCGGGCACGCTCGCGGTGCTGGGCGCGGTGGTGGTGTGACGAGGGAGGCCGGGCCACGAGTTGGCCGGCAGCGTGTTCAGCGGTCGCTGGGCCGCCACGGTGGCAGGCGTCGACATCGCCGGGGCGAGGATGGAGGCCGCCACGACGGCGGTGCCGAGGCCGAACACCGGCCAGTGGAAGCGCTGGCCCCAGAGGAACCGGCCCGCCCGGCGGCCGCCGGTCGCGGCGGGCCGGGTGACCGGCCGGACCGTCCGCCGGGCCGCTTGGGCGAACCGGGCCAACGACGCCCGGATGAGGCGTGCCATCAAAAGTGGAACGGCCGCTCGGGCCCGATCTTGCGGTCGGAGCAGGCCGGGAATGGCGACCACGGGCCGGCTGTAGCAACCTGCCCGTGGCCCCCGGCAGGCCGGGGCGGACCGAGGAGGACGCCGTGTCCGAGCCGACCATACGAGAGCTCGCCGAGCGCCACTGGCAGGGCGGCGGGGACCTCGAGCACGAGCAGCACCCGGTCGTCCCGGTGGTCAACCGGGTCACCGAGGAGATCCTCGACGGAGTTCTCTACCTGAAGAGCGTCGCCTCGGTGACGGCGATCGACAGCGGTGACGGGCTCGTGTTCCTGGACACCGGCGGCCCCTTCGACGCCAACATCGTGTTCGACGGGGTGAGGCGCTGGCGCCCCGATGACCCGATGGCGGTGGCGGTGTTCTCCCACCACCACATCGACCACGTCTTCGGCACGGCCCGGTTCGAGTCGGAGGCGCAGGAGCGGGGCTGGGCGCGACCGGAGGTGTACGGCCACGAGCTCATGGCCTCGCACTTCGACCGCTACCAGCGCACCTTGGGCTGGAACACCGCCATCAACAAGCGCCAGTTCGGCCTGCCGATCGACACCTTCTCGTGGCCGGCCGAGTTCCGCCGGCCCGACGTGACCTACCGCGACACGCTCAACCTGACCCGGGGCGACCTCACGCTCGAGCTGCACCACGCCCGGGGCGAGACCGACGATGCCACCTGGACCTGGATCCCCGAGCGCCGGCTGCTGCACCCAGGAGACCTCTTCATCTACTGCGTGCCGAACGCCGGGAACCCCCAGAAGGTGCAGCGTTACGTGAGCGACTGGGCCGCCGCGCTGCGGGAAATGGCCGGGCTCGGCGCCGAGGTGATGGTGGCCGGCCACGGGCTGCCGATCTTCGGGGCCGACCGGATCGAGACGGCGCTGCGCGACACTGCCGAGCTCCTCGACACGATCGAGGACCAGACGATCGCGCTCATGAACCGGGGCTGCACCCTCGACCGGGTGATCCACGAGGTGACGGTCCCCGCGCACCTGGCCGACAAGCCGTACCTGCGGCCGGTCTACGACCACCCCCAGTTCCTGGTCCGAAACGTGTGGCGTCGCTACGGCGGCTGGTACGACGGCGAGCCGGACCAGCTGCTCCCGGCCCCCCGGGCCGAGCAGGCGGCGTGCTGGGTGGAGCTGGCCGGCGGGGTCGACGCAGTGCTCACGAGGGCCGAAGAGCTGGTCGTCGAGGGCAACCTCCGGCTGGCCTGTCACCTGGTGGAGGCGGCGGTCCTGGCCGAACCGGGCTCGGAGTCGGTCCATTCGGTCCGGGCCCGGGTGTACGAGGCGCGGGCCGCGGAGCAGGAGTCCTCGATGGCCCGCAACATCCTGCGGCACGCGGCCCTCGCGAGCGGCTCGCACCGCCGCGACCTCGCCGGGGAGGACTGACTCCCGATCGAGCGCCGCGTCCCGGCCTGGCGGCTGGGCCTCAGATCAGTGCGCGACCGGCAGCTTGCCGTTCGAACCCAAGAAGTCGTCCTCGCTGTCGGCCATTTCGTCCATCCCGATCGGCCCGTCGGGGCGCCCGGCTAGGAACTGGGTGATGACCGGGTCGTCCGTGGCCAGCATCTCCGCCTTGCTCGCGAAGCGGACCAGGTGCGAGCGGAACAGCACGCCTAAGTAGTCGGCCATCCGCATGACCGACTCGATGTTGTGGGTGATGATGAAGAACGTCGCCTTCGACTCGTGCTGCATCGACACGACGAGCTCGGAGAGGTACGCCACCCTGACCGGGTCGAGGCCCGAGTCGGGCTCGTCGAACAGGACGATCTCTGGGTCGAGCACCATCGCCCTCGCCAGCCCGGCCCGCTTCTTCATGCCCCCGGAGACCTCGCCGGGCAGCTTCTTCAGGTGATCGACCAGGCCGACCATCTCGGCGTTGCGGTAGACGATCTCGGAGATCTGCTTCTCGGACTTGTCGGTGTGCTCGCGCAGGGGAAAGGCGATGTTGTCGTACAGGTCGAGGGAGCCGAACAGGGCGCCGTCCTGGAAGAGGACCCCGAACTTGCGGCGGACCCGATAGATGTCCTTCTCCTCCATCCCGACGATCTGCTCGCCGTCGACCCAGATTTCGCCGCGGTCCGGCTTGAGCAGCCCGACGATGTGCTTGAGGAGTACCGACTTCCCGGTCCCCGACGGCCCGAGGATCGCCGTGATCTTGCTCTTCGGGACGTCGAAGCTGATGTTCTCGAGCACCGTGTGGGACCCGAAGGACTTGGTCACCCCGCGAAGCGAGATGATGGGCCCTCCCGGCTCGATCGCTGCTCCCGCGGGCCGCGCACCTTGCATGCCGTGAGAACGGGGGTCCGCCCCAACCCTTGCGGTCCCGTTCGGCTCAGTGGCCGAGCAGGCCGCCCACGCCCGACACGGTCTTCTGGACCGTCGGGGGGACCGGCAGCTGCGGGATGGCGCCGCCGACCGTGCCGGTAAGCCCGCTCGCGCCGCTCGTGACCTGCCCGAGCGTGCCCGTCACGTCGTTCACGATGCTCGAGACCTGCGAGGTCACTTGTGATGTCACCTGCGAGCCGACCTGGGAGGTTCCGGTAGGAAGCGGCAACGCCGGTGCCGAGCCCCCGCCACCCGACGAGCCGGCGGCGACCGACGATCCTGCCGTCGGGAGGGCCGGCCCGCCCGTCGATGGCGTCGGGGTGGCGGCGGGCACGGTCGGGGGGGCCGAGGTCGGGCCGGTGCTCGTCGAGGGCCCGGCGGTGCTCGAGCTATTCGCGGCCGGTGTCGAGGTGGCCGCGGGCGGGGTCGGTTCGGCCTTGGCCGAGAGGCTGGGGGCACCGGTGACGCTGACCAGGGCCACTGTGACCACGCCGGCAGCGGCCAGGTCTCGCACGCGGATGCGTCCTGCGGCCGCGGCAAGCCGAGCGGCCCGACGGGACAGGCGCTCGAGCAGCCGCCGCATCGCCCCACCGGCCACGAGGACGCCGCCGAGGACCCGGGTGCCCGAGAGCGCCGCGTACTCACGCTTCAACGCCTGACGGGCCCGCCACAGCAGGGTCTCGACCGTGCTGACCTCGACACCTTCGGCCGACGCGATTTCCTGGTAGGTGAGCCCGCTCTCCTCACGCAGCGACAGCACATGGCGGTGCCGATCGCTCAACCGCGTGAGCGCCTCGGCCGCGAGCTGGCCGTCGAAGCTGGCCATCACCGTTTCCTCGGAGCTCATGGCGGTCGAGAACGGGTCGAACCGGGTCGCCTCCAGGGAGGCGTGGCGGTCGAGGTCCGAGACTTCGCCGTAGCGGGCCCGGCGGCGCTGCGCGTCCGTGCAGAGGTTCTTCGCGATGACGGTCAGCCACGGGTAGAAGCGCAGCCCACCGGCAAACCCGGGGAGCGCGCGCCAGGCGCGCAGGAAGGCTTCCTGGGTGACCTCCTCGGCCTCGTCGCGGTCGAGGAGCCGGCGCATGCAGAAGCGGTGCAACCGGTCGTGGTACTGGGTGTAGAGCTCGGCGAAGGCGGCGCCGTCACCCTCCTGGCATCGGAGCACGAGGGCGCGGTCGCGGTCGATGTCGACGTCGCCACCCTCACGCGCGAACCGCTCGGGTCGCGCCTTGCTCTCGGCCATCTCTGGTCCCCCGAAGAGACGGAATCTCGACTCCTGCGGCGCAGACAGTACCCCAGAACCCCAGACAGGAAACCTGACCGTCACGCGATCGTCGGTCGCCGGCGCTTCGGGAATCGGCCGAAATCCCCCCGCCAGGTTCGTGCCCGAACGCCGTTCCCCTCGGTGTGAGCGGTAGTGACGCGACCCGTCGGACCCTATCGCCAGATCCGCAGCCCCGGCGAAGATCGGGTCCCGCGCGCTGCCGGTCCCCCAAATGGGTGGCCGCGGTCGATCTTCCCGGGGCTGCACCTTCAGTATCCCGCCTTTTTTGGCCCCGAGGGCGGTCGAGGCCCCCGGGACCAGGGCGGGAACCGGGCCCCGGCCGCCCGCAAGTTCACCCCCGGCGGTCCGTTCCCGTTCACACGGCGGGCGACCGGCGGCCGGGGAATCCCGGCAGCGGCGGCGTCGACAGAGCGCAGGCGGTGGGGACGGCCGGGACGCAGATGAGAGAACGTGGACGGTTTTGCACCGGGGGTGCCCGGTGAGCCTCTGGAGCCATCCGCTCCGAGGGAACGGGACGCCCCGAGAGGCCCGCCCCGTCAGCCCGGCGCCGCTCGGCGTCCGGCGTCGCCCGGCGTCGGAGAACTGGCCCTTCGACCGGCTGATCGGTCTCGTCCAGGAGACCGGGAACATGTTCGCCATCGGCCTCGACGCGATGCGGCAGCTCTTCCGGCGGGGCCTACCGGTGGGCGAGTTCTTCGACCAGTGCTGGTTCCTCGCCCGGGTCACGACGCTCCCCCTCATCCTCGTGTCGATCCCCTTCGGCATGGTCATCGCCCTCGAGGTGGGCTCCCTCCTCCAGCAGATCGGCGCGCAGTCCCAGCTGGGCGCGGCGATGGTGCTGGCGGTCGTCCGGGAGCAGGCTCCGGTGGCGACCGCCCTGCTCATTGCCGGCGCCGGCGGCTCGGCCATGTGCGCGGACCTCGGCTCGCGGCGGACCCGTGACGAGATCTCGGCCATGGAGGTGATGGGCATCAACCCCATCCACCGCCTGGTGCTCCCGCGCCTGCTGGCCGCGACCCTCGTGGCCGTGCTGCTCGACGCCGTGGTGAGCGTTGCGGGCATCGCCGGCGGACTCTTCTTCGGCGAGCACTCGGTCCACGTGACCCAGAGCAGCTTCTTCGCCAGTTTCGACGAGCTCGCTCAGCTCGCCGACCTCGGGATCGCGCTGTTCAAGGCGGCGGTGTTCGGGTTCCTGGCGGCGATGGTCGCCTGCTACAAGGGCCTCTTCGCCAAGGGCGGCCCGAAGGGCGTCGGCGACGCCGTCAACCAGGCGGTGGTGATCACCTTCGTCCTGGCCTTCTTCGTGAACTTCGTGCTCACGATCTTCTACTTCAACTTCGTCCCACAGAAGTCGATCTGAGATGACGATCGCACCGGTCCGCTCCGTGCAGAGCCACCTCCACTCGGGGGCACGCTCGACGGTGAACAGCCTGGACGGGTTCTTCTGGCAGCTGCACTTCTATCAGCGCATCGTGCGAGCCATGCCCCGGGCCCTGCGGTACCGCAGGGAGATCGCGATGCTCATGGCCGACATCACGATCGGCCCGGGCGCGCTCATCGTCGGTGGCGGGATGTTCTTCGTCGTCGTCAGCATCGCCTTCTTTACCGGGACCGAGGTCGGACTCGAGGGTTTCACGGGCCTCGCCCAGATCGGCGCCCAGGCCTTCACCGGGGTGATCTCGTCGCTCGCCAACACCCGGGAGATCACGCCGCTCGTGGCCGGTATCGCGCTGGCCGCGCAGGTCGGGGCGGGCTTCACCGCGCAGCTCGGTGCCATGCGGATCTCAGAGGAGGTCGACGCTCTCGAGGTCATGGGGATCAACAGCGTCGTGTACCTCGTGGCCACCCGGGTGTGGGCCGCTCTCATCACCATGATCCCGCTGTACCTGGCGGCGCTTTTCTCGAGCTACCTCGCCACCGAGCTCATCGTGACCAAGTTCTTCGCGCTGTCGACCGGCACCTACCAGCACTACTTCCAGCTGTTCCTGCCGCCGATCGACATCTTCTACTCGTTCCTGAAGGCGATCACGTTCGCGATCCTCGTCGCCCTCATCCACTGCTTCTACGGCTACAACGTCCGGGGCGGGCCCGCCGAGGTCGGCGTCGCCGTCGGCCGCGCCATCCGGCTCTCGATCATCATGATCGTGCTCGTCAACCTCCTCATGTCGCTCGTCCTCTTCGGCGGCATCAACGTGACCGCGAAGTTGGTCGGATGAGCCGGTCCCGCCGCGTCCTCGTCGCACTGCTCGCGATCGTCGTGATCTCGGGCATCTGGGTCGTGCTCGTGCGCTGGTCGAACGGCGACTTCTCGAACCGCTACCAGCTGACCGGGTATTTCGCCGGCGCCGGCCAGGGTCTGCACCCCGGCTCCGAGGTCGTCTTCCGCGGGGTCCAGGTCGGGCAGGTCTCGACCATGTCGCTCGCGGGTAGCCGGGCCCGGGTGACCATGCTCATCGACCAGGACTTCCGGGTGCCCCAGACGGCGACCGCCACCATCGGCCCGATCAACCTGTTCGGGGCGGACGAGGTGTCGTTCACCACCCCGCAGGAGTCCGGGGCCGGTCCCTACCTCGCGCCCGGCTCGACGATCCCGCGGACCGCCGACTCCGACGAGCTCGGCGACCTGTTCGCGGCGGCCGCCCCGCTGCTCGACAAGGTGAACACCGGCGACCTGTCCACCGTCGTCTCCGAGCTGGCCCAGGCCAGTGCCGGGGAAGGGCCCCAGATCGCCGCGTCGTTCAACGAGGGGGCGAAGCTCGCCGCCCTGCTCGACTCCACCCTGCAGGCGCAGCTCCAGGCGCTCGACTCCTTCGCCCGGTTCGCCGGCGCGTTGACCCCGGCGGCCGGGCCCCTGAACGGGCTGTCCGCCGACGAGAACGTGGCACTTCCCGCGTTCAACGCCGACGCGGCCGACTACGCCCATCTCCTGGCGACCCTCACACCCTTCGCGAACCACCTGGCCACCCTGCTCACCGACTACCACCCCGACATCGCGACGTTGATCGCCGACGGGGACAACGTGGCCCGGGTGTTCACCGCCCAGGCCTCCGACGTCGGCCAGCTCATCACCGGCCTCTACGAGTACGTCTACAAGCTCGGCCACGCGGTCAGTCCGGTGACCCTGCCGGACGGCTCGCGCTTCGGCTACTTCAACACCTTCATCTTGTTCTCAGACGTGAACAACCTCATCTGCAGCCTCATCGCCCCGAACCAGCCGGGCCTCTCGTTCCTCGAGCCGATCCAGCAGGCCCTCGCCGGCACCGGCTCCGCGTTCAACTGCCAGAGCGAGCTGGCCGCCTTCGACGCCGCCCAGGGGTCCGGTCTACAGAGCCTGAGCACCACCCCGAGCCCCGATTCGAGCGCCCAGGCGGCCAGCGCCCTCCAGCAGATCGCGAACGAGGTCTATGCGCTGCTCGGCCAGCCCTCCAACCCGACAACCGAGACCCTCGGCGGGTATCTCGGCTCGCTGCTCGGAGCCGGGCAGTGAGGAAGTTCCGACGCCCGCGGCGGGTCAAACTCCCGCGCTCATCGCTCAAGTTCGCGCTCTTCGGGGCGGTGTGTCTCGCCCTGCTCGCGCTGCTCGGGATCAAAATCGGCAACCTCTCGTTCTTCTCGTCCCGCCACACGTACTACGCCCAGATCCAGGACGTGACCGGGCTCAACGCCGGCGACCCCGTCGACATCGCGGGAGTCCCGGTGGGCCAGGTGTCGTCGATCAGCGTCCAGCGGGCCCACGCGCTCGTCGGGATGAGCCTCAACTCGCCGGTGGTGCTGCGGTCGGCTTCCGACGTCGGCCTTCGGTGGCGGAACGTCATCGGCCAGAAGGACGTCTACCTCTACCCGAGCGCGCACGGCACCCGGCTCGACTCCGGCGCGACGATCCCGCTCAGCCACGACGTCTCGGACGCCAGCGTCGACGCGCTCTTGAACTCACTCGGGCCGTTCCTCCAGTCCATCAACCCCCAGGAGGGCAACCAGTTCGTGCGCAGCGTCTCGGGGGCGATCGAAGGGGACACCGCCGAGATCAACCAGCTGCTCAACAGCGGCGCGACGGTCGCGAAGACGGTCGGTGACCTCAACACCCAGGTCGGCTCGGTGATCGTCAACCTCGACCAGGTCATGTCGGCGATCGCATCGCGCAGCGGTGATCTCGGCTCGCTGGTCTCGAACCTCGACACGGTGTCGCAGTCGCTCGCTTCGCACAACTCGTTGCTCGACGACGTGGTGGGGAACCTCTCGCAGGTCTCGGGCGACCTCGCCAGCCTGCTCGGGGCCAACCAGGCCAACCTGAGCCAGACCATCGGGAGTCTGAACACGGTCCTCTCGACCCTCAACCAGAACCAGCAGTCGCTCTCGGAGGGTCTTTCCGGGCTGGGCGAGGGGTTGGCCCCCTATACCGAGATCTCGGCCTGGGGGCAGTGGTTCCAGATCCAGACCATCTACACCTGCCTCGCCAACGAAACCGCCTGTACCTACTACCAGCCGACCAATGCGCCGCCTGGCTCGGGCTTGGGCGGCTCCCCGAGCGGCAACTCACCGACGTCGCCGCTGCCCTCCACGATCACCCCGGCCCCGTCGGGCACCTCGAGCATCCCCGACATGCTCGGCGCGGTGGGCGGCGCCCCGGTCCCGACCAGCGCGACCGGACAATGAAGGCGTTCACCGACCGCAACCCGCGCCGGGTGGGCCTGGTCGCGCTCGCCGTGATGGCGGTCATCATCGGCGGGGTCATCGTGTTCAACCGCGGTGTGTTCGCCTCGACCTACCCCGTCGAGGCCCGGTTCTCCAACGCCGCCGGGATCGCCAAGGGCACCAAGGTGCTCTTGGCCGGGGTCCAGGTCGGTTCGGTCCGCTCGGTCCGCCTGGCCGGCAACTCGGTGATCGCGACCCTGGAACTCAACGACGGCACCGAGCTCCCGCACGACACCGCCGCGGCCGTGCAGGTCCAGACGCTGCTCGGCCTGGAGGACGTCGCCCTGCAACCGCTCGGCGGATGGTCCCGTCCGCTCGGGGCCGGGGCGCTCATCAACAACACCTCGGTGCCGGTGCAGATCTACCAGCTGCAGAACGCGGCGGGACACCTGCTGACCAAGACCGACACCCCGGCCCTCAACACCCTCGTCACCCAGCTGGCGACCATCACCCAGGGCAAGCAGACCCAGGTGAAGGAGATCATCGACGGGCTGGCCGCGCTCACGACCACCGTGGACCAGCGCTCGGGCCAGGTGGGCCAGCTGATCGACTCGGCCAACACCGTCTCGACCACCCTCGAGTCGCACGACCAGCAGCTGCTCTCGCTCATCGACAACCTCAACACGGTGGTGAACGGACTGGCCGCCCACAGCGGCCAGCTGGGCAGTCTCATCGACAACATCGAGCAGATGGCCAGCGAGACCTCCCAGCTGGTCGGCCAGAACCAGCCGCAGCTGAACGCGCTGCTCCAGAACCTCCACTCCGTGCTCGGCGTGGTCTCCCAGCACCAGGTCGACCTGGCCGAGGGCCTGTCCTACCTAGCGTCGGGACTGAAGGGGTTCGCCTCGGTGGGGTACTCGGGACCGTCGAACTTCCCGAACACCTGGGCGAACGTCTTCACCAACCCGGTGACGCTGGCTGGGGCCTTCGGCGTGCTCGGCCCGTGCGGCGCCCTCGACCAGGCCCTGAACGTGGTGCTCGGCCCCGACCCGCTGGCGTGCTCCGAGCAGACCGGCCCGCTGCCGAGCGGAGGCAGCTCGGGCACCGGGTCGAGCGCAGGCTCCTCGGCCGCGGCGCTCGGCGGTGGCTCGCCGAGCTCGGGCGTGGGGGGTCTGGCCCAACTGCTCGAGCCGTTGACCGGAGCGACCCCATGACCACCTCAGTCGACCAGCCCACCAAGACCCTCACTGCCCTGCCGCCCGTCCGGCTGCGGCCCGCCGGACCGGCGGCTGGGCGCCGGCGGTCGCTCTGGCCGTTCCTGCTCCTCGCCGCGGTGGTCCTCTTGGCCATCGTGGGCTTCGAGGTGTCCGGCGGCACCTCGACCTATCCGGTGACCGCGGTCTTCGCCAAGACCCCCGGCCTGTTCCCGGGGGCCGCCGTCAACCTGCTCGGCGTGAGGATCGGCACCGTCACCGCCGTGAAGAACGTCGGGGACGCCGTCGTGGTCGACATGCGCCTCAACCGGGCCGACACGGTGCCGGCCAAGGCGATCGCCTCGTTCGAGTCGCCGGCCCTCCTCGGCCAGCCCGACATCGAGCTCTCGCCGGGGTACGCCGGCGGGCCGAGGCTCGCCCCCGGGGCGGTGGTGCCCGAGCCGCGGACCACCGAGCCGGTTTCCACCGACCAGGTGCTGAAGGACTTGTCCACCACGCTCAACCAGCTCAACCCGCACGCAGTCGGGGACCTCGTGGCCAACCTCGCCCAGGACCTGAATGGGGAGGGGACGAGCCTGCACCAGCTCATCACCGGCGCGGCGGGGACGCTCCAGCTGCTGGCTGCCAAGGGCGACGAGCTCGGCCAGCTGAACGGGACGCTCGCCCAGCTCACCGGCTCGCTCGACTCGCGCACCTCGGAGATCCAGTCGCTCATCACCGACTACGACACGGTGAGCGGGGTGGTGGCCGCCCACAGCACGCAGCTGAGCGGCGCCATCACCGAGCTCACGACGGCCACCACCGATCTCGTGAACCTCCTCACCCCGAACCTGTCCAACCTCGAGCAGGACGTGGGCACAATCACCACCGCGGGCCGGACCGTCGACCGCAACATCGGTTCGATCGACGAGGGCCTCGCCCAGTCGGTGCTCCTGTTCAGCGCGGCCGGCCGGAGCTACGACCCCACCTACAACTGGCTGAACCTCAACAACCAGATCCCGCCCGGCGTCACCGGTGACTACGTGGCCGGGCTCGTCCGGGACCGGCTGGCCGGGGTGTGCCGGCGGATCCTCGCCAACGAGCCGTCGGGCCTCACCAGCCAGGAGATCTCGACCCTCTCGCAGTGTGGCAACCCGGACTCGGGGTTCTTCGATCCGATCCTGTCGAACGTGGCCAACATCTTGAACGAGGTCGGTTCGTCGCAGGCGCCGTCCGCCTCGACGCCGCTCTCGATGTTCCAGCAGGGCATGTCGGAGATCCCCGGAGCCTCGACGGTGGCCGGCGGGACGCCGGGCTCGTCGGGTTCTTCGGGCTCGTCGGGTTCTTCGGGCTCGTCGGGTTCTTCGGGCACATCCGGCTCGTCGGGCACATCCGGCTCATCGGGGTCGTCGGGGTCGTCGGGGTCGGGGACGACCTGCATCCTCCTGATCCTGTGCGAGGCTGCCAACTCGACGTCCCCCGGGTCGACCCAGGCGACGCAGTCCGCGACCTACCACCCCCCGGCCCCGTCGCTGACCGCCCCGGCCGCCCGGCTCCTCCCCCCCATGCCGTCGTCCCCCGGGACGCGCGCGATCCCGGCGCGGCACCACCGCCATCACCACCGTCCGAACGGCACGGGGCTCGCCCTCGGCCGCCCGCACTCCGGAGCCGGCTCGTGAACGGCCGACTCGGCCGGCGGGGCACCCATGCCGCCGTCGCGGTGCTGGCCGTGGCCGTCTCGTCGTTGGCGCTGAGCGGCTGCATGTCGAACGGCCCGGCGACCCAGCTCACCGCCTACGCCGAGTTCAGTGACGTCGACCAGCTGGTCGGCGGCGCCCCGGTCGACATGGCCGACCTCCCGGTCGGCCATGTCACGTCCATCACGCTCGACGGGGCGAGAGCCAGGGTCGCGATGATCATCGACCGCTCGGCCCAGGTGCCGGCCGACGTCAGCGCGGAGCTCGAGCAGACCTCGGTCCTCGGCGACAACTTCGTCCAGCTCGTTGCGCCGAAGGGCGGGGCCGGGGCGTTGCTCGCGGACGGCCAGACGATCGCGCGCACCGGGGTCCGGCCCGAGATCGAGCAGCTGGTGCAGGCCGGGAGCCAGGTGTTCGGGGCCATCCCCGACACCGAGCTCGCCGAGATCATCCAGGCTGGCGGCCAGGGGTTCGGCGGCGAGTCCGCCGACATCCGCCAGGTGCTGAACGACTTCGCCGCGGTCGCGGCGGGGTACGCGTCGCAGACCGGCCAGATCCAGTCGCTCATCACGAACCTCGACGCGCTCGGTTCGGGCCTGGCGCCCTCCGCCCAGCAGGACGCGGCGGCAATCTCCAACCTCAATCAGACGGTCGGCGTGCTCTCGGCGCAGTCGGCGCAGTTCATCTCGCTGCTCCAGCAGCTCGACGCTCTGTCCATCCAGGGCCACAGCCTCCTCGGTGGTTCGCTGCCGGAGATCAACGACGAGCTCAGAGCGTTGGCCACGACCAGCGCCGAGCTTGCCACGCACCAGCAGGACATCGCGGGCATCGTCCAGCAACTCCCCGGCTACAACGCCGCTGCGGACGGCGCCACCATGCACGACTTCATTCAAGTCTTCGAGGACATCATCATCTGCGGTGTCCCCGGCGGCGGTGAGGACGACAGTTCGCCCGCCACGACCTGCGCGGCGAACGGGAGCCACTCGTGAGACGCCGGGCCCGGGGACGGAGCCGACGGTGAAGCGCCGCCTCTTCATCAACCTGGTGGTGTTCTTCGCGTTGAGCGTCGCGCTGGTGCTCTACGGCATCACCACGCTCATCGGGAACCCGCTGCGGTCGCCCACCTCGGTGGTGGCGGTGTTCTCGGACGCGTCGGGCATCAACCCCCACTTCGGCGTCCAGCTGAACGGCGTCGACGTCGGGAGTGTCACCGGGGTGAGCCTGGCGAACGGCGGCGCGCGGGTGAAGATGGCGATCAACCCCGGCGTGAGCGTGCCGAGCAACGTCTCCGCGTCGATCGACGTGGCCAACGACCTCGGCGAGCAGGTGATCGAGCTCACCCCCGGGACCAAACCCGCCCCGCCGCTCGCGTCCGGCGCCACGATCCCCACGACCGGCGACATCCCCGTCGACATCGGCAAGGTGGTGACGGCGGCGGTCAAGCTCCTGAAGGCCATCCCGCCCGGCGATCTCAACTCGTTGCTGGGCACGCTCAGCACGGCGCTCGCCGGTCAGGGCACCAACCTGCGGACCATCGTGACCTCGAGCACCGTGTTCGCCAAGGAGTTCCTGCAGTACCAGAACCAGTTCAAGGCCCTGCTGGCCAACGCGCCGCCGGTGATGGACGCGGTCAGCGCGGCCGGGCCACAGTTGGTCGCGGCCCTGTCCAACACCGAGGTGCTGATGGGGGTGCTGGCCCAGGACCGGGCCGAGCTCGACCCGCTCTTCACCCAGAGCGCCTCGGCGGCGTCGCTGCTCGACCAGCTGGTGACCACCTCGGGCCCCAACCTGGCCTGCTCCTTCCACGACGCGGCCGACCTGTTCGCCAACCTTTCCCAGCCGTCCAACCTCGCCAACCTGTCCCAGTCGCTCGCACTCAACCATCTGTTCTTCGGGGCGATCAACGCGGCGATCGTGCCGGGGGCGGTGAAGGCCCTCACCAGCACGACCCCCGCCAGCACCGATCAGATGATCGCCCGCACCCGCCTCCTCCTCCCGCCGGCCATGCCGATGGCGAGCGCGTACACCAGCCCGAACCACCTGCCCCTGATCCTCCCCGGGGCTGGCTGCACGACCGAGCTCGGCCAGGGGGTCGGCCCGGCGACCGAGGCGGGCTTCCGGCCGGCCGGGCAGGACGCCTACGCCGGCCAGCTCGTGGCGGCCAGCCCGGCGGAGTCAGAGGTCCCCGGGGCCTCCGGCGCGACCGAGCTCGGGCCGACCCAGTCCTCGGCCTACGACGAGCCCGGGTCGAGCTGGCTGCTCCTCCCGCTCTCGGCGGGGGTGGTGCTGTGCCTGCTCCTCGCCTGGGGGCGCCGTTCGCCCAGGTCACGGCGTCGCGGCGGGGCAATATTCCGGCGCAAGGCCGGCCGGGCCGGCTCGTTCTTCTAGGGAGAAGCGGAACGGCGCCCCGGGCACGGTCCCGGCGCCCGCCGCAGAGCCCGACGGAAGGGGACCGACGTGGGGAACGGAGTGAAGGTGGTCGGAGCGGTCGAGTCCGACGAGCAGGTCGAGGAGGCCGAGCAGCGGCACCGGTCGCGGGCCGGCCGGCCGGCGCGCGGGGCCCGTGAGCGGGCGGACGGGGAGCGGCGCCCGGCCCCCGAACCGAGCCGTCGGGGCCGGCTCGGGGTGAGCATCCTCGCCCTCGTCGCGGCGCTCGGGATTGCAGGGACGATCACGTTCCAGCGGGAGTGGTCGTCGCTGCACGGCCAGCAGGTGACGGCCGCCCAGGCGAGGCAGGCGGCCTCGACCTTCCTCACCGACCTCACCAACTTCGACGCCAAGTCGGTCGACGCGGACTTCGCCCGGCTGACCGCGATGTCAACGGGGCCCTTCGCCAAGCAGGCCAACCAGTTCTTCAACTCGTCGATCCGCCAGCAGCTGGAGAACGCGCTGGCCTCGTCCCGGGGCCAGGTCCGGAGCCTCTACGTCCAGAGCGTGGGGGGCGGTCAGGCCACGGTCTACGCGGTGATCGACCAGCTGTACGTCAACCGGACCCTGTCGGCGCCCCAGTCCGACGTGCTGCGGGTGGTGGTCCAGCTGACCGACGCCTCCGGGAGCTGGAAGGTCTCCGACGTCACCGTCCTCGAGGGGCCGTCGCTGGCCTCTCCGTCACCGTCGGGCGCCAAGACCTCGGCCGGCTGAGGGCCGGGCCGGCGGAGCCGGCGGGTGGCCCGTGGACGCAGGATCAGTCGCCCGAGCCGACCCCGTCGTCCGGCGCGTCGGTCGGGCCGGCCACGCCGAGCAGCCGCCACAGCAGCGTGGCCGGGAACGACATGAGGCCGAGCTCGTCGCACAGCCGGCGGGGGCCCGCCGTCACCGTGGACAGGAGCCGGCGGCCGGACGGGCCGCGAAGCTGCCGCCAGATGTCCCGGCGGGGGACGCCGAACGTCGACACCGTGTGTGGCGAGGGGAAGGCCATCACCCGGGCCATGGTCCCGAAGATCAGGGGAGCGGCCACCGCCAGCGCTTGGCGCCGGAACCATCCCAGCCGGGGGACCCGCGCCCGCAGGTAGTGGCGGGCGAAGGCGATGTGGCGGGCCTCCTCGGTCACGTGGATCCGCATGATCCGCTCGGTGGCCGGGTGAGACCCGCCCTCCTTCAGCTGCTTGCGCTGGATGTAGTCGACCGGGTCCTCGCCGGCCAGGACGAACAGGAAGAACGCCTCCGGGAAGACCCGGCTGAGCAGGACCACCATCCGGCTGGCGTGCTTGAGGGCGCGGGGCATGCCCCGGATCTCGAGCCCGGTGCGGTTGGCGAACTCCTGGAACATCAGCATGTGCTGGCATTCCTCGGCGATCTCGTGCATCAGGTAGCGGAGCTCGGGCTTGCGGCCGTCCATCCAGTAGGCGTGCTCGAGCAGGCCGCGCTGCAACACGTTCTCGAACTCCCAGCCGATCCGCATGGCCGAGGCCACCCGGTGCAGGGCGACGCGGGCCCGCACGCCGTCGGGCTGGGCGGCGTACCAGTCGGTGACCCGGAGCGGGTCGTCGAGCCACAGCTGAAAGCGCGGGTCCTCGGGGTCGATCGCCATCTCGGGGGCGTCCCAGTCGACGTCGGCGTAGGCGTCGAAGTGCCGGTCCACCGACACCCGGCTGAGCCGGTCGACCGCGGTAGCGAAGTCGGTGGCGGGGCGGGGGCGGGTCAGTGTCATCGCCTTCTCCTCTTCTATTGCGCGTCTTCAAATGCGCGCTCGGGGAACGTCCGGCTCGGCGCTCCGACGGGCGCACGGCGGCCGGGGGGTCGTACTTGACCCTTTTCCCCAGCAACCTTACCATTGGTGACTGTCAATGACAAGCGATAATGTTCCAGTGGATGATGTAAAGAATGGGGGGCAGGGCTACCGGATCGACGAGCTGGCCCAGCTGGCCGGGACGACGGTGCGGAACATCCGGGCCTACCAGGACCGGGGCCTGCTCCCGCCGCCCCGCCGGGTGGGCCGGGTCGGGCTGTACTCCTCGGCCCATCTCGCCCGCGTGCGCCTGATCGGCCAGATGCTCGGGCGCGGCTACAGCCTGGGGAACATCGCCGAGCTGCTGGCCGCCTGGCAGGGGGGCCAGCACCTGGGCGACCTGCTCGGCCTCGAGGCCGCCCTGACCGAGCCCTGGTCCGAGCAGACCCCGATCGTGCTCACGCTGGAAGAGCTGGCCGATCTCTTCGGGGTGACCCCCGAGGGGGCGTTCGAGGCCGGGACCGCCCTCGCCCAGGCCCTCGACGACGGGTTCGTCCGGCAGGAGGGGGACGGGTTCGTGGTCGACAACCCCCGGCTGCTCCGGGTCGGGACCGAGCTCGTGGCGGCGGGGGTGCCGGTGGCGGCGGTGCTCGAGCGCCGCCGGCAGCTCCACGACGAGCTGGACGCCGTCGCGGCCGGCTTCGTCGAGCTGGTGGCCACCCACGTGTTCGAGCCGCTCGGCGAGCCGATCCCGGCGAGCGAGGTCCCCCGGCTGGCCGAGCTCGTCCGCCGCCTCCGCCCGCTGGCCGGGGAGGCGGTCAACGCCGAGCTGGCCGACGCGATGGACCGGCAGGTGGCCGCCGGGCTCAGTGAGTGGATGTCGCGGATACTGGAGCACCTCGGGCCGCAGGGTGCGGAGGACGGGGCGACCGGGGAGTGACATGGGCCGGGGATGGCTGGCCGAGCGGTTCGGCATCGAGGTGCCGGTGGTCGGCGCGCCGATGGCCGGGGTCGCCCACGGCCGGCTGGCCGCCGCCGTCTCGGCGGCCGGCGCGCTCGGGATGGTCGGGGTCGCCCCGTTCGCCGACCGGGACTGGGTCGCCGAGCAGTGCGAGATCGCCCGCCGTCCCGGCCGGCCGTTCGGGGTGGGCCTGCTCGGATGGTCGCTCGCAGGGCACCCCGGCCAGCTCGACGCGGCGGTCGAGGCCGGCCCTGCCCTCGTCTCGATCAGCTTCGGCCCCTACGAGGCGCACGTCGGCCGGCTGAGGGACGCCGGCATCGCGGTGGCCACCCAGGCCGGCACCGTCGAGGAGGCGAGGGCGGCCGAGCGGGCCGGGGTGGACGTGGTGGTGGCCCGCGGCGCCGAAGGCGGCGGCCACGGGCGCGACGAGGTCGGCACGCTGCCGCTCCTCCAGGCCGTCCTCGACGCGGTGGGACTCCCCGTGCTCGCGGCCGGCGGCATCTCGGGGCCCCGGGGGGTCGCCGCGGTGCTGGCGGCCGGCGCCGCCGGTGCGTGGGTGGGGACGGCGTTCTTGGCCTGCGAGGAGTCCGAGACCACCCCGGCCGCCCTGGCCCGCCTCCTCGACGTGTCCGAGACCGGCACCGCCTACGGCTCTGTCTTCGACGTCGCGATGGGCCTCGACTGGCCGCCCGGGTACGGGGGCCGGGCCCTGCGCAACGCCTTCTTCGACCGCTGGGTGGGCCGGGAAGAGGAGCTCGCCGCCGACCCCGGGGCCGTCGAGGCGCTGCGGGCCGCCCGCCGGGCCGGAGACTTCGACACCGCCTACATCTACGCCGGCCAGGGGGTGGGGTCGCTCGCACGGGCGCGGCCGGCCGCCGAGGTCGTGGCCGAGCTGGGCGGCGCCGAGGACCTCCTGCGGAGGGCGGCCGGGGCCTGAGCCACGGTGTCGGACCGGGCGCTCCCCGTCAGATCGCGGCCGTCTCCCACGCCGGGCGACCGTCGCCCGTCGAACCCCGCTGAGCTCGCCTCCGTCCACGGCCGACTCGCCTCCTGCCGGTGGCAGGCGACCGCGCCGACACCAACCCGTCCGTTCGGCGCCCCGATCGATACAATCCGCCCGAGCGGCAGAGGGGAGCAAACGGTGAACTGTCCGTCCTGCGGTCGAGAGGTGAGTGCGTCCGATGTGAACTGTCCGGGCTGCGGGGCGAGCGTGTCGTCCGGCTCCCCCGGTGCCGCGACGGGCGCCCCCCGCACCGGGGCGCCCATGACCTACCGCTTCGACCGGTCGCGGTGGAGCTCGACCGACCTCGTCTCGGGGGTGGCCACCCTGGTCCTCTTCATTGCCCTGTTCCTTCCATGGTTCGGGGTGTCCCTCGGGGTCATCGGCCTGACGGTGAGCGGGCTGACCGCCCACGGCTACCTGTACGTGGTGCTGATCCTCTGCATCGTGGAGCTGGGCTACCTGGCCGTGATCGCGGGGATGCCCGAGATCCGCAGCCGGATCCCGGTGCCGCACGAGTTGCTGCTGACCGTCATCAACGCGATCAACCTCGTCATCGTGCTGATCGCCTTCCTCGACAAGGGGGCGAGCGGGATCGGGTGGCGGTTCGGCGCCTTCGTCGGGCTGATCGCGGCGGTCGTCGCGGCGCTGCCCAAGGTGGCCATCTCGCTCTCGGGCCGGGTCCGTCGCCGGTAGGGGGGCTTCGGGCGGCCCTCCGGCCGCCCGACCGGGGCTTCTAGAACACCGCCTCCACCAGGCTCGGGCCCGGCGTCGCCAGGGCGGCGGCGAGGTGGGAGTGGAACTCCGACGCCGTGGTGGCGCGCCACGTGCTCAGCCCGAGCGCGCGGGCAAGGCCGCAGAAGTCGATGTCCGGCCGGGTCAGGTCGAGCATCTCGTGCGCGCGCTCGGCCGCCCCCTCCGTGCCGACCCGCTGCAGCTCGACCTGCAGGATCGCGTAGGAGTGGTTGTTGAAGAGCACCGTGGTCACGTCCAGGCCGTAGCGGGCCATCGTCCACCACGACTGCAGCGTGTACATCGCGCTGCCGTCCGCCTCGAGCGACACCACCTTGCGGTCGGGGCACGCGACGGCCGCCCCGACCGCCACCGGTAGCCCCTGCCCGATCGCCCCGCCCGTCAGGTAGAGCCAGTCGTGCGGGGGACACCCGGCGGTCATCGAAGCCGCGAACAGACTCGAGGTGTTGCCCTCGTCCGAGACGATCGCCCCCTCGGGCAGCAGCGAGCCGAGCGCCGCGGCCACCGCCCTCGGGTTGAGCTCGCCCTCGGGTGCCTCCGGACGTGACGGGGGCGCCACGACGGCGGCCGCCGGCCGGGTGCCGAGCTCGGCGGCCAGGGCCTCGAGCGTGGCGGGCACGTCGTCGGTGGGCCCGGCGAGCACATGGACCTGGCAGTCATCGGGCACGAGCCAGCTCGGCTTGTCCGGGTAGGCGAAGAAGCTGACCGGTGCCTTCGCGTCGGCGAGCACGAGGTGCCGCACCCCGGCGAGGGTGTCGACGACCATCTCGCCGAAGTAGGGGAGCCGGTCGACCGGCGCGATCCCCGCCCCCCGGGCCACCCGGGCCGGGAAGGTCTCGGCGTAGAGGGCCGCCCCCGAGGCGCCCGCTGCCGCGCTGGCGGCGGCCAGGGCCGCCGGGCCGAGCGCGGCGTTGCCGAGGAGGAGGGCGGCCCGCTCGCCGCAACGCAGTGCCGCCGCCGCGGCCTCCACCCGGGCGGTGTCGACCCCCGGCGGCGCGGGCCGCGGCGGTGGCGGCGCCACCACGCCGCCCGGGCCCCACGACACGTCGGCCGGGACGACGAGGGTCGCCACCTGGCCGGGGGGCCCGACGGCAGCGCGCACCGCTTCGGCGGCGTCGGCCCCGAGCGTGGCCGGGGTCGAGCCCCACCGCACGAACCCGGGCGACACCATGCGGGCCGGTCCCTCGATGTCGCTCTCGAGCGGCGCGTCGAACTTCTTGTGGTAGGTGGCGTGGTCCCCGACCAGGTTCACGATCGGGGTGCGGGCCCGCCGGGCGTTGTGGAGATTGGCCAGCCCGTTGCCGAGCCCGGGGCCGAGATGGAGGAGCGAGGCGGCCGGCCGGCCCGCCATCCGTCCGTAGCCGTCGGCGGCGCCGGTCGCGACCCCTTCGAACAGCGTCAGGTATCCGTGCAGCTCGGGCACCGCGTCGAGGGTCGCGACCAGGTGCATCTCGGAGGTGCCGGGGTTCATGAAGCAGGTGTCGACGCCGCAGCCGACCAGGGTGCGGACCAACGATTGGGCTCCGTTCATGGCGTGGCGGCCTCCTCGGTCGGGCCGATGCTACGGCGACGGCCATGACCCGAACCCGGTCGGCCCGACTGGCGACCGGATCCTCGCTGATCAATGCTCGGGGCAACCCCGTGAGAAGGAGCGTGGCATGACGATCGCAGTCGGCGACAGCATCCCCGACGTCAAGCTGATGACGATGACAAAGGACGGCCCCCGGCCGATCACCTCGGCCGAGGCGCTCGGCAAGGGCAAGGTCGTGCTGTTCGCGGTGCCGGGCGCGTTCACCCCGACCTGCTCGGACCACCACCTCCCGGGGTTCGTCGTCCGGGCTGACGAGATCAGGGCGAAGGGGGTCGACACGATCGCCTGCCTGTCGGTGAACGACCCCTTCGTGATGGGCGCCTGGGGCCGCGACCAGAACGTCGGGGACCGGGTGCTCATGCTCGCCGACGGCAACGGCGACTTCACCCGCGAGGTCGGCCTCGAGCTCGACGGGAGCGGGTTCGGGCTGGGCACCCGCTCGCGCCGCTATGCGGCGATCCTCGACGACGGGGTCGTCTCCGCTCTGTTCGTCGAGGAGAGCCCGGGCCTGAGCGTGAGCTCGGCCGAGTCGGTCCTCGGGGCGCTGTAGCCCGAAGCGGGCCTCAGCCCTCGCGGGTCGCGTCGCCGGCCGTGTGGCGACCGGCGGAGCCCAGCAGGAGCTCGATCGCCCGGATGTCCTCCGAGCGGATCGAGGCCGTCGAGCCGCCGTTGTCCCGCCGTTGGGCCTGGATCATGCGGACGAACCGCCGGAGCAGCTCGCGCTCGGGCCCGGTGATCGAATCCAGCTGCGCCTCGAGGTCGGTGCCGCCGCCCCGGGCTTGCCCGCCCCCGCCCGGCGGGTCGGACGGCTTGCGCTCCGGCGCCGGCAGCAGGAGGTCGACCGGGACGTCGTAGAGAAGGGCCAGTCGCTGCAGGCGTGGGACCGAGATCGACCGCTCGCCCCGCTCGTAGGCGCCGAGCACCGAGGCCTTGAACTCCTGGGCGGACATGGTCTCGACCGCTTGGAGTGACAGGCGCAACTGCTGGCGGACCCGCCGGAGGCAGAGCCCGACCGCCCGCGCATACGACGAAGAGTCGCTCTCGTCCTGTGTCTCGGCTTCTGTCCGTTCGGTCATTACCGACCTCGTCGTCGTCACGCTGCACATTCTTGCGCGCGAAGGGTGGTGGTGTCATCCGCTCGCGAGCCAAGGGTGGGATTGGGACCCACCCCGCCAAGAGCGGGGTGGGTCCCAACGGGACGCCGTGCTGGCGGCGTCCCTTCCCGACGCCGTTAGCTCAGGTTGATCAGCGGCACCGTGGCAGCGCTCGGAGTGGCGACAGGAGCGCCATTCGAAACGCTGACCGGCGATGACACGTTGACCAACGTGCCCGGGCCCGGCGTGGGTCCGATGAGCGCATTGGAGCCCTGGCCCACGTTCACCAGTGGAACCGAGACGGGGGACCCGGCGGTCTCCCCGCCCGTGGTCACCGGCGCGTTCAAGGCCACGAGCGGGCCGTTGTCCGAGCTCGTCCCGGTCGCCCCGCTCGTCGCCTGACCGAGGTTGATCAGAGGGAGCGAAGTGCCCGGTGTCGCGGACTCGCCGGCCGTGCTGGCCAACGCGTTAACCGGGGCGTCCACCGCCAGCAGCGATCCCTGAGCGTTGGGGTCGGTGCTTTGCCCGACGACGACATCCAAGG
>DAIUEV010000028.1:0-33031 GCA_036844945.1 Acidimicrobiales bacterium
AAGTTGAGCTAGCTCCTCCTCCAGCTGTTCCAGGCGGTGCCAGAGGGAGCCGTGGTCGTCGCTCATGACTGGGCCAGCACCACCTCGAACGGGATGCCAAGTCGCGCGAGCAGCGGCGCCGATGGGATACGCCAGTGAGCGCCAGATGAGCCCGGTGGCCGCGGCAGGGTCGGAATGATCCCGGCCTCGCAGTCGTCCCTCACTGAACGATCGGTTTTGCCCAGGAGCAGACTCGCCTCGACGGGGCCAATCACGATGTCCCAATCGCCGGCCACCGTTCGGACAACCATGGCCTGATGGGTTCGAGTGCTACGAGACTCCGAGTCGGACTTTTTCACCGTCAGTTACCTCCATGCGAGCGTCTGTGCCCACTCTGAAGGTCTGCTTGCTTCCGGACCAGACGTCCAATATCATTTGAGTATCACTCCGCGGACGTTTCCCCGCTCTCAGATCACAGCCGACGACATCGCGGTAGCTCTCAACGCCGGCGCCCTTGGTAAGCCGCTCGGTTCCGGCGGATGGATGGTTCCGGGTCCCGTTGTCGTCGAGCAGGGCTCGATTCGCTGGGAACGCGGCGAGGAGACACACGAGCAGTCGGGTGATCGCGGCCTCATTGGTCGATTCAGCCGACTCGCTTCGGCAACCGAGGACGAGATAGGAGACTTCGCGCGTCGAATAGGCGTGCTGTTCTACTTGTCTGACGACCGAGGGCACGGTGACTACTGCTCAGCATGCCGACTCGCCCGAGGCGACAGTCTTCACATTCCAGATGGTTTCCAGCCACTGCTTGAGCACGGCGCTGAGCCGGTCGATGCATGGCGCCGGCTAGCCCGTGACGTGGGCGGCTGTCTTCGAATCGCCTTTCGCTTTCGGAATGACGAGCCGGTGACCGAAGACGACTGGGGTCTCTTCGGAAATCTGCAGGACCTCGAGCCGCGGCCAGGCCCGCCAGGCTATGCGGATGCTGTAGATGTCCTAATGCCAGCCTCTGTGTCAGCCCTCATCGAGCCGAACCCCACGAGCCACATAGCGAGCTGGTTTCCCCCGGTCGAGGTCTTGGCTGCGATCGTGAATCTGATGATCAGGACAACGAGTCTGAGGTTGGTCTGCTCGTCGGACACGACGAAGCTGCAAATCGAATCGGGCGGTCTGCTCGGCGAGCTCGGCCTTCAGTTGGGTCGCCTCATTGGCACGAGTAGCGCGTTCGCAGTGTGTTCGGGTTGTGGAGATGTCTTCGCCCCCACGAGGCGTCCGAAAGTGGGGCAGCGGGCGTGGTGTGCACCATGTCGCGAACGCGGACTATCGAAGAACGCGGCCCAACGTAAATACCGGCGCGAGAAGCAGGGCGCTGCCGGCCGTCAGAGCGCGCCCCAATCCTTCGGCCGCGTCCCGGTCCCGTTCTTCGACTGCGTGTGCGTAGACCCGCAGTGTGACCCCGGGATCGGCATGGCCTAGGCGGCTCGCAACTGTGCGCGGGTCCATTCCCTGACGGATCATCTCGGTCGCCGAGAGGTGGCGCAGATCGTGGAGTCTGAACGGCCAGGACTCGACGCGCGGAGGTTCGGCCGCGGCCGCTTCGGTCTCCATGGTCCGGCAGAGGCGGTGGAACGCCCGGGTCAGGCTGTTTGGGGTCCGCGGCGCGTGCCCGTCCACATAGTTCGACCAAACGAACGCGTCGGAAGGTAGCTCCACTCCGGTCGCCTTGGCGTCCGCATCTGCTCGAGCTCGGCGAGCCGTGAGAACCGATACGGCCGCATCGTCGAGGGCGAGGGTGCGAACCTGGTGGGTCTTGGGGTCCTTCACGCCCCAGGTGGAACGCACCTGCCAGATCGAGCGCCTGACGGTCACCCGTTGCCCGAGCAAGTCCACGTCGGACCACTGGACGCCGCAGACCTCGCCTCGGCGCATGCCGGTCAGCATGGAGAACAACAGGATTGGTCCGAGGTCGGGCGAGATGGTGGTCGCGGCCCGGAGCACGAGTGCCCGCGCCTGCTCGACCGTGGGAACGTGCATCTCGGGACGTGGGACGGTTTCGAGGGAGACGTTCCGGGCGACATTTCGCTCCGTCCATTCCCATTTCTCGGCCTGGTTGAGCGCGGCGCGAATGATGCGGTGGTAGTGCGCCAACGTGGCGAGTGTCATCCCCTCATGGAGCAGGGTGCCGTAACACTGGTCGAGGTCCCGAGCAGTGAGTTTGCTCACCTGTTTATTGCCCAACGGGCTGGCCTTGATCCGCGCGACCTTGGCCCGGTAGCCGTGCAGCGTGTTCGGTGAGCGGCCTCGGGTCTCCCCGTGACTGATCCATTCGTCGAGCGCAAACGAGAAGGTTGCCCTCTCGCCTCCGTACTTCCCGTCGGCCACGTCGGTGACGAGTCGGGCCAGTTCCTTCTCGGCGGCGCGGATGCCGACGCCTTTCTCACCGCGCGCATGGCGGTACGTCTTCGTCACTTGGCGGCCGGTAGCCGGGTTATACGCTCGCAACTCGAAGTGACCGGGTGACCGCTCTCGGATCGTGCCTGCTGCCATAAGGCGACTCTAGGGCAATCCTAGGGCAAAGCGCTCAAGCCGTGTAGAAACTTCCAGTAAGGGGCCGTAGCTCAGTGGTCAGAGCAGGGGACTCATAATCCCTCGGTCGCAGGTTCGATCCCTGCCGGCCCCACCGCCCCACCGGTGCGTGTGTGGTTCCGGGTGATCCTTGACTCTGCCGCGCGGGCTCGGTCTGAGGCTGAGGCGTCCGCGGGACGCCCATCCGCGTCGGTGACGCGGCGGCGGTTGCCGCCCGGTGAGGGCTTACGCCGGGGTGGCGAGGGTGGCGGGATCGGCGCCGGTCGCGACCGGGTGGAGTCCGTGGGCGAGGGCGTCGTCCACGGCGTGCTCCACCAGGTGCAGCCCGTCGAGGCCCGGGAGCCGGTCGATGTGGCGGTCGATGCGGCGGGCTGCCTCCCGGCCGCGCTCGTCCCCGAAGAGGTACGTACCGAGGAACCGAATCTCCTGCTTCGGCATGACCCCGGATCCGACCGGGCCCCAGTAGTGCCGGAGCGCGAACCGGGTCATGCGCTGTGCGGCGCGGCTCGCGCCGAGACGCCGAGCCGCTTCGCTCGCGTAGAAGTCGATGTGACGGCCCTCCTGGCGCATGATCCGCCGGAGGAGCTCGGTCAGCACTGGGTGCTTCGCCTTCTCGATGAGCCGGCCGTATCCGGTCTGGGTCGACCATTCGTTGACGGCTCCCCAGGCCATGTGTACCGCCGGCAAGTGCTTGGTCAGAGCCGAAACGGCACTGAAGACCGCGGGGCGCAGCGAGTCGTTCTTCGGGAGCCGCTGGCGCATCGAGCCGAGCCGGGATCGGCCGGCCGCCTCGCCGTGAGCCTCGAGGACCTTGGCGAGGGCCTCGCCGTGCCAGTGCTCCTCGTAGCTCCAACAGGCAAGGAACGCGGTCGTCTCAGGGTCCCGGTGGGCCCTGGTCACGAGGATGTCCCGCAGATAGCAGATGGTGTGGCCCTCGACGTCGTGCATGTAGCGCAGACAGCGCAACGCGTTGGCGTCGAGTGGCTGGGTGCGGAAGGCGTCGAAATCGAGGTCCTCGACCTCGAGCCGGGCCGACCGCTGGATGAGCTTGGCGATGTCAGTTCCCACGTCTGTTCTTCGGAGCCGAGCCTCTTGTCGGATCGCCCGCGATCTGCAAGTTCGGGCGCACCGATCGGCTGCGATCGCACGCCACCCAGGCGATCACACCCTCACGCGGCGAAGACTATCCGGTCGGTCTCGGGGTCGCCCCGGCCGGACGCGGCCGTACCGACGGTCCCGGGTGGCCGGGTCCCGTCGGCACGGCTGGCGGATCGGGCGGGCCGACCGCTCAGGCGGCGGCGTAACCCCCACGGGGTACCCCGAGGTAGGGGAAGCTCGGCAGGTACGTCTCGGCGTCGAGCGCGGTGACGTCGGAGGCCCCGGAGGTGAGGCCGTCGGTCACCGCCATCGCGGCGCCGTCGGGGGTGAAGCTCTTGTCCACGAGCGGCAGCGTGGCGCCGGCGACCGCCCGGAGGGCGATGGTCACCACGTCGTCGAAGACTCGCCGGCCGTTCGGCCACCCCGCCGCGTCGTTCCCGATCAGGCCGAGGTTGCTCGGCGAGGACGTCGTGGGTGGGATCGCCATGTTCAGGCGCAGCATCTCCGCCTGGGTGCTGCCCATGCTGTTCTGGAACCCCGGGACCACCCCGCTCGGGAGTCCGGTGTGGAAGATGGCCAGCAGGTCCGAGCGCTTGGGCGCGGCCTTGTTGTACGCCGCCAGGTTCGGAAAGACCCCCGGGTAGAGCACGGGGAGCAGCTGTGCGAGCTCGGGGTTGAGCACGGCCGCCTGGAACTGCTTGTCGTTGGCGGGCGCCTGGGCATTCCAGTAGTCCTTCTTCGACATCGGGACCACGACCTCGTTCACGAGCGGGTTGCCGAGCCTCGACACCTGCACCCAGGGCCCGGATTCCACCTGGGTACCGGCTGCCCCATGGAGGACTCGCGCCTTCTGGCGGCTGGCGGTGGTCCACACCCCGATGACCGACGCCGCGGAACCGGCCGATGTCGGGGTGTCGCCGCCCTTGGCCAGGTCGCTCTTCGGCACCTGGATCGCGATCGAGTGCACGTTCACGCCGGCCGTGGAGTTCACCCCGGCGGCCATCGCGCCGATCCCGGTGTTGGCCAACCCGAAGGTGGCGTGGTCGGCCTGGAATGGGCGAAGGTTGCCGAGGTCGAAGATCGACCCGAGGTCGACATAGAACCCCTCCGCCCGCTGGCCTGCGAACACCATGCGACCCCCGGGCAGTGAGTGCACCGCGGCCGCTGCGAGCGACGGATAGTTCGGGGTGGAGAGGGGGCCGACGTTGCAGGGCGGGCACGCGAGCCCGGTCGCGATCACCTGCTTCCTGCCGCCCGCCACCCTGGTCACGCTGTAGTGCTGGCGGCGGTTCCAGCTCGAGGAAGTGAGCGAGGTGATGGGCCCGGTGTTGTAGAGGAACGTGTCCTGGTTCGCGAGCGTGTTGGTGAACCGGAACTGGTAGGCGACGTCGGGCTTCCCGTCGCCGGTGTTGTCGATGTTGATGGCGTACAGCACGTCGTCACCGAACTCGTAGAAGTTGGGTCCGCCGTCGGGGGCCTCCAGCGGGACGTAGTTGGCGATGATCGTCACGGTGTCCGGGTTGTCGGGGCTGACGAACGCGTACAGGTCCGTGCTGTCGGCGACCGGGTCCTTTGAGATCTCGGGTGCTTCACGGTGTGACGACATGACATCACCTCTGGGCTCGTTGCGTCGGCGTCGCCGATACGCGTCTGGCGTTTTCCGAGAGGCATCCGTAGCAAACCCGGCACCCGGATGAAACGAGGTTGAAGAAATTGTTGCGCGGCGCCCATCCGCGTCGCCGGTGCGCTCCGAACTACCGATGTCCCGCGCTGACCGGTGGCGGGACTCGAGGAGAGCGCACATGAAAGAGCTCAGCCGCAGAGCTTTCCTGATCCGGGGGTCGGTGGGCGCCGCCGCGGTCGCGGTGGGTTCCGCGATGCCCAACCTCTCGGGGCTGCTCACGACGACGGCCGACGAGGCACCGGCGGCCGACGACACGGCCGCGGCGGCCCTGGCCGAGGCCCCTACCTCGACCGAGCCGTTGATCGCGCATGTCACCGATCTGCAGTCGGGGGAGATGAGCGTGTACATGGGCGAGCGCGAGTTCACGTTCAACGACCCCTCGTTGGCCCGACGCCTGTTCGGCGCGACGAGGTAGGGCGATCCGTGCCCCATCCTCACGTCCACCCGCATCCGCACGCGCACGCCGCTGTGAAGGAGGTCAACGGACCCAGCCTTGGCCCGGTCGTCCTCGACCTCGGCGGGACCGTCGGTGCCCTGATCGTCCGGACCCCCGCCGGTTTGGAGGGGGCCGAGATCGAGATCCGGCCGGCCAGCGCGGCCTGGCTGGGCACGCATGTCGCGGTCCGGGCGCGTCCGTCCAACCCACCGGCGTTCGCGGCGGTGTTCGGGGGGCTCCCCGAAGGCGCCTACGAGCTCCGTCTCCGCCCGCCCCGCCCGGGTGGTGCGGTCGAGCGGGTCGAGGTGATCGGCGGCGCCGTCACCGAGATCGCCTGGCCCGCTCTCGGCTGAGGCGTCTTCCCGGGCCCGCGACCGTCGGGCCCACGTTGCAGACCGCCACCGCGACGCGGTGGAGAAAGGAGTCCAGATGCTCGGCGAGATCTTCGGCCTCGACGGCGTGATCGTGCTGATCGTGGTCGTGGTGGTGCTCTTCGGCGGCAGCCAGATCCCGAAGCTGGCCCGGTCGCTCGGCTCCGCCCAGCGAGAGTTCAAGAGCGGCCTCGCGGAAGGGACGGAGGTCCCGGCGACCTCGACGGCCACGGCGCCGGGTCCGGACGCCCCCTGAGCGCACCGACCGGCGCGAACCTCCGGCGAGCTGGGCGATCCGGCCGTGGTGACGCTCAGCCAGTCGAGCCGTCATCCGAACGCCGCCCCGGCTCCGAATCAACCGTGACGATGGACTACGAGACCGCCGGGGACGGCGCCCTGGTCGCGGCGATCGGCCGGTGGCAGGATGCGGCCCTCGCCGAGGTGTTCCGGCGCCACAGCGGTGCCGTGCACGGGCTGGCGCGGCGCGTGCTCGGGTCGGCCACCCTCGCCGACGAGGTCACCCAGGACGTCTTTCTCGGCCTGTGGCGACAGCCCGAGCAGTTCGACATCGGGCGGGCGCCGCTGCGCACCCTGCTCCTCACCAAGGCCCACAGCCGTGCGGTGGACCTGGTCCGGGCCGAGGAGGCCCGCCACGCCCGCGAGCAGAAGACCGCCTCGGACCGGGCCGCCGCGGGGTACGACCTTGAGCGCTACGTGTGGGACTTGGCGGTCGCGGACCAGGTGAAGAGCGCCGTGGAGACCCTGCCCAGGGGGGAGCGTCAGGCCATCGAGCTCGCCTACTTCGACGGCCGCACCTATCGGGACGTTGCAACGCTCCTCGGCGAGCCCGAGGGGACCATCAAGAGCAGGATCCGCTCCGGATTGTTCCGGCTGCGGACGCTGCTCTCCGAGCGGGGCGTGGAGTCGCCATGGATCGATTCGTGAACCACGACGAACTGACCGAGTCCCTCGGTGCCTTCGCGCTCGATGCGATGGACCCCGAGGAGGCCGACGTCGTGCGTCGCCACCTCGACGAATGCCCGCGTTGCGCGGAGGAGGTCGCGCAGCACCAACAGGTCGCCGCGCTCCTCGGGAACACCGGCGGCGAGGCGCCCGCGCACCTCTGGGACGAGATTGCCGAGAAGATCGGGCAGCCGCCGCGGTCGGGGAAGCTGCGGGCCATCCCGGGCGGGTCACCCGGACAGCCGGGCGGTCGGGTGGGCGGCCGGGTCCGCGGGATCGTGCGCCGGCCCTGGTTGCTGGCCGCCGCCGCCGCCGTGGTCGCCATCGCGTTGCTCAGCCTCAGGACCGTGCAGCTGAACGACCGGGTCGGATCCGTCAGCGCGCAGTCTGCTTCGCAGGGACTCCGCAGCCTCGCCCGAGCCGCGATGGCCGACCCGTCTGCCAAGACGGTGGACCTGACGAGCGCGGGCGCGACCGCCGCCGAGGTGGTGGTGCTCCCCTCCGGCGCCGCCTATCTGGTCAACCAGACCCTGCCGGCGCTCCCAGCCGACGAGACCTATCAGCTCTGGGGGCGGGCAAGCTCGCGGTTGATCTCCCTCGGCGTCCTCGGGAGCGACCCGACCACGGTGGCGTTCACGGTCGGGCCCTCCGCCGACTACCGCGCGTATGTGGTGACCGCCGAGCCGGCCGGGGGGGTGGTGAAGACCTCGCACCGGCCGGTGGCGGCGAGCCCGCCGCAGAGCGCATAAAAGCCGATCAGGCCCCGCGCCGACGCCGCCTGCCGGCATCGACGGCCCACAGAGCCGCACCGAGCGCTGCCAGGCCTGCCCCCACCGCGGCAACCGGGCCGGCCGGGAACCCGGTGAGCGGGAGGCTCCCGGTCATCGGGACCTCGGGCACGGCGATGGTGGCCGCCGCGGCGGTGGTGTCGGTGGTGAGGACCGCCGTGCAGTGATAGGCCGGGTCGGGCTGGTACGCCGGCGGCGCGATCAACTCGTGGAGGCACCAGGAGTAGCCCGCGGGGACCGCGAAGCTGAGCGAGCCTTGATCGTCCGTCGTCGCCTCGGCGAAGAAGTAGTCGCCCGCAGGGACCACGGCGTCGGCCGGGGCCGATGTCGGTGCGCCCGGAGCCGGGCCGCCGGTGCCGAGCAGCTCGTAGGTCGCGTCGGGGATCACGGTCGAGGGCTGGTGAGAGTTGTACTTGTACGCCGTGAGGTGGACCGTGGCCCGGGTCTCTCCGATCGCGATCGTCGTCGCCTCTGGGCTCGAGGACGTGGTGACGACGGCCGAGCAGTGGAGCGCCGGATCGAGGCGGTAGTCGGGCGGCGCGCTCACTTCGAGGGCGCACCAGGCGTAGCCGGCGGGGACCGCGAACGCGAGCCGGCCGTCCGGGCCGGTGGTGCCGCGGGCGAACCAGGTGTCCCCGGGCTCGTCGGTGACGCCCGCCGGCGCGGGCCCGGGCACCCCGCTCGGAGGGCCCTGGCCCTGGACGTAGAGGTCGTATGTCGCCCCGGCGATCCCCGTGTCGGGGGTGAGGGAGTCGTACTTGTAGACGGTGACCGCGACGGTCTGTTCGGTGTCCTTGAACGTGAGGGTGGTCACCGGACCGGGCACCACGGTCGTGCCCGCGAGGACGGCCGTGCACTGCTGGCCGGTGTCGATCTCGTAGTTGGACGGAGCCTGCACCTCAACCGCGCAGTAGGAGTAGCCGGGAAGCTGCAGCGGGAAGGTCCCGATCCCTCCGGCGCCGGTGGTGGCGGTGGCGACGAGGGTTTCACTGCTGCTCGCCGGAGCTTCCGGGTACGGCATCGCGCTCGCCTCCGAAGCGGTGTTCTGCCGGTACAGATCGAAGAGCGCGCCAGGCAGACCCACGGAGGGATCGGCGGCGTCGACCTTCATGACCTGGATCGCCACGAACTTGCCTGGGTCGGTGACGGTGATCGGCCGATCCGCCTGGTCGTTGTCGGCCGTGAAGCAGCCGTTGGCCCCGCCGGCGAGCCCCGGAGGGGCGAGCACCTCGAGCCAGCAGTACCGGGTCCCGGACTCGAGCGCCGCCGGGGTGACACAGGTCCCCGAGGCGTTGGTCGAGCAGGTGGCGACCGACGGCCCGCCCGGCGTCCCCTCGTCGATGTCGATGAGCGCGCCGTCGAGGACCAGCTCGGCGGGGTTGAGGTTGCCGGACGCCACCTTCTGGAAGACCGCGCTCACCAGCTTGGGGTCGTCGAAGGACACCGTGGCGTTCTCATTGGCGAGGAGGTCGATGACCTGGGAGGCCGGGCTGGGAATGGCGTAGCCGGCTGGGGCAGCGGTCTCGGTGACCTCGTAGTCACCGGGCAGAAGCTGCGCGGGTCCGTCGTTGCCCGCGGGCGTGCACGTTCCCGTTGCCGTCGTCGTGCACGTGCCGATGTCACGGAAGGTGCCGTCGTTGCCGGCGTCGTAGGCGACGTCGAAGACGGCTCCGGCGAGCGGCCCTCTCGTCTCGGCGTCGGTCTTCTCGAGGGTGAGGCTGGCCGGGGTGACGCGGTCCCCTTCAGCTCCGCTGAATGCGGCGACCGTGTTGGCGCCGGCGACCACCTCGACGCTCTGGTCGGGCGCGCTCCCGTACCCGGGTGGCGGCATGTCCTCGTGGATCGTGTAGGTCCCGACGGGGAGTGGTGCGGACTCGGGCGTCGTCCCATCGGCCGCCGTCGTCAGGGTCGCCACGACCTGAGTCCCGCTCAGGACCTCGAAGACCGCGCCGCCAACGGGGTAGTACGCCGTGTCGTCTCCCGCCTTGAGGATGGAGACGGTTCCGGTGCTGGGGAGGGAGGTCAGCTGCATCGCGGCGGAGAAAGCGGTGGGCGCGGAGAACGCGGCCAGCTGCTGCGCGGTCGGTTCGAACTCGCTCGGGGCGAAGAACACCAGTCCGAGCTGGCCGAGCCCGCCCGGGACGTCGACCGTGGCGGTCACCGGTCCCGGGGCCGACGCGTTGATCGGGAACGCCGCCGTGCCCGAACCGTCGGTGGCCGCGGTGACCGTCGTCGGCCCCGACGGGCCGTCGATCGTCGCCCCCGAGACCGTGAGTTCCACCGGGAGCCCGGTCACGGCGTTGTCGGTTCCCGGGAACATCGCCTGCACTTCGATCGTCGCAGTCGAGGTGAACGACGATCCGCCCCCCACGAGCTCCACGGTGAACTGGGGCACGTCGGTTGCGCCGATCGCCTGGACGTACCACCCGTCGAGGGCCTGGTAGGCGGCCAGCACCCCCGGGTCCATCGCCGGCACGGGGCTCGCCCACACGACCGCGTCGTAGAGGAGCTTGCCGGCGACCGCCGCCTGGTCCTCGGTGAACTGCCCGGGCGAGCCGCCCCACCACCCGAGCGCCTGCGCCTCACTGAAAGCGAACCCGAGCGCGTCGGCCTGCCCGGTGATCGCACCGGTCGGGGCGCCCGAGGGGACGTAGGCGTAGACCGGGGCGGGGTAGTCCCCGCCGCTCGCCGGGGGATCCGCACAGAAGCCCCAGCCTTCGTCGGTCGGGAACCCGGGGCCGTACGAGCCGAACCAAGTGTTGTCGCCCGAGTAGGTGGCGCAGAAGCCGGCGAACGGGAACGGGGGCCCGCCGACGCTACAGGCGGCCGGTCCGTCGGCAAAGGCCGGTCCGGACCCTGTCGCGGTGACGGCCACGCTGGCCGCGGCCACCCCGCACACGAGGGCGGACGCGGCGAGGACGCGGACCATTCGGCGCCGACCTCGGCGTCCGGTCGGGGCGGCGTGACGGGTTCCGGTCGGTGTGGGGCGCATGGTCCCCGGGGTCTACCGAGGCGATCTCCCCGCGGGACTCCTCCGCTGCCACCCATCGTTCCTCCCACCCCTGTGCGCACGCCGCCTCGGGTTGGCGTCGGTACGCTGGCTCACGATGCCGATCTCGACGGACCTCCTCGACGATGACGAGGAGGTCCTGGTCGACCTCCGTCCGCACTGGGTGTTCTTCCTCGGTCCGCTCGTGCTCACGGCCGCGTCGGTCGCGGTGGTTGCCGTCGTGGTCCACCAGTTCCCGAAGGCCCCGGTCGGGGTGGCCTGGCTGCTCGCGGTGCTCGTCGGAGTCCCCGCCTGTTGGCTGGCGGCCCGCCTGGCGCGGTGGTTCGGCACCAGCCTCGTCGTCACCGACCGGCGGATCGTCTTGCGCACCGGCGTCCTCGGTCGCCGCCTGGTCAACCTCCGGCTGCAAAGGGTCGTCGACACCCACTGCACCCAGCGACCGCTCGAGCGACTGATCGGTTCCGGCCGGCTCGTGCTCGAGGTGGAGGGGGAGGAGGGGGGTCTGGCCATCGACGACGTCCGTCGGCCGCGCAGCCTGCAACGGGTGATCAACCGGCAGCTCAGCCAGATGGACGCCGGGTGGCAGGTGTACCGGTCACCGTCGACCTCCGAGCGGTCCGAGTGGGAGGACCGCCGTCCCCCGCCCCGCCGCGACCCCACCCCGCCGTCGGGGGTTCCCCGGGCCGGCGGGGAGGGGAGTCCCACCAATTCCATCCCGGACCAGCTGGTGGCGCTCGACCGCTTGCATCGACAGGGCATCCTCTCGGACCAGGAATTTGCCGACAAGAAGGCAGAACTGCTCCGTCGGTTCTGAACCGGCTCCGTCGCGCCGGTGTCGAAGGTCCCAGATACCGTGGGGTGGTGACGACGACTCGCTACCGTTGTGCCGCCTGCGGGAACCTCACCCGGTTCGACGTGACCAGCACCCGGACCACGAAGGCGTTCCACCACTTCACGATCGGGGGCGACCTGGTGGTCGAGGACGAGGAGGTGCTCGAGTTGGCGGTGCTCGATGTCGCCTGTCGGTGGTGCGGACACGGGCGGTCGGTCGAGATCGTGGAAGCGGAGTCCCCCGCGCCGCGGGAGGCCGATCCGTCGTCGGCGCGGTGAGCACCCGCCGGCCCGATCTGCGGCACCTGATCCAGATCCCGAAGTACCTCGGGCACCGACCGGGCGCCGCCCGTCCGATCCGCGGCACGACGCCGTCGGGCGAAGCGGTGGACGACGCGCTGACCGACGAATGGACACTGCTCATGTTCCTCTCCACCACCTGCGACGGATGCCAGGAGTTGTGGGACGCTTGCGCCGATCCCGACGGATCGTTCCCCGCGGACGTCCGCGTCCTCGTGGTGACCCGGGAGTCCGACTCCGTCGACACCCTGGCGCAGCTCGGGCGGACCGCCCGGGTGGTCCGATCGGACGCCGCCTGGCCCGACTACGGCGTCCATTCGGGCCCGTTCTTCGCATTGGTCGAGCGGGGCGAGCGCATCGCGACCGAGGGGGTGGCATGGTCGCCGCAACAGATCACTGACGCCGTCAACGCCGCCCGGCGGGCGTAGCGGGCGATGGACAGCGAGATCCTCGACGTCGAGACCGGATCGCGACGGACGACCGATCTCAGCGCGGCGGTCCGCCGGTTCTGCGCGGGTAGGGGAGACGGGCTGTGCCACGTGTTCGTGCCGCACGCCACGGCCGGGATCGCGTTGATGGAGCTCGGGTCGGGATCCGAGGGTGACCTCGACGAGCTGATGGACAGGTTGCTGCCGCGAGACAGGGCCTACGCCCACCGGCACGGGTCGCCCGGCCACGGCGCCGACCATCTGCTGCCCGCGCTGGTGAGCCCCTCGGTCGTTCTCCCGGTGCGCGGCGGCGAGGTCCTCCTCGGGACGTGGCAGTCGGTCGTATTGGTCGACACCAATGTGGACAATCCCCGCCGTCATATCCGACTGTCGTTCCTGGGTGACCGCTGAACGTGCGTGTCACATCCTTCCGTCATGCTGGCCGGAGCGGAGACGAGAGAAGCCAGGGAGGCGGTTCGAAATGTCAGGTCCGACGATCACCATCGACTGCGACGAGTGCACGCTGCAGCACACCTCGGCGTGCGAGGACTGCCTGGTCAGCTTCCTGCTGGATCGAGAGCCCGGCGACGCGGTGGTCATCGACGCCGCGGAGGCCAGGGCGGTCCGGCTGCTTGAGCGCGCCGGGCTCGTCCCGAACCTCCGCTTCGACGCCCGGGCGGGATAGCGGACGGCGCCGCCGCCGGTGGAGCGGGCGGTGAGCTCCACCCTGCTCGTCACGAATGACTTCCCCCCCAAGGTCGGGGGCATCCAGTCGTACCTGTGGGAGCTGTGGAGACGTCTCGATCCCGCCTCGACGGTCGTGCTCACCGCCCGCTCGCACCCCGACCACGCGAGGTTCGACGCGACCGAGGCGGCGCGGGGGCTGCGGGTCAGCCGGGTGCGGGCTCCGATCCTCTACTTCCCGACGCCGCTCGCGCTGCGGCGGATCCGGGAGGCCTGTCGGGAGTACCGGCCGGATCTCGTCCTCCTCGACCCGGTGTGGCCGCTCGGCCTCCTCGGCCCGCGCCTCGGCATCCCCTACGGCGTGGTGCTCCACGGCGCCGAACTGGCGATTCCGGCCCGGCTCCCGGTCGTGCGGCACGGGCTCGGCGCGACCCTGCGGTCCGCATCGCTCGTCGTCTCGGCCGGTGGGTATCCCGTCCGGGAGGCGGAGCGGGTCGCCGGCGTGCCTCTCGCCCGTGTGGTCGAGATCCCACCGGGGGTGGACTGTGCGCGCATCGCGCCGATGGGGACGACGGAACGGGCCGAGGCCCGCCGGCGCCTCGGACTGCCCGGGGACTCGCTCGTCGTGGCGAGCGTCAGCCGCCTCGTTCCGAGGAAGGGCATGGACGTCCTGATCGAGGCGTCGGCCACCCTCGTCCCGTCGCACCCCGATCTGGTGGTGGCGATCGCGGGGGCCGGGCGTGACGCGCGGCGTCTGCAGCGGCTGGCGGCGCGCCGGCGGGCCCCGGTCCGAATGCTCGGCCGGGTGAGCGAGGACGACAAGGCGGCGCTCCTCGGCGCGAGCGACGTGTTCGTCATGGTCTGCCGCAACCGCTGGCGCGGGCTCGAGCAGGAGGGCTTCGGCATCGTCTTCCTCGAGGCGGCCGCGGCCGGGGTACCGCAGATCGCCGGTGACAGTGGAGGAGCCGCCGAGGCCGTCGTCGACGGGGAGACCGGGTTCGTCGTCGGACGGCCCGAGGAGCCCCCCGAGGTGGCGCGGGTCCTCGGCCGGCTCCTCGACGACGCGGCCCTGCGGAGGCGCCTCGGTGCCAATGCCCGCGTGCGGGCCGAGGCATGCTTCGACTACGAGAAGCTCGCTCCTAGGCTGGCCGAGGCGCTCGCCCGGGTGGGAGGCTGACCGCCGATCGGGGCCGGCCGGGCCCCGCACGACCCGCACCACAAGGCGCGAGGAGGACACGGTGGCCCAGGAGGAGGCGACGGAGCGCATCACGGTGTCGGCCACACCCGAGCGCTGCTTTGCCGTCGTCGACGACATCGAGCGCTACCCGGAGTGGATCGCGGGGATCAAGGAGGTCACGGTCCACGAGCGAGACGACGAGGGCCGGCCCTCCCTGGTGTCGTTCCGCACCGCCGCATTCGGTCGCAGCACCAACTACACGCTCGCCTACGACCATCGCGACGCCCCCAACGCGCTCGGGTGGCGCCTGACTAAGGGCGACATCATGACGAGGCTCGACGGCCGCTACCAGTTCGTCCCGACCGGGGACGGTGGCACCGAGGTCACCTATCACCTCGAGGTCGAGCTGCGGGTGCCGATCCCCGGGTTCATCAAGATGCGCGCCCAGAGCCGGATCATGGACACGGCGCTGCGGGAGCTGAGGGCCCGGGTCGAGTCTTCGGCGTGAGCCCGGGTGCGCCGGTCGACGCCGGGATCACCTTCGGCGTCGACATCGGCGGGACCAAGCTCCACGGGGTCGCGCTCGCCGGCGGCGGCGGGGTGGTGGCGGAGGCTCGGCTCGCGACGCCCCAGGTTGACGACCGCGCTCCCGGCGAACCGGGTGCCGAGGTCGCCGAAGCCGTCGCCGAGCTGGTCGCCGAGCTGCGAGGGAGGGTGCCGCGGGTGGGCGAAGCCCTCTGTGTCGGGGTGGGGGCCCCCGGCATGGTCGACCGCACCGGGACCCTCCGCTTCGCACCGAACCTTCCGGCCGCCGAAGGGGTCGACATCGGCAGGCTCGTCTCGGCCCGGCTGGGTGAGGCGACGGTCCTCGTCGAGAACGACGCCAATTGCGCCGCCGTCGCGGAACTGGCGGTCGGCGCCCTCCGGGGGGTCCGCGACGGGCTTATGGTCACCCTCGGGACCGGGATCGGTGGCGGGCTGGTGGTCGACGGCGAGGTGCGCCTCGGTGCGAGGGGGTTCGCGGGCGAGGTCGGGCACATGATCGTCGACCCGGCCGGGCCGCCGTGCCCGTGTGGCCGGCGGGGTTGCTGGGAGCGCTACGCGTCGGGCGGCGGTCTCGGGCGTCTCGCCCGGGAGGCGGCGTACGCCGGGAGGCTCGCCCACGTCGTGGCGGGGGTCGGCGGTGACCCCGAGAACGTGCACGGTGAGGACATCACGAGAGCGGCGCTCGACGGCGACCCGGGCGCGCTCGGGGTCCTCGACGAGCTCGGGTGGTGGGTCGCGCTCGGGCTCGCGAACCTCGTCGCCATGGTCGACCCGGAGCGGATCGTCCTCGGTGGCGGGCTCGCCGAGGCGGGGGAGCTCCTGCTCGCACCGACCCGCCGGGCGTTCGTCGACCTCGTCGAGGGAGTCGATGTCCGACCGGCCATCGAGATCGGTGCGGCCGCGCTCGGCGAACGGGCTGGCGCAGTCGGCGCCGCGCTGGCGGTCCGCGGCCGGCGGTGAGGTGCCGATGAGCGGGCCCCGGGTCGGCGTGATGCTGCCGACGTTCCGCGACTCTCCGGACGACGCGCTCAGGATCGCCGCCGAGGCCGAGGAGCTCGGGATCGACGGCGTGTTCGTCTACGACCACCTCTGGCCAATGGGCCGGCCGGACCGTCCGGCGCTCTCGCCGTTCCCGGTGCTCGGGGCGATCGCCGCTCGGTCGGCGCGGCTGTGGCTCGGGACGCTGGTGGCCCGGGTCGGGGTGGTCCCCGACGAGGTGCTGATCGCCGAGTTCGCCACCCTCGCCCATCTGGCGCCGGGACGGGTGGTGGCCGGGATCGGGACCGGCGACCGCTTGAGCTTCAACGAGAACCGCGCCTACGGCGTCGCGCTCGACTCGGCCGCCGATCGGCGGGCCGAGGTGGG
The DNA here is from genome assembly GCA_036844945.1 of Acidimicrobiales bacterium. Taxonomy (GTDB): domain Bacteria; phylum Actinomycetota; class Acidimicrobiia; order Acidimicrobiales; family RAAP-2; genus Palsa-461. Next base: position 16,247 of record DAIUEV010000028.1, read on the forward strand.
GGAGTGTGCCCGGGCGCTCCTCGACCGGGGCCTCACGGTGTGGATCGGCGGCACCTCGGCCGCGACCGTCGCGGTCGCCGAGTCGGTCGGGGCGGTGCCGAACTTCTGGCAGGTCCCCCCGGGCCGGATCGCGGCGCAAGCCATCCGCTCCGAGGTCAGCTGGGCCGGCATGGCGGCACCGGCCGACGGCGCCGGCCTCGACGCGTCGGCGTTGCTCGGGGTCGCCCGCCCGCTCGCCGAGGCCGGGGCGACCTGGCTCGTGTTCGGGTGGCCGGTGGCGCTCGCCGAGCTGGCCACCGCGGCGCGGGACCTGCACGCCGGCTGACCGGCCTGCCAAGGGCGGCGCGGGGCGCCGGGTACCCTTGGGTGATGGAGTTCCGCCGGATCAACGGGCTGCCGCCCTATGTCTTCGCCACCATCAACGACCTCAAGCTCGAGACTCGCCGCTCGGGGCGCGACGTCATCGACCTCGGCTTCGGCAATCCCGACCTGCCGTCGCCCGACGTCGCCGTGGAGAAGCTCGCCGAGGCAGTCCACAACCCGAAGAACCACCGCTACTCGGCGTCACGCGGCATCCCCAAGCTCCGCCAGGCCATCGCCAATCGCTACCAGCACCGCTTCGGGGTGGAGATCGATCCCGACACCGAGGTGGTCACGACGATCGGGGCCAAAGAGGGGCTGTCGCACCTCATGTGGGTGCTGGTCGCCCCCGGTGACACCGCCCTCGTCCCCTCGCCCTCCTACCCGATCCACATCTACGCGCCCCTCTTCGCCGGGGCCGACGTGCGTCAGGTGCGGCTCGACGGGCCGTCGGGTTCCGGCGGGCCCGAGGGGATGGGACCGCCGGAACCCGGGACCGCCTTCTTCGACTCGCTGATGGAGACATGGGAGTCGGTGTGGCCGAAGCCCCGGGTGATCGTGCTCTCCTTCCCCCACAACCCGACGACCGCGTGTGTCGACTTCGAGTTCATGGAGCGCATCGTCCGGTTCGCCCAGGAGCACGACGTGGTGCTCGTGCACGACTTTGCCTACGCCGACATCGCCTTCGACGGGTACGTGCCGCCGTCGATCCTCCAGGTCCCCGGGGCCAAGGAGGTCGCGGTCGAGTTGTACACGATGACCAAGTCGTTCTCGATGGCCGGGTGGCGGGTCGGGTTCCTGCTCGGCAACGCCCCGATCGTCCAGGCCCTGACCAAGCTGAAGGGCTATCTCGACTACGGGACGTTCCAGCCGATCCAGATCGCCACGATCGTCGCCCTCAACGAGGCGCCGGACTATCCGAAGGAGATCAACGAGACCTACCAGGCCCGCCGCAACGCGCTGTGCGACGGGCTGCACCGCATCGGGTGGCACGTGGAGCCGCCCAAGGGGACCATGTTCGTCTGGGCCCCGGTCCCCGAGCCCTACCGGCACATGGGCTCGCTCGAGTTCTCCAAGTTCCTGGTGCGGGAGGCCGACGTGGCGGTGTCGCCCGGCGTCGGGTTCGGTCCTGGCGGCGACGGGTTCGTGCGGTTCGCCCTGATCGAGAACGAGAAACGGATCGGCCAGGCGGTCCGGAACCTGCGCCGGGGGCTGACCGAGCTCCGCTAGCCGGACGCCGCGCTGCTTACTCGGCGCGCAGCAGGACGGCGGTGGAGGTCCGGGCGGCCACGCTCCCGGGGAGTGCGGCGACCAGGTTGGCAAAGGCGACCGCACCGAGTGCCACGAAGACGACGGACAGCGCCGGCACGACCGGGTCCGGCACGGCGTTCAGGTTACGGGCAAAGGCGTCCCATAAGAGGCGGCCGGTGACGATCCCGAGCGGGAGTCCGACCACCACACCCACGAGGGCGGCGATCGTGGCCTGCCAGGCGACCGCCGCCCGAAGCTGCCCCGGGCTGCACCCGAGCGCCTTCAAGAGGGCGAGGTCGAAGCGGCGGCGGCGGACGGAGGCCAAGAGCGCGAGGCCGAGCGCGACGACCGCTCCTGCTGCGAGGCCGATCGCGAGCACGACGGGCGTGTCGCCGATCGTCTTGTAGTTCACGATCTGGGCCGGCCGTTGGACGCCGAGGACGCCGACCGTGTTCCCCTGCGCCTGCGGGTTCGGGTCGGCCGCGAACATACGGTTCGCGGCGTCCGCGACCTGCTGGAGGTTGGCCCGGCCGGCGGCGGCCGAGACGCCGGGAGCCAGCCGCACGAAGACGAGGCCGGGTCCGTCGAAGTTCGGGTCCGGGCCGCTCTGGATCGCGCGTTGCATGGCGGCCGGGAGGGCGCCGAACGCGAAGAGGGCACCGGTACCCATCGAGGTGTGGTCCTCGACGAAGCTCGCGTACCCGACGGCGGGGAAGGTGGCGGTGCCCACGATCATGAGCTTTGTACGGGGCACGTAGAGCGGAGCGTCCGAACGGTTGCCATAGGTGAGGTACACCGTGTCGCCGACTTGTTTGTGCAGTGCCGCCAGCGTGGCCGCCCCGATCACGATCTGGTTGCGGGCGTCGAGCCCGTGGCCGGTGAGGACGGGCGGCGACACGGCCGGGTGGATCGCGGAGATGAGCACGGGGATCGTCTGGCCGTCGAGGGCGAAGTTCAGGTACTGGACCCCGGTGAAGGCGGCCACGTCGCGGTCGTGGGCGAGCAGCGTGAGGGCCGCCGGGGGGACGTCGTTGGTGGGGTTGAGCGCGTAGCTCCAGTTCCATCCGTAAAGGGGCGGGTCCGACACGAGCGTGTGGAGGCTGGACGCGAACGTCAGGGTGGCCACCACCGTCACGATGGCGACGACCGCCCCGAGCATCGCCGAGCGGACCGGCACGGAACGTCGGCCCTTTCCCGGGTCGAGGGCGAAACGGGCCCCGATGGCCCCGGCCACCGGGAGCCCGGCGGTCTCGGCCCGAGCGACGAGCCGCGACGCCCTGACCGGTTGCTGGGCGAGACGGCGGAGCCGGTGCGGGGCCCCGCGCCACCCGAGCGCGAGCGCGGCCACCGAGAGGACCACGACGAGGAGCGCGAAGCCTCCCGCCAAGACGGTCCAGTCGAAGGAGATCCCCTTGCCGGGGTAGATCGGCCGGACGGGACCGAGCGGCGCGAGCGGTGACAGTGCGACCGCGAGGACGAACGCGAGGAGTGCTCCGGCGACGACCGACATGCCCACCCCGAGCAGGCCGTCGCCGCCGGCCGCCCCGGGTCCGGCCCCGAGCCCACGGAGCACCTGGCGGTCCTCGTCGTCGAGACGGAGCTGGCGCGAGATCGCCTGGATGCCGAGGACGAGACAGACCAACGCGGCGATGGCCCCGAAGCCGCCCAGCGCGACGGACTCGGGTTTGATGGCCAACTCCGCCTGTGTGATCACCGGTTCGGTGACGTGGAAAGAGTAGGTGGCTCGCGGCGGGACCAGTCCGACGATCTCGCGCTCGAGCTGGGGGACCCCCGACGCGCCGTCGCGGAGCTGGACCCCGTAGGTGATCGGGCTGGCGATCGAAGGGACCCGCGCGATGGCCTGGTGCATGAGCGCCGGAGTGACGAAGCCGAAACCGTAGGCCCGGTCGATGTCGTCCTGGACGACCTCGTTGTCCTGCACAACGATCCCGACCAGGGTCGCATGCACGAGGAGCGCCGGGCGTCCGGGCGAGCCGTTGCCCGAGGTCTGGCTTGGCCGGTACAGGCCCATCTCGAAGCGCTGGCCCACGTGCAACCCGTAGAGCTGCGCCGCGGTCGCCGTCATGGTCACCTCGTCGGGTCGGCCCGGGTCGGCGAGCTTCCCCTGGACGGCGGTGAGCCGGTCCTGGAACGTCGTCTCACCGTCGACGCTCCCGATGAAGAGGACCGCCTGGGTGAGGGTGGGAATCGGCTGGCCGTTCTTGCCGAGCGGCGCGATCGGCACCAGCTCGACGGTCCGGACCGCCTTCACCCCGGGGGCCCGGGACAGCGCGGCCGTGATCGGCGCAACGCTGCCCCCGTTCGGCTCGTACACCGAGACGCTCAGGTCCGAGGGGTTGGTGCCGGCCAGGAAGATCGGATACGAGGACTGGGTCCGGCGAGCCGCCGCGATCGATCCCATCGCAAGGCCTCCGAGCAGGCCAACCAGGACGACCACGCCGAGATAACCGGGCAACCGTCGGCGCAAGGTCGTCCGGAACCGGTACCAGGCGAGGCTGGCGCCGCGACGGTTCACGGGCGGGCGCGAGATGGCAGGTGTCGGGCCATGACTGGTCGTGCTCCCCTGTGTCCGCGGCGCACCGCGCCCCTCCCCGCCAGCTTGGGCCACGGCCCGGGCAACCCCAAGGTGGCTACCCGGCATCCCGCGCGGGTGCTGCCACGGCGCGCCCGGCCCGGCCAGGACTTTCCCGGGCACGCACGGCTACGGTGGCCCGTGGCCTATTGGGTGGTCAAGGCCGTGTTGTGGCCCCTGTTCCGGCTCGTCTTCCGGGTGCGAATCGAGGGCCGGGAGCACGTGCCCCGCCGCGGCGGCGCGGTGCTCGCCGCCAATCACCAGTCGTTCTGCGACTCCCTCTTCCTCCCCCTGGCCGTCCGCCGGCGGGTGACCTACCTCGCCAAGGCGGAGTACTTCGACAAGAAGCGGACGGCGTGGTTCTTCCGGGCCGTCGGGCAGATCCCGATCCACCGGACCGGCGGCGACGCCTCCGCCCGGGCGCTCGCGACCGCCCGGGAGGTGATCGAGCAGGGCAACCTGATCGCGCTGTACCCCGAGGGCACGCGGTCGACCGACGGCAACGTGCACCGGGGCCGGACCGGGGTGGCGAGGCTCGCGATGGAATGCGACGTCCCCGTGGTGCCGGTCGGGATCCAGGGGACGGAGCGGATCCAGCCCCGGGGCTCCCGGTGGTTCCGGCCGTTCCTCCCGGTCGTGGTGCGGTTCGGGCCACCGATGCATTTCGACTCGGCGGGGCTGGTCGACGCCGAGACCGGCAGGACGTCGTCGGAGCGCCTGCGGGGATTCACCGACGAGCTGATGGCCGAGATCGCCCGGCTGGCCGAACGTCCCTACATCGACGAGCTGATCATGCAGAGCACCGAGGAGGTCGACCTCGGCACAGCATCCTGAGCCAACCCGGGCTCAGGACCACCCCCTCGAGCGCTCCACCGCCCGCAGCCATCCCGCATACAGGGCGTCGGCCAGCGCGGCGTCGCCGTCCGGCCTGAACTCGGTGTCGACCCTCCACAGTGAGGCGAGCTCGTCGAGGGAACCCCAGACCTCCTCCGCCAGGCCGGCCAGCATGGCGGCGCCGAGGGCAGTGGACTCGATCGAGGCGGGCCGGGCGACCGGGACCCGCAGCTGATCGGCCTGCAGCTGCAGGAGCAGGTCCATCGCGGCCGCGCCCCCATCGGCCCGCAGCATCGTCGGCGCGGTGCCGGCCCCGGCCATCGCGTCGACCATCGCCCGGACGCTGTAGGCGATGGACTCGACCACGGCCCGGGCCAGCTGGGCCCGGCCCGCCCCTCTCGTGAGGCCCAGGATCGTGCCCCGGGCACCGGGGTCCCACCACGGGCTCCCGAGGCCGGTGAAGGCGGGCACCACGCTCACCCCGCCGCTGTCGGGGACCGATCCGGCGAGCGGGCCGATCTCCTCGGTGCGCTCGATGACCCCGAGGTTGTCCCGGAGCCACTGGATCGCGGCGCCCGAGACGAACGTCGATCCCTCGAGGGCGTAGACGGGTCCGCGGCCGAACTCGCCGAGGTCCCACGCGAGCGTGGTGACCAGGCCGTCCGTCGGAGCCGGGCAGGCCGCCCCGACGTTGGCGAGCACGAAGCTCCCCGTCCCGTAGGTCGCCTTCGTCATGCCCCGCTCGAAGCAGGCCTGGCCGAACAGCGCCGCTTGCTGGTCTCCGGCGATGCCCGACACCGGTGCCCCGGTCAGCGCGTCGAGGCCGCACGACGCCGCCACCGACCCGAAGCGCCCGCTCGAAGGCCCGACCTCCGGAAGGGAGGCGACCGGGACCCCGAACAACTCCGTCAGTTCCATCGACCATTCGCGTTCGTGGATGTCGAAGAGCATGGTGCGGCTGGCGTTGGAGACGTCGGTGGCGAACCTCCCGCCGGAGACCCCGCCCGTGAGGTTCCAAAGCACCCACGCGTCGACGGTCCCGAGGGCGAGCCGATCGTGGGGGACATCGCCGAGATCCCCCTCGGTGAGCAGCCACTCCATCTTGGTGGCGGAGAAGTACGGGTCGAGGACGAGGCCCGTGGTCGCGCGCACGAGATCGAGGTGGCCCTGCCGGCGCAGCTCCTCGCAGCGCGTCGCGGTGCGCCGGTCCTGCCAGACAATGGCGGGGTGGAGCGGACGTCCGGTGGCACGGTCCCAGGCGACGACGGTTTCCCGCTGATTGGTGATCCCGATCGTGCCGACTCGTTCGTGGGCGATCTCCGCGAGGGTCTCGCCAACGAGCCGCCAGATCTCGTCCGCGTCGTGCTCGACCCAGCCCGGACGGGGGAAGTGCTGGGTCAGTTCGCGGTAGGCGACCCGGGTGATCGTGCCCGACTCGTCGACGGCCAGCGCCCGGACCCCGGTCGTGCCTGCGTCGATGGCCACCACGTCCATGACGGTCGACGTTAGAGGAACCTGCCCGGAGGGTTCCGGGCCTTCGCGCCCGTGACGAACCGGTCGGTGCGCCCTTCGACAACCGGTACGTCCGCTCGGGTGTCGTTGTAGGCATGACGACGGCGCGAGGATCGCTGGCCGTGCGGGTTCTGATCGGCGCCTCGGTGATCGTGGTAGCGCTCGGTGCGGCGTTGCCCGCTGCCGGTTCGCCCCGTGCCCCACGAGTCCTGCTCGCCCACGGTCATGCGGCATTCGGCGACTGCCCGGCGACCGCGATCGAGGCACAGATCGCGGTCGCGTCGGGAGGCCGGTCCTCGCCCCGTGGGGTCACGATCCGTGCCACCGTCCGCGATATCGGGACAGGGACGTGCATCTTCGACGGGGAGATGCCGTCCCAGGGTGCTCAACCGATCGGACCATGCGGGGTGCTTGCGGTGGAGGTGCTCAATGACCACGGCACGGACGTCTGGCCCGGTCGCGCCGCCTACAACTGCCCGGCAGAGTTCTCCCAGTCACTCGTCCCGGGCGGCAGCGTCGAGGCGGTCGGCTCGTGGAATGGGGTGACCCCGTCGGGCCGTCCGCTTCCGGCCGGGCACTACCGGCTGGTCGTGGCCCAGCGCTTCCGGTTCGCGGTGACGGTCCCATAGAGGGACCCCTGGACCGTGAGACGGTCGAACCCAGCAACGAAACGATTCTCGGTGGTTCCGCCAAAAATCGCCTCACCTGGGAGGACGCGAACCGTTTGGCGTTGACAGCCGTGTAACTACAATGCTGTAATGACCCACAGCATCTCGTGCCTCACGGGGGATGTCACCACAATATGTTGTGGTTTAGGGGTGGTTCCCGTGATCCCTGGGGGCGCTCAAGATCGGCCGGTCGAGGGTCGACCGTCCGTACAGGCCAGGGACCAGCGAGCCCGGATCAGAGGGGAGTAGGGAACAGATGGCCATCGCCCCACAGCGAGTCGGAATCGGCATCCGTCGGCACTTCACCACCGAGGGTGTCCACCCCTACGACGAGGTCCGCTGGGAGAAGCGCGATGCCCGCATCCTCGACTTCCGGGACGGCTCGGTCGTCTTCGAGCAGCTGGGCGTTGAGGTCCCCGAGACCTGGAGCGTGAACGCTACCAACATCCTCGCTCAGAAATACTTTCGCGGGACCCTTGGGATGCCCGAGCGCGAGCACTCGCTGAAGCAGGTCATCGACCGGGTGGTCGACACGATCACTGAGTGGGGCCTGAAGGACGGCTACTTCGAAGACGAGGAAGCCGCCATATTCTCCGACGAGCTGAAGCACCTCATCTTGCACCAGAAGGCTGCATTCAACTCCCCGGTGTGGTTCAACATCGGCGTGCCAGGGGTACCCGCGCAAGGGAGCGCGTGTTTCATCCTGTCGGTTGAGGATTCAATGGACTCGATTCTCAACTGGTACACCGAGGAAGGGAACATCTTCAAGGGTGGCTCGGGTGCCGGGGTCAACTTGTCGCGCATTCGATCGTCGAAGGAACTCTTGAAGGGTGGAGGCACCGCATCGGGCCCCGTCAGTTTTATGAGAGGGGCTGATGCATCGGCCGGCACCATCAAGTCCGGGGGGAAGACGCGTCGGGCTGCCAAGATGGTGATTCTCGACTCGGATCATCCAGACATTGAGGATTTCATCTGGTGCAAAGCGCTCGAGGAGCGCAAAGCACGGGTGCTACGTGACGCCGGCTTTGACATGGACCTCGACGGATCGGACAGCTATTCGATTCAGTACCAGAACGCCAACAACTCAGTACGGGTAACCGATGAGTTCATGGATGCCGTGATCGATGGGCGTGACTGGGACCTGGTCGCCCGCACCGACGGTTCGGTGATCCGCACTGTTCCGGCGCGTGATCTCTTCCGGCAGATTGCCCATGCCGCTTGGGAGTGCGCCGACCCTGGAATGCAGTTCGACACCACGATCAACGCGTGGCACACCGCTCCCAACCAAGGTCGGATCAATGGCTCCAACCCGTGTTTCCCGGGAAGCGCTCTCGTCCATACCGACAAGGGTCTGATCCGATTCTCGGAACTCTTTGACCGGGCGAACCGCGGCGAGCAGTTCGGCGTATACACCCACGACGCGACGAATCCTGACGCCCCATCTGAGCAGGTGCTCATTACTACCCCCGAGGCGTTGATGATTACGGGGCACAACGAGATCGTCCGGTTGCGGTTCGACAACGGTGCCGAACTGCGCTGCACCCCTGGGCACCGGATTTTCACCGCCAACCGTGGCTACGTCGATGCCAGCAATCTGACGGAGAAGGACCAAGTCAAGCTGTTGGATATTCCAGCACCGGCCGTTCACGCCGACCCCGGCCTGCCGGTGTCGTCTGACCCGGACCACTACCGACAAAAGGGTGACCGCGGCGACGCGTTGCGCCTCCCGGGCGAGTGGTCGCACGAGCTGGCGCACTACATGGGATGGCTAATCGGCGACGGGAGCACCTCGGGAACGGTCACCGCAACGATCTACGGAAGCGTTGAGGACCGACAGGAGATCCTGCCCCGCCATCTCGAGTTCGTCGAGTGGGTGAACGGGGACCGTCCCCTCAAGGTTTCGGAACAGACCAATGGCACCGCCCAAGTGCGTGTGGCTCGCCGACCGTTCAAGCGCTTCCTTGAGGCACTGGGCGTCCGATCAGTGATCGGCCCTCACAAGACGGTGCCGTGGACTATCGAGCAGGCCCCACCGGAAGCTGTGGGGTCGTTCCTCCAGGGTCTCTTCGACGCCGACGGCACGGTCGTCGTTAACCGCGACAAGGGCTGCTACGTAGGGCTCGGATCGACGTCGCTGGATCTGCTTCGTGGTGTCCAGAAGCTTCTGTCCACCTTCGGCGTGTTCTGCCGGATCTACACGACGCGTGACAAGGGCGTCTCTACCTTCAAGTACACGGCCAAGGACGGCACCGAGCGCTCGTACCGGCAGCGCACTATGCATGACCTGCGCATCACCTCTGGCTCGATTCTCAACTTCGCCCAGCACGTCGGATTCTCCCTCACCCGCAAACAAGCGCTGCTCCGAGAGCTTGTCGTGGACGCACCATTCGGCTTCTACAACGTCCCTCGAACCACACACCTCGTGGAACGCTCTGATGACGGTGTCGAGCTGACCTACAACCTCTCGGAGCCACGGAACCACTCGTATGTGGTCGATGGGTTCGTGGTGCGAAATTGTAGTGAGTACATGCACCTCGACAACTCGGCGTGCAACCTGGCCAGTCTCAACCTCCTTGAGTTCCTCGACGACGATGACAACTTCGACACCGAGAGCTTCAAGGCGGGCGTCGAGGTCGTGTTCACCGGGCAGGAGATCCTCGTCGGGAATGCCGACTACCCCACCGAGCGAATCGCCGATACCTCCCGCCTGTTTCGTCAGCTCGGCATTGGCTACGCCAACCTCGGCGCCCTGCTGATGGCAAAGGGTCTTCCCTACGACTCGGACGAGGGCCGTGCCTGGGCAGCCGCGATCACCGCGCTGATGACGGGGCACGCCTATGCGACGTCAGCCCGGACAGCGGCGCGCATGGGGCCGTTCGTCGGGTTCCACAACAACAACGAGGCCATGATCGGGGTGCTTCGCAAGCACCAGGCTGCTGCGGCACGCATCGACGAGGAGCTCGTGCCATTCGAGCTGTTGTCAGCGGCGCAGGAGTCCTGGGACGAGGCGGTCGAGCAAGCCGAGCGGTCGGGTGTGCGCAACTCCCAGGCCAGCGTCCTCGCTCCGACCGGCACCATCGCCCTGTTGATGGACTGTGACACGACTGGAGTGGAGCCAGATCTCGGGCTGGTGAAGACGAAGAAGCTTGTCGGCGGCGGTTCGATGTCGATCGTCAACCAGACCGTGCCGAGGGCACTGCGCCAGCTCGGGTACAGCGAGGCCCAGGTCGCCGACATGATCAACCACATCGACGTGCACAAGACGATCGTCGGGGCTCCCCACCTCTCCGCCGAGCACCTGGTCGTGTTCGCCTGCTCGATGGGCGACAACACGATCCACTATTCCGGGCACATCAAAATGATGGGGGCGGTGCAACCCTTCATCAGCGGGGCGATCTCGAAGACGGTCAACCTCCCCGAGGAAGTGACGGTGGAGGAGGTCGAACAGCTGCACATCGACGCCTGGCGCCTCGGGCTGAAGGCCGTGGCGATCTATCGGGACAACTGCAAGGTGGCGCAACCCCTCTCGACGACCAAGAAGGAGACGACCGGTGGCGACCTCGCGCCGGCCGGCTCGGAGGCCGAAGCCCACACCCGGGAGCTGACCGAACGGGTGGCCGAGCTGGAGTCCGCCCTCGCCCACGAGCGCACGATCAAGTCGGACACGGTGGTTGTCGGCGCGGTGCGGGAGCGACTGCCAAGGCGCCGGATGTCGCGCACTTCGGCCTTCCGGGTCGCCGATTGCGAGGGGTACGTGACGGTCGGGGAGTACGAGGACGGCCGGCCGGGCGAGGTCTTCATCAAGGTCTCGAAGCAGGGTTCCACGCTCGCCGGGATCATGGACGCCTTCTCGATCTCGATCAGCCTCGGGCTCCAGCACGGGGTGCCGCTCGCCACCTATGTCCAGAAGTACTCGGCAATGAAGTTCGAACCGGCCGGGCTCACGGACGACCCGGATCTCCGCTTGGCGTCGAGCCTCGTGGACTACATCTTCCGTCGGCTGGCCCTCGACTACCTGTCCTACGAGGAGCGACTCGATCTGGGCGTGCTGTCGGTGTCCGAGCGGACCCAGCCGACCCTTCCGGGCGTCGAAGAGAGCGCGACTCAGTCGGTCTCGCTCGTCGAGGACCGAATGACGTCTGCGTCGTCGGTTCCCGCCACGCTGGCCCGAGCGGAGCAGCGCGATGCTCCGTTCTGCTACAGCTGCGGCGACGCGATGCAGCGAGCGGGTTCGTGCTACGTCTGCACCACCTGCGGCACCACAAGCGGCTGCTCGTAGTTGTCAGGCGGTCATTCAATGCCCTGCCTGAGCGGGCGCCGATGTCGGACCAGCGGACAACTCGAGATTGGATGACCGTTCACGCGTCGCCTCATGTCGGCGCGTCAGGTATTCAAAGTCCAAGGAGCGCCGCTGCCCTGGCCGGGCAATCGGCGGATCAGCAGCTCCTGGGCCATCGACATGCACAGGATGCCGGAACGCGTGTGCATGGTGCCCCGCACCACGCCGCGTCCCCCGGCGTTCACCAGCGCCTGAAAGTCGCTGAAGAACCACTCGTCGGCTCGGGCCGGGCGGTGGAACCACACGGCATGGTCCAGGCTGACATCGGTGTGGGTGCCCCACATGTCGAGGCTTAGGGGCCGGAACGATGTCCTCGTCATGTCGGAGAAGAAGGCCATCATGCACGCATGCACGAGCGGGTCATCATCCAACGGCGCGCAGGTCCGGTTCCACAGACGAGCCGTAGAACGGTAGGTCCCGTCGGGACCCGGTGGCGTGGGCCCGACATCGCAGGCATCGAAAGGCCCCGACGATGCCGCGATCTCAAGTGTTTCGGGACCCGGAACGTCCTGCACGGTCAGCTGGTACTCGTCGCCGTCCTCGGGAACGTGGAACGAACAGAAGAAGCGGCTCGTCATCCTGCCCTGTTGGTACATGGTGGCCTGGCGCAGGGAGAACGAGCGGCCATCACGTAGGCGCTCGACGATGAGTTCCGAATCCACGCGCGGGGCGACGGGGCCGAGGAAGTAACCGTGCATTGAGTGGGCGACGAGCGTGTCGTCCACTGTTTGCAAGGCGGCATTGAGCGTCTGGGCCACGATCATCCCGCCGAAAATGCGCTCCCCCCACCACTCCGGTGTGCTGGCGCGAAAAACGTCCGTCGCACTCGACTCGACGTGGATGGCGTCCACGAGTTCGCGCAGCTGACCGGTGCGGTCGACCTCTTCAGGCATGGCGTTGACCGATACGCGCCGGCGGCTGTGGCCGTGCCGTGAGGACGGTGGTCGGATCGCCGCCTTGCCCCCGCAGAGCCCAGGCCAGTCTGCGCGCCTTGCAGGAGAACGCGCGAGCGAGCATGGGACCCGCAGGTTATCGGGTGTGACCTCAGCCACCGGCAAGACCGAACACGATCGCCTGGGTCCTAAACATCCATTTGGTGGCTCTTCGGAAATCAGGGGGGTGCGCCGCTCGCCAGTGTGATCACTCGACGCCGGCTGGACTGGAATCTGCCCAGCGGAACCGGCGTTCGGGGCCATCCATTCCGTGATGCTCGGCCAACTACTCGGATGGGCGTGGACCTTGCGGGTGAATGGTCTCGCCTCGGGCCAGCATCTCCACAAACTGCTCGACTCGCCTGGCTCGGGTCTCGACCTTCTTCGCGCTTCCGATCCGATACACAATGGAGTACCGGTTCGCACTCGTGAGCGTTTGAAACATCGCGTGAGCACGGGGGTTGGCCGCCAATGCCCTCGCCAGATCCTCTGGAACCACTGCGCCACTCTGACCGGCGTAGGCGGCCTCCCATCGACCATCCGCCTTCGCCCGCCGAACTTCGTCATCCCCTGATCGGTGCATTCGTCCGGAGGCGCTCAACCGCTCGGCGATGGCAACGTTGCGTTGAGACCAGGGGCTCCGGGCGTTTCGGGGTGTGAATCGTCGCAGGAACGTTGTACTGTCACGGCGCCCGAGCTGCCCGTCTATCCAGCCAAAGCAGATCGCCTCGTCGAGTGCCTCGTCGTAGGAGAGCGTCGTCGGATGCGTTGTGCCCTTCTTGGCGAGGACCAGTCGCACGCCTTGTGACTTGGCGTGGTTGCCATTCAGCCAGGTTCGCCATGCGGCAGCATCAGCGACCATGAGCTCAGGAAGCTCCACGCCGCCACCGTATCTTTGGTGACGTTCGGGTTGCCCACTCGCCGGTCGAACGGCGCGCGCGCGTTATCCAAGTCGGGAGCATCCCCGGTGTCGCAGTGGGTGACCGAGACCCGGCGTTAGGGGACACTGGGGCCCTTCAGGACGAGCGGCGATGGGCCGAAGTTGCTTCGTGTGACGTGCCTTTCCGTGGCGAGCACAGGACCATGAGTGATTCGTCTCCGGGTTCGGCTTCCGGTCCTTCGCCCACTACCGCATCCGCGTCCTGCTCTACGCCGGCCGACCCATCTGGGACCTACTCCCCGCGGTCACACCCCGCTGAATTCCGAAGTGGCCGATTTGGTTTCACAATGGGCGCCGAGAGTTCTCGCGCGCAGCTCGGAGACCAAAGAAGAGGGAGGCCTTGCGGCCTCCCTCTTCTGGTGCGGGACTCGGAGGATGGGTCTGGGCTCAGGCCGTCGAGCTTGACCCAGTCCCGCCGTGCTCGAGCGAAGAGAGCAAGGAGACAATCTCGTTCGAGGGGATAGAGAAACCGATGTTCTGAGAGCTGGTGCCGCTCGAGCTGTCCCCGGCACCGGCGGTGTTCATGCCGATCACGTCGCCGGCGGCGTCGATCAAAGGTCCGCCCGAGTTCCCGGGATTGATCGCCGCATCGGTCTGGAAGAGGCCCGCCAGGGTCTCGGTGTTGCCAGAGTCGTCCTGTGCCGTGATCGTGCGGTTCTCGGCCGAGATGATCCCGGTGGTCACCGTTGGGCTCGAGCCGAGGGCGAGGGCATTGCCGATCGCCACGACCGGATCACCCACGGCAAGGGATGAGGAGTTCCCGAACGTCACCGTCGGGAGCCCGCTCGCACCATGGATCTGGAGTAGCGCGATGTCAGCAGTGGGGTCGGTGCCGATCACGGTGGCGGCGTAGGACTTCGAGCCGCCATCGAGGGTGACGGTGATCGATGTGGCTCCGTCGATCACGTGGTTGTTCGTCACGACTTCACCCGACGAGGTGATGATCATGCCGGTGCCCTCAAGGGTCTCCTGCTCCTGGTAGCCGCCGCCTCCGAGGCCGCCGAAGGGTCCGAAGCCGGAGACGTTGAGCGTCACCTTGGAGGTGACGGACACGACCGCCGGATCGACCTTCGCCGCGATCGCGGCCACATTGGGTGTCTGCTGGGAGGCCAGGTTGGAAGGCGAGGCGACCTGGACCACGTTGGCCGCGGTCCCGCCTGAGCTCGAGAGTGCGGCGGCCAGCCCGCCGCCGACGGCCCCGCCGACTAGCACGGCGACCGCGACCAGTGCCGCGGCCCTGTTCCGCCGCGAACCAGCGCGGCCGTCGGTCGAGGCCGGGTCCGCGCTGTTCGGGAGGGAAGCGCCCCATTCGCCGATGCCCGGCATCGTGTCCCCGTACTGGCCGCCCTCCGGCGACCCGGTCGGCGCCGGGGGGGCGGTGGCGACGACCGGGTCGGGGGGAGCCGGGGGGGCGGGGATGGGGGGAGAAGTGGCTCCGGATGTTGCGGGGGGGAGGCCTTCGGTGGGCTCGAACTCGGTCATGGAGGGATCTTGGCGGTCGACCCTGAGAATCGAGAAAGAGCGGTGTAAGAGTCTCCTATGAATCTCGTGGGAGTTCGTCGCTCGACGGTCGCGGCGGTCCGGCCAGGGCTCCCTTGTCCAGTCACACCGACCGCCCACCTCTAGATTGGACGGCGTGACCAGCCAATGTTGAGCTTCGACGAGGCGGCCGCCAGGGTCACCGCCCCTGGCCAACCGCTGGAGGTCGTCTCGACCGAGATCGGTGGCGTGACGTACAAGGTCTTCAAGAACGCCCCCCCGACCCTCCGGGAGATCTTCGGCAGCGCCCGCGCCCGAGGGGAGGAGACATTCCTCGTCTACGAGGGCGAGCGCTGGAGCTTCGCCGAGGTGATGCGGCACGTCGACGCGCTGGGCGCGGCGCTCGCGGAGCGCTATGGCATCAAGGTCGGTGACCGCGTGGCCATCGGGATGCGCAACCTCCCGGAATGGATCATCTCGTTCGCCGCCATCTTGTCGATCGGCGGAGTTTCGGTCTCGCTGAACAGCTGGTGGGCCGAGGACGAGCTTGCCTACGCGCTCGGGGACTCCGGGACATCGCTCGTGCTGGCCGACCCCGAGCGCGCCCAGCGCATGGCGGCCACCTGCCGCGATCGCAGCATCCCGATCGTCGTCGTCCGGACACCGGACGGCCAAGCCGCGGTAGAGGGGGCCGAACGCTACGAGGACGTCGTGGTACTGGGCGCGCCGCTCCCGAAGGTCGAGATCGGACCCGAAAGCGACGCCACGATCCTCTACACCTCCGGCACGACCGGGGCACCCAAGGGAGCGGTCTCCACTCACCGCGCCATCGTGCAGGCGCTGATGGCCTTCGGGTGCCGCCAGATGATCGAGGTGGTCCGGCAGGACGGCCAGCCGTCGACGGGCACCCAGCCGGCCTACCCGCCCGCGCTCATCCTCACGGTGCCGCTCTTCCACGTCACCGGGTGCGTGCCGGTGATGCTCTCGTGCTTCGCGAGCGGCATGAAGCTCGTGATCATGTACCGGTGGGACGCCGAGAAGGCGCTCCAGCTCATCGAGACCGAGCGGGTCACCATGTTCGTGGGCGTACCCACCCAGAGCTGGGACCTCGTCGAGTCGCCGAACTTCCACAAGTACGACACCTCGTCGTTGGTTTCGATCGCCGGAGGCGGCGCGCCGGCTCCGCCGACGCTCGTGAAGCGGGTCGACGAGGAGTTCGCCGGCGGCCGGCCCGCCATCGGCTACGGGATGACCGAGACCAACGGCTACGGCCCGGGCAACTCGGGTGACGACTATCTCTCGCACCCCTCGAGCGCCGGCCGGGTGGTGCCGATCATGGAGCTCGAGGTCCGGGACGAGGACGACCAGCCGGTCCCGGCGGGGGAGCGCGGCGAGATCTGGTTCAAGGGGCCCGTCCTCATCCGCGGCTACTGGAACCGCCCCGAAGAGACGGCCGAGGTGCTGGTCGACGGTTGGCTGCGCAGCGGGGACATCGGGCGCCTCGACGTCGAGGGCTTCATCTACGTCGAGGACCGGGCGAAGGACACGGTGCTCCGGGGCGGCGAGAACATCTACAGCGCCGAGGTCGAGGCGGCGATCTACGAGCACCCGGCCGTGTACGAGGCGGCCGTGTTCGGGGTGCCCGACCCGCGCCTCGGTGAGCAGGTCGCGGCGGCGGTGGTGCTGAAGCCGGGGGCTAGCCTCACCGTCGAGGAACTCCAAGCCCACGTCGCCGCGCGCCTTGCCGCGTACAAGGTCCCGACCCTGGTCACCATCTCGAGCCTGCAGCTGCCCCGGGGGGCGACCGGCAAGATCCTGAAGCGGGACCTGCGGACCTCGCTGTACCCCGACGCCAAGGCGCCCGCGAGCTAGTGTCC
>DAIUEV010000029.1:0-32178 GCA_036844945.1 Acidimicrobiales bacterium
CGACTCGATGATCCCGATCGGCCGCGGTCAGCGCGAGCTGATCATCGGCGACCGCGGGACCGGCAAGACCGCGATTGCCATCGACACGATCATCAACAACCGGGATCGTGACCTGATCTGCGTCTACGTCGCGATCGGGCAGCGCAAGTCGACCGTGGCGCGCCTGGCATCAGTGCTTGAGGAAGCCGACGCCATGAGGAACACGATCATCGTCATGGCGGCCGCCGACGAGGCTGCGCCCATCAAGTTCCTGGCCCCGTATGCAGGCTGTGCGATGGGCGAGTATTTCCTCTACAACGGCAAAGCCGCGCTGGCGATCTACGACGACCTGACCAAGCACGCCTACGCGTACCGCCAGATGTCCCTGCTGCTGCGCCGGCCACCGGGCCGCGAGGCGTATCCAGGCGATGTCTTCTACCTGCACTCCCGCTTGCTCGAGCGGGCGGTCAAGCTCGCCGACGACATCATCGATCCGAAGACGGGGGAGAAGCTCCCCGGCGGCGGGTCGCTGACCGCGCTGCCGGTGATCGAAACCCAAGCCGGCGACGTCTCGGCCTACATCCCGACCAACGTGATCTCGATCACCGATGGGCAGATCTACCTCGAGCCGGGCCTCTTCTACTCCGGTGTCCGACCCGCCATCAACGTCGGCATTTCGGTCTCACGGGTGGGCGGCAGCGCCCAGATCACCCCGATGCGCCGGGTCGCGGGCCGCCTGAAGCTCGAGCTCTCCCAGTACCGCGAGCTGGAAGCGTTCGCTCAGTTCGGCTCCGAGCTCGACCCCGAGACTCAGCGGACGCTCGCTCGCGGCGAGCGGCTGGTGAAGACGCTCAATCAGCCCGAGCGCGTCCCGATGCCGGTCGAGGAGCAGGTGGTCCAGATCTTCGCGGCCACCAACGGGTATCTGGACCGGATCATCGTCGACAAGGTCGAGCGGTTCCTCGTCGAGCTGATCGAGCGGGTGCACGGCAGTGACGCCGAGTTGCTCCAGAAGATCGCCGGTGGGGACTGGGGAGAGGAGATCGAGGCCCGAGTGGCCGCGGTCGTGGCGCAGTTCGCCGAGGACTTCGGGTTCGACCTCGACGAGGAGGGCCATCCCATCGAGGTGGGCGCCGAGGGGCCGCTTGGCGGCCGCGGGCCGGGGGTCACCACCGAACAACCGGCAGAGGAGAAGGAGGGACAGACGGCCCTGGTGCAGTGATGCCAGCGTCCTGAACACTCATGCCCCAGTCGCAGCGCGACGTCCGCAATCGGATCAGCGCGGTCAGAAACATCGAGAAGATCACCCGGGCCATGGCCATGGTCGCGGCCGCCCGGGTGCGCCGCGCCGAGCAGCGGATCGAGGCGTTGCGGCCGTACGCGAACGCCATCAGGCGAATGGCTCGACAGGCCGCGGCGGAGGCTGGGTCCGTCCCGAGCGTGCCGATCCTCCAAGAACGCGACGAGGTGCGAACCGTCGGTCTCTTGCTCATCGCCGGGGATCGCGGCCTCGCGGGTGCGTTCAACTCGAACATCGTCCGCGCCGGAGTTGCGGCCGGGAGCGAACACACGGCTGCCGGGCGGCGGGTGGTCTATCTCGCGGCGGGCCGCCGAGTCGCCTCCTCGCTCATTTTCCGGCGGCTCGACCCGACGGAAAGCTTCATCGGTTTCACCGACCGTCCCGGCTACGCCGACGCTCGCCGCATCGCCGAACGGCTGATGGCCGCCTATCTCGATGGCGAGGTCGACCAGGTGGAGGTGTTCTACAGCGGGTTCGTTTCGGTGATCACCCAGGTGGTCCGGCGTGAAACGCTGCTGCCCTTGCAGCGGGCCACCGTGCTCGAGAGCGAGCCGTCTGAGGAGCCACCGGTCGGCGCGACGCCGCAACGCCGGGTGATACCCGAGTACGAGCCCGACCCCGCGGCGGTGCTGAGGAGACTCGTTCCCGACTACGTCGAGATCTCGATCTACCGGGCCTTGCTCGAGTCGAGCGCGTCCGAGCATGGCGCGCGGATGACCGCGATGCGCCATGCCTCAGATAACGCAGGAGAACTGATCCAGGACTTGACGCTGCAGATGAACCGGGCGCGCCAAGCCGAGATCACGCAGGAAATCATGGAGGTCGTCGCCGGGGCCGAGGGTCTCCGCTAGAGCTCAGACTGGAGAGGGATATGTCAATTACCGAAGAGGCGCCGGCAGCGGAGCGCCGCGCCGAGAACGTCGGCCGGATCGAGTCGATCCAGGGCGTCGTGATCGAGGCCTCGTTCCCCCACAAGTTGCCCGAGATCAACCACGCCATCAAGGTGCGGCGGCCGTCGTCGGCCCGCGCCGAGGAGAGGCTGGACATTGACGCCGCCGAGGACGAGTACCTGGTCTGCGAGGTGCAACAGCAACTCGGCGACGACCGCGTCAGGGCGGTGGTGATGGACACGACCGACGGCCTCGCTCGCGGCGCCGAGGTGTTCGACACCGGTGCCCCGATCACCGTTCCGGTGGGGCGGGCCACGCTGGGAAGAATCTTCAACCTGCTCGGAGAGCCGATCGATCTCGGCCCTCCGCTGCCGGAGGACACCGAGCGCTGGCCGATCCATCGCGACGCCCCCAACGTCGAGGCGATGACCCCGACGATGGAGATCTTCGAGACCGGTATCAAGGTGATCGACCTGCTGGCGCCCTATGTCAAGGGGGGCAAGGTCGGGCTGTTCGGCGGCGCCGGCGTGGGCAAGACCATCATCATCCAGGAACTGATCCACAACCTCGCCCAGGAGCACGGTGGGCTCTCGGCGTTCTGCGGTGTCGGCGAACGCTCGCGCGAGGGCAACGACCTGTGGCTGGAGATGAAGGAATCCGGTGTCCTCGACAAGACGATCCTGGTCTTCGGACAGATGAACGAGCCGCCCGGCGCCCGAATGCGGGTGGCCCTCTCGGGTCTGACCATGGCGGAGTACTTCCGCGACCAGGAGGGGCAGGACGTGCTGCTCTTCATCGACAACATCTTCCGTTTCGTGCAGGCGGGCTCGGAAGTGTCGGCTCTGCTCGGCCGGATGCCCTCACAGGTTGGCTACCAACCCACCCTCGAGTCTGAGATGGGCCAGCTGCAGGAACGCATCACCTCCACCCGCCGGGGCTCCGTGACGAGCGTGCAGGCGATCTATGTCCCCGCCGACGACCTCACCGACCCCGCTCCGGCGTCGGTGTTCGCCCACTTGAACGCGCAGACGGTGCTGTCCCGGTCGATCGCTGAGAAGGGCATCTATCCGGCCGTCGATCCGCTCGACTCGAACTCGTCGATCCTCAAGGCGGAGATCGTGGGCGAGGAGCACTTCCGAGTCGCCAACGAGGTCAAGCGGGTGCTCCAGCGATACAAGGAACTTCAGGACATCATCGCGATCCTCGGAATCGACGAGCTCTCCGACGACGACAAGGTGACGGTGACCCGGGCCCGCAAGCTCGAGCGGTTCCTCTCGCAGCCCTTCTTCGTCGCCGAGCAGTTCACCGGCACGCCGGGCGCGTACGTCCCGATCGCCGAGTCGGTCCGCGGCTTCAAGGAGATCCTCGAGGGCAGGCACGATGACCTTCCCGAGCGGTCGTTCTTCATGAAGGGCACGATCGATGATGTGACCCGCGAGAGCCGCGCGGAGGGAGAGGGCTGAGATGGCCCACGCCAAGTTCCCCGTCGAGGTCCTCACGCCGGAGGGCGAGGTCTTCAACGGCGAGGTCGAGATGGTCTCGACGCGCACCACGCTGGGTCAGATAGGTATCCTCTCCAGGCACGCGCCGCTGTTGGCATCGCTCGAGCCGACCGAGCTGCGGCTGTACAAGACCGAGACCGAGATCGTGCGCTTCGCGCAGGCGGAGGGCTATCTCCAGGTCGGCGGGAACCACGCGATGCTGCTGGTCGAGGAGGCCCATCCCGTCGCGGAGCTGGACGCCAACGACCTGCGAGAACGCCTGCGGATCGCTGAGCAGGAGATCGAGCAAGCCGGCGAGGACACCGAGAGGCGACGGGTGGCCGAACGGGACCGACGCCGCTGGGAGCGGTTCCTGAGTCTCGTCCAGTAGACGACGTGGGGGCAGCCGTCGGCGGCCCCGCCTGAGCGCTACGAGAACGGGATCGAGCTGAACTCGGCCAGCTTGGCCAGCGGGTGTATGGCGTCGACCTTGCGGATCGTGCCGGAGCGGGACCGCATCACGAGCGACTCGGTGGCGGCGCCGCCGCCCTCGAGGTAGCGGACACCCCGCAGGAGGTCCCCGTCGGTGATCCCGGTCGCGGCGAAGAAGCAGTTGTCGCCCCGAATGAGATCGTCCACGGTCAGCACCTTGTCGACGTCGTAGCCGGCGGCCTTGGCCACCTCGCGCTCGTCGTCGTTGCGCGGCCACAGCCGACCCTGGATCTCACCGCCCATGCACTTCAACGCGGCGGCGGCCAGCACGCCTTCGGGGGTCCCACCGATCCCGAACATGATGTCCCCCGTCGTGTCGGATCGGCCCGCCGCGATCGCGGCAGCGATGTCGCCGTGGGTGATCAGCCGGATGCGGGCACCGGCTTCGCGGACCTCGGCGATGAGCTCGGTGTGGCGCGGCCGGTCGAGGATGACCGCGGTGAGGTCGCGCACCGGGCGACCGAGCCGGTCGGCGAGCGAGTTGAGGTTTTCGGTCGGCGACTTCGAGATGTCGATGGCGCCGGCACCCCGCGCCCCGACCGCGACCTTGTCCATGTAGAAGCAGGGGCCCGGGTCGAACATCGTCCCGCGCTCGGACGCCGCGATCACCGCGAGTGCGCCACCCCGCCCCTCCGAGGCGAGCGTGGTGCCGTCGATCGGGTCGACCGCGATGTCGGTCTCGGGCGGCGATCCGTCGCCGATCCGCTCCCCGTTGTAGAGCATGGGGGCGTGGTCCTTCTCGCCCTCGCCGATGACAACGATCCCGTCCATCGCGACTGTCGCGAGCACCACCCGCATGGCGTTGACCGCCGCGCCGTCGGCCCCCTCCTTGTCGCCGGCACCGATCCACCGGCTCGCCGCCATGGCCGCGGCCTCGGTGACCCGGACCAGCTCAAGGGCCAGGTTGCGGTCCGGCGCCTGGGGCTGTCTCGCCACGGCCTCGACCATAGCGGGGGATAATGGCCCCGTGGACCGGCTCGTCATCCGCCCGAACGGTCCTCTTCGGGGGACGGCCAGGGCCGGAGGGGCCAAGAACTCGGCGCTCAAGCTGATGGCGGCCTGCCTCCTCGCCGAGGGCCGCCATGAGTTGCACAATGTGCCGCGCATCGTCGACGTCCAGATCATGGCCGAGATGCTCGAGGCGCTCGGGGTGTCGGTCCGGCGGGACGGCGAGACCCTCGTGATCGACGTCCCCGACGCCGACGGACTCTCGCCGGTGGCCCCCTACGAGCTGGTCGAAAAGATGCGCGCCTCGATCGTCGTGCTCGGTCCGCTGCTCGCCCGTTGCGGTCACGCGCGCCTCTCGATGCCAGGCGGCGACGATTTCGGCTCTCGCCCCATCAACTTCCACGTCAACGGGCTGGCCGACATGGGGACGAACTTCGTGACCCGGCACGGGTTCATCGAGGGGACCGTCGAGACGACCGCGGACCGCCGCCGCCTGGTGGGCACCCGCATCGTGCTCGACTACCCGAGCCACACCACGACCGACAACCTGATGATGGCGGCCACGCTGGCCAAGGGCACAACGGTGATCGACAACGCGGCACGCGAGCCCGAGGTGTGCGACCTCGCCGACTACCTGAACGCGATGGGCTCGTCGGTGCAGGGAGCCGGCACCTCCCGGCTCGAGATCACGGGCGCCGACACACTCGGCCCCGGCGTCCACACCGTCATACCGGACCGGGTCGTGACCGGCACCTACCTGGCCGCCGCCGCCATCACCGGCGGCGAGGTCGTGGTGGCGGACGGCCGGTTCGACCACATGGAGATGTTCGTCAGCAAGTTGCGCGCCATGGGGGTGCAAGTCGACCAGCGGGCGGAGGGGTTGTGGGCCGGGGCCCCCTCCCGGCTCACCTCTGTCGACGTCGCGACCCTGCCCTATCCGGGGGTGGCGACCGACTACAAGCCCCTGCTCGTGGCCATGCTTTCGGTGGCCGACGGCGTCGCCATCGTGACCGAGAACCTGTTCGAGGGGCGGTTCCGCTACGTCGACGAGCTCCGGCGCATGGGGGCCGACGTCCGCACCGAGGGCCACCACGCGGTGGTGCGCGGGGTCAGGCGGCTCGAGGGCGCGCAGGTCCGCTCACCCGATATCCGGGGCGGGGCCGCGCTGGTGCTGGCTGGTCTGGTCGCCGACGGCGAGACGGTGGTGACCGGCGCGCGGCACCTCGACCGGGGCTACCAGGACTTCGGCCCGACGCTGCGCGCGCTCGGCGCCGACGTGGACTGGCAGTGAGCAAGGCGGGCACCGGAGTTCAAGGGCGCGGCGACCCGGCCGAGCTGTTCGAGCGGGCCGGCCGTGGCGACCGCGGCTCGCTCGCCCGGCTCCTCTCCTTCGTCGAGGGGGGCGGGGAGCGCAGCCGGGCCGTCGCCAGGCTGAGCTACCGGGCCGAGCACCCCTACGTGATCGGCCTGACCGGGGCGCCCGGGGCCGGCAAGTCCACGCTGGGCGACCAGCTGGTCTCGGCCGCCCGCGGCGGCTGGCCCGCGCTCGACGGCGACACCCCGTCCTCGGCCGAGCCGCTCGACCAGGTGGCGGTCCTGGCCGTCGACCCCACCTCGCCGTTTACCGGCGGCGCCATCCTGGGCGACCGGGCCCGCATGCAGCGGCACGCCACGGACCCCTCGGTGTTCATCCGCTCCATGGCCACCCGCGGGCACCTGGGCGGGCTGGCCCTGGCGGTCCCCGACGCCATCCGGGTCCTCGGGGCGACGGGCTTTCCGGTGGTGCTGGTCGAGACCGTCGGGGTCGGCCAGGTCGAGGTGGAGGTTGCCGCGGCCGCCGACACCACGGTCGTCGTGGTCACCCCGGGTTGGGGCGACTCGCTCCAGGCGGCCAAGGCCGGGTTGCTCGAGGTGGCCGACGTGCTGGTGATCAACAAGGCCGACCGGCCCGGGGCCGCCGAGGCGGCCCGGGACCTGCGCCAGATGTTGTCGCTCGGGGCCCATATGGCCTGGACGCCGCCGATCCTCGAGACGGTGGCGACGACCGGCGACGGCGTCTCGGAGCTGTGGGCGGCGGTGGCCGCCCACCGCGCCCACCTTGGCTCGAGCGGACTCCTCGACGAGCGGCGGGCCGATCGAATCGCAGGCGAGCTCCGCCGCATCCTCGTCGCGGTGATGGAGCGGCGGCTCGACGGGCTGGCCGGCTCCCCCGAATACGCCGCCGCGCTCGACGACGTGCGGGGCGGGCGGGCCGACCCCTACGAGGTGGCGGACCGCCTGCTCGAATCGAACTGACCCGGTGGCACCGGATACCGTCGCGCGGATGAACATGGGTGCCGGGCCAGCACCCATGTCGGCGACCCGACCGCACGGCCGCGGTGAGCGGCGGTGAGCACCCCGAGGCTCCCGCTCCCGACCGGTGGCGACTCGGCCGAGCCGAGGCGCTGGTTCCAGCACGCCGTGTTCTACGAGGTGCTGCTGCGCGGGTTCTACGACTCGAACAACGACGGGATCGGCGACATCCGAGGGCTGCACGAGAAGCTGGACTACCTGCAGTGGCTCGGTGTCGACGCCATCTGGTTGCTGCCCTTCTACCCCTCGCCGATGCGCGACGGCGGCTACGACATCAGCGACTTCTTCAACGTCGCCCCCGACTACGGCACCCTCGGGGACCTGACCCGGCTGCTCGATGACGCGCACCACCGCGGGATCCGGTTCGTCGCCGACCTGGTGATGAACCACACGAGCGACGCCCACCCCTGGTTCGTCGAGTCGCGCTCGAGCCGCGACAACCCGAAGAGCGACTGGTATGTGTGGAATGACGACGATCAGCGCTGGCCGCAGGCCCGCATCGTGTTCACCGACGTCGAGCGGTCCAACTGGACCTGGGACGACACCCGGCAGCAGTACTTCTGGCACCGCTTCTACTCGCACCAGCCCGACCTCAACTACGAGAACCCCGAAGTCGCCGACGCCATGGTCGAGATGGTCAAGTTCTGGCTCGAGATCGGCTTCGACGGGTTCCGGCTGGACGCCGCCCCGTACTTGTTCCAGCGCGACGGGACCGCCGGTGAGCACCTGCCGGAGACCCACGAGTTCATCAAGCGGATCCGCAAGGAGATGGACTCCAACTACCCGGGCCGGGTGCTGCTCGCCGAGGCGAACGGGTGGCCGGCGGACGTGGCCGACTATTTCGGCGACGGCGACGAGTGCCACCTCTGCTTCCACTTCCCGCTCATGCCCCGCCTGTACATGGCGGTGCGCAAGGAGCAGCGCTACCCGATCACCGAGATCCTCTCGCAGACGCCCGAGACCCCCGACGGCTGTCAGTGGGCGATCTTCCTCCGCAACCACGACGAGCTCACCCTCGAGCAGGTGAGCGAGGAGGAGCGCGACTACCTCTTCAGCGAGTACGCCAAGGACGACCGGATGAAGCGCCACATGGGGATCGGCCGGCGTCTGGCGCCGCTCCTCGACGGCGACCGCCGGCTGGCGGAGCTGCTCTACTCGCTCGTCCTGTCGCTGCCCGGCAGCCCGGTGATCTACTACGGCGACGAGCTCCTGATGGGCGACAACATCTACCTGGGCGATCGGGACTCGGTCCGCACCCCCATGCAGTGGTCGCCGGACCGCAACGGCGGGTTCTCGAAGGCCGACTTCGCCCAGCTGTACCTCCCTCCGGTGATGGACGCCGTCTACGGTGCCGACGCGGTGAACGTGGAGGCCCAGTGCCGGAACCCCGGATCCTTCCTCCACTGGCTGCGCGGGATGCTCGTGCAGCGCCGGGCCATGCCGGTGCTCGGGGTCGGCACCATGGAGCCGGTCACCTGCCCCAACCCCTCGGTCCTCGCGTATGTGCGCTCGGGCACGGTGGCCGACGCCGATCCGACGATCGTCGGCCCCTGGGGGGCGACCCGGGCGACCGAGCCGGGGTTCGCCGGCGGCGCCTGGGGCCCGCCCCCGGCCGCCCCGACGGTGGTGCCCGTCGGCCGGGGGGAGCACGACCTGGCCGGGCAACGGACCCAGGCCGTCCTGTGCGTGCACAATCTGAGCCGGTTCGCCCAGCCGGCCGAGCTTGCGCTCGCCCGATGGGTCGGCTGCACGCCGGTCGAGGTGTTGGGCCGGGTCCCCTTCCCGATCGTCTCCGACGAGCCCTACGCACTCTCGCTCGCCCCCTACGGCTATCTCTGGTTCGAGCTGTCCGAGTCGGGGGAGCCGGCGTGATCGGGGCGATGCTCGATCTCGACGGCGGGCGGCGGGAGGCGTTCGTGCCGTTGCTCGCGGCGTGGCTGTCCCGGCGCGGGACCGCCGTCGCCGGACCGCTCGAGGTGGTGGAGGTCGAGGTCCTCCTCGGCGGCCGCCCCGGCCTCCTCGACGTGGTGGGTCGGGTGGACGGCCGCCTGGCCCACGTCGTCCTCGGGCTGCACGGGCCGGGCGACGAGATCCGCATGCTGCGGGGGGCCGAGGAGGGCCTGCTCGGCGAGTTCACCGACGACCGGGGGGTGGCACTGGCGGTCGATGCCCTGTGGGACGCCGACCTCGCCCGGCTGCTCGTGATCGCGATCGTCGGCGAGGAGCCCACGTTCGTCACGATGGCCCGGGACGACGACTCCGCGGTGGTGCTCGACGTGGAGGACCACTCGACCCTCTCGGTGTTCCCGTGGCTCACCGATGGGCCCGACCCGGCCGTCGACATGCTCGTGACCATGGACGAGGTCGGGTTCAACCACCTCGCCCCCCCGATCGCGCTGTGGCGGCGCCAGGGCCGCGACCTCGGGATCGTCCAGGACCTCCTGACCGAGGCGGCGGACGGGTGGGCCCTCGCCCTGACCTCGCTGCGCGACCTCTACGGGTCCAGGGTCGCGCCCGAGGAGGCGGGCGGTGACTTCGCCGGCGAGGCCCGTTCGCTCGGGACCATGACCGCCCGGATGCACCTCGCCGCCGACAAGGCGTTCGGCCGCCGCAACGGCGCGGTCGCCGACTGGGCCGCCCACGTCGAGTCGTTCGTCGAGCGGCGCAATCCCGACCTCCTGGCGGTCTCCGGGCTCGGCGAGACGATGAAGGAACTGCGGTCCCACACCGACCGCGCCCCGATGGTGCGGACCCATGGCGACCTCCACCTCGGTCGGATCGCCCGGACGAACCATGGCTGGGTGGTGGCGGACTGGCACCCGGGCGGGGTGGACGAGGAGGGGGCCATCCTCTACCGCTCCCCGCTCGCCGATGTGGCGGACATGCTCTGGTCGTTGCACCACGTGGCCATCGCCGCCCTCGAGGAGCGGGACCAGGCCCTGCGGCCGGGCCTCGGCGCGGCGGCCAAGGCCTGGACCGCCCGCAACCACCGGGCGTTCCTCTCCGGGTACCTCACCATGCCGGGGATCGCGGACCTCGTGCCGGCCGACCGCAGCCTCGTCGACGGGCTGCTCTCGGCTTTCGAGCTCGAGGAGGCGGCGGCCAAGGGGGATGAGCTGCCGGTCGCCTGACCCGGTCCGGGCGGCCGGCGGGCCGCGCGACACTCTTCGGATGCGAGTCGGGATCCTGACCGGTGGCGGGGACTGTCCGGGCCTGAACGCGGTGATCCGGGCGGTCGTCATCGCCGGCCACGTCCGCTACGGCTACGAGGCCGTCGGCTACCTCGACGGCTGGCGCGGGGTGTTGGAGGACCGGGCGAGGCCGCTCGACCCGGTCGAGGTGTCCGGGCTGCTCGGGCTCGGCGGCACCGTGCTCGGCACCTCGAGGACCAACCCGTTCGCCGAGGAGCGGGGGCCCGAGCGGGTCATCGAGCACCTGGCTGCCCGGGGCGTCGACGCCCTGGTGGCGATCGGCGGCGACGACACGCTCGGGGTGGCCAGCCAGCTCTGGCCGCTCGGGGTCTCGGTGGTCGGCGTGCCGAAGACGATCGACAACGACCTCTTTGGGACCGAAGTCACCTTCGGCTTCCACACCGCCGTGCAGACCGCCACCGAGGCGATCGACCGCCTCGGCACCACCGCCGAGTCGCACCATCGGGTCATGGTCTGCGAGGTGATGGGCCGCCACGCCGGGTGGATCGCGGCCGAGGCCGGGATCGCCGGCGGCGCGGCCGAGATTCTCGTCCCCGAGGTGCCGTTCGACCTCGCCGCGGTGTGCGCCAAGCTCACCGCCCGCCACCAGCGCGGCCAGTTCTTCTCGATCGTGGTGGTGGCCGAGGGCGCACTGCCGGCCGACCCCGACCTGGCCGCCTCGGCCGCCGGCGCCCGCTCCGGCGCCGCGCCCGACGCGTTCGGCCACGTGCGACTGGGCGGGATCGGCGACTGGCTGGCCGGACAGCTCGAGCAGCGGACCGGCTTCGAGGCCCGCTCGACCACGCTCGGCCACATCCAGCGGGGCGGGACCCCGACCGCGTTCGACCGGGTCCTCTCCACCCGCTTCGGGGTCGAGGCCGTCGATGCGATCCACGACGGGGATTTCGGGACGATGGTCGCCCTGCGGGCCGGGTCGATCGTCCGCATCCCCATACGCGACGCGGTGGGGAACCCGAAGACGGTCGACCCCTCCCTGCTCGAGGTGGCCGCCCCGTTCCTCGGCTGAGCGGGGTCGGCGTCTTGACCGTTCGCCGAGAATGGTGACAGGATCCTGTCGCCATATTGGGGGAGACGGAGTGCGGACAGCCGACGAACTGCTGGCCGCCGCGAGCGCGGCGACCGGGCTCTGGGACTTCGGCGACGACTCGTTCCGGAAGGGCCTCGAGATCCTGGTGCGGTCGCTCGCCGAGGAGGCGAGGCTGAACGCGACGGGCGAGGCGATGATCGAGCCCCGCCTCGTCGCCCACCTGGTCAACCGCCTCGAGATCGAGGACTGGTACAGGCGGCACCCCGAGATCGACGAGGTCCCGGTGGTCGCGCCGCTGTTCGGCCTCGGGCTGCCCCGCACCGGCTCGACCGCGCTCTCCTTCCTGCTCGCCCAGGACCCCGGCGTCCGCTACCTGCGTCAGTGGGAGTCGTCGCGCCCCTGCCCACCCCCCTCCACGCTCGGGGGCGGGTCGGACCCGCGCACCGGGGCGGTGCAGGCGCCCGCGGGCACCCGCGCGCATGTGCCGAGCGACGTGGAGGGGCCGATGGAGTGCCTCGACCTCATGGCCCTCGACTTCCGGACCCAGATCTACCTCGCCTTCGCCCGCATCCCCACCTACGCGGCGTGGGTCACCGACGCCGACCTCACCTCCACCTATCGATACGAGCGGCGGGTCCTGAAGCTGCTCCAGTGGGGGGAAGCGCCGCGGCCGTGGCGCCTCAAGACCCCGGCGCACATGCTGTGGATCGACGCGCTGGCCCGGGTCTTCCCCGACGCCCGGTTCGTGATGACCCACCGGGACCCGACCGACGTGCTCGTGTCGGTGGCCGACGTCTACGCCGACATCGCCGGGCGCTGCACCGACCAGCTCGATATCGGCTACATCGGCCGCCTGAACGTCGAGCAGTGGTCGACCGGGATCGACCGGGTGCTGGCGTTCCGCGACGGCGGGGCCGACGACCGCTTCTACGACATCGACTTCCGGGCCATGCAGGAGGACCCGATCGGGGAGGTCCGCGGCCTCTACTCGTGGCTCGGGACGCCGGTGACCGACCGGTTCGCGTCGAAGATGGAGGCGTGGTGGCGGAAGAACGCGGCCGAGCGGGAACCGAGCAGCCACCCGGATCCGGCCACCTTCGGCCTCGATCCCGACGAGATCCGGCCGCGTTTCGCCGCCTACGTCGAGCGCGCCGCCGGCTGGACCGCGCGCTGAGGGGGTGCCGGTGGCCGTCGATCTGACCGGGGGCATCGACCCCGCCCGCGAGCTCGTCTTCGCGGAGCGGCCCGAGAACCCCGAGATGCGCGACTCGGTGAGCTTCTGGGTCTGTGCGGGCGAGGGGGACCTGGCCCTGCCCCGGGTGGGGATCGAGGCGGTGGCCGAGCACTGGGAGGAGCACGGGCTCCAGGTGAACGTGGCCTTCGCCGGCGGCCGGGTGCTGCGCCTCCGCGCCGACGGGCCGGCCTGGCCGGCCGCCGACGCCGCCGGCCGCCCGAGCGTGCTCGGGGCGGGGCCGCTCGCCTTCCGCTGCGTCGAGCCCTTCTCGACCTGGACGATGGAGTTCGAGGGCCGGGCCGTCGCCACCTCGAGCAGCGACCTCGCCGCCGGCCGCACGGGCGGCCCGCTCGTCGACGTCGCGTTCTTTGTCGAGGCCACCATGGCGGTGCCCCCCTGGGTCCAGGGGTCGCTTCTCGACGAGGCGAAGGCCCTGCTCGAGGGAGGGGAGGAGGGCGACCTCATGGGCGGCCCCCGCTACGAGCAGCTGTTCAGGGCCACCGGGTGGGTCCGGACCGACGAGGGCGAGCGCGCCTTGTCGGGCACCGGGCTCCGTATCCGCCGCCAGGGGGTCCGCCGGCTGAGCGAGTTCCGGGGCCACGCGTGGCAGTCGGCGCTCTTTTCGAGCGGCCGGGCCTTCGGCTACATCGCCTACCCGCCCAAGGAGGACGGGACGCCCACCTTCAACGAGGGGTTCGTGTTCGGCGGCGACGGGGCGCTCGTGCCCGCCCGGGTGCTCGAGGCTCCCTGGTTGCGCGTGCTCGAGGCCAGCGGCGAGGATGTCTCGCTCGTGTTGGAGGCCGAGGGGGAGACCGTCCGCATCGACGGCGAGACCGTCCTGTCGACCTTCGACGTCCACCACGACGACCCGACGCGGGCCACCACGGCGATGGCGAAGGAGCGCCCCCGCTTCCCGGTGCTGCAGCAGGCCGCGGTCCGCTACCGCTGGGACGGCGAGGAGGCCTACGGGATGCTCGAGCGGTCCTCACCGCCCGACCAGGTGCGGGGGCTCCCGGCGGGGTGACCCTCGAGCTCACCCACCTGCAGCGGCTCGAGGCCGAGAGCATCCAGATCTTCCGGGAGGCGGCCGCGGAGAGCGAGCGGCCGGTGCTCCTCTACTCGATCGGCAAGGACAGCTCGGTCATGCTGCACCTCGCGCTCAAGGCGTTCTACCCGGCCAAGCCGCCGTTCCCGCTGCTCCACGTCGACACGACGTGGAAGTTCACCGAGATGTACGCGTTCCGAGATGCCCGCACGAGAGAGCTCGGCGTCGAGCTGCTCGTGCACCAGAACCTCGAGTGCCTCGAGCGGGGCATCAACCCCTTCGACCACGGCTCGGCGATGCAC
This sequence comes from Acidimicrobiales bacterium, assembly GCA_036844945.1. Taxonomy (GTDB): domain Bacteria; phylum Actinomycetota; class Acidimicrobiia; order Acidimicrobiales; family RAAP-2; genus Palsa-461. The sequence goes on from DAIUEV010000029.1 coordinate 14,263, forward strand.
ACCGACATGTGGAAGACCGAGGGGCTGAAGCAGGCGCTCGAGCTCCACGGCTTCGACCTCGCCTTCGGCGGGGCCCGACGGGACGAGGAGAAGTCGCGGGCCAAGGAGCGGGTGTTCTCCATCCGCTCGGCCCAGCACCGTTGGGACCCCAAACAGCAGCGGCCCGAGCTGTGGCGGCTCTACAACGCCCGCAAGGCGCCGGGGGAGAGCGTGCGGGTGTTCCCCTTGTCCAACTGGACCGAGCTCGACGTGTGGCTGTACATCCACCACGAGCACATCCCGATCGTGCCGCTGTACTTCGCCGCCCCGCGCCCGGTGGTCGAACGGCAGGGGGCGCTCATCATGGTCGACGACGACCGGATGCCGCTCGAACCGGGCGAGGCGCCCGAGCTGAGAACGGTGCGGTTCCGGACCCTCGGCTGCTACCCGCTGACCGGTGCCATCGAAAGCTCCGCCACCACCCTCACCGACATCATCAAGGAGATGCTGCTCGCGACGAGCTCGGAGCGTCAGGGCCGGGTGATCGACCACGACTCGACGGGGTCGATGGAGAAGAAGAAGCAGGAGGGCTACTTCTGATGGCCCACGCCTCGGCCGACCTCGACCCGGGCGACGTGGAGGCCTACCTGGCCCGCCACGAGCAGAAGTCGATGCTCCGCTTCCTCACCTGCGGCAGCGTCGACGACGGCAAGAGCACGCTCATCGGCCGGCTCCTCTACGACGCCAAGCTCGTCTTCGAGGACCACCTCGCCGCGCTCGAGTCGGACTCGAAGAAGGTGGGCACCCAGGGCGGCGACCTCGACTTCGCGCTCCTCGTCGACGGCCTGTCGGCCGAGCGCGAGCAGGGGATCACGATCGACGTCGCCTACCGGTTCTTCACCACCGAGAAGCGCAAGTTCATCGTCGCCGACACCCCCGGCCACGAGCAGTACACCCGCAACATGGTCACCGGCGCCTCGACCTCCGAACTGGCCGTGCTCCTGGTCGACGCCCGCAAGGGGGTGCTGACCCAGACCCGCCGGCACAGCTACGTCGTGTCCCTCCTCGGCATCCGCCACGTGGTCCTGGCGGTCAACAAGCTCGACCTGGTCGGCTACTCGAGAGAGGTCTTCGAGGCGATCGAGGCCGACTACCGGGCCTTCGCCGCCGAGATCGGGCTCGACGACGTCGTCTGCATCCCGATCTCGGCGCTCCGGGGGGACAACATCACCGAGCCGAGCCTGCACACCCCCTGGTACGGGGGGCCCACGCTCATCGGCCACCTGGAGTCGGTGGAGGTGGCGGCGGAGCAGGGGGCGGGGCCGTTCCGGCTGCCGGTCCAGTGGGTCAGCCGCCCCAACCTCGACTTCCGAGGGTTCGCCGGGCAGGTCGCAGGGGGCACGGTGGCGGTCGGCGACCGGGTCCGGGTGGTCCCCTCGGGGTGGGAGAGCAGCGTGGCCCGGATCGTCACCGCCGACGGGGATCTCGCCCAAGCGGTGGCCGGCCAGTCGGTCACGCTCACGCTGGCCGACGAGATCGACATCAGCCGGGGCGACATCATCGCGGCCGCCACCGACCCGCCCAAGGTGGCCGACCAGTTCGAGTGCCACCTCATCTGGATGAGCGAGCGGCCCATGCTCCCCGGCCGGTCCTACCTGTTGAAGCTCGGGACCCGGACCGTCGAGGCGACCCCGGCCCAGCCGAAGTACAAGGTCAACGTCAACACCCTCGAGCACGTCGCGGCGCGCACGCTCGGCCTCAACGAGATCGGGGTCTGCAACTTGAACCTCGCCCACCCGGTCGCGTTCGACCCCTACGCCGAGAACCGCGACACCGGGGGGTTCATCCTCATCGACCGCCGGACCAACGCGACCGTCGCGGCGGGGCTGCTGCACTTCGCGCTGCGCCGGGCCGACAACGTCCACTGGCAGGCGGTCGACGTCGACAAGGCGGCCCGGGCGGCCCAGAAGCACCAGCGGCCCGGCGTGGTCTGGTTCACCGGGCTGTCCGGGGCGGGCAAGTCGACGATCGCCAACCTGGTCGAGCGCCGGCTCCACCAGCTCGGCTACCACACCTACCTGCTGGACGGGGACAACGTGCGGCACGGGCTGAACAAGGACCTCGGGTTCACCGACGCCGACCGGGTGGAGAACATCCGCCGGGTCGCCGAGGTGGCCCGCCTCATGGTCGACGCCGGCGTCATCGTCCTCGCCTCCTTCATCTCGCCGTTCCGGGCCGAGCGCCAGCTGGCCCGGGAGGTCTTGGACGCGGGCGAGTTCCTCGAGGTCTACGTCGACGCGCCGCTCGAGGTCGCCGAGGCCCGGGACCGCAAGGGCCTCTACGCCAAGGCCCGCCGGGGCGAGCTCGTGCACTTCACCGGCATCGACTCGCCGTACGAGCCGCCGGAGGCCCCCGAGCTCCACCTCGACGCGAGCGGCGCGGTCACCGCCGAGGCGAACGCCGAGCGGGTCCTCGAGGCCCTGCGCCAGGCGCGCATCGTCGCGCCCCCCGGCCCGTGACCGTCACCCCACCCGGCGGCCGGGCCCTGCGGTTCGTCTTCCACTACCCCGAGACCAACGGGCCGGAGGGGAGCGGGCTCGACGCCGGGCCGCTCCTCGAGGTGGCGGTGGCCGCCGAGCGGGCCGGCTTCGACGCCTTCTCGCTGAGCGAGCACCCGGGCCCGGGGGCAAGGTGGCTGTCGGCCGGCGGCCACCAGACCCTCGACCCGCTGGTCGCGCTGGCCGCCGTCGCGGGGGCGACGTCGCGGCTCCGTCTGGTCACCAACATCGTCGTCGCCCCCTACCGAAACCCGCTCGTCCTGGCCAAGGCGGCGGCCACCCTCGATCTCGTCTCGGGAGGCCGGCTCACCCTCGGACTCGGCTCGGGCTACCAGAAGAGCGAGTTCTTCGCGCTCGGCGTCGACATGGAGGAGCGCAACGAGCTGTTCGACGAGGCGCTCGAGGTGCTCCCGCTGCACTGGGCGGGCGAGCCGTTCAGCTACGCCGGGCGCCACTTCAGCGCCCGCGACGTCATCGCCCGGCCCCGCCCGGTCCAGGACCCGATCCCGATCTGGATCGGGGGCAACTCGCGGCGCAGCCGGCGCCGGGTGGCCGAGCGCGCCCAGGGGTGGATGCCCATGTCGGGGACGGCCGAGCTCAGCGCGACCGCGCGGACCCCCGCGCTCGGGACGCTCGACCAGCTGACCGGCACCATCGCGGAGCTGCGGGCCGCGGCCGCCGAGCGCGGCCGGGGGCCGATCGACGTCACCTACTCGTACCCCGACCGCTCGATCGGCCGGCCGGCCGAGGACCCCGACCGCCACCGCGAGACGCTGGAGACGATCCGGGCCGCCGGGATCACCTGGGTGGTCGTCTCGAGCGGCACGACCGAGGCCTCACCGACGCTCGAGTTCCTGGAGGCCTTCGGAGCCACCTACCTGGCCGGCTGAGCGGCCGGTCCCGCCGCGTCGGGAGACTCAGGCGCTGAGCGGGAAGGGGACGGCGACGCCCAGCTCCTCGGCCGCCGACTCGGGGGCGACGATGTTGATCGCCACGCCGGTGCCGAGCTCGAAGCCGGCCTGGGTCGTCACCTTCGGCCACACGTGCACGTGCCAGTGGTAGGGCTCGTTCAGGCGGTAGGGGGCGGAGTGGAAGACGATGTTGTAGGCGACGTCGCCCACCTTCTCCTTCAGGTGCTTCAGGCAGTCCCGCAGCGACTTGCCCACCGACACCAGGTCCTCGGTGGGGCTCCGGTAGAGATGCGGGGTGTGGGCCCGGGGGATGACCAGCATCTCGTAGGGGACCGCGCTCCAGAACGGGCACACGACGACGACCTTCTCGTCGGCGTAGACGACCCGGCACCCGGCGTTCTCCTCGGCGTCGACCGTCGTGCACAGGAGGCACCCGCCGGCGAACTTGGCGAACCTGGCCACCTCCTCGGAGAGCTCCCGGGGCACGAAGGACATCCCGAGGAGCTGGCCGTGGGGATGCCCGAGCGAGGCGCCCGCCTCCCGGCCGCAGTTCACGATGGCCTGGCTGTAGCGGAGGTTGCTCTGCTGGGAGTGCTCCTCGATGCGGTCACGGAGGGCCGCCATCACGAGCCCGGCCTGCTCGTCGGACAGCTCGGCCCACGACGTGCGGTGCTCGGGCGAGAGCACCAGGACCTCGTGGATCCCGCCCGCCGTGGCCTGGGTGAACACGGGCCCGCGGTTCTCGACGACGAAGGGCTTGTCGCCCTCGAAGGCCGGGTACAGGTTGGGCACCACCCGGACCAGCCACTTCCCGGTGGGGCCGTAGGTCTCGAGGGCGGGCGGGCTGGCCTCCTCGTGACCCGGGCAGAACGGGCAGCGGCGGGTGTCCTCGATGGAGGTGCCGGAGAGGGCGAAGGCGTCCGGGCGATCGGCACGGGACACGCTGATCGCCACCCAGCGGCCGGAGAGCGGGTCGAGCCGGAGCTCGTTCACGCCGCCGCGGACGTTCCGCTCGCGCACACAGACGGACGATCCCTCACGCTTCTACGGTACCTGCTTCCCTGGGGGTGATCGGCGACGGCCTGGGCGAGAATGGGCCGTGCCCCCTCCGCCGGCCGGGCTGCTCGCGGCCGACAAGGCCGGGTTCGACCTCTTGCTGATCGCCCACGTCGCCGCCGCGCTCGTCGGATTCGGCTCCCTCGTCACAAGCGGGATCCAGGCCGCCCGCCTGGCGCGGGCCGGTCCGGGCCGGGCGACCCCCACGCTGCGGCAGTACTTCGCCCCCGGGGTCAACTGGGCCGGGCGGACCCTTTACCTCGTCCCGTTGCTCGGGTTCGCGCTCCTCGCCGACTCGAATGGTGGCCTCCGCCTCGGTGAGGCCTGGGCGGTGGCCGGCCTCGCGCTGTGGTCCGGCGCCGCGGTCGCCGCCGAAGGGGTCCTTTGGCCGGCCGAGCGGCGGATCCAGGCCGGGTTGGCCGTCGGGGCGCCCGACGGGACGGCGCTGCGGCGGGACTGCCGGGTGGTCGAGGTCGCCGGGGCGCTCCTCGGGGCGGTCTTCCTGGTCGCGACGGTCCTGATGGTGGCCCGACCGGGCTAGCTTGCCCGACGGCGTGATCGGCGCGACCGCCCCGATGGCCGGCTTTTGTTGCACAGTGAGCGATGTGGGAGCCCCTCGACTTGCCGGATCCGGCCCATGAGCAGCGCCAACCCGCACGAACGTGATGGACGACCAACCCGTCAGGAGTGGGTTCGGGCCAACTTCACCCAGATCTTCGGTGTCTCGGCCGAGAGCCTGCGGGCGCAAGGGATCGATCCCCGCCGCTACGCCAGGGACCACCGCGACCAGATCCGGCGGTTTGCGCGGATGCAACGCCGCCAGGGAATCCGAGGAGGGGGACCTTCGGACAGTGGCGGACCGGCCGACAACGGACCCACTGGCGGGGACCCCGCCTTTCGGGAGTATGGCCGAGCGGGTCGGTACGGACGGGGGGTTCGGGGTGGCACCGCCTGGATCGGGGTCCTGGTGGCGTTGTTCGCCTTGCGGTTTCTCATCGTCGACTCATTTGTCGGGCCGCATGCCGCCGTCCTTTGGATACTCGAGATCGGCGGGATCATGCTGGTGGCCCGTGTGCTGCTCTTTTCTTGGCTCCGCAACCGGCGTGCCAGACGCCGTCAGTCGGGTGGTCCGAGAGACGGTCACTCGGACCCGTAAGCGGCGGGCAGGGAAGAATGGCGCGACGGATCACTTCTGACCCGGAACCCCGGTCCTGGACCGAGGAGCCCGGGCTCTGCCCTCGTTCAGAGAAGGTCGATCACGTCTGAAGTGTTGTCGCTCTGTCGATAGGAGAGGAACTCTGACCGAATACGGATCCGACATCTACACCGAGGCCGACGGGGATTCAGACACCCTGGCGAATCTCGGGCCATTGCGGCCAATGGCCGGTGTTTGGGAGGGCACGACGGGGGTCGACCAACACCCCGTTGCCGAAGGGACCGAACAGGATGCGTTCGTGGAGCACTACGAGCTCCATCCGATCGATCGCCAGACGAACGGACCTCAGCTCTTCTACGGCCTCCGCTATCACACCCATATCAACAAGCCCCGTGAGTCCGAGACCTTTCACGACCAGGTCGGCTATTGGCTTTGGGAGCCCGCGGCTCGAGCGGTCACCCTGACTCTCGCCATTCCCCGAGGCCAGGTCCTTCTCGCGTCGGGCCCCGCCGAACCGGACGCCAGCGATTTCACCCTTCGCGCCACGGTGGGCTCCGAAGTCCACGGCATCCTGTCCAACCCATTCCTCGACCGGGCGTTCAGGACCCTCAGTTTCGAGATCCACGTGACCGTCAACGGCGACGGGACCTGGTCCTACGAAGAGGAGACCGTCATGCAGATCCCGGACCGAGATGAACCGTTCATCCACGTCGACCGCAACACCTTGACAAAGGTGGGACCAGCTCAGCTCAACCCGCTGGCTCGGGCGGCCCGCTCCGCCTGAACGCATGGCGGTCGTGCTTTCGGATCGATACCCCATGCGAGGCATTCGCCGGTGATTGTCGCGCTGGTGAGCTGCTTGGTCCCCTGCGCAGCGGTGGGCGACGCGCGGCCAGGTCCGGGCCAACCCAGTGGTTTTCCGACCATGAAATAGGGTCGAGCCAGACAGGAATGGGAAACAGGGTGGATGGAGCGGGGCTTCCGGCCGAATCGAGAGGGAACGCGCCTGGCCGCGCCCGCATGGCGGGCCGGAGGGTTGTCGTGGTGGGTGCCGGCCAGACCGACTATCACCTCGTCGACCAGCCGATGGGCAATGGGCGGGCCATCGCCCTCTTGCTGGCTCGCGAGGGAGCCGCCGTGGCGGCCGTCGACCGTGATGCGGCCAGTGCCGAGGAGACGGTGGGGATCATCCGGGCCAACGGCGGCCGAGCCGAGCCCATCGTCGCCGACGTCGGCGATCCCTCGGCCGTCGAGGTCATGATCGATCGTGCCCATGACCACCTCGGTGGCCTCGACGGGTTGGTCTACAACGTCGGTGTCCCGGGGGCTCAGACCTTGCAGGCGACGAGCCCGGAAGCCTGGGACGCCACCATCGACGTCAATCTGCGCGGAGCCATGTTGTCCGCTCGGGCGGCCCTACCGGTGATGGATCCCCACTCTTCGTTCGTGTTCGTTTCGTCGATCGCGTCGCTCAGGCCGACCGGCCAGCTGATCGCCTACGAGGCCTCCAAGGCGGCTCTGGGGGCGATCATGCGAGCCGTCGGGTTCGAGGGTAAGGACCGCGGGATCCGAGCCAACACGGTGATGCTGGGCATGATCGACACCGGGCTCGGTCGCAGTCACGATGGCAGCACCCCGCGCGCCAGCATTCCCATTGCGCTCGGGAGGTTCGGGACAGCCTGGGAGTCGGCCTACGCAGCGCTCTTCTTGCTCTCCGACGAAGCGGCGTACATCACAGGCCAGACCCTGGCCGTCGATGGCGGTCGCACCAGTCTTTGAGCTCCGGTCGGCGGGGGCTCAGCACGGGGTGACCCGACGCTTCACCGTTCGGTGGCTGCGCCGAGCGAACCTCCACCCTGCGTCGGTAAGCGCGTAGGCATCCTCGTAGACGGAGTAGGACTCGACCCACTCGCCGGCGTCGTTCTCGATCACCTCGAGCGAGTATGTGCGCCCTTCCAGTCCTCCTTCAGGGGTGAACGACACCACGAAGGTGAGCGGGATGTACTGGGAGAAGAGCACCCCGGTCATCCTGGCGCCGAACTCGGCGAATGCCTCGGCCCCATCGACCTCGAAGACTGCGCCGGAACTCGTCGCGAACCGGATGTGGGCGTCCGGTGTCAGCAGGCTGGCGGTCTCGTCCCACGCGCCCCGGGTCACCACATCGGCGTACGCGTGCTGGAGCTGCTCGATGGAGGCGTAGGTCTCGGCGTCGACTGCGGGAGACATGCCCGAACGGCTCCGGCGCTGCTATCGCTCGGATCGGGCCCGCAGCTGGCGACGCGTCAACGACCAGTCCAAGAGTTCCCCTTCGGGGGTGTACCAGCCGTCGATGCACTGGCGCCGCAGGTGCCGCGACTCGGAGCCGACCTCTCCGGGACGGGAGTGGTGCAGGGCGATGTTGTCCCAGATGATGACGTCGCCGGCCTCCCAGTGGTGCTCGTAGCGATTGTCAGGGGCGTAGATGTGCCCGTACAGCTCGGATAAGAAAGCGTCGCCCTCTTCGGGCGGGAGGTCGAGGACGGTCACGGTCATCTGCTCGCTGGCGATGACCGCCCGGCCATCGAGGTGCGGCGGTTCGAAGAGCAAAGGGTGCTCGTAGCTCACGTAGCGACCGGGATCGTCGGTCGAGAGGAACTCTTCGAGCGGGACCCGTTCGTAGGTGCGGTTGAACTCGGTGTCCCGGACATTGAGCACCCGGAGGCGCTCCGCCCGTTCCCGCAGCGCGGCGGGGAGCCGGTCGACGATGTCGGCCACGTTGGCGAAGAGCGTGGGGGCTGCGCTCGGGTCCACCTCGACCGCCCAGAGCGACGTGGCGATACCGGGGTGCGGACCGTAGGCGCCATCGTTGTGCCAGATCAGGGGCCGCATCTCGGGGAACAGGCTGCGCGGGTCATCGGTCCGGTTGGTGACGTACCCGGCCCGGTCCCCGACCCGGTTCTCCTGAAGCGGGCCGAAGCACGCCACGAACCGATCGTGGTCGTCCTCGGTCAGCTCCTGGCCCCGCACGAGCAGCAGATGGTGCTTCGTGAACTGGCGGCGCAGCTCCTGCCGGTCGCCCTGCGGGACGGCCCGGGTGATGTCGAAGTCGAGCACCTCGGCACCCACCGCCGAGGAGAGCGGGACGAATCGCACGAAGGCCAACGTACCGTTGAAGATCTGCCGGGGCAAGGGTACCCTTGCAACCCGTGGCGGGTGAGTTGATCCTGGTCTCCGGGGACTCGCACGCCGTCCCACCGCCCGAGACGTGGCCGGAGTACATCGAGCCGCAGTACCACTCGCTGCTTCCGGCCATGCGCGAGGACGACGCGAGATATCGGCAGTTGCTCGGCCTGTTCGCCGACTTCTCGCCCGACGTGCTCGAGGTGATCGACGCCGAGGGGGTCTGGGCCGGCGGCGGCTACCTCGGGTGCTGGGATCGCGACGTCCGGCTGGCCCAGATGGACCGCGAGGGGGTGGCGGCCGAGTTCGTCTACCCGGGCGACCCGCGTGCGCTCAGCCCCCTCAGCCCGCAGTTCCGCCCGTTGCCCCAGGAGGTCGTGGCCGCCGGGGTCCGGGCATACAACCGCTGGGCGGCGGACACGTTCGGCTCGGCGCGGGACCGGATCCTCTTGGTTGGTGACCCGGGGAGCCAGCCCGAGATGGACGACGTCCTGGCCGAACTGGACTGGATGGCGGCGAACGGCTTCGCCGGGGCCTATGTGCCTGGGTACTTCCATCGGGACGACACCCCGCCGCCCCACGACGGGTTCTGGGATCCGTACTGGTCGCGGCTCGTCCACCACGGGATCCCGGCGGTCGTGCATGCCGGGTACGGCCAGCGGCAGTGCGAATTCCTTAAGGGGGTCGAGGGTCTCCGCCAGACGATGGAGGCCGAGGGCCGCAGCGATCTGCTGGCCGAGATCATCAACAACGCCGACAAGTTCTTCTCCAAGGACGTCCGGCCCCGCCGGGCCATGTGGAACCTGATGCTCGGCGGCGTGTTCGACCGGCACCCCGACCTGCGCCTTCTGATGACCGAGGTGCGCGGCGATTGGCTGCCGGGGACGCTCCGGCACCTCGACCAGGCGTTCGAGCGCGGCGATGGGGAGATCGCCAGTACCCGAAGGCCGAGCGACGTCTGGCGCGAGAACTGCCTCATGTCGCTGTCGTTCGTGCACAAGGCCGAGGTCGACATGCGCCACGAGCTGGGGGTGGAGACGGTGTTCTTCGGCCGTGACTACCCGCACGCGGAGGGCACCTGGCCCAACACGGCCGACTGGATCCGCGACGCCTTCGCGGGGGTCCCCGAACCGGAACTGCGCATGATGCTCGGCGAGAACGCCATCTCGGCCCTCGGTCTCGACGGCGAGCACCTTCGACGCATCGCCGAACGCATCGGGCCGCTTCCGGCCACCTTCGCGGGGCCGAGCCGCCCGCTCGACCCGCGGATGCTGGATAACTGGGATGCCCGGGGCGGATATCTGAAGGAGCCCGAACGGGTGGACCACGGCGAGTTGGACGACCTCCTCCGCGACGACCGGTACCTGGCCCGGTGAGCGACCGTCCCTCCGCGAGACGGACGAGGCGCCAGCAGATCCTCGAAGCAGCGATGGACGTCTTCGCCGAAGAGGGGTATACCGGCGCGACGATCAGCGAGATCGAGAGGCGGGTCGGGCTCGCGGCCGGGACCGGCAGCCTCTATCGGCACTTCCCTTCCAAGGAGGCGATCCTGAGGGAAGCGGTCGAGTACGAGGTGAACCGCTGCCGGACCGAGGCGGAGTCGGCCCGAGCTGCGCTGCCCCATCTGAGCGATCCGGTCGAGCGACAGGTCCAGCGTTTCTCCCAGGCGCTCCAGGACATCCAGCGGTTCGACCGGTTGTTGCGGCTCATGCTCAACGACGGAGCCCGCGTGCCCGAACTGTCCGATGCGGTCTGGACGGCGGTCGGACAGGGCGCCGAGAGACGGGCCACCACCGACGGGGACGTGTTCGAGGCCATCGCGCTGACGTCGCTCGGGGGCTACCACGTCTTCTCACTGATGCAGGGACGGCCCTTCAACGGGGTGCCGGAGGAGAGGTTGATCCGCCTGCTGGCCGAGCTCACCAATCCCGACGACGAGCGCCGGCAGCCGGCGGCGAGCTAGAAGGCGTACGCCGTGCTCACGGCAGCCGAGAACGACCTGATGACAGAGGTCGAGGGGGCGGCCCCGCTCGGCCGGCTGATGCGCGAGCACTACTGGGTGCCCTTCGCTCTGTCGTCCAACCTGGTGGCCGGCGCCCCTCCGGCCGCGGTGCGCCTCTTCGGCGACGACTTCGTGGCGTTCCGGGCCGCCGACGGCCGGATCGGTTTCCTCGCCGAGCGGTGCCCGCACCGCCGCGCCTCGCTCCTCCTCGCCCGCGCCGAGGGACCGGCCCTCCGCTGCATCTACCACGGCTGGAAGATCGACGTGTCGGGTCGGGTCGTCGAAGCGCCCACCCAGCTGACCCGTCATGACCAGTTCTGTGCCGCTGTCAACGTCGGGTCCCACCCGGTGCACGAGGAGGCCGGCATCGCGTGGGCGTGGCTCGGCGGGGGAGACGAACCCCCGCAGTTCCCCGATCTCCCGTTCAACGACGAGTACGGGCTCGAGATGGTGATGACCATCTCGGCGGTGCCCGCCAACTGGCTGCAGGGGCTCGAAGGCGGGATCGACTCGGTGCACGCTCCGACACTCCATCGCTCGGTGATCGAGGCCACCCTCGCAAGGAAGGGGGACGCGGGGACCGAGGGAGTCCGGGCCACGATCGCGGCGCCTCCCCGCTACGAGACCGAGCCGACGTCGTTCGGTCAGCGCCAGGCGTCGCTCCGGGCCGCCGGTGACGGCCGCACGTACGTCCGGATCGCGCACTACTTCTTCCCGTTCGTGGTCCTCGTGCCCAACGGCTACGGATCGGCGGTCCATGCCTTCTGTTTCGCTCCCATCGACGACCGCCATCATCTGGTCTTCTTCGGCAACTACGGCACCGCTCCGCTGTCCCTGCGGGAGGTCAGCGGCGCGCTGGAGGGAGAACTCCCGGACCCGCGAAACTTCGCGTCCCTCGAGGGGGACCGCGACGACCGGTGGGGTCAGGACCGGGCGCTGATGGACGCCGGGCATTGGAGCGGCTTCGGGCGCAGCGCCATCGCCGAAGACACCGCGGTGCAGGTCAGCATGGGCCCAGTCGTCGACCGGACCAAGGAGAACCTCTCGTCGAGTGACGTCGCGATCGCACACACCCGCTCGCTGATACTGGACACCTTGGCCGGTTACGCGGACGGCGCGACACCGCCCGGGAGCGCGTGGACCGCCGAGCGGGTCCGCGTCCCCCAGCCCTTCGATGCGGTGTTGGACGCCGGCGGGTCCTGGCGGGACCTACGACCGGCCGACTGAACACCTCTTGCCCGCGCGCCCGTCCCGGACGGCCGGGCGCGACGTCGCAGGAGGGTTGTCCCTCGCCGATCAGCCCGGTCCGCCCGAGAGCGGGGAGGGATGGGCGGCCGCCGCCACCGCCGCCTCCACGCAGCGCCGGGCCTCGGTGACCCGCCCGGCCCGGACGAGCCCGGGGAGCTCGCCGTCGAGCAGCGCGGTCCAGTCGACCGCCGCGGTCGGCTGGCCCGCCGACCGCAAGGCGCGGCGGCCCTCCTCGAGCAGTGAGGCGAGCACGTCGAGGTCGGGCCCGAGCGACCCACCGAGCCTCCGCCGCAGCCATGCCGCCAGCGCCGGACTGGCCCCGCCGGTCGACACCGAGACCGTGACGGCGCCCTCGCGATGCACCGAGGGGAGGAAGAAGGTGCAGTGGTCGGCGTCGTCCGCGCTGTTCACCCAGATCCCGGCCGCCTCGGCGTCGGCGGCGGCCAGCCGGTCGACCTCGGGCACGCCGGTCGCGGTGACGACGAGACGGTAGGTGGCCGCCTCGCCGGCCCGGTAGGGGCGGCGCTCGAGCCGCAGCCGGTGCGTCGAACCGGCGAGTGCGACGAGCGCGGGGTCCAGCTCGGGGGCCACCACGGTGACCTCGGCGCCGCATTCCAGGAGATCGGCCGCCTTGCGGGCCGCGACGGGCCCTCCACCGACCACGAGGCACGGCCTCCCTTCGACCCGGAGGACCACCGGGTAGCCGGGTGCCGGCGCCACGGTCAGCCGCTTCCGGGACGTTGGACGTGGGCGAGCGGTGGGGTCCCGACCATCCCGGCGGCCAGCGTCGCGTTGGTCGCCTCGTCGACGAGGACGAAGCTGCCGGTGATGCGGTTGCGGGTGTAGGGGTCGACTGCGAGCGGGGTGCCGGTGGCCAGCCGGACCACCCCGATCTCGTTGTCCAAGAGCTCGTCGGCCTCCGCCAGGCCGAGCGCGTTCACGTCGAACCGAGACACCACCTCGGTCACGCGGGCCGGGGTGACCCGGGTGGTGTGCTTCACGCGGATGCGGTCACCCACCCGAAGCGGCCGTGACCCGAACCAGCACACCGTCGCCTCGAGGTCGCTCGTGACGGTCGGGGGCTCGTCGGCCGACGCGATGAGATCGCCGCGCGACACGTCGACGTCGTCGGCCAGGTCGACGGAGACCGACATGCCGACCGGGGCCTCCTCGAGCGGGCCGTCGTAGGTGGTCACCGAGGTGATCCGGCTCCGGCGGCCGTCGGGCAGCACCACCACCTCGTCCCCGGGTCGCAACGGCCCCCCGCCGACGATGCCGGCGTACGAGCGCCGGGTGCCGTGGCGGAGTACCCACTGGACCGGGAGCCGGGCCCCGGTCCCGCGGTGGGCGCCGTGGACCGCCGACCACGCGCCCGCCGGCGCCGCCTCGAGGGCCTCGAGGACCGTCGGCCCCGTGTACCAGGGCGCCGCGTCGGAGTGGTCGACGACGTTGTCGCCGTGGAGCGCCGAGATCGGAACCACAGTGCAGGAGGTGATCGAGAGCCGGGCGGCGAGGGCGTGCATCTCGTCCCTCACATGGTCGTAGGCGGCGGGGTCCCAGCCGACCAGATCCATCTTGTTGGCCACGACCAGCAGCTGGTCGACGCCCAAGAGCGCGGCGATGCAGGTATGCCGGCGCGTCTGCTCGCGCAGCCCGCCGGTCACGTCCACCACCACGAGGGCGAGATCGGCGGTGGAGGCGCCCGTGGCCATGTTGGCCGTGTACTGCACGTGACCGGGGCAGTCGGCGATGATGAACTTCCGGGTCGGTGTGGCCGCGTAGCGATACGCCACGTCGATCGTGATCCCCTGTTCGCGCTCGGCCCGCAGACCGTCGGTCACGAGCGACAGGTCCATCTCGCCGATCCCGCGACGGCGCGAGGCCGCGCTGACCGCTTCCAGCTGATCGTCGAAGAGCTGTCGGGTGTCGAAGAGCAGCCGCCCGATCAGGGTCGACTTGCCGTCGTCGACCGAGCCGATCGCGGCGAACCGCAGGAGGTCGACCCCGGTTCCTTCGGTCGTGCTCGGCGCGGGGGGCGGAGCCTCCGGCGCCATCGCCTAGAAGTACCCCTCGCGCTTCCGGTCTTCCATGGCCGTCTCGGAGAAACGGTCGTCGGCCCGGGTCGCCCCCCGCTCGGAGGTCCTGGCCGTGGCGACCTCGGCGATGATCTCGCGCAGCGTGGTGGCCTCGGATCGCACGGCCCCGGTGCATGTCGCGTCGCCGACGGTCCGGAACCGGACGTGGGTCTGCTCGACCAGCTCACCGGGCCCGGGAGCGACCCATTCGCCGAGTGCGAGCAGCATGCCGTCGCGCTCGACGACGGCCCGGCGGTGGGCGAAGTAGATCGGGGCGAGCTCGATGCCCTCGCGCTCGATGTACTGCCAGATGTCGAGCTCGGTCCAGTCCGAGAGGGGGAATGCCCGCACGTGCTCACCGGGAAGCACCCGGCCCTGGTACAGCTGCCAGAGCTCGGGCCGCTGGCGCTTCGGGTCCCACTGGCCGAAGGCGTCGCGGAAGCTCAGCACCCGCTCCTTCGCCCGCGCCTTGTCCTCGTCGCGCCGCGCGCCACCGATGGCCGCATCGAAGCGGTGCTCGTTGATCGCATCGAGCAGCGTGACGGCCTGGAGGCGGTTCCGGGACCGGCCCGGGCCGGGATCTTGCACGCGGCCCCGGTCGATCGAGTCCTGGACCCGGGCCACGATCAGGTGCTCGCCGAGCTCGGCCACCCGGGCGTCCCGGTAGGCGATGACCTCGGGGAAGTTGTGCCCGGTGTCGATGTGCATGATCGGGAAGGGGAACCGGCCCGGCCGGAACGCCTTGACCGCCAGATGCAGGAGGACGGCGGAGTCCTTGCCACCGCTGAAGAGAAGGACCGGGCGCTCGGACTCCGCGGCGACCTCGCGCAGGACGAAGATCGCATGGGACTCGAGCAGCGACAGGTGGTCGGCGGGACGCCCCAGCGCAGAGAGCGTCTGGAGCTCCGGGGTGGGGGCGGTGTCGAGGGCAGTCATAGGGTGTTGGTGCGAGCGTAGCCGGGGCCGCTGAAAACTTGACCTGTTTGGTCATGTATACTCGCCGGGGAGGCCCCCGACAAGTCGGGTGCCGGGTGTGGCGGTCCGACGGCCCGGCCGGGTGGCGGGCCCGAGACGACCTCCGAGAGGGTGCAGCCATGAGCGACGCGACCACCACCCCGACCCCGGAGTTGCTCGCTGAGCTGGCCGCCGCCAACGAGGCCCTCGAGCACGCGCCGGCCCAGAAGGCGATCGACTGGGCCATCGGGCGGTTCGGGCCCTCGCTCGTCCTCGCCTGCTCCTTCCAGGACGTGGTGATCGTCGACCTGGTCCACGCCGCCCATCCCGGGATCGAGGTGGTGTTCCTCGACACCGGGGCCCACTTCCCCGAGACCCTCGACATGGTGGAGCGCTCCCGGAACCGCTACGACCTCCGCCTCACCGTGACGTCGCCCGCGGCCGGCGCCGAGGACTGGCCGTGCGGCACCGCCCGGTGCTGCGAGTTCCGCAAGGTCGAGCCGCTGCGGGGCGCCCTCGCCGGCCGAGCGGCCTGGATCACCGGCCTGAAGCGCGTCGACAGCCCGACCCGGGCGGCGATCCCGATCGTGTCCTTCGACGAGTCCTTCGGGCTGGTCAAGGTCAACCCGCTCGCCGCCTGGACCGACGACGACATCGCTTCCTACGAGGCCGACCACGACCTGCCGGTCCACCCGCTCATGACCAAGGGGTACCGCTCGATCGGCTGCGCACCGACGACCCGCCCCGTCGCAGAGGGCGAGGACCCCCGCGCGGGGCGCTGGTCCGACTCGGACAAGACCGAGTGCGGCCTGCACGCCTGATGGCGCGCGACACCGACAACCCCTACGGGATCCGGTTCCGCGGGAGCGAGCGCCCCATGGCGTTCGTCAACCCCTACCGCTGGACCGGCGAGCTGAGCGAGGTCGAGCGGCAGAAGCTCGACCGTCACCCCCAGGAGGCGGCCCGCGACGTGGTCGCCAAGTACTCGGTCGAGGGGCCGGCCGCCATCTACTCCACCCCGGGCGAGGTCGAGCGGCTGAAGTGGGTCGGGATCTACCCCCAGCGCCAGGGCGGTGACGCCTTCATGCTGCGCATCAAGGTTCCGGGCGGCCAGCTGCGGGCCGACCAGGTGCGGGAGATCGGGGTGGTGGCCGACGCCTTCGCCGAGGGACCCGACGACAGCGAGCTCTTCGGCAACCGCTACGCCGACATCACCACCCGCCAGGACATCCAGCTGCACTGGATCCGCATCGAGGACGTGCCCCGCATCTGGCAGCGGCTCTGGGACGTGGGGGTCACCACCCTCCAGGCCTGCGGCGACTCGTCGCGCAACGTGACGTGCTGCCCGGTCTCGGGCGTCGATGCCGAGGAGGTGTTCGACGCCTACCCGGTCGCCCGGCAGATCTCGGACTTCTTCACCGGCAATCGGGAGTACTCCAACCTGCCCCGGAAGTTCAAGATCGGCGTCACCGGGTGCCGAGAGAACTGCGCCAAGATCGAGATCAACGACATCGGCCTGTGGCCGGCCCGCACCGACGACGGAGAGCTCGGGTTCAACGTCCTGGCCGGGGGAGGGCTGTCCGACGGCGAGCGGATGGCGTCGGACATTGACGTGTTCGTGCGGGCCGAGGACAGCCTCGAGGTGTGCCGGGCCATCGCCCAGACCTTCGGCGAGCTGGGCAACCGCGAGAACCGCGGCCTCGCCCGGATGCGCTACCTGGTCCAAGAGCTCGGGCCCGAGGGCTTCCGGGCCGCGGTGGCGGCGCGCACCCGCCTTGAGCTCCGCCCGGCCGGGACGGAGCTCACCACCGCCTACCGGGGCGACCATGTCGGGGTCTGGCCACAACGGGGCGACGGACTGTTCTATGTCGGCTGCTCGGTCCCGGTCGGGCGGATGCGGGGGATCGAGCTGGTCGAACTGGCCAGGCTGGCCCTCACCTACGGCGACGGGACCGTCCGGCTCGGCACCGACCAGAACTTCGTCCTCACCGGCGTGCCCGAGGCGCGCGTCGACGACCTCCTGGCCGAGGAACTGCTCGAGAAGTACTCGCCGTTCCCCGGACCGTTCGAGCGGGGCGTGATGGCCTGCACGGGCGCGGAGTTCTGCCGCTTCGCCGTGGTCGAGACGAAGGAGCGCGCGGTCAAGCTGGCCCGGTGGCTGGACGGCCAGCTGGCCGGGGACCAGGGGCCGTCCCCGGTGCCGGTGACCCTCGGCCGGCGGCCCGAGAGCGGGCGTTCGGTGCGCGGGGAGGACCGCGGGGTCATCCGGATGCACTTCTCGGGGTGCCCGGCCGGCTGCGCCCAGCCCCAGATCGCCGACATCGGTCTGCGTGGTGACGTCGCGCACGTGGGCGAGCACATCGAAGAGGCCGTCGACATCGGCCTCGGCGGTTCGCTCGGTCCCGACGCCGGGTTCATCGACTGGGTCGCCGGTGCCGTGCCGGTCGACGTCGCCCCGGCGGCACTATCGAACCTGCTCGGCCAGTTCGCCGCCGACCGGCGGGCCGACGAGCCCTTCTACGCGTGGGCCCGGCGCACCGACAACGACGAGCTCCGCCAGATCATGGCCGGCGCCGAGGTCGGGGGAACGGGGTGAAGCGATACCGGCTCCGAGAGGAGATGAACGGCATCGACGAGCCGCCGGGAAAGGTGTGGTTCTGGGAGCTGGCGGCCGGGGTCATCGACGCCGACCGGTGCATCCAGTGCGGGACGTGCGTCGCCGCCTGCCCGTCCAACTCGATCGGCGTGAACGAGGACACGTGGCTCCCCGAGCTGGTCAAGATGTGCACCGGCTGCTCGCTGTGCTGGGACTTCTGCC
>DAIUEV010000030.1:0-30128 GCA_036844945.1 Acidimicrobiales bacterium
CTAGAGCCCGGTGGTCGTCCGGACCGTCCGCAGGCGGCGGTCGAGGTGCGACTCCATGGCCCCGGTGGCCAGCTCGACCACCTCCGCCGACCCGTCGGGCGCCACCTCGCGCAGGGTGGCACCGAGCTCGCCCCCGAGGATCCGCCGCATCAGGATCAGCGCGTCCTCGCTCATGGGCCGGCCGCGGCGGCAGGCCCGGCAGAGCGCGCCCCCCTCCACGAGGTCGAAAGCGACCAGCTCCACTTCGGTGTCCGGACGCCCGCACGACCCGCAGGCATCGAGCATCGGGGCCGCCCCTTCGAGGACGAGCGCCTTCAGGAAGAAGGCGGCCGGGACCAAGGTGGGGTCGAGGACCGGGTCCGAGAGGGCGCGCAGCGCGCCGACGAGCATCGAGTAGAGCGCGGCGTCGGCCTTACCCTCCTGGGCGAGCTGGTCGACGGCCTCGAGCATGGAGAGGCCCTGGGCCATGCGGCCGAGCTCCTCGCGGACCGACCGGAAGTGGTCGACCACCTCGGCCTGGTTCACGATGTCGAGCTCGCCGCGCCCGTGCCACATCAGCAAAACCACGTGGCTGAGCGGTTCGAGCCGGGCGCCGAACCGGCTCTGGGTCCGCCGGACCCCCTTGGCCACGGCCCGGACCTTGCCGTGGTGCTCGGTGAGGAAGACGACCACCCGGTCGGCCTCCCCCATCCGGTAGGTGCGCAGGACGACCCCCCGGTCGCGGTAGAGGCTCACGGCGCGCCATCCCGGTCGGAGGCGCCGCCCCGACCGCCATAGGGCGAGGATCGGCCGTTGATCAGGTTGCCGCCCCCGATGAGCACGAGCAGCACCACGGCCGTGACGAGCAGCGGGACGGCCGGTGTGAATCCGATGATGGCCAGCCACAGGGTCGCGCAGACGATCGCGAGGCCGAGCACCAGGGCGATGCGGGTGAAGATCACCCGGACGCACCCCCGTAGCGGCGGGTGCGCTGCTGGAACTCGACGATCGCCCGGTAGAGGTCCGCGCTGCGGAAGTCCGGCCAGAGGAGGTCGGAGAACCACAGCTCGCTGTAGGCGAGCTCCCACAGCAAGAAGTTGGAGATCCGGTACTCGCCCGAGCTGCGGATGACGAGATCGGGGTCCGGCATGTCCGGGAAGTACAGCCGCGAGCTGAGGGCGCGTTCATTGACCTTGTGCGCAGGGACGCCGTCGGCCACGAGCGCGCGCACCGCGTCGACGATCTCGGCCCGCCCCCCGTAGTTGAAAGCGAGGGTGAGCGTCATGGTCCGGTTCCCGGCGGTGAGGGCGGTCGCCTCGTCCATCGCCCGCTGGACCCGTCGCGGCACACGCCGGTCCGAGCGGCCGGCGAAACGGATCCGCACCCCCCGGCGGTGGAGCTCGTCGCGCCGCCGGGAGAGCAGCGTCTCGTTGAAGTTCATGAGGAAGCGGACCTCGTCGGGGGGTCGGCGCCAGTTCTCGGTGCTGAACGCGTACACGGTCAGCCACTTGAGGCCGATCTCGAGCGCGCCGTCGACGACGTTGAACAGCGCCTCCTCGCCGGCGATGTGACCCTCGGTGCGGGGCAGGCCCCGACTGGCCGCCCAACGGCCGTTGCCGTCCATCACGCAGCCGACGTGCGCGGGGAGCCGCGAGCGGTCCAGCCCGGCCGGGACCACGTCGGGGGTCGCCTCGTCGGCAGCCGCTTGGGCGCCGTTCGCTCCCGCCTCCGGTCGGGCCGCGCCGACCGGGCTCGCGCGTCGAATCATCAACTAGCGAAACTATCCCCCGGCCCCAACAGCCATGCGTCGTCGGCCGGTCACGAGGACCTTGTACCGTCGACCCGTGGCGGAGGGAACAGCGGGCACGCCGGCGCGCCCGGCCGCGCCCGATCCCGGCGACCTCGACCCGGCCAAGGCGGCCACCCGGCTGCTCGCCCGGATCGTCGGGGAGATGCCCTCGGGTGGCGAGGAGCGACCCGGACAGGCCGAGATGGCCGCGACGGTGGCCCGGGCGATCCGCACCGGGACCCACCTGCTCGTCCAGGCCGGGACGGGGACCGGCAAGTCCCTCGCCTACCTCGCCCCGGCGGCCGGATCCGGCAAGACGGTCGTGGTCGCGACCGCCACCAAGGCGCTCCAGGACCAACTGGCCACGAAGGACCTCCCGCTCGTGGCCCGGGCGATCGGCCGGCCCTTCTCCTGGGCCGTCCTCAAGGGACGCTCGAACTACCTCTGCCGGCAGCGGGCCACCGAGCTCGCCGACGGCGCCGACCAGCAGCGCTTCGCCGAGCTCGGCGACGGGGACGAAGAGCCCGACGAGGCCCCCGCCGACTCGGGCCGGCTGGCCGACCAGCTGCGGCGGATCCTGCGGTGGGCCGGCCAGACCACGACGGGCGACCGCGCCCAGCTCCCCTTCGAGCCCTCGGCGCGGGCGTGGTCGATGGTGAGCGTCGGGCCCCGCGAGTGCCCCGGGGCGTTCCGGTGCCCGTCGGGCAACCGCTGTTTCGCCGAAGCCGCCCGCGACGAGGCCGAAGCGGCCGACATCATCGTCGTCAACACCCATCTCTACGGCGCCCACCTGGCCGCCGGCCGGACGGTGCTGCCGCCCCACGAGGTGGTCGTCTTCGACGAGGCCCACGCGCTCGAAGAGGTGATGACCGACAGCCTCGGGGTCGAGCTCACCCCCGGCCGCTTCCGGGTCTTGGGGACGGCGTCTCGGGCGCTGCTGTCCGCCGAGGACGCCGGGATCGCCGACGGCGTGGTCGAGGTCGCCGAGCGGATGGTCTCGGCGCTGGCCCCCCATCTCGGCACCCGGGTCGCGCTCGGCGCCGCGGCCGAGCGGCCCGACCGCGCCGTGGCCGATCTCCTCGTCGTCGCCCGGGGGCGCCTCGACGGGCTGCTCGGACGGCTCCGGGGGACCGAGCGCGACGGGTCCCGCGAGAACGAGGCCGCCCTCGTCCGGGCCCTCAGCGCGACCGGTCACCTCGCCGACGACGTGTCCCGCCTCGCCGACCCGGCCGAGACCGACGTGATCTGGGTGGAGGGCGACCGCCGGGGCCCGGCGCTGCGCCTCGCCCCGGTCGACGTGGGGCCCGAGCTCGCCACGGCGCTGTGGGGCGAGACGAGCGCGGTGCTCACGAGCGCCACCCTGCCGCCCAACCTCGAGCGGAGCCTGGGCCTCGACGGGTTCGGCGCGCAGCGGCTCGACGTCGGCAGCCCGTTCGACTTCGCACACCACGCGCTGCTCTACGTCGCCCGCCACCTCCCCGACCGCCGGCGGCCCGAGGCCGAGGCGGCCGTGATCGACGAGCTCGGGGCGCTCATCCGGGCGGCCGGGGGCCGCACCCTCGCCCTGTTCACGAGCCGCCGGGCCACCGACGCCGCCGCCGCCGCCCTGAAGGGGGCCCTCCCCTACCGGGTGCTCGTGCAGGGGGAGCTGCCCAAGCCGCGCCTGTTGGAGCTGTTCGCCGGCGACGAGGAGTCGTGCCTGTTCGCGACGCTCGGGTTCTGGCAGGGCGTCGACGTGCCGGGGCGCGCGCTGTCGCTCGTGACCCTCGACCGGCTGCCCTTCCCCCGTCCCGGCGACCCCATCTACGACGCCCGCCGGGAGCAGGCCGGCGACGCCGCCTTCGCCGAGGTCGACCTCCCCCGCGCCGCCACGCTGCTCGCCCAGGGGGTCGGACGCCTCATCCGCACCGCCGAAGACCGCGGCGTCGTCGCGGTCCTCGACTCCCGGCTGGCCACCGCCGGCTACCGCGGCACGCTGCTGGCGGCGCTGCCGCCGATGCGACGGACCACCGACCGCGGTGAGGTCGAGCGCTTCCTCGCCGACGCGCTCGCGCGCTGAGGGTCCCTAGGGCGCGACGGCGCCGAGGTCGCGCAGCTTGGCCACTTCGTCGTCGCTGTAGCCGAGCTCGGCGAGCACCTCGTCGTTGTGCTGGCCGAGGGTCGGCGGCGGGCGGCGCACCGAGGTGGGGGTCGCCGCCATCTCGATGACCGGCCCCACCATCGACACGGCGCCGGCCGCCGGGTGGACGTAGTCGACCACGAGGTCGTTGGCCCGGACCTGGGGGTCGTCCCACAGCTCGTGGACGGTGCGCACCGGGGCGGCCGGGACCCCGGCCGAGTCGAAGACCGCCAGCCACTCCGCCGTCGTCTTCTCGAGGAACCGCTCGATCGCCGCCGCGGTGAACTCGAGGGCCACCCGTCGTCCTTCCTCCGAGTCGCGGGGGATCTTGCGATCGTGGCGGACGTCGTGGACCTCGATCGCCTGGGCCATCTTGCGCCGGAGCGTCGGGGTGAGGCAGGCCACCGCCACCATCGAGTCCTGCGTCCGGTAGACGCGGTAGTAGGCGTTGAGGGCGCGGGCGTCCGCGCTGGTGCTCGACGCGCTCGCCTCGGCGGTCGGCGCCTCGACCTCGGTGCGCATGAACGACGCGATCTGAAGCGCGAGCGACGTGCCGAGCAGGGTCGTGTCGACCTTCTGGCCGAGCCCGGTCCGCTCCCGGGCCACGAGCGCGGCGCAGATGGCCAGCGCGATCACGAGCCCGGTGGCGTAGTCGCCGATGGCAGGGGTGAGCGGGAGCGGCACCCCGTCGGCGTCGAGCCGGCCGCCCGTGAGCATGAGCCCGGTGACGGCCTGCGCGATGAGGTCGTAGCCGGGCCGGTGGCTGTGCTCGCCGCGGCCGCCCATCGCCGTGTTCTGCACGTAGATGAGGCGGGGGTTCAGCGCGCCGAGGGTCCCGTAGTCGATGCCGAGACGCGCCGGCACGTCGGGCCGGTAGTTGACGATCACCACGTCCATCGTGGGGACGAGTCGGCGCACCACTTCTTGGGCTTCGGGCTGCTTCAGGTCGAGCACGATCCCGCGCTTGTTGCGGTTGAGCGAGAGGAAGGTGCGGCTCTCGTTGGGCGCGAACTCGAGCGAGTGGCGCCACGGGTCACCCTCGGGCGGCTCGACCTTCAGCACGTCGGCGCCGAGGTCGCCGAGGTGCATCCCGGCGAAGGGCGCCGCGATCATCTCGGAGAACTCGAGGACCTTGACGCCGTCGAGGGCGCCCCGGCCCGTCACCGGTCGGCCGCGTACAGGGGGGAGGAGGCCTTCATCCAGCGCAGCTGCATCCGCATGGAGACGGCCACGGCCCCCGAGGTGTCGGTGGCCCGGCTGTCGTACCAGGCGTACTCGGTCTTCGGGCTGGCCCCGACCGACACCACCTCGCCGGAGACCGAATAGTCGGTGTCGCAGCGCAGCGGGCCCGACCAGAAGCGCAGCTCGATCGCGCCGAACAACCCGACCGCCTCTTGGATGTGGGCACCGAAGTCGTTGCGGCCGTTGCGGATCAGCTGCACGATCGCCGAGCACGGGACGATGGCCGGCCCCCACGGCGAGGGCCCGGAGTACCAGTCGAGCGGCTCGGTGAGGGCACTGTCGGCGAGCCGGGCCTTCTGCTCGGCCCCCTCCACCCGGAACGTCCGGGCGGTGAGCGGGCGGCCCTCTTCGACCCCGGCGAGGATCCGGAGCTCGTCCGGGCCGGCCGGCCGCCGGTCGAGCACGTCGAGGCGGGTCGGTTCGTCGCCGCCGCAGGCGGCGGTGCCCTCGGCGACCAGCAGCCCGTCGGCCCGCTCCATGCGCGCCTCCACCTGGGTCGCGCCGTTCGGCTTGCCGACCATGGCCCGGACCGGCTCGGCGTCGACGGTGGCGTTGCGGAAGACGAGCGAGATCGAGCCGCGCTCGAACCACTCGCGACCGAAGGCGGCCATGAGGACCGGCGGGAACTGGTCGAGGTGGACCGACCCGGCCACCGTCCCGCCCCGGAAGCCGAGCGCCTGGGCGGTGGTGTCGTCGTGGATGTTGCCGCCCCCGGCCGTCCCCGGCGGCGGCGCGGAGCCTCCGGGCCGCCCGCGCCAGGCGGCGCTGGCCCGGTTGCGCGGCACCCGCTCGGGGCCGACGAGCAGCCCGCCCACCTCTTCGATCGCCGTCGTCGTGCTCACCGTGGGTTCCCCTTCCCGTCCCCGTCGCGCACCGTGCCCACCTTCAGCTCGCGGAACGGGATGTCCCGGTCGACCTGGGGCTCACGGGGCAGTCCGAGGACCCGCTCTCCGATGATGTTGTGCTGGATCTCGTCGGTCCCCCCGGCGATCGATGTCGAGGGCGACTGCACCGTCGCGTGCGCGACGGCCCCGCCGCAGGGGGCGTCCGGGCCGGCCAGCATGCCGCCGGCCCCGAGGATGGCCGGGCCGACGTCCCGGTTGAGCCGGGTGGCGACCGACCGGGCCAGCTTCGTGATCGAGCTGGCCGGGCCGGCCCCCTTGCCGGCCTCGGCGGCGGCCCGGGCCCGCTGCTGGGTCATGGTGTTCACCCGCGACTGGATGTAGTAGCGCGTCACGTCCTGGCGGACCGGGTCGGTGCGCACGCTCCCGGGCTCGCCCACGAGCGACACCGGGCTGAGTCGCCCGGCGATGCCGGGGTTGCGGGCGTCCACCGTCACCGGCCGGGCCCCGGCGCGCTCGACGACGTCGGCCAGCCGCCGGGTGCGCAGCTCCCGGCGCCGGCCGCGCATCTCGGCACCCCCGGCGAGGCCCACGCCGACCACCCCGGCCCGGCCGGTGCGCTCGAACGCGAGCGTGGTCACCGCGGCGGCCCAGCCGTCCCCGGGCCGACCGACGAGATCGGCGTCGGAGACCCGGGCGTCGGTGAAGAAGACCTCGTTGAAGTGCGACTCGCCCGTCATCTGCTTGAGCGGCCGCACCTCGATCCCGGGCTGCTCGACGGGGATGATGAAGTAGCCGAGGCCGCGGTGCTTCGGCGCGTCCATGTCGACCCGGGCGACGAGCATCCCCCGGTCGGCCGTCATCGCCCCCGACGTCCAGACCTTCTGCCCGTTCACCACCCACTCGTCGCCGTCCCGCACGGCCCGGGTCTGGGCGCTCGCGAGGTCCGAGCCCGCGCCCGGCTCGCTGAAGAACTGGCACCACGACTCCTGCCCGGAGGCGAGCGCCCACAGGTAGCGCTCCTGCTGGGCGGCGGCCCCGTGCCGCATGAGCACCGGCCCGCCCATCATCTGGCCGAGGCCGCCCGGGGCCCCGAGCGCCTTGCGCTCCGAGAACACCCCGTCGAGGACCACCAGCGCGTCGACCGCCAGGCCGCGGCCGAACCACTCGGTCGGCCAGGTCGGGAAGCCGAGTCCCGAGCGGGCCAGGGTCTCCCACCACTCCCCGACCGTGAGGTCGAGGTTCCAGTGGGTGTCGAGGAACTCCGCCGCCTCGTCGCGCAGCTCGTCCAGCCCGCTCGTCACCGCCACGGCGGCTCCTTTCCCCTCGACCTCGCCCCCGGCCGGGGCGGGCGGCCCCGTCCCCGCCATTGTCGACCACGACGCCCTCCGGCGCCACGGGAACGTTCCCGTGGGCCCCGGGTCAGTAGCCGAGGCGGTCCAGGGCGTCGCGGCGCTGCTGCCAGCGGGGCTCGACCCGGACGAACAGCTCGAGGTAGGCGCCCGCCTCCAGCTGGGCCCGCACCGCGGTGCCGACCGCCTTCAGCACCGAGCCGCCCGTGCCGATGACGATCGCCTTCTGGGACTCCCGCTCGACCAGGATCTCGACCCGGATCCGGGGCCACTCCCATTCGGTCACCACACAGGCGAGCGAGTGGGGCAGCTCCTCTCGGGCCCGGACGAGCAGCTGCTCGCGGACGAGCTCGGCCACCGCGACCGCCTCGGGGAGGTCGCTCACCGCGTCCGACGGGAAGTACGGCGGGCCCTCGGGGAGCGCGGCCAGCACCGCGTCGAGCAGGGGCGCCAGCCCCTCCTCGGTGCGGGCCGAGACCGGGAAGTACTCGGCCCGCGCAGAGAGCGTTCCCGGCGCCACCGCCTCGACCTCTCTGCAGGCCTCGGCGAGGCGATCGAGGACGGCGGCCCGCCCGGTCCGGTCGATCTTGTTCACGGCCACCAGCAGCGTGCCGTCGTCGCCGTCCCGGGCGATCGCGCCGAGGGCGTCCCCGAGCACCCGGCGGTCGCCCGGCCCCACCGGGGCGGTGGCGTCGAGGACCACGACCGCGACATCGACGTCGCGAAGTGAGGCGGCGGCGGTCTCGTTCAGCCGGCCGCCCAGCTCGTTGCGCGGCTTGTGCACCCCCGGCGTGTCGACGAAGACGGCCTGGTACCCGTCGCGGTGCAGGATGCCCCGCACGGAAAAGCGAGTCGTGTTGGGGCGCGACGAGGTGATCGAGACCTTGGTGCCGATGATCGCGTTGAGCAGCGTGGACTTGCCGACGTTGGGCCGGCCGACGATGGCGACGAAACCGCTGCGCACGTCAGTCGGCGGGGGGTGCCGCATCGGCCCGGGACGGCCGCCCGGTCGGCTCGATGCGGACCCGCGCGATCCGGCGCCCCTGGACCCGCTCGGCCACCAGCCGGAACCCGTCCACGTCGACCGACTCGCCCTCTCCGGGGACCCGGCCGGCCATGTCGAGGAAGAGCCCGCCGACGCTGTCCCAGCCGCCCTCGGGCAGCTCGGCGTCGAGCAGCTCGGCGGCGTCGTCGACCGGCATCCGCCCGGCCACGACGATCCCGCCGCCCTCGAGTCGCTCCACGAGCGGCTCCTCCACGTCGTACTCGTCGACGATCTCGCCGACCAGCTCCTCGATCAGGTCCTCCAGCGTGACGAGCCCGACCGTCCCGCCGTACTCGTCGACGACGACGGCCAGGTGGAACTTGCGCTCCTGCATCTCGCGCAGCATCGAGGCCACGCGCTTGGTCTCGGGGACGAAGTGGGCCGGCCGGACGTGCTCGCCGAGCGGCTCGGGACCCTTCCCGTTGTGCTCGGCCCGCATGAGGTCCTTCGCGTACGCGATGCCGACGACGTCGTCGATGTTCTCCCGGTACACCGGCAGCCGGCTGTACCCGGCCACGAGGGCGGCCCGGAGCGCCGCCGACACACTCTCCTCGGCCTCGGCGGTGACCATGTCGGGCCGCGGCACCATCACCTCGCGCACCACCGTGTCGCCGAAGTCGATGATCGAGTGGATGAAGGCGCGTTCCTCGGTCTCGATGACGTCCTCGGCGTGGGCCACGTCGGCCATCGCCAGCAGCTCGGACTCGGTCACGTTCCCCGCCGAGGACTCCTCGCTCACCCCCCGGCCGATGATCACGTTGGCCAGCCCGATGAGGACCTTGGAGGCCGCCCGGACCGGGGGGAAACGGACCAGGGCGGCGACCAGCGGGGCGCTGAACAGGGCGGCCGACTCGGGGTTGTGCACGGCCCAGTTCTTCGGGACCGCCTCGAAGACCACGAAGATGACCACGACCTCGAACACCGTCCCGATCACGACACCGATCGGGCCGAACCACTGCTCGGCCAGGACCCCGACGAGGGTGGCCGACACCAGCTGGCACACGAGGACGAGGAGCAGGATCGGGTTCAAGAACCGCTCGGGGTGCTCGACGAGCCGGGCGAGCGGCCGCGCCCCCCGGCGGTGCTGGTCCGACAGCGCCCGCGCCTTCACCCGGCTGGTCCGGACCAGGCTGGTCTCGGCCAGGGCGAGGACGCCCGAGCCGACCAGCAGGACCACGATGACGGCGAGCAGCGCCGCGTCCACCGGGCGCCACCCGGTGGCGGCGACGATCACCCGGGGTCCCGGTGGAACCGGGTGAGGAGCTGTTGCTCGAGCGCCTCCATGGCCTCGGCCTCGGCCTCGGCCTGGTGGTCCATGCCGAGCAGGTGGAGTAGGCCGTGGACGACCAGGAGCGCGATCTCGTCGTCGTAGTCGACGGCCCGCTCGCGGGCGTTGCGCTCGGCGACGGCCGGGCAGACCACCACGTCGCCGAGGAGGAGCGGCGGCTCGTCGTCGAGGTCGGTCCCCGGCCCGGTGCCGCCCATGTCCGGGAAGCGGCCCGCCGGCACCGGGTCGTCCTCGACCGGGAAGGCCAGGACGTCGGTGGGGCCCTCGTGGGCCAAGAACCGCTCGTTCAGCGCCGCGATCGCGGCCTCGTCGACGAAGAGGAGCGACACCTCGGCCTCGCCGGTGACCCCGCGGGACTCGAGCACGGAGCGGGCGAGCCGGCCCCACCGGGTGAGGTCGACCGGCGCGGCCGACTGCTCGTCGGCGCAGAAGACGTCAACGGGCATCGCCGCGGGGGCCGGAGTGCTCGGCGTGCTCGTAGGCGTCGATGATGTCGGCCACGATCTTGTGCCGCACCACGTCGCCCCGCGTGAGGTGCACGAAGGCGACGCTCTCGACGCCACCGAGGACGTCCTCCAAACCCACCAGCCCCGAGCGCCCACCCGGCACGTCGATCTGGGTCACGTCGCCGGTGACCACGCACCTCGAGCCGAAGCCGATCCGGGTGAGGAACATCTTCATCTGCTCGGGGGTCGTGTTCTGCGCCTCGTCGAGGATGATGAACGACGAGTTGAGGGTGCGGCCGCGCATGAAGGCGAGCGGGGCCACCTCGACGGTCCCCCGATCGAGCAGCCGCTGAGCGCCCTCGGGGTCGAGCAGGTCGTAGAGGGCGTCATACAGCGGCCGCAGGTACGGGTCGACCTTGGCCATGAGGTCGCCCGGCAGGAAGCCGAGCCGCTCGCCGGCCTCGACCGCCGGGCGGGTGAGGATGATCCGCTTCACCTGCCGGGACTGCAGGGCCTGCACCGCCAGCGCCACCGCGAGATACGACTTCCCGGTCCCGGCCGGGCCGATCCCGACGGTGACGACGTTGGCCGCGATCGCGTCGGTGTAGCGCTTCTGGCCGGCCGAGCGGGGGCGGATCGTCCGTCCCTTCGCCGAGCGCAGCACCTCCGCGTTCAGGACCTCCGATGGCGACAGGTCCTCGCGGACCATGTCGATGGTGCGGGCCACCTTGGCGGGGTCGAGGCCCTGGCCCGACTGGAGCACCCGGACCAGCTCGTCGAACAGCCGCACCACCTGCGTCGCGTCGGGGCCCTCCGCGCCGATGCGGTTGCCCTGCACGGTGATGGCGGTGTTGGGGAAGCCGGCCTCGATCACCCTCAGGAGCTCGTCCTGGCTGCCGAGCAGCCCCGGCATCAGGTGGTTGTGGGTGACGAGGAGCTCGGCCCGGGTGTCGGGGGCCTCCTCTCGGGCGTCCTCGAGCTCCTCGCTCGAGGCGCGGCCGGCCGGGCTCACCCGGGCGGCCAGGTCATCGGCCGGCCACCGATCACGTGCAGGTGGAGGTGCGCCACCGAGTTGGCGCTGTCCCGGCCCACGTTGAACACGAGCCGGTAGCCGCGCTCCTCGCCGCCGATCCCCTCGGCGTCGGCGACCTCGCGCGCCGCCACCACCATGGCCGCGAGGTCCTCGGCGTGCTCCGGACCGACCGCCGAGGCATTGGTCACGTGCGCACGCGGCACGACCAGCACGTGGACCGGCGCGGCCGGGGCGATGTCCCTGAACGCGACCGTGCGCTCGGTCTCGTGCACGATCTCGGCCGGGACCGTGCGGCTCACGATCGCGCAGAACAGGCAGTCATCCATCCTCGCCGGCCCCCTTGCGCGCCGGGTACAGGTGCTCCAGGGTCCCGGGCTCGATGCGCCGGGACTCGATGAACGCGTCGACGTCCTCATCGGTGAGCCGGATGACCCGGCCGAACCGGTAGGCGCGCAACGCGCCCTCGTCGATGAACCGGTAGAGGCTGCGGAGCGTCACCCCGAGCCGGGCCGAGGCCTCCTTCGTGCTCAGCCAGCGGACGCCGTCGGGCATCAGGACCGGTCTTCCATGTCCGGCCAGCCTACGAGACGGCGCCGCCCCGCCATCACCCTTGCCACCCGGCCGCCGGCCCGACGAGGGACGACCGAAGGGCGGTGAGCAGGGCCCCGGCGGTGACCGCGGCCGTCTCGGCCCGGAGGGTGGCGTCGCCCAGCCGGACCGTGGCGAGCCCGAGCGCGCGCTCCTCGTCGCTCCAACCACCCTCGGGGCCGACCGCCACGGCCGGGTGTCGGAGCGACGGCGGCTCCCCGTCGGGGTCGGCCAGCACGAGCGACCCCGCGGCCGCCAGCTCGGCGAGGGTGGTGGGTGCGGCGACCTCGGGCAGCCAGGCGCGCCGGGACTGGGCCGCGGCTTCCCGGGCCACCCGGGCGAGCCGCTCGGCCGCCCGCCCGGCCCGGGCCCCGTGCCAGCGGACCACCGAGCGGTCGGCGGTGATCGGCACGATCCGGTCCACTCCGAGCTCGGTCAGCTTCTGGACGACCCACTCGGGACGGTCCCCCTTGGCCGGCGCGAACGCGACCGTGATCGCCGGGGCCGGCCGGGCGGTCCGCACCGGCGGGCCCTCGGGCTCGAGCAACGGGTCGGATCCGGTGTAGCGGCACACCGTGTAGGCGCCCGCCCCGTCGGCCGCGACGACGCGCTCGCCGGGGGCGAGCCGCAGCACCCTGGCGAGGTGGTGGCGATCCTCGTCGGTGACCTCGGGAGCGGCCGGGTCGGCCACGAAGATCTGCGCGGCTGCCCGGGGCGGCGCGCTGGGGCCGCTCAGCCGAAGACCGACCGGATCCGGGAGAGGACGCCGTCGCCCCCCGCGTCGGCGGCGATCTCCTCGCCCCGCTCGGCGGCCAGCTGCACGAGCAGCTCCTCCTGCCGGGCGGTGAGGTCGGTGGGCGTGTCGACCACGACGTGGACGAAGAGGTCCCCGCGCCCGCGTCCCCGCAGGTGGGGCACCCCGGCGTGGCGCAGCCGGACGACATGGCCGCTCTGGGTCCCCCGCTCGATGGTGATGTCGGCCGGGTCCTCCATGGTGTCGACCGAGATCTTGGTACCGAGGGCGGCCTGCGCGATCGAGACGTGGGCGGAGGTGTGGACGTCGTCGCCCATGCGCTGGAAGCGGTCGTCCGGCTCGACCTCGAGCTGGACGAAGAGCGAGCCGTTGCGGCCACCGCGTGGGCCGGCCGGTCCGCGGTCCGCGAGGCGCAACGTCGAGCCGTCCTCGACGCCGGCCGGCACCTCGACGGTGAAGGTCCGCTGGTCCATCCGCCGGCCCTCCCCGCCGCACCCCTCGCACGGCGTCGGGGTGAGCTGGCCGAGGCCCTGGCACCGACCGCAGGCGACCGAGGTGACCACCTGGCCGAGCAGCGACTGGCGGATCCGCCGGGTCTCGCCCGCCCCCTGGCAGTCCGGGCAGGTGACCGGCTGGGTCCCCGGCTTGGCCCCCGAGCCCCCGCAGACCTCACAGGTGACCGGGAGGCGGACCGAGATCTCCTTGTCGGCACCGAACGCGGCCTCGACGAAGCTGAGCCGCAGGCCGATCTCGGCGTCGGAGCCGGGCATCGGCCCGCGTCGCCCGCCCCTCGATCCCATCGAACCGAAGAACGCCTCGAAGATGTCGCTCAGCCCGGCCTCGAAGTCGAAGGTCATCCCACCGGGTCCCTGGCCGAACACCCCCTCGGGCCCGAAGCGGTCGTAGCGGGCCCGGCGCTCCGGGTCGCGCAGCACCTCGTAGGCGAGGCTCACCTCCTTGAAGCGCGCCTCGGCCTCCTGGTCCCCGCCGTTCGCGTCGGGGTGCAGCTCCCTCGCCTTCTGGCGGTAGGCCCGTTTGATCTCCTCGTCGGTGGCGTCACGGCCGACGCCGAGCAGGGCGTAGAGGTCGAGCCCGTCAGTGGCCGCCACGGGGGGCCTTCCGATCGCGCTCGCGCGGGTGGCCCCAGGCGTCGTTCATCCGGTCGCTGAGCTCGTGGCTCACGAGATGGGCGGCGGCCAGCGCCTGGGGGTAGTTCATCCGGGTCGGGCCGAGGAGGCCGACCGCGCCGGTCTCGTTGTCACCGACCGAGACGGGGGCGACCACCACGGCGCAGGAGGCGAGCGGCTCGTAGCCGTGCTCGGTCCCGATGGCCACCGACAGCCCGCGGTCGAGCACGTCGCGCAGCAGGGTCACGACAACCAGCTGCTTCTCGAGGATCCCGAGCACCGATCGCACCGTCTCGACGGCGTCGAACGCCTCCGCCAGGCGGGACGGCCCGCCCAGGTAGACGTGGTTGTCGGACTCGGCGGCCGCGATCTCGGCGAGCGCCACCGACACGGCGTCGGACAAGGCGCCGGTGCCGCCGACGACCCCGGCGGCCGCACCGAGGTCGCTCCCGACGCACTGGCGATGCAGCAGCGCGCTCAGACCGGTCAGCTCCTCTTCGGTGGTCTCCTCGGCCAGCTCGAGCGTGCGCTTCTCGACGGCACCGTCGGACATGACCACCACGAGCAGGGCCAGCCGGGGCGCGAGGGAGACGAGCTGGACCGAGCGCACCGTCGCCGAGGTGTGCGACGGGCTGACCACCACTGCCGCGTACGGGGTCAGCTGGGAGAGCAGCGTCGAGGCCAGCTCGAGCATGTCCTCCATCTCGCCGTGCACCTGGTCGAAGAAACGCCGGACCCGCTGGCGCTGCGGGGTGCCGAGGACGCCGGCCGGGGCCAGGTGGTCGACGAAGAAGCGGTAGCCCTTGTCGGTCGGGATCCGGCCGGCGCTCGTGTGCGGCTGGACCAGGTACCCCTCGCGCTCGAGGGCGACCATGTCGGAGCGGACCGTGGCCGAGGAGACCTGCACGCCCGGCGCGCTCGCTACGAACGCCGATCCCACCGGGGAGGCGGTGCCGATGTACTCGCTCACCACCGCCTCCAAGATGGCGGCCCGGCGGGCGCCGAGCTCCTCGGCGAGGGCGGGATCGGGAGCCTTGGGCATGGGTGGACGTGGGGACATCGGAGCTGGCACTTGAGTCTACCGACTGCCAGTTTCCGCCGATGGCTCCCCCAGCCCGGGCAACCCGACGTCGTCGGGGGTGTCGGGGTCCGACATCCCGGCCAGCGGTTCCCCGGTGAACCAGTGGCGCTCGGGGAGCCGGTCGGCCAGGCCCGGAAGGTCGGCCGGCCGGAGCCGGCGCAGGTCGAACCGGTTGCCGAGGCTGCGCTCCTGGCGGCGTCCGTAGAGGATGTCGAGCACCATGTGGGTGGCGTCCAGCCGTCCGGTCACGGTGCGCCTCGTCACCCCGAACTCGGCCAGGCGGTCGAGGTAGGCCGGCTCGGAGAGCACGTTGGTCATCCGCTGGAGCGTGGGGCCGTCCCGGTGGAGCTCCTCGCTCTCGATGATGAGCATGCGCCGGCTGTAGAAGAGCCGGTGGCCGGCGTGCTCGAGCCGGATGCCGAGCTGGTAGTCCTCCCCGGCCACCGAGTCGCAGAGTTCGTCGTAGCCCCCGACCTCGACCAGGAGCTCCCGGGGCGCCCCGAAGGTGCAGCCATACAGCATCGTTCCGGGGACCTCCACGACCCTGCAGTCGTCGCCGTACTCCCAACGCGAGTCGACCCCGCCGGACCGGCTGCCCAGAAGCACGCCGTTTTCCACCCGCATGTCCCAGTGCTTCTGATAGGCGCCGGCGACCAGGTACTCGTGTCGGGAGGCCTCCACCGCCTCATCGAGCCATCCGGGCATCAGCACCGCTGCGTCGTCGACCAGCACGACGTAGGGCTTGGTCGCGTACACCAGCCCGGTGTTCCGCGCGCTCGACGCGGCGAAGTACGAGGTGGCGGTCACGCGATGGGGCCCGTTGTAGGGGCTTGGCTTGGCCGCCACGTGACGCAGGGGGAAACGGTCGGCGACGGCCGCGGCGAACGCGGCGGTCCGCTCCTCCGAGAACCTCGAGTCGACCACGATCACCTCGATGTCCTCGTCGCCGAGTTGGCCGGCGAGGCTGTCGGCGAACCACTGGAAGCCGGCGCTGCGACGGTGGGTCGGAAGGATGATGCTGAGGGACTCGTTCACTTCCCCTCCGTTACCATGCCCGCGTGCTCGCCGCCCAGCGCGACATCGCCACGCTGAGCGGGTGCGAGTTCGTCACCGTCTCGGTCGCCGGCTCGCCCGAGGTGGAGCTGTGCGTCCGACCGGCCGCCGGTGATCCGGTGGTCGCCTGGCTCCTCGACCACCACTGGATCGACGAGCCGGTGCAGCGGGCGTTTCTCGGACTGATCAGCCCCGGGGCCCGCGTCGTCGACCTCGGTTGCCATCTTGGCGTGTTCTCTCTCTCGGCGGCCGGGCTCGGGGCCGAGGTGCTGTCGGTCGACGCGGCGGCCGAGCACGTCGAGCTGGTGGCGCGGGCCGCCGTTCGCAACGGATTCGCCGTCCACCCGGTCCTCGGGGCGCTCGCCGATCCGGGTGGTTCGCCCACCGTGTCGTTCGTCCCCCGCAGCATCCACGGTCATCTTCTCGGCGCCGGCGAGGTGGCCGACTCCGTCGAGGTCCCGGTGGTCGTCCTCGACGATCTCCTCGACGAGCTCGGTTGGGACCGGGTCGATGCGATGAAGCTCGACATCGAGGGTGCCGAGCTCGCCGCACTCCGCGGGATGCAACGGTTCTTCGCCCGCGGCTGGCGGCCGCCGATCGTCATCGAGTGCAACGCCGCAATGCTCGGCTTCCAGGGCACCTCGGTGGTCGACCTCCGCCAGGCGCTGTCCGAGCTCGGCTATCGCCTCTACCTCATCGACCACCTGCGGCCCGGGGCCCTGGTCGAGACCGGGGTGGACGCCGTCCAGACCGAGAGCTGTTCCGACCTCCTGGCCGTGGTCGACCCGCCCGGGGGACTGGGGGACGGCTGGCTGGTCGAGGGCCCCTTCTCGGTCGAGATGACGGCGGCCCGGGTGGCCCACCAGGCGGCCGAGGCGGCAGCGGGCTACCGGCGCCACGCCGCCGACCTGCTCGCCCACGGACCCGGGTGGCTCCGTCGCTGGCCCGAGACCGAAGCGACGCTCGCCAGTCTGGCCTGCGACCTCGATCCGGCGGTCCGGGCCGAGACCGGCCCACCCACCTCGGGCTCGATGGGCCAGCTCCATGCGGCGGCCGAGGAGCCGATGCGGCAGGGGCCACCGGCGGCCGCCATCGTGACGGCCCACCACCTGTCGGTGCAGCGCCCGGTGCCCGGCCTCGCACGACTCGACGTGTCCCCCCGACCCGCCCTTGTCGAC
The DNA here is from genome assembly GCA_036844945.1 of Acidimicrobiales bacterium. Taxonomy (GTDB): domain Bacteria; phylum Actinomycetota; class Acidimicrobiia; order Acidimicrobiales; family RAAP-2; genus Palsa-461. Next base: position 16,917 of record DAIUEV010000030.1, read on the forward strand.
CTGTCCTTCACCGTGATCGCCGGTGAGTGCATCGCGATCGTGTCCGACGACGCCGCGAGCGCACGCCTCCTGCTCGAGGCGCTGGCCGGACGCGCGCCGCACACGGGCACGCTCCGCGTGGCCGGGCGGGTGGTCTCCCTGATCGACGTCGGCCGGCTGCTCGAGCCCGATCTTGCCGTCGAGGAGAACCTCGTCCTGCTCGCGCACCACATCGGCGCCTCGGACCACAAGCTCGCCGTCCGCCGTGACCGGATCCTCGCCCGGGCCGCGCTGGGGGTACCGCCCTCGGCCCCGCTCTCGGAGCTCTCCGGGCAGGCCGTCGCCCGGCTCGCCGTCGCCACCACGCTGGAGATCGGGCGCGGTCGCGTGGTGCTCGCCGACGTGGCCCCGCTGGCCGACCCGGATTTCGGTGACTTCGTGCGGCAGGGGATCGCGCGGCTGCGTGGACGGGGCACGGTGGTGATCCAGGCGGTCGCGGCCCGGCACGAGCTCCTCTTCGAGCCCGACCGGGCCATGCTCCTCCGGGAGGGGGAGCTGCGCGCCTTCGGCTGGCCCGACGCGGTGTTCGAGGCGCACGAGCGATGGCGCCTCGGGCTCCCCGACCGACTTCCGGGACCCCCGTCATGACACCTGCGCTCGCCCTCTGCATGGTGGTCGGGCCCGAGGACGCCGATCCCGGACCGTGCCTCGCCTCGGCCCGCGACACCGTCGACTACTGGGTGATCTGCGACGCGACGGGTGGCCGCCGCCATGAGAGGACGGTGCGGGCGCAGCTGGGCGGGGTCCCCGGCGAGCTGCATCGGTGCGACTGGTTGGGAGCTGGACCGACCCGCAACGAACTTCTGGCGGTGGCCCGCCACACGGCCAATCACCTCCTCGTGCTCGATCCCGATCTCCGGGTGGTCCGTCGAGGGTCGGTTCCCCCGCTGACCGACGACGCCTACTGGCTGGCCGACCTCGCGACGCCCGGGCGAACCGTTCGGCGGCTCGTGCGCGGCGACCGGCTCTGGTGGTGCTCGGAGTCGACCGACGGGCTCGACACCAACGGGAGCTACCACGAGAGCGCGATCGACGCCCTCGCCACCCGCAGCGTCGGGGCCGCCGAGCGCGCCCGCTCCCGCCATCTCGCCGCGATCGCGTCGCTCAAGCGGGACCTGACGGCCGGCCGGGCCGGGCCGTCCGCGGCGTTCCAGATCGCCCGACACCTGCACGCCCTCGGGCAGCGGTGGGCCGCGATCGAGTGGTACCGGCGCCGGGTCGAACTGGGCGGGTGGGAACAGGAGGTCTTCGCCGCCAACCTGCAGGAGGGGATCCTGCGGGCCGAGGACGACTTCGCCTCCGCGGTGCCCGTCCTTCTGGAGGCCTGGGAGCGACGGCCATGGCGGGCCGAACCGCTCTACGAGCTGGCTCGCGGCTACCGCCGGCAGTGGAATCCCGACCTGGCCTACCTCTTCGCCAACCGCGGCCTCGCGATCGCGCCCCCGCCCGACACGCTCTACGTCCACGACTGGGTCTACGCCTGGGGCCTGCGCCTCGAGCGCGGCTGGGCGGCCGCTCGCCTCGGCCACCGCGAAGAGGCGATGGCCGACCTGCGCGCGGTCCTCGCCAGCGAAGGGGTGCCGGCGGCCTGGGTGGCGGCCGCACGCGACTGGCTCATCAACGTCGCCACCGCCAAGAAGCCCCCGGCAGCGGCGGAGGGGACGCCGGTCGCGCTCGGCAGGGTGGTGCCGGAACTGCGGATCGGCGAGCTGCGCCTCGAGGTGAGCCCACGCTGGCCCACCTTCAACCCGAGCATCGCGGCGGACGGCGACGGCTTCCGGCTGGTGGTCCGGAGCGCGAACTATGAGATCGGGTCGGAACCGGCCGGCGGCGTCACCTGCAACGTCAACTATCTCGTCGAACTCGACGCCGACCTGGCCATCGCGTCGGTCCGGCCGTTGGACGACGGTCCCGAGACCCTCCGCCGTTACCCGGCGCGGGTGATCGGCTTCGAGGACTGCCGGCTCTTCCAGATCGATGGCGAGTGGTACGCGAGCGCCACCACCAGCGAGTTCAACCCGATCGACCGACAGGAGATCGCGCTCCTCGCACTCGACGGGCCCTCGGTGGTCTCGGTGCGCCCCTTGGCCGGACCGAACCCCGGCCGGATGGAGAAGAACTGGATGCCGTTCCTCTTTGACGGGGAGCTGCACTACCTCTACGGGTGCGGGCCCACGGTGACGCTGCGGTGCGACCGGCGCACCGGGCGCCTCGCCCTGGCGGCCGAGCGCGCGGGCCCCCGGGGGGCCGAGGCGTACCGGGGGAGCTCCCAGGGCGTCCCCATCGGATCCGGGCGCACCCTGTTCGTGGTCCACGAGCTGGACCAGCGGACCCCCCAGCCGATCTACCGGCACCGGTTCGTCCTGCTCGGGCCCGACCTCTCGCTCAAGTCCGTCTCGCGCCCGTTCACCTTCACCGGCGAGCGGATCGAGTTCTGCGGGGGCGCGGCCCGGCGGGGGGACGAGCTCGTCCTCAGCTTCGGGGTGGCCGACTCGGCCAGCTACCTGGCCGTGCTCCCGATGGAGGCCGCCCTCGAGCTGCTGGAACCGGTCGGGTCGGCCGAGGCGGACTGAGCCGGCTCAGTCCTCCATCTTGAGGGCCGAGATGAACGCCTCCTGGGGGATCTCCACGCGGCCGATGCTCTTCATCCGCTTCTTCCCCTCCTTCTGGCGCTCGAGAAGCTTGCGCTTGCGGGTGATGTCGCCGCCGTAGCACTTGGCCAACACGTCCTTGCGCTTCGCCTTGACGGTCTCTCGGGCGACGATCCGGCCCCCGACGGCCGCCTGGATGGGCACGTCGAACAGCTGGCGCGGGATCATCTCGCGCAGCTTCTCGGTCATCCGTCGCCCGTAGGCGTCGGCCTGGCCGCGGTGCACGATGGTCGAGAAGGCGTCGACCGGCACATGGTTGATGAGCACCTCGACGCGGACCAGGTTGGCCGTCAGGTACTCGGCCGGCTCGTAGTCAAGGCTCGCGTAACCCTTCGTCCGGCTCTTCAGCTGGTCGAAGAAGTCGACCACCACCTCGGCGAGCGGGATCGAGTACACGAGCTCGATGCGCTCGGGTGACAGGTACTCCATCTTCTGGAGCTCGCCCCGGCGCTGCTGGCACAGCTCCATCACCGTGCCCGTGTACTCGGAGGGGGTGAGGATGGTGGCCGTGAGCATCGGCTCGTCGATGTGGTCGAGGCGGCTGGCGTCGGGGAGTTCGGTCGGGTTGTCGATGTCGAGGACCGAGCCGTCGGTCAGCGACGCCCGGTACGCAACCGAGGGGGCCGTCGCGATGAGCGACAGGTCGAACTCCCGCTCGAGCCGCTCGCGCACGATCTCCATGTGCAGGAGGCCGAGGAAGCCGCAGCGGAACCCGAACCCGAGGGCGTGGGACGACTCGGGCTCGAACGTGAAGCTGGCGTCGTTGAGCTTCAGCCGCTCGAGCGCGTCGCGCAGCTCCGGCAGCTGGTCGCCGTCGATCGGGTAGATCCCGCAGAACACCATCGGCTTCGGGTCGCGGTACCCGGCCAGCGGCTCGGACGCCGGTCGCTCGGCGGTGGTCACCGTCTCGCCCGAGCGCGCCGACCCGACGTCCTTGATGCCGGCGATGAGATAGCCCACCTCGCCGGGGCCGAGCTCGCGGACGGGTCGGATGTCCGGCGTGCGGATCCCGATCTCCTCGGCGTCATGCACCTCGCGTGCCTGCATGAACGAGAGGCGGGCACCGGTCCGGATGACCCCGTCGACGACCCGGATCGAGCTCACCACGCCGCGGTACTGGTCGTAGGAGGAGTCGAAGATGAGCGCTCGGGCCGGCGCGTCGCGCTCCCCCACCGGCGCGGGCACCCGGGCCACGATCGCGTCGAGGAGCGCCTCGACCCCCTCGCCGGTCTTGGCCGAGATCCGCAGGATCTCGGCACTGTCGATGCCGAGGACCTGCTCGATCTCCGCGGCGCAGCGATCGGGGTCGGCCGCCGGGAGGTCGATCTTGTTGAGCACCGCCACGATCTCGAGGTTGTGCTCCATCGCCTGGTAGCAGTTGGCCAGCGTCTGGGCCTGGATCCCCTGGGACGCGTCGACGAGCAACACCGCCCCCTCGCAGGCGGCGAGCGACCGGCTCACCTCGTAGCCGAAGTCGACGTGACCGGGGGTGTCGATGAGGTGCAGCACGTGGTCCCGGTACAGGACCCGGACGTTCTGGGCCTTGATGGTGATCCCCCGCTCCCGCTCGAGGTCCATCGAGTCGAGGTACTGCTCTCGCATGAGCCGGGGATCGACCGCCCCGGTCAGCTCGAGGATGCGGTCCGAGAGGGTGGACTTCCCGTGGTCGACGTGGCTGATGATCGAGAAGTTGCGGATCCGCTCCGTCGCGACCGGCCCGTGGTGTGCTGCGGTGGTCACGGTCCACCCATCGTACCGGGGCGAACCCCGAGGTCCGGACCCCGAAGGACGCCCTCGCGGCTACTCCGAGAGGCTCCGCCCGAACCGGATGGCGTTGCCGTCGGGGTCGATGTGCACGCCTTCCCGCATCTGCCAGGGGGTGTCCTCGGCCGGGTGGGTCTCGCCCCCGAGCCCCGGCCGGCTCCACTCCTCGACCAGCCCGTCGGGGTCGTCGACGTAGATGTAGATGCTGACCGGGGCGAACGGGGGGTGCACGTGGTCGTGCTCCTCGCCCTCGTCGTGGTGGTGCTCCAGATGGAGCCCGAGGTGCAGGGCGACCCCGTCGCGGTCGGCGAAGCCGTAGCCCTCGCCGTCGGTCCACACCCTCGTCGTGAAACCGAGCGCCGCGTAGTGCTCGAGGGCGGCCCGCACGTCGCGGACGGGGAGGATCGGCGCGCAGTGGGTGAGCTCCGGGGACACGGTCGTCTCGCCTCCATTCGGTTCCGCCGGAGCGCTCGGGTCCCGGCCCGGCGCACCGTACGGGCGCACCCGCGGCGGGGTCAACCGCCGGGGCCGCCGCCTTCCTCGGTAGAGTGCCCTGCCCGACAGGAGCGGTGAATGAGCGACGCATCCGGAAAGTCCCCGACCGCGCTCCGGGCCGAGGTGCGGGCGTGGCTGGACGAGCACCGCGACCCGAGCCTCGACGCGCGGACCTGGCGGGCCCTCGTGGTCGACGCCGGCTGGGCCTATCCGAGCTGGCCGGTGGGATGGTTCGGCCGCGGCGTCGACCGCGCGGCCTCCGCCGTCGTGGCCGAGGAGTTCCGCCGGGACCAGGCCGCCTTCGGCGCGCTCGACACGATCCCGTCACACGGCGCGATCGAGCTGCAGATCGGGGCGAACACCATCGTGGAGTTCGGCAACGACGCGCTGAAGGACGAGATGCTCCGGCCGATCCTCATGGGGGACCTGCGGGCATGCCTCCTCTACAGCGAGCCCGGGGCCGGCTCGGACCTGGCCTCGCTACAGACCCGCGCCGAGCGTGACGGCGACGAGTGGGTGGTGAGCGGACAGAAGGTCTGGACGACCGCCGCCCATCTGGCCGACTTCGGGCTCCTCATCGCCCGGACCGACTGGGACCAGCCCAAGCACCAGGGGATCAGCTACTTCATCCTGCCGATGCGCCAGCCGGGGGTGGAGGTGCGCCCACTCCGCCAGATGACCGGCGACGCGCAGTTCAACGAGGTCTTCCTCACCGAGGCGCGGATGCCCGTGCACCACCTGGTCGGCGAGCTGAACGACGGCTGGCGGGTGCTGCGCCGGGCGCTGCAGCACGAGCGGATGGTGATGGGCTCGACGGGGGCCGGCCGCGACCGCCGGCGTCTGCCGGTCGGCGGATCCCTCGACCTGATCGACCTCGCCCGCGCGGTCGGGCGGAGCTCCGACCCGCTCGTGCGACAGGCTCTCGCCGAGCTCTACACCCTGCGCGCGGTCATCGGTTGGAACGCCCAGCGAGCCGCGGCGGCCTCGGCGCGCGGCTCGTTCTCACCGGCCGCGTCGCTCGGCAAGCTGGCGATGTCGCGCGTCCTGCACGGCTCGGCCGGTGTCGCCGACGCCTTGCTCGGCCCCAATGGCACCCTCTACGGGCCGACCGTGCCCGATGCCCACTCGGCGAACGTCAGCCTGATGATGGCCTTCATGAACTCGATCGGTGGGGGCTCGGACCAGATCCAGCGCAACATCATCGCCGAGCGGCTGCTCGGCCTCCCGAAGGACCCCGCCGTCGACCGCGACGTCCCCTTCCGAGACGTGCAGAAGGCGGTGGCCGTGCGGGCTCCCCGCTCCGAGGGCTGACCGGCCCGGCCGCCGGGCGACGCTCCGAACCCTGGTACCCTGCTTGTTCGCCCCGCGTGCGCGCCGGGCACCCACCACCCACCACCCATCGGACCGGGGACCCTTCACGTGGCCAACATCAAGAGCCAGATCAAGCGGAACCGCCAGAACGAGAAGCGCCGCCTGCGCAACAAGGCGGTCCGCTCCGAGATGCGCACGCGCACCAAGTCCGCGGTCGAGGCCGTGGGGGCCGAGGACCAGGACGAGGCGCTGCGTCTGGCCATGAGGCGGATCGACAAGGCCGCCAGCCACGGCGTGATCCACAAGAACCAGGCCGCCAACCGCAAATCGCGGCTCATGCGGCGGATCGCCGCGCTCTCCGAGGACGCCGGCTGACCGGCCGGCGTCCCGGGCCCCCTCAGCGCCTCGCCACCGGCCGCGCCCGCAGCTGCCGGCTGAGCCGGGCCACCAGCACCTCGAGCACCAGCTCCGGCGGCAGCGCCGTCCTTCCCTTCACGTCGAGGTCCGCGTCGGCCAGGAGCTGCACCGCCTGGGCGACCCGCTCGGTGCCGAGGCGGCGCCCCTGCTTCATGGCCTTGTCGGCCACGAATGGGCTCCGCACCCCGAGGAGGCGCGCCGCCTCGTCGCGATCCACCTCGTCGAGGCCGTCGAGGCGCAGCATGTTGGCGTAGTGCCGGTGCAGGATCCCGAGCACCTCGGTCGGCTGCCGGCCACCGGCCTCGAGCATGCGCCGGAGCGCCAACAGCGCCCCGGGGATGGAGCCGGAGTCGATGGCGTCGGTGAGCTCCCATGGCGGCACCGAGCCGGCGCTGCCGAGGAACGGCTCGAGCTCCGCCACCGAGATCGACGCGCCCTCCCCGTAGGCGGAGACGAGGGAGTCGACGATGCCGGCCAGCCGCCCGAGATCGTCCCCGAGATGGGCCTGCACCCGGGCCCGGGACGCGGCGTCGAAGCGGAGCGGCCCCTCGCGGAGCTGCTCGGCCACCCACGCGGTCCGGTCCCGTCCCGTCCCCGCGCTCGCCTCGACGACCCCACCCTCGACCGAGACCGCCTTCACGAGCCCCTGGGGGACGGTGCCCCCGCCCCCGACAAGCACGAGGAAGGTGGACGGGAGCGGATCTTCGACCACGGCCGACAGCGCCGCCGCGTCGGTGGCGGCGATCCGGCCGGCCTCGCGCACCACCACGACCCGGCGGTCACCGAGGAACGGGGGGGTGAGGCAGGCGTCGATCACCGCCTTCACATCCAGGTCCTCCCCCGACGCTCCGTGCTCCTCCACGACGAAACTCGCCTCGTGGCCGGAGGCGAGCCGGTCGATCAGCGTCCTCGCCTCCTGAGCGACGAGGGCCGGGTCGTCGCCCCGGACGAGATAGCTCTGCGGTTCACCGGCCCCCCGGCGCGGGGGCATCAGTCCGCCCCGAGGATGGCGGCGAGCACGTCGCGGACCCGGACGGAGCCGGCCACGTCGTGGACCCGGACGATCCGGCAGCCCCGGGCGATCCCGAGGGCGGTGGCCGCATGCGATGCCTCCCGCCGCTCGTTGATCTCGAGGTCGAGGATCCGCCCGAGAAAGGTCTTGTTGGACGCGGAGAGCAGGAGCGGATAGCCGAGGGCGGCCAGCCTCGCCGAGCTGCGCAGCAGGGTCAGTGACTGCTCGGCCGTCTTGCCGAGGTCCAGCCCGGCGTCGAGCACGATCCGCTCCGGGGCGATGCCGGCCGCCTCGGCCCGGGCGGCGCGCTCGGCCAGGAACGCACAGACGTCGGCGACCACGTCGGTGTACACGGGCTCGGGATCGGCCACCCGGGGCGCGAGCCGGATGTGGGTGGCGACCACGCTCGCACCGGCTGCCGCGGCGACCTCGAGGTAGTCCGGGTCGCCGAAGCCGCTGATGTCGTTCCCGAGCACCGCCCCGGCCGCGTAGGACTCCTTCGCCACCGAGGCGCGCCACGTGTCGACCGACACCGGGACGTCGAAGCGGTCGGCCAGGATCGCGATCGCGCCGACCACCCGGTCGAGCTCCTCGGCCTCGGTCACCTCGGGGCCCGGGCCGGCCTTGACGCCGCCGACATCGAGGATGTCGGCACCCTCGCCGACCAACTGTTCGGCCCGCGCGCACAAGACGTCGAGCTCCCAGGTGAGCCCCTTGTCGTAGAAGGAGTCGGGCGTGCGGTTGAGGATCCCCATGACAAGCGCCCGGTGCGTGACGTCATAGGTCCGGTCGCCCAGCCGGAGCACGGCCATCAGAACAGTCGGGCCGACAGTGCCTTGCGGTAGTGGGCGGTCCTCGGGTCCCCGGGTCCGAGGGTCTCCAGGAGGTCGAGGTACTCCTGACGCGCGTCGTCGTCGTCGCGGACCCGGTCGAGCAGCGACTCGAGCAACCCGGTCGCGTCATCGGTCACGTCGACGGCACGCTCCGACAACCGGGCCCGGGCGGCCAGCGTGCGCACCTCGGCGGTCTCGGGGATCCGGGCGAGCAGTGAGAGCGCCTCCTCGGTGTCGCCACGGTCGATCAGGACCGCCGCCAGTGCCACCACGGCGGCGCGGTGATCGGGCTCGAGGTCGAGCGCCTGTCGCAGCGACGATTCGTCACCCTTGGCGACGAGGAGGTCGGTCTCGCTCGGGGCGGGCGTCAGCCGGGCGACGAACTGGGCGACCTGGGCCTCGGGGAGCGCACCGATGAACCCGTCGACCACCTTGGTGTCTCGGAGCGCGTACACCGCCGGGATCGACTGGACCTGGAAGCTGGCCGCCACCTGCGGGTTCTCGTCGATGTTCACCTTGACCAGCTCGACCGCCCCGCCGGTCGCCTCGACCACCCGCTCGATGATGGGACCGAGCGTCCGGCACGGGCCGCACCAGGGCGCCCACAGGTCGACGACGACCGGGACCTCCTTCGAGCGCTCGAGGACGGCGGCCTCGAAGGTCGCATCGGTGACATCGGTCATGACCAGGGACCCTACCTGGTCCTCCCCCGGGATCGTCCCTGTGACCAGGATCGGCGCGGGGGTGACCCACTATCGTCTCGGACGGTGGCGGTGCGGGGGATCGACGAGGAACGCGTATCCAAGTGGTTCGTCGACCACGTCCCCGACGTGGAGCTGCCGCTCGACTTCCACCTGATCGCCGGGGGGCGGTCGAACTTGACCTTCAAGGTGCAGGACGCGGCCGGACACCGGTGGGCGCTGCGGCGGCCGCCGGTCAGCCACGTGCTCCCGACCGCGCACGACATGAGCCGCGAGCACCGGATCATCAGCGCGCTCGGGCCGGCCGGCATCCCGGTCGCCACGGCGATCGGCCTGTGCACCGACGAGTCGGTCAACCAGGCGCCCTTCTACGTCATGGAGTTCGTCGACGGACACATCCTCCGGAGCGCCGAGCAGGTGATGTCGGCCTACGACGAGGAGACCCGACCGAAGATCGGCGCGGCCCTCGCGGACACGCTGGCCTCGCTGCACGCCATCGACCCCGACGACGTGGGTCTCGGCGACCTGGCCCGCCACGAGGGTTACATCGAACGCCAGATCCGCCGCTGGAGCGAGCAGTTCCGCAACGGGATCGTGAACGGCGATGACTACGACGGCCTGGTCGAGAAGGTCGGGGCCGAGCTGGCGGCCCGCATCCCCGAGCAGAAGGGCGTGGGGGTCGTCCACGGCGACTACCGCCTGGACAACACGGTGTTCAACGACGCCGCCGGGGTGCGTGCGATCCTCGACTGGGAGCTGTGCACCCTCGGCGACCCGATGGCCGACCTCGGCTTGCTGATGGTCTATTGGAACGACCGGACCGAGGAGGGCGTCGGCATCGGCGTCTCGGCGACCACCGCACCGGGGATGTGGACCCGCAAGGACATCGTCGAGCGCTACGCCGCGGCCTCCGGTCGCGACGTCTCGGCACTCCCCTTCTACACGGCCTTCGGCTACTGGAAGCTGGGCTGCATCATGCAGGGCGTCTACGCCCGGTACCTGGGCGGGGCGGGCGGCGGGGACTCGGGCGCGTTCGACGGCTACCCCCAGAGCGTGCGCCGCCTGGCCACCACCGCCGCCGAACACCTGGCCGCGTGGTGAGCGGTCGCCGGGACCGATGAGCCCGGAAGACCGCCCCCTGTACCGCCTGCACACCGAACGCGGATTCGACCGCCCGGTGCTGGTGATCGGGCTGGAGGGCTGGGTGGACGCCGGGCTCGGCGCGGCCACCGCCGTGGCGGCGATGGTCGCGGCGGCCGACGACGGCGACGTGGTCGCGACCTTCGACGGCGACCATTTCTTGGACCAACGGGCCCGGCGCCCGGTCGTCCGGCTGGTCGACGGCGTCACGACCGAGATGACCTGGCCCCAGACCCAGCTGCGGGCCGGCCGGGACCGGGCCGGTCACGACGTGCTGTACCTCGTCGGGCCGGAGCCCGACGTCCACTGGCGGGGGTTCATCGACGCCACGGTCGAGCTGGCCCGGCGGTTCGGCGTCCGAATGGTGGTGGGACTGGGCGCGTTCCCCGCCCCGGCCCCCCACACCCGGCCCGTGCGTCTGGTCGCCACCGCCCCTCCGACCTCCTCCGAGCTGATCGACCGGGTCGGCCGGACTCGCGGCGAGCTCGAGGTCCCGGCCGGCGTCACCTCGGCGCTCGAGATCGGGTTCGGTGAGGCCGGGATCGACGTCGTCACGCTGTGGGCCCGGGTGCCGCACTACGTGGCGGCGATGGCGTTTCCGGAAGCGAGTGCTGCCCTCGTCGATGGGCTGGCCAACATCGCCGGTCTTACCTTCGACTCCTCCGAGCTCCGCCGGGCCGCCGACGCCTCGCGACGGCAGGTCGACGATGTCATCGCGTCCAACCGCGAGCACGCCGAGATGGTCAGGAAGCTGGAGAGGGCGGTCGACGCCTCCGAGGGCAACCCGCTCGGGATCGAGACCCTCCCTTCGGGGGACGAGCTCGCGGCCGAGCTCGAGAAGTTCCTCCGCGGCGAGGACCACTGAGCACACGGATCGAGCCGGTCGAGAGCGGCAGAGGGAGGCACCGATGAAGATCGACGGTGGGATCGGGTACACGAGCTCCGGCGTCGCCGACGCAGCACGGGAGGTCGAGCGGCTCGGCTACGACGGCGCATGGAGCGCCGAGACCAGCCACGACCCGTTCCTCCCGCTCGCCATCGCGGCGCAGGCGACCGAGCACCTCGAGCTCGGTACCTCGATCGCCGTGGCGTTCGCCCGGAACCCGATGAACCTGGCAATGGTGGCGAACGACCTCCAGGAGCTCTCCAAGGGCCGGTTCATCCTCGGGCTCGGATCCCAGATCAAGCCCCACATCACCAAGCGGTTCTCGATGCAGTGGTCGCATCCGGCCGCCCGCATGCGCGAGATGCTGCTCGCCATCCGGGCGATCTGGGAGGCCTGGTCGGGCGGGTCGAAGCTCGACTTCCGCGGCGACTTCTACACCCACACGCTCATGACGCCGTTCTTCAACCCCGGACCCAACCGCTACGGCAACCCGAAGATCATCATCGCGGCCGTGGGCGAGCTCATGACCGAGGTGGCGGGCGAGGCCGCCGACGGCATGATCGTCCACGGGTTCACCACCTACTCGTACCTGCGCGAGGTGACCATCCCGGCCCTCGAGCGGGGCGCCGCCAAGGCGGGCAAGTCGCGCTCGGACCTCACGGTGGCCTATCCCGGCTTCGTCGTGACCGGCGAAGGCGAGCAGCTCGAGCTGGCGAAGACGGCCACCAAGCGCCAGATCGCCTTCTACGGGTCGACCCCCGCCTACCGTCCGGTCCTCGAGCACCACGGCTGGGGCGAGCTCGGCGACGAGCTCAACACCCTGTCGAAGCGCGGGGAGTGGGAGGAGATGGGCGAGCGGATCACCGACGAGATGCTCGACGCCTTCGCGATCGTGGCGCCCCTCCCCGAGGTGCCCGAGCGGGTCGGCGAGCGCTTCGGCGACCTGGTCGATCGGTTCAGCTTCTACGCCCCCTACCGGATGGAGGCCGAGAAGCTGGCCGACGTGCTCGCCGCCTTCAAGAAGATCTAACCCGACACCCCGACCGGGGCGTCGAGGCCGAGTGCGTAGCCCTCGAGGAACGACGACGCCTCCGACTGGCGCTCGAAGCGGTCCGCGAGCTCGTAGAACCGCGCCGAGTGGTCCGGGTGCACCAGATGGGCGAGCTCGTGGACCAGCACAGCGTCGAGGACCCAACCCGGGACGCCCTGCAGACGGTGTGAGAGCCGGATCTCCCCGGTCTCGGCGGTGCAGGACGCCCATCGCTTGTGCTGGTTGGTGACCCACCGCACCGACCGGGGCCGGGCGCCGGGCACGTAGCGACGCCCGAGCGCGACCGCCCGCTCGAACAGGGCCTCGTCGGAGGCCGCGGCCCGGGGCCGCCGGGACATCACCCGGGCGACCAACCAGTCGACCATCTCGCGGCGCTCGCTCCCCCGCAGATGGCTGGGCAGGAGCACCACGATCCGCCCCTCGCTCCAGTAGGCGGTCGCGCTCTTGCGCCGGCGGGTCGAGGTGCGGATCTCGACGTCGGGGCCAGGCGGGGCCGGCCGGGGCACCAGGCCGGACCGGGACTGCCCGCCCAAACGCCGTCGCGGGGGCGGGGGCGGGGGCGGCGCGCCGGCCGCGTCGCCGAAGAGGCGCAGCTGTGCGGACTCCATCGCGCTCTATTTATGTCACGACGTTGACGAGCACGGGTGGACGCACGATCACCCGCCGGGGCTGCGCCCCGCCGAGGAGCTCGCGGACCCGCGGCGACGCGAGGGCGAGCGCCTCCGCTTCCACCGCACCGACCGACGGATCGACCTCGAGACGGTCGCGGAGCTTCCCGTTGACCTGCACGACCATCGTCACGGACCGCTCCGCCACGAGGCTTTCGTCGAAGGTCGGCCACCGCTGCGCGTGCACGCTCGGCTCGTCCGGGTGGCGACGCTCCCAGATCTCCGCGGCCACGTGCGGGGTCAT
>DAIUEV010000031.1:0-28613 GCA_036844945.1 Acidimicrobiales bacterium
TAGGTCTGCAACGCGAGGAACCTCGAGTTGTCGATCCGGATCTCGTCGCCGGCCTGGATGCTCTCGATGACGCTGCGATCGGCAGTGATGTCAATCGTGTCGCCGACCGGTTCGAACACGAGGCCGACTTGGCCCCTGCCGTCCGAGGCCACGCGGCCGAGCGACGCGGTCTTGCCCGCGCCCGCTCCACTGGTGATGATCACATCGGCGGCCGTGAGATCACCGGTGGGGACGCTCGACAGCCTGAGTTGCATCCGGCGGCCGGGGATCACCTCGAGGACGGTCGCCTCGTGCTGGATGCGCGCCGAACGCACCGACGACGTCGGGTCGGTGCCGAGATAGCCCGGCTTGCTCCAGAAATCGTCGAGATAGGTCGGGTCCAACACCGGCACATAGTTGGCGACCAGCACGAGCGGCCCTCCGCCCTGGGGGACGTAGTTGAACCACGCCCCGGGCGGGAACCCCGTCCGGGTGGCCTCTTCCAGCGCTGCGCGCTCCTCGTCGTTCAGCCCGGTGTAGGGGTCACCGCTCCCGCCCGGCTCGATCGCATCGATGATCGACGGCCATTTGTCCCTCAGCACGCGGAGAGCGTTGACGCGCACCGTGAAACAATTGGGGATGGATTGCGGCGAGCCCATGACGTAGGGAACGAACCCGTCCCACACGCCGGTCGTCATCTCCGCGCTGGTGACCGTTTGGTAGGCGCCGCCGCTCCCGCCGTAGAGATAGCCGTAGGTGCGGTGCGGGCCGTAGATCTCGGCTGCCACCACGCGAGAGAACTTCGCGGCCTCGGCGTTGACCCGGTAGCCACGAATCGTCGTGTCGGACCGTCCACCTTCCGACCCCTCCGCGGTACGGGGGTTGTCACGACCGCCCATGTTCGTCTGCACCGAGTAGCCGCCACTGGCAAGGGCGAACGCGACGTTGCGCGCTGTGGCGTCCTCGCCGGCGAGCAGCTGATGCGTCGCCTGGAAGAAGCGTCCTTGATACTCGTCTTCGGGCGGGAGGCAGAACGAGAACTTGGCGTCGGTGCCGGTAAACCCTCCGTGGACATAGAGATGGCGCGCTTCGAAGGGAGCGGCACCGCCGTGCTGAGTCGTGATATTGCCAGGGAACACCGGGGCGTCGGGCGGCGCGTCACGCCACTCCCGGACATCGATGTAGGGCTGATTGAAGCGGGGATCCTCAGAATCCGCGGTCACGAAAGGGGCGCCACGTTCATCGGTTTTCGGCTCGGTCATGTTCACCGCCTCGGGTTGCGGCGACCCTATACAGGAGGCGCGATCGGGACCCATCGACCCGGCCTGCTCGTCGCCACCAGCGTTCCCTTCGGCCCGGATCCGAGCACCGCGAATCGCCCCCGGCTCCCGGCCCGTCGACGCTATCCGGAGGTGCACCCACGCTGGACAATCGACCGTCGAACGAGGTTTTGGCATCAGTAGGATGCCGCTGGCGCCGAAGACGGGTACGAGTGATCGTTGCGTCGCCGGGGCGCATCGGTTCGGTGCTCGAGACTCGAGGTTGCTCATGGACGACACGACACCCAACGACGCCCGCGGGGAGCGTCCCTATCGGGTGATCCAGTGGGCGACCGGCAACATCGGGCTGCGGTCGCTGCGGGCGGTCATCGAGCATCCCCGGATGGAACTGGTCGGGCTCCACGTGCACAGCGACGACAAGGCGGGCCGGGACGCCGGCGAACTGTGCGGGAGCGGCGCGACCGGCGTGCTCGCGTCCCAGTCGGTCGACGAGATCCTGGCCCTCGATGCCGACTGCGTGCTCTACATGCCCCAGGGGACTGACTTCGACGTCCTGTGCCGGATCCTCGAGTCGGGCAAGAACGTCGTAACGACCCGCGGCGACTTCCATCGACCGGCCAACCTCGACGCCGACACCCGCGCCCGGATCGAGGCCGCCTGCCAGAGGGGTGGGTCCTCGATCCACAGCACCGGCAGCAGCCCCGGCTTCATCTCCGAAGCTGTCCCGCTCGTCCTTACGTCGGTCCAACGACGACTCGACCGTCTCACCATCAACGAGTTCGCCGACGTCTCCTCGAGGAACTCGCCCGAGCTCCTCTTCGACATCATGCGATTCGGCAGCGATCCGGGCGCTTTCGACGAGCGGTGGTTCAGTTTCGGGCGCGCCAGCTTCGGCCCGTCGCTGGAGCTCGTTGCCGACGCCCTAGGGATCCCGCTCGACTCGGTCGAGTCGGGCGGCTCGGTCGCCGTTGCAACGGAGCCCACCGAGATTGCCGCCGGGACCGTGCCGGCCGGCGGGGTGGGAGCACTTCGCCTTGAGGTCACGGGTCTCCGGCACGGCAAACCCACCGTGTGCTTCACCGCCAGCTGGTACTGCGTGAAGAACATCGAACCCGCCTGGGACCTACGGGCCACCGGCTGGCACATCCTGGTCGAGGGCGACACCCCCCTCGACGTCGACATCCACTTCCCGGTGCCCGACGAGACCTACGCCTCGGTCTCGCCCGGGTACACGGCCCACCGCGCGGTCAACGCGGTGCCGGTGGTCTGCGCGGCCGCCCCGGGGATCCGGACGACGATCGAGCTTCCCCAAGTGGTGGCGTTCCTCGGGTAGGACGAACCGGCATCCAGAAGGGCACCGCCGCGCCCGTCCAGGGAGGACTGAGATCGCCTCGGAGTACGATTCCGTACTCATCGCTGAAGGGAACCAGGGCATATGGGCGACCGGAACCAGGGCAGAGTCGCCGTCGTCACCGGCGGGGCATCGGGGATCGGGTTCGCGATCGCCGAACGGCTCGCCCATGACGGGGCGAGGGTTGCCATCTTCGACCTCAACCCCGAGGCGGCCGCCGAGGCCGCGTCGAAGATCGGTGCCGACGGGGGCTCGGCAGTCGGCATCGAGGTCGATGTTGCGGATCGGGTGAGCGTCGACCGGGGGGTCGACGCCTGCCGGTCCGCCTTCGGGCCGGTCGCCATCCTCGTCAACTCGGCCGGGAAGGACGGCTTCGACCGCTTCTTGAAGATCAGCGAGGAGTCTTGGAACAGCGTGCTCCGGGTCAACCTGACCGGCACGTTCCACTGCTGCCAGGCGATGCTCCCGGACATGATCGAGGCGCGATGGGGCCGCATCGTGAACATCTCTTCGTCGAGTGCGCACAGCGGCCAACCCCTGATGGCGCACTACGTCGCTTCAAAGGCCGGGGTCATCGGGCTGACCAAGTCGCTCGCTCTGGAGTTCGGTCCGCGCGGCGTGACCGTGAACACCATCCCGCCGGGGTTCATCGATACGCCGATGCTCCGGCGGAGCGAAGGGGCCGGCCACCTTGGCGAGGGGGTCGACTATCACATCGAACGTACGCCGGTCCGCCGGGTCGGGCGCCCCGAAGACATCGCGGCGGCCTGTGCCTTCCTCGTCTCCGACGAGGCCGGCTATATCACCGGCCAGATCATCGGGGTCAATGGCGGACGGAACACCTGACACCGGCGCCGAGCGCCGGCGCTCGAGACCCCGTGCCTTGTCCGCGGATGCCCGAGACCCAGCTCGTGCGGGCGCGCTGACACAGGTCCGGACGTGGTGAGCGAGGGCCCGCTCGCCGGCGTCCGGGTGCTCGAGCTCGGCAGTTTCGTCGCCGGACCGTTTGCGGGGCAGCTCCTCGCCGACATGGGTGCCGACGTGATCAAAGTCGAGAGCCCTGGCGAAGGAGATCCAATGCGCCGCTGGGGGGTGCTGTACGAGGGCCGCAGCATCTGGTGGTCTGCGCTGGCCAGGAGCAAGCGGCTCGTGGCGCTCGATCTCCGGGCGCCCGGCGACCGGGCGGTCGCCAAGCGACTGGCGGTCAGCTGCGACGTGCTGCTCGAGAACTTCACGCCGGGTCGGCTGGAGGAGTGGGGGCTCGGCTACGACGAGCTGAGCCGCGAGAATCCGCGGCTCGTGATGACCCGCGTCTCGGGGTTCGGCCAGACTGGGCCCCGGTCCGCCGAACCGGGGTTCGGCAGCATCGGCGAGGCGATGGGAGGGTTGCGCGAGCTCACCGGATCGCCGGATCGTCCGCCGGCCCGGGCGGCGCTCTCCATGGGGGACCAGATCGCCGGCCTCTTCGCCGCGTTCGGCACGGTCTCGGCCCTGCGCCAGGTCGATCGGGACGGTCGGGGCCAGGTGGTGGACGTGGCCCTGTACGAGGCGGTCTTCGCCCTCAGCGAGTCGCTGGTGGCCGACTACGAGCTCACCGGGCACATCCGGACCCGCACCGGCGGGACACTGCCGGGGGTCGCACCGTCGAACGCGTACCCGACCTCGGACGGGCACATGGTGATGATCGCGGCGAACGCGGATGCGATCTTCACCCGTCTGGCCGAGGTGATGGGCCAGCCCGAGCTGGCCGACGATCCCCGCTACGCCACCCACGTCGAACGGGGCAAGCGGATGGAGGAGATGGACGAGCTGGTCGGCGCGTGGAGCAAGGGCCTCACCTTTGCGGAGATCGACGTCGCCCTCGAAGCGGCGTCGATCCCGCACGGGCTCATCTTCCGGGCCCCCGACATGCTCGAGGATCGTCAGTACCGGGCTCGGGGCACGATCGAGCGCGTCTTCGACCCCGAGCTCGGCCGGGAGGTGCCGATGACCGCGGTGGTGCCCCGCCTTTCGAGGACGCCCGGACGGATCCGGTGGCCGGGGGCGGGGATCGGTGCCCACACCGAGGAGGTGCTCGCCGAACTGCCGGCCGAACCCTCCGCGCCGCCGGATCCGGCGCCGTGACCGACCGACCCGCGGCTCGCCATCCCGCGCCGTCCGGCAGCGCCGCTAGCCAAAACAGAGAACCTCCTTATACTCATTGAGAGCATGGTTTCACCCGATTCTCCCGGCCCGGCGCCCAGCGGGCACCGCGACCACCGCTTCCACGAGGTGAAGATCGGCAGGATCACCCGAGAGACCGACGAGGCCAGCTCGTTCCTCCTCGACATCCCCGAGGAGCTCCGGCCCGACTTCGGCTACCGGCCCGGGCAGTTCTGCACCTTCCGCGCCGTCATCGACGGTGAACCGCATCTGCGGTGTTACTCGATGTCCTCGTCGCCCGGCCTCGACGACGGGCTCTGGGTGACCGTGAAGCGGGTGCCGGGCGGCGTCGTGTCGAACTGGATGATCGAGAAGTTGGCACCGGGAGACCCGATCGAGGTCACGTTCCCGGCCGGTGTGTTCTGCGCCACCGAGCCCGAACGGGAGCTGGTCGCCTTTGCCGGTGGCAGCGGGATCACCCCGGTGTTCTCGATCATCAAGGCCGTGTTGGATGAGTCGTCACGACGGATCCATCTCGTCTACGCGAACCGGGACCTTGAGGCCGTCATCTTTCGCGAGGCCCTCGACAAGCTGGTCGAGCGACACGGTGAACGCCTCCGCATCACCCACCACTTCGATGTCGAGCGCGGCTTCATCGACGACGCCGAGATCGAGCCCTACGTCGAGCCCGCCACGGATGCGGAGTTCTTCATCTGTGGGCCCGGGCCGTTCATGGAGATCGTCGAGCGGACCCTGCTCTCCAATCGGGTTCCGGCCGACCGGATCCGGATCGAGCGCTTCACGCCGACCGAGGCGGTGGAGCCCGTCGCCGAGGCCGCCGCGCCTAGCGCCTCGGGGACCAAGGTCACGATCGAGCTCGCGGGCAAGAAGGCCGTGGCCGACTACCGGGCCGGAACCACCGTGCTGCAGACCGCCCGGCAGCTCGGGATGTCGCCGCCGTTCTCCTGCGAGGCGGGGAGCTGCGCCACCTGCATGGCGAGGCTCGTCTCGGGGACGGTCAAGATGCACGCGAACAACGCGCTGACCGACGACGAGCTCGAGGAGGGCTGGATCCTCACTTGTCAGTCGGAGCCGACCTCGCCAGAGATCCACGTGGTCTACGAGTAGGGACCCCTCGCGGCTAACGAGTCCGGATCGGCGCGTCCGGGTCGTCGTGCCGAAAGACCGTTCCGTCTTTCATGACGAAACGGACGCGTTCGGTCACCGTGATGTCGGCGAGCGGGTCACCGGCCACGCCGATCACGTCGGCGTGGAGCCCGGGCTCGAGCCGACCGCGGTCTTCGACGTTGATGAGGTCGGCGGCCACCGTCGTCGCCGCCCGGATCGCCCCGAGCGCGGTCATGCCGCGATCGACCAGCGCGATGAGCTCCTTCGCGTTCCGGCCGTGGGGGATCGCGGGCGCGTCCGTCCCACACGCGATCTTGGCGCCCCTGGCGACCGCCTTGCGGATGGTCTCCTTGGCTCTTGGGAACACCTCGGCCGCCTTGGCCTGAAGCTCGGGGGCGGCTTGGGAGACGTCCATGCCGTCGGCCAGGTAGGTCGTCGGCACGAGGAACGTCCCCGTCTCGATGAGCAGGCCGAGCGTCTCGTCGGACATGAGCGACCCGTGCTCGATGCAGTCGATCCCGGCCTCGATGGCGGCGCGGATGCCCTGGTCTCCGTGCGCATGCGCGGCGACCCGGAGGCCGGCCCGGTGCGCCTCGTCGGCGATCGCGCGGAGCTCGTCGTTCGAGTACTGCTGGGCGCCGGCGGGGCCGGTGTGCGACATCACCCCGCCCGAAGCGCAGACCTTGATGAGCTCGGCGCCGTGCTTGATCTGGTACCGGACCGCCTTACGGACCTCGCTCACCCCATTGGCGATGCCCTCCTCCACCGTCAGCGGCATGATGTGCGGCGCCAGGGCCTGGAACATCGTGGGGTCGAGGTGCCCGCCGGTGGGAGTGATCGCGTGCCCGGCCGGCACGACGTGCGGGCCGTCGATCCAGCCGAGGTCGATCGCCTTCTTGAGCGCCACGTCGAGGAGCAGGCCACCGGTCTGGATGAACAGGCCGAGGTTCCTGACGGTGGTGAACCCCGCCCGCAGGGTCCGGCGCGCGTTCGTCACCGCCCGGAGGACCCGCACTGCAGGGTCGTCCTGGACCGCGTTGAGTGGGCTCGTGTGGTCGGGGCCCCCGAGCAGGAGGTTGACCTCCATGTCCATGAGGCCGGGCAGGAGCGTCAGGTCGCCGAGCTCGACGACCTGGTCGACCTCTTTGACCGAGCGGGGCTGCACCTCGGCGATCCGCCCGCCCTCGATCAGGAGCTCGCCCGGCTCGACGAGCTCGCCCTTTGCCACGTCCAGGAACCGGGCGCTCCGGAGCAGGATCCGGCTCGGTGCTCGTGTCTGGCTCACGACGTTCTGCTCCTGACGCTCGGGGACCGCGGTTCATCCCGGTCCGTCACGGTGCCGCCCGGGCCGCGGGCCGACCGTTCCGGCCCTGTTGGGACGGCCCCGATCGTCGTCGGCGGTCAGACGGCCGGCTCGAGGACGCAGTCGAAGGCCGACGCCCCACTGTCGGGGACCCGCGCCTGGCGCCAGACCTCGACCGGGAACGACACCGTCACCAGGGACGAGCACAGCCACAGGAGCCGCTTGGCCTCCTCTCCCAATGCGCCGAACTCGAACTGGTCGAGGTAGGCCAAGGCGGCGTCGAGCCGCGGGAACGCCGCATCGTAGAAGGCCTGGAGCTCGTCCATCGAGCTGGAGAGACGCATCGCGTACCGGCCGTTCTGGGTGGGGATCTCCCACGCCGCGAACGGCTCGAGGTCGGCAAACTCGCTCGGCAGAGTCGACATCTCTCGCTCCTCTCAGGACGCCGCGGAGATCGAGACCGGGGTCTTCGACCGCTCCTGCTCGTAGCTGTCCACGTACTCCCGGGCCACCCGGTGCAGGTGTCGCAGCAGGACCTCCTGGTCGCCGAGCGGGAACTCCGTGATGACCCTCGACTCGAGCATCCGCTGGGTCGCCTCCAGGGTGTTGCCGTCCTGGAGCGAGTACTCCTTGAACGTCACCGCGGTGAGCTCCTGCTGTAGCCGCTCCCTCGCGTTGGTCGGGGGGACGAAGTACAGCCCGCCCTCGAACACATGGGTGTTGTAGGACGTCGGCCAGTAGTGATACGTGAGGTACCAGTTCGGCTTCCAGACGAGCACCATGAAGTTGGGGAAGAAGAGGAACGAGTCCTCCCCCCAGGCCTTATGGCGAGCCGGGTTGAGGCCGGACGGAAGCTGTTCGATGCCGATGTCGGGAGCCTCCCAGGGCCCGAAGAGGCCACTGCGCAGGACCTGCTCGATCGGCTTCACCATGTTCAGATCCTTCGGCGGCGACATACCCCCCCACGAGGAGACCATGCCGTGGGGTCCGTCGATGTCGTAGAAGAGCGCCTCGTACCCGACGCTCTGGAGCTTGCGCGACTCGTCGGCGACCGCCTGCTTCGCGTGCAGGACGGGCGCGTGGTAGAACTCGGCGAACGCGTCGATGAAGAGCTTCCAGTTGCTCCCGACGACGGCCCGGTACTTGTAGACCTCGGTCATCTTGTCGAACGGGTAGCCCTCGAGGCCCTCACCGAGCCGGCCCAGGTACTCGCGCACCGGGGTCGTGCCGTTCGCGTCCAGGTTCACGAAGATGAACCCCTCCCAGACGTCGACGCGGACCGGGACCAGGCCGTAGTCGGCCTTGTCGAGGTCGAAGAACTCGTCCTCTTGCTGGACGAAGGTGAGCTCGCCGGAGGTCGAGTACCGCCAGCCGTGGTACTTGCAGGCGAACTGCCGGCACACGCCGCTCGTCTCTTCGCCGGGGAAGTCGTTCCACACCAGCTTGTTCCCGCGGTGGCGGCACATGTTGTAGAAGGCACGGACCTCACCGGCCTGGTCCCGCACGATCACCACCGAGGTGCCCGCGACCTCGATCTCCCGGGTGAAGTAGCTGCCGTTGCGCGGGAGCTGCTCCACCCGGCCGACGTTCAGCCAGGTCCGGCGGAAGATGGCGTCGCGCTCCCGCTCGTAGTGGGCCGGGGTGATCGAGTCCTCGTAGGAGACCGGTGCCGTCCCGAGGTGGAAGTGCTCGGTCCAGCTGGTGTCGGGCTTCGGGAAGTGGGGCATCGGTTGGGGCTCCTCCCACCAGGATCGCCGAGGTGGATACAGCAGTCTCTGTAAATGAGAAGGTTATTTTCGCAGGAGATCGTCGTCAAGCGCGATCTTGAACGAGCGGAACGCCATCGCCAGGACGTCGTAGGCGCCGACGGTGAAGATCAAGTCCATGAGCTGGTGGTGTGTCAGCTCCGCGGCGAGCTCCGCCCAGGTCGCGTCGGTGATCATGGCGTCGGCGACGAGCTCGTCCACGGCCCGGAGGAGGGCGCCATCGAGCGCGGACCAGCCCTCGGTGGTCGGCCCGTCCAAGATCCGGTCGATCTCGTCCGGCTGGATCCCGACGTCCCCGGCCAGCACGGCGTGCTGGGCCCACTCGTAGGCCGCGTTGCGCAGCGCCGCCACCCTCAACACCACGAGCTCGCGTTGGCGCTCAGAGAGCGTCGTCGCGAAGAGGATGTGCCCGTTGAAGGTATGGAAGGCCTGGGCGAGCGCCGGATAGTGCGCCAGCGTGCCGAGCGCATTCAAGGCCTTCGGTCGATCACTGCGCCGGTCGGGGAGCGGGTGCCGCGGGACGGGAGGCTCGAGCACCGCCAGCGCTTGGCGCATCTCGCTCGGCCACTCCTTGGTGGGGATCGGGGCGATTCGCGGTGATCCCGCCGGGGGTTCAAGTTTCCTACCGGTCATCCGCCCTCCCTGTCCGCCCGTCGACTCGGCGGGTTCGTGGACCCAAGAATACGATTTCCACCAAATACCAACGTCGGTCCCGCGGGATATCGTGCCCGTCCTCGGAGTGGGTACGGGCCGTCGTGGCCGAGTCCGGACGAAGTGAGGCGACAGTGATCGACATAGAGCGGCTGGGGTCATGGATGGACACGGTCGGACTGGCCGGCCACTCGCAGCCGATCGAGCACCGTTTCGTCTCGGGCGGATCGCAGAACGAGATCTACGAGATTCGTCGTGGCGATCTTCACGGCGCCCTGAGGATCCCTCCTCCCGAGGCACCCCAGAGCCGGGACGAGGGGATCCTGCGCGAGTGGCGGATCATCGACGCGCTGGACGGGACCGATGTCCCGCACACCAAGGCGATCGCCGTATGCGAGGACACTTCGGTTCTCGGTCGCACCTTCTATCTGATGGGATTCGTCGACGGCTGGTCGCCGATGGGCGTGACGCACTGGCCGGCGCCGTTCGACCACGACCTCGAGGCCAAGCGAGGGCTCGCCTACCAGCTGGCCGAGGGGATCGCACTCCTGTCCAAGGTCGACTGGAAGGCGAGGGGGCTGGAGGGGCTCGGGAGACCCGACGGGTTCCACGAACGCCAGGTCGAACGGTGGACCACGTTCCTCGAGCGGATCAAGGGTCGTGAACTGCCCGGCCTCGAGGTCGCGTCGGGCTGGCTCGGTAGTCATCATCCGATCGACTACCACCCGGGGATCATGCACGGGGACTACCAGTTCGCCAACGTGATGTATCGCCACGGTGCACCGGCCCGTCTTGCCGCCATCGTCGACTGGGAGATGGGGACGGTTGGAGACCCCAAGCTGGACCTGGCCTGGATGGTGCAGGCGTGGCCGGAGGACACCAACGCGCCGGAGGCGGCCGGCTCGAGCTACGTCGACCTGCTGGGGATGCCCTCGCGCGACCAGATCCTCTCCCACTACTCAGCGGTATCGGGCCGACAGGTCGACGACATCGACTACTACGTGATCCTGGCGAAGTGGAAGCTCGCGATCGTCCTCGAGCAGGGCTTCCAGCGGGCCGGCGACGACGAGAAGCTGCAGGCCTTCGGGCCGATCGTGCTCGATCTGATGGCGGGAGCGGCAGAGCTCGCGGAGACGACGAGCTACGGCCACTGAGGGCGATCGCAAACTCGACACTCACTCACGCCGGCGAGCGCGGGCCCATTCGCCACGTGGTCGACGGGGAAGGAACGCCCCATGGCCGACACCGAAGAGCTGCTCTCGAAGTTGACGCTCGAGGAGAAGGCCTCGCTCACCGCCGGCGACGACATGATGTCGATGGTCCCGGTCGAGCGGCTCGGGATACCGAAGATCCGGGTCACCGATGGTCCGAACGGCGCTCGCGGCCCGAGCTACCCCGGCCTCGGCGGTCCCTCGTCGACGTGCATCCCGTGCGGATCGGCAATCGGCGCGACCTGGGATCCTGAGCTGGCCGAGCGTCTGGGCCAACTGGTCGGAAGGGAGGCCCTCGACCGGGGCTGTCGCGGCCTCCTCGCCCCGACGGTCAACCTGCATCGTTCGCCGCTGGCCGGACGGAACTTCGAGTGCTACTCGGAAGACCCGCTCCTCTCCGGCCGCCTCGCCGCCGGCTACATCCGGGGGGTGCAATCCAACGGCGTGTTCGCGACCGTGAAGCACTTCGTGGCCAACGATGCGGAGTTCGAACGGGGTTCGATCAGTTCGGTCGTCGAGGAACGAGCCCTGCGGGAGTTGTACCTCGTTCCCTTCGAGCTGGCCGTCCGGGAGGGTGGGGTCCTCGGCCTCATGACCGCCTACAACCGGGTCAATGGCGCGTGGGTGACCGAGCAGCGGGCGCTGCTCACCGATCTTCTCCGGGACGAGTGGGGGTTCGAAGGGATCGTCATGACCGACTGGTTCGGGATCGTCGACACCCGTGGCTCGCTGGGTGCCGGCCTCGACCTGGAGATGCCGGGTCCGGGGAGATCCCTCGGGTCAAAGGTGCGAGAGGCGGTCGAGGCGGGGGCCGGGTCGCTCGCATCTGATCTCGACAACGCGGTCATGCGCCTCCTCAACGGGCTGAACCGGATCGGCGCACTCGATGCACCGACCCCGCCGATCGACCCCAAGCCGCCGACCGACCACGATCTCGCCCTCATCCGGAGGGCCGCCGCCGAGGCCACGGTGCTCCTCACCAACGACGGCATCCTCCCGATCGACTCCTCGGGGCTCCGACAGGTCGCCGTCATCGGGCCGAACGCGTCACTGCCGAGGATCCAAGGCGGAGGGTCGGCCCAGGTGATGAAGCGTCGACAGCCGACGATGATCGATCCGCTCGCCTCGGCCCTCGGTGACGTCGCCGTCGTGGTCGAGCGCGGCTGCGAGGTCGATCGCTCGGCGACCGTCATCGGCCGAGGGGTCCTCCGGGCGACGAGCGGCTTCTCATACGAGCTCTTCGACGGTTCCGAGCTGGCCGGGGAGCCGATGAAGCGGGGCGAGCTCGACGAGCTCCGGCTCTTCGTCATGAACACATCGGCCCAGGGGTATCCGAGCACCGACTGGTCGATGCGGATCCGCGGCTTGGTGGTGTCCGACGAGGACGGGACCTTTGAGATCGCACTGGCCCAGAGCGGCAGGGCTCGCCTCTCGATCGACGATGACCCGGTGCTCGACGGCTTCGTCGACCCGCCACCTCCGGGAGGAAGGGACTTCTTCGGTGGCGCCAGCCAGGACATCACCCACGAGGTGGGCTTCACGGCCGGGGTGGCCAAGGAGTTCGTGGTCGAGTACGCCCGGGGGAACCCGACGATCGCGGGCGTCCGGATCGGGTACCGGACCAAGAACACCGACGTGCTGATCGATCGGGCGGTCGCGGCGGCGGCCGCCTCCGATCTGGCGGTGCTGTTCGTCGGAACCACCGAGGAGTGGGAGTCCGAGGGCCACGACCGGTCGTCACTCCATCTCCCCGGCCGTCAGGACGAGCTGATCGAGAGGGTCGCGGCGGCCAACCCGAAGACGGTGGTCGTCCTGAACACCGGGGCCCCCGTGGCGATGCCCTGGGCGGACGATGTCGGCGGGATCGTGCAGTGCTGGTTCGGTGGCGACGAGATGGCCGACGCCGTCGCGCAGGTCCTGACCGGCAGCACGGAGCCCGGTGGCCGGCTGCCCACCACGATCCCGATGCGACTCGAGCACAACCCGTCCTATGACCACTTCCCGGGGGAGAACGGCGAGCTCCTCTACGGCGAGGGGCTGTTCATGGGGTACCGGGGGTATGAGCACCGCGCCATCGAGCCGCGCTTTGCGTTCGGCCACGGCCTCAGCTACACGACCTTCGAGATCGGCGCGCCGCGGCTGTCGTCGCCCACCTTCCGGTCGGGCGACGTCCTGACCGTGTCGGTCGAGGTGCGTAACACCGGCACCCGGCCCGGATCGGAGGTGGTCCAGTGCTACGTCGCGCCGGTGAGCCCGAGGCTGGCGCGCCCGCCGAAGGAGCTGAAGGCGTTCTCGAAGGTGTGGCTCGATCCCGGGAAGTCGACCGTCGTCGATCTCCAGCTCGACGACCGATCGTTCGCCTACTGGGATCCGGGCCAGCACGACTGGGACAAGGTGGCGGAGCGGGTCGGGACGGTCACCGCGCACTTCCTTGCCGAGAGCCGGCGTTCGGCCGGATGGCAGCTGGATTCGGGGCGGTTCGAGGTGGTGGTCGGCAGGTCGTCGGCCGTGACCGGGCCGAGCGTGAGCGTCGAGGTGATCGTGGAAGCTGATCGGGTGCGGGCCGAGCAGGGTGGGACGCCGTGATCGTCGGGATCATCGGTCTCGGCAACATGGGGAGCGCGCTGGCCGAGAACCTGGTCGGGGCGGGTCTCGACCTCGTCGCGTTCGACGTGGCTGGGCCGGGGCGATGCCCCGGCGGTGCGAAATTCGCCCCGAGTGTGGGCAACCTCGTTCGGGACGCCGAGGTCCTCGTGCTCAGCCTTCCCAGACGGCCTCGCCTCCCGTCAGGTCGTATTGGCGACTGTCGGCGAGGCTCGTCGGAGCGTGCAGCACGTCCTCGACACGTCCACCATCGGCGTGACGGCGGCCGAGGAGAATGCCCGAGTCCTCGGGTCTGTCTCGGCGTCGTACGTCGACGCACCCGTTTCGGGAGGTGTCGCCGGTGCCCGGGCCCGCACCCTGTCGGTCATGTACGCCGGACCGAAGGACGCCTGCGACGCGGTGGAGCCGATACTGGCTGGCTTGAGCGATCGGCGGCAGAGGGTCGGCGAGCGAGCCGGAATGGCGCAGGCGCTCAAGCTCGCCAACAACTTCCTCTCGGCCACCACGCTCCTCGCGACGAGCGAGGCGGTCTCGTTCGGGTTGTCGGCCGGGCTCGACATGGGGACGATGCTCGAGGTCCTGAACTCATCGAGCGGCCAGAGCGGCGCCACGAGCGACAAGTTTCCCCGCCACGTGCTGACCGGCACCTACGCGGCCGGCTTCACCAACTCGCTCATGTCGAAGGACATGCAGCTCTACGTCGAGGCGGTCCGCGAACAGAACGCGCCTTCGGTGCTCGGCCCTCTGATCAGTTCGGTGTGGCAGCAGTTCTCCGAGTCGGATCCGGCCGTCGACTTCACTCGGATCTATCCGTTCGTGCAGCAGATGGGCGGGACTGAGACCACGGCCGACCTCTGAAGCAACCGGGCCTCCGGCCGGGTCACGCCGTCTCGGTCGCGGCGACCATCTCCAGTCCAAGCTCGCGGATGCTGATCTCGCGCATCTCGATCTTTCGGATCTTGCCGGTGACGGTCATCGGGAACTCGTCGACGACTCGGACGAAGCGAGGAATCTTGTTGTGGGCGATGCGGCCGCTGCAGAACTCGCGGAGGGAGATGGCATCAAGGGGCTCGGCCCCCGGCCGCAGCCGGATCCAGGCCATTAGCTCTTCTCCGTAGCGGTGATCGGGCACCCCGATCACCGAGACCTCCTCGATGTCGGGGTGGTCGTAGAGGAACTCCTCGATCTCGCGGGGATAGATGTTCTCGCCCCCTCTGATCACCAGGTCCTTGATGCGGCCGACGATGTTGACATAGCCGTCTTGTCGCATCACGGCCAGATCGCCCGTGTGCATCCATCCGGCCGGATCGATGGCGTCCGCGGTCTTCTCCGGTTCGTTCCAGTAGCCGAGCATCACGGAGTAGCCCCGTGTGCACAGTTCACCGGGCATGTCGCGCTCGACGATCCGCCCCGTCTCGGGGTTGACGATCTGGATCTCGACGTGCGGCATCACGGAGCCGACGGTGGCCGTCCGATGTTCCAGATCGTCGCCCACGCGGGTCTGAGTGGAGACCGGAGAGGTCTCGGTCATCCCGTAACAGATTGAGATCTCGGTCATGTGCATGTCGCTCATGACCCGCTTCATCACCTCGACCGGGCACGGAGAGCCGGCCATGATCCCGGTGCGGAGGGACGACAGGTCGAAGGCCGCGAAGTCTTCGAGCCCGAGCTCGGCGATGAACATCGTCGGAACGCCGTACAGCGACGTGCATCGTTCCGCCTGCACCGCCTCGAGGGTGGCGCGCGGGTCGAACAGCGGGGCCGGGATGACGATCGTGGAACCGTGGCTCACGCAGGCAAGCGTTCCCATCACCATTCCGAAGCAGTGGTAGAAGGGCACCGGCAGGCACACCCGATCGGAGGGGCCGTATCCGAGAAGGCCCCCGACGAAGTGCCCGTTGTTCAGGATGTTGTGGTGGGACAGGGTGGCGCCCTTCGGGAACCCGGTCGTGCCCGACGTATACTGGATGTTGATCGGGTCGTCGAACGAGAGCTCCGCTGAGGCCTCCTCGAGCGCGCCTTTCGGGGTCGCCCGACCTGACTGCACGAGGTCGTCCCAGGTCGGGTCGCCGATGTAGACCACCTCTCGCAGGGAGGCGACACCCGGGCGGACCTCCTCCACCATTCCCCGGTAGTCGCTCGTCTTGAAGGCCGTGGCGCTCAGGAGCAACTCCAAGCCCGACTGGTTCACCACGTAGGCGAGCTCCGACGTCCGGTAGGCCGGGTTGATGTTGACGAGGATGGCCCCGATGAGTGCCGTCGCGTATTGGGCTGCGACCCACTCGGCGCAGTTGGGCGACCAGATTCCGACGCGATCGCCTTTCCTCACGCCCTTGGCGAGAAGCCCGGCCGCGACGTCCCCGACCCAATCGAGCAGCTCGGCATAGGTCCATCGTCGACCCGATGGCCTGTCGACGAGGGCTTCGTGACTGCCCATCCGGGCAGCGGCGGCGTGCAGGGATTGACCAATGGTCTGCCCGAGCAGGGGGATCGTCGAAGTTCCGCTGGCGTACGAGTCCACCGTCACCTCCATCCTTGTGCGTCTTCCCGGTCCGAGTGCGGGCTTCGAGCTTGGCACAGAGTGCCGCGAGGAGAACCAGGTCATAGGCTGACGCGGGCGGCTCGAGGGAGGCGGAGATGGCCGAGGCGGACGTGCGGACGGTGCACAGCTTCTGCCGGATCTGCACCGCGGTCTGCGGCATCCTCGTCGATGTCGAGGGGGACACGGTCGTCAGGGTCCGGGGCGACAAGGACCACCCGATGTCGCACGGCTACACCTGTCCGAAGGGTCGCGCGCTCCCGGCGATCCATCACCATCCCGACCGCATCGAACGGCCGATGATGCGGGTCGACGGAGAGTTGCGACCGACGACCTGGGAGGCGTGCCTCGACGACCTCGGGGAACGCGTCCGGGCGATCATCGACCGGCACGGCCCCGAATCGGTCGGCGTCTACTTCGGCAGCGGGCTCGGCATGGACGCCGCCGGTTACAAGATGGTCGAGGCCCTGCACGGCGCCATCGGCACTCCGGCCAAATTCAGCCCGCTCACGATCGACGGCACGGCGAAGACGCTCGTCTCCCATCTGGTCGGCGGGTTCCCGGGGTTCACCAGCCACATCGACTACGAGCGGGCGAACATGGTGCTGTACATCGGCGTCAACCCGGTCGTCTCCCACGGACACAACATCGCCCTGTCGGACCCGGTGTCGGCCATCCGGGCCGTGCGGTCCCACGCCGAGGTCTGGGTCCTCGATCCCCGCGCCACCGAGACGGCGAGGCTGGCCAACCACCACCTCGCGCCGAGGCCAGGCACGGACTACGCGGTCCTCGCCTACGTGATCCGAGAGCTGCTGAAAGACGGGGCCGACCGGGAGGTCCTCGAGCACCGCTGCGTCGGCGGCGCCGATTTGGCCGCGGCGCTCGAGCCGTTCGACCGGCGCCACGTGGCCGACCTGGCCGGGCTGCCCGAAGGCGACCTGGACGAGCTCCTCGCCGCGGTCCGACGGGCCGGGCCCGTCGCCATCCACACCGGGACCGGGGTCACCATGCCCGGCATCGCCGGCAACGTGACCGCCTGGCTGGCGTGGGTCCTGATGATCGTCACGGGGGCGATGAACCGGCCCGGGGGCGTGTGGTTCCACCCCGGGTTCAACCTCCAGTTCGACTCGTTCGAACTGCCCGTCCTCCCACCCGACGGCCTCTTCGGACCCGGGCCGCGCTCGCGTCCGGACGCCCAGGCCTTCCTCGGGGAGTGGCCGTGCGCGGTGCTGTCCGACGAGATCGGGGCCGGCAACATCCGCGCCTTCCTCAACCTGGGAGGGAGCCTGATGACCTCGTTCCCCGACGCCAACCGGCTCGAGCCGGCGCTGCGGTCGCTCGAGGTGCTCGCGACGACCGAGATCATCGCCAACACCACGACCGAGGTCTCCACCCACGTGTTGCCCACCAAGGACCAACTCGAGCGGGCCGACCTGACCCTGTGGGACTTCCTCGTTCCCAATCTGTCGATGCAGCACACCGAAGCGGTCGTCGAGCCGGTCGGCGACCGCCGATCCGCCTGGTGGGTCCTCGCCGAGCTCGGCCGGCGCCTCGGCTTCGAGCTGGCCGATCCCGATGGCACCGACGAAGAGATGCTGTCGAAGACGCTCGCGGCCGCCCGTTGCACCTACGACGAGGTCGCCGCCACCGGGTACGTCGAGCTGCCCTTCGAGGTCCCGGCCCCGTGGGTCGAGCAGTACCTCGACCGCTCGGGCGGTTGGCGGCTGGCGCCGCAGATCCTGGTCGACCAGCTGGCCGGGCTCGAGCCGCCCGCCCCTCTCGTGCTGGTGCCGCGCCGCCAACCCCGCAAGCTCAACGGGGCGCTCGACTTCCTCGGCGAGACGCTCCAGGTGCAGCTGCACCCCGACGATGCGAGCGAGGCGGGGGTCCTCGACGGTCAGCCGGTGATCGTCCGCACCGAGCGGGGGCAGGTGGAGGGGATCGCCAAGGTCGACCCCTCCATCCGTCGCGGCGCGGTGTCGGTGCCCCACGGGCACCACCGGGTTGCCAACGTGAACCTGCTCACCGACAAGGACGTCATCGACCCGGTGACCGGGATGGTGCGCTACTCCGGGGTGCCGGTGACCGTCGAGCCGGCCCCGGCCTGAGGCCGGTTCCCCCGAGCGGGTCTGGCGGCCCGGTGCTCGGCAGGGTATGACGGGGCTCGGCGCCACGACACGGGGGAGGACGATGGCCGACGGTGGACGGGTGGTGGTCGTGACCGGTCTCGGCGGCATGGGCACCGCGGTGGCCCACCGCCTCGGGCCGGGGGCCACCCTGGTGCTGGCCGACGTGAACCCCGAGGCGCTCCACGCCGCGGCCGAGGACCTGCGGGCCGAGGGGTGCCGGGTGGAGGAGCATCCGACCGACGTGTCCGACCACGACGCCGTGGCGGCGCTGGCGGCGGCGGCCGACCGTCTCGGGCGAGTGGAGGCGGTGGTGCACACGGCCGGGGTCTCCCCGGTCCAGGCCTCGGCCGAGGCGGTCCTGCGGGTCGACCTGCTCGGCACCGCGCTGATGCTGGACGAGTTCGGCGCCGTCATCGCGAGAGGGGGGGCGGGGGTCTTCATCGCGTCGATGGCCGGGTGGCTCCTCCCGGTGGACGGCGACCTCGAAAGGCGCTTGGCCACCACGCCGACCCCCGAACTGCTCGCGCTCCCCGAGCTCGCACCCGATGCGCTGGGCGATCCCGGGATCGCCTACTCGATCGCCAAGCGGGCGAACCATCTGCGGGTGAGGGCCGCGTCGATCCTCTGGGGACGCCGCGGCGGCCGGGTGAACACCATCTCGCCCGGCCTGATCTCGACGCCGATGGGGAACGCCGAGTTCGAGAGCGAGCACGGCGAGTCGATGCGGGCGATGCTGGCGATGAGCCCGGCCGGCCGGGTCGGCACACCACACGACATCGCCGGGGCGGCGGAGTTCCTCACCGGCCCGCAGTCGACCTTCATCACCGGAACGGATCTCCTGGTCGACGGAGGGGTGGTCGCGGCGGTGTCGACCGGTGCCCGATGAGAGACGGCGATGCCGGCTGTCGCGGAGGCTGCTCCGCGCACCGGGGAGGGGAGTGAGCATGGCGACCTTTGTCCTCGTTCACGGCGGCGGCCATGGCGGGTGGTGCTACCAGCGGGTCGCCCGACTCCTCCGGGGGGCGGGCCACGAGGTGTACACACCGACGTTGACCGGGCTGGGGGAGCGGTCCCACCTGGTCGGGCCGCACGTCGATCTGAAGCTGCACATCAACGACGTGGTCGCCGTCCTCCACTACGAGGACCTGCGGGATGTGATCCTGGTGGGGCACAGCTACGGGGGAATGGTGATCACGGGGGTGGCGGCCGCGACTGCCGAGCGCATCGGCAAGCTCGTGTTCCTCGATGCGGCCAACCCGGTGGACGGCCAGTCGCTGGTGGACGTGTCGGGGCGGATCATCGAGGTGACCCGCGAAACCGGTCGGACCGTCGAAGGCGTCGAGCTCGTCCTGCTCCCCGAGACCGAGTTCTATTACGGGGTCACCGACGAGCGCGACCAGGCGTGGATGCGGGAGCGCCTGGCCGGCCACCCGTGGCAGTGCTTCGAGCAGAAGCTCGAGCTCGTCGACCCGCAGGCGTACGCGCGGATCCCCCAGTACCACATCGTGTGCACCTCCACGCTCGCGACCCGCGATCCCACCCTCATGGCTGAGGCCAAGGCGGCCGGCCGGCTCTGGGACATCGACACCGGGCACGACCTGATGATCACCGAGCCGGAGAAGGTCGCCGACGCGCTGCTCGCAGTGGCGGCCGACTGAGCAATGTCCGACCCGGCGGTCGAGGACGCGCTGTGGGAAGTTGTCCGGCGAAACCGCGGTGGGGTCCTTGCCACCGTGGGCCCCGACGGGATGCCCCACCTCACCAATGTCAACTACCTCGCCGATACAGAGGAACGCCTGGTGCTCGTCACCACGACCACGACCACAGTGAAGGGCCGGAACCTGCTGCGCGACCCGCGCGCGGCGGTGCACGTGCAAGAGGACGACTGGTTCGCGTACGCGGTCGCGCAGGGCACCGCCACCATTGCGGTGGCCGAGGAGCCCGGTGACCCGGCGACGGACGCGCTCGACGAGATCTTCACCGCCTTCCGAGGCGCACAGCACCGTCCGGAGTTCGATGCCGAGATGATCGCAGCGGGTCGGATGATCGTCCGTCTGTCCGTCGATCGGCTCTACGGGATGGCGCCGAAGGACTTGGCGAAAGCTCGGACAGAAGGTGCGCAGTGAAGCCCGCCAGTTTCGAATACCACGCGCCGGCGACGGTGGACGAGACCGTCGCCCTGCTTTCCGAGTTGGGCGACGGAGCCAAGGTGATCGCGGGCGGTCAGAGCCTCGTTCCCCTCCTCGCGTTGCGCTTGGCCGTCTTCGACCACCTGGTCGACCTGCGGAGGGTGGAGGAACTTCGAGGGATCGAGCGGCGAAACGGCGGGATCCACATCGGGGCGGCCACCCCCCAGGCGGCCGTGGAGCGGTCGGACGACGTCGCCGTCCTGGCACCGCTCCTCGCGATGGCCACGCCCCTGATCGGGCACTTCCAGATCCGCAACCGGGGAACCCTCGGCGGGTCGATCGCCCATGCCGACCCCGCCGCCGAGTACCCGGCCGTCGCGCTCGCGCTCGATGCCGAGCTCCACGTGCGCTCGGTCCGGGGCGGACGGACGATCGCCGCGTCGGAGTTCTTCTCGGGCACCTTCACCACCACACTGGCGGACGACGAGCTGCTGACCGGCGTGACCTTCCCGTCGTGGTCGGGCCGGTCGGGGTTCGCGGTCGAGGAGCTGGCCCGGCGCCACGGCGACTTCGCGATGGCCGGTGCGGCGGTGGCGGTGGAGCTCGGTGACGGCGGGCGCGTGCGCCGGTGCGCCATCGGGCTCTTCGGTCTCGGACCGACCCCCGAACGAGGCACCGCCGCAGAGGCGGCCCTCGTCGGGGAGGCCGCGGATGCCCCTCCACCCGAAGTGGGGCGATTGGCGGTGTCGGCCCTGCAGTCAGTCCCGTCGGATGCCCACGGCTCGGCCGCGTACCGCACTCGCGTCGGCGCGGTCATGGTCGCGCGGGCCTGGGAGCGCGCGCTCGGGGAGGCCAACCGTGCCTGAGATCGAGGTCAAGATGCAGGTCAACGGGACGAACCGTCGGGGGTGGATCGAAGCTCGCCTGACCCTGGCCGACTTCCTCCGGGAGGAGTGCCAGCTGACCGGCACCCACCTCGGCTGCGAGCACGGTGTGTGCGGCGCGTGCACGGTCCTCCTCGACGGCGAGGCCGTCCGGTCGTGCCTGGTGTTCGCCGTGCAGGCCGAGGGCGCCGAGATCACGACGATCGAGGGGATCGGGGCGCCCGACCAGTTGTCGCCGGTCCAGACGGCGTTCCGCGACCACCACGGGCTGCAGTGCGGGTTCTGCACGCCGGGGTTCGTGATGTCGGTCACGGCGTTCCTGCGGGACAACCCGAACCCAACGGACGACGAGATCCGCGCCGGCCTCTCCGGGAACCTCTGTCGCTGTACCGGCTATCAGGGCATTCTCAAGGCGATCCGCGCCGCCGCCGAGGCGATGACGTGACCGGATCGGACGAGGTGGCGCCCGACGTCAGCGCACCGGTGGGGTTGTTCCACCAACAGAGGAGAAGGCCACATGACCAAATCGGCATCTGAGATCGCGGCGGACATGCGCGCGGTCGCTCACGACCGAGTCGCGTCCCAGGAGCTGCTGGCCAGCCTGTTCGCCGAGCAGGTGGAGCTCCGGCATGTGCCGGCCAGTCCGAACGACGGCCCCATCGCCGGGGCCCTGCTGGCGACGGTGGCGCGGCGGGAGGTGGAGGCGATGCCCCGAGCGTTCGACGGCGAGGTCGGACACGACACCGACATCGCGGTCGAGGGCGAGACCATACGCGTCCGGGGCCGGGTCACCGGGACCCTTCGCGACGGGTCGACGGTCGAGCTCCGCACGAACACGCTCCACACGATCGCGGGCGGCCAGATCGTGGCACTCGAGTCCGACATGGACCCGGACAGCCTCGCCACCTGGCAGAGGGTGTTGGCCGCCGGCGGAATGCAGGTCGGCGCACCCGCGACCGACACCTGACGTCCGAGAGCGTCTAGGAGGTCAGGACGTTTGCCTTCGAGACCTCGCCGAGCCAGCGGGCCGAGCCCTTGGCCGTCCGTGCGAAGGTCTGACGGTCGACCGAGATCAGGCCGAAGGTCATCGTGAAGCCCGACGTCCACTCGAAGTTGTCGAGCAGCGTCCAGTGGAGGTACCCGCGCACGTCGATCCCGTCGTCGATACACCGGGAAAGGCCCTCGAGCGCTGCCCTGGTGTAGGCGATGCGAGCGTCGTCGTCGGCGGTGGCCATCCCGTTCTCGGTGACCAAGACGGGGACCTTCGCGTGTTCGGCGGCCAGCCGGACCGTGTGCTCGAGGGCGGCAGGGTAGACCTCCCACCCGGTCAGCATCGTCGGTGTGCCCTCCGGCGGAGGGACCGTGCCGTCGGGGCCGATGCGATTGCGCGAGTAGGTCTGGACACCGACGAAGTCGTCCTCGGAAGACACGTCGAGCCAGTCGGTCTGGGCGAGCTGGCGGACCTCCGCGCAGCGGTCCTCGCCGCCCTCGGCCGCCTGATAGTCGACCAGGGCCAGCGTCCACCCGACCTTGGCCGTGCCCGGCCCGGCCTTGATCGCCTCGACCGCGGCCCGGTGCACGGCCGTCATCTGCTCGAGGTTCCCCGAGAGGAGGCCCATCCGGTAACGGGAGGCGGCATAGCCGCCGACCCCCGGGGGTCCCTCGTCGGCCGATGGCTCGGTGCGGCTGGAACGCCCGCTCGAACCCATCGGGAGCGTGCCCGTGATCCCGAACATCGTCATCAGGTTGGGCTCGTTGAGCGTGCAGACCCACGGCAGGAGGTCGCCGAGGTGCGCGGTCGCCCGCACGGCGAATCGGCCGAACCGCTCCGGTGCCGTCTCGCTGGACCAGCCTCCGTCCCCGGCCATCCAACGCGGCAATGTGAAATGGCTGTAGGTGACGACCGGGGTGACCCCGGCATCGAGGCACGTCCCGACCATTCGCCGGTAGTGGTCGAGGGCCGCGATCGAGAAGTAGCCGGGTTCGGGCTCGATCCGGGCCCACTCGAGGGAGAAGCGGTAGGTGTTGAGGCCCAGATCGGCGAGGAGGGCGATGTCCTCCGGATAGCGGTGGTAGTGGTCGCACGCGTCGCCCGAGGGCTCGGTGAAGATCGAGTGCTCCGCCCATTCGAGCGGCCAGAGGTCGCAGTTGACGTTGCCCCCCTCGACCTGGTGGCCGGCGGTGGCGGCGCCCCAGAGGAAGCCCGCCGGGAACGCGGTCATCGTGTGCCACCGGTGACTGGCCGACTGCAACAGAGCGTCGGGGGCCGGCGGTTCCTCGGGATCAAGTTGGCGGAGGGCATCCTTGAGTTTCGCCTTTCTGCTCAAAGCGTGCGGCCGATCGCCCCAGTGTCCCAAAGGTCGCACAGGCCGCCGGCGGGTGCAGTCCTCGGGCACCCGACCCGTTGCCGACCCAAGCCAGGGGTCTCAGGCCCGGGCAGGTCGAGAACAGGCCGTCGCGCCCCCTCGATCCGGGTGCTGGTGCCTCCCAGTCGGACCTGGCTGATCAGCGTCGGGCGACCGGAGCCGGTCGTCGGTCACCGAGTTCCTCGCGTCCCGCCCGGTGGTGGCGGGGTCGGCCGGGGCTGGCGGTCTCCCGGCCGGCGGATAAAGATCGCGCGGCGGCGGGCACCGGCCGCCGGCCCAGGTGGGCCGTCACCACTGGTTCGGTTGGGAGGGAGCCCGTCATGGCAGGCCTGAAACCCGGAGCGCGGATGCGCTCGGTGACCTGCACGACCGAGGTGGTCGTCGTCCGGGCGGCCGGCGAGGTCGACCTGCGCTGCGGCGGCGAGCCGATGGTCGACGTGGCCGAAGCCGCGGCGGCAACGGGCACCCCGGCGCCCGGCTTCGACGGCGGCACCCTCATTGGCAAGCGCTACTCCGACGAGGGGGCGGGCCTCGAGGTGCTGTGCACCAAGGCCGGACAGGGCGCGCTGTCGATCGGCGAGATCCTTCTCGGCGTCCAGGGCGCCAAGCCCCTTCCCGCCTCGGACTGAGGAGCCCGCCGTCCACCTCGGCATGATCCTGGAGATGGCGGCCGACGGGCTCGCCGACCGCGTCGCG
Organism: Acidimicrobiales bacterium; assembly: GCA_036844945.1. Lineage (GTDB taxonomy): Bacteria > Actinomycetota > Acidimicrobiia > Acidimicrobiales > RAAP-2 > Palsa-461. Next base: position 24,159 of record DAIUEV010000031.1, read on the forward strand.
CTCGGATCGCGAGACGACGGTGTGACCTTCGCGGAGCTCGGTCGGCGGAGCCGGCGGGCCGCCACGGTGCTCGCCGGCATGCCCTGCAACCACGTCGTGCTGGTCGACGAGAACTCCCCGGCGGTGCCGATCGGACTGTTCGGATCGGCGATCGCGTCGACCCCGTTTGTGCCGGTGAACTACCGGCTGGCCGACGACCGCCTCCGGGCGATCGTCAGCCAGGTCACCCCGGCCCTCGTGATCGCCGGGCGCGGGGTCCCCGAACGTCTGGTCGGCCTCGAGGGGATCCAACTCATCGAGCGCGCGCACTTCCTCACGATGGTCGAGGACGAGGCCGTGGAGGAGAGCGACGGGTGGGGCTGTGACCCCGAGACGGTCGCGGTGCTGTTGTTCACGAGCGGCACCACCGGCGACCCGAAGGCCGCGGTCCTCCGCCACCGCAACCTCGCCTCCTACGTCGTCGGCTCGGTCGAGTTCGGAGCGGCCGCCGAGGACGAGTGCGCCATCGTGAGCGTTCCGCCGTACCACATCGCCGCGATCTCGTCGGTGCTCACCACCACCTATTCCGGTCGCCGAGTGGTCCAACTCGAGGCGTTCGACCCGGCCCGCTGGGTGGCGACCGTGCGGGCCGAGTCGGCGACCCACGCGATGGTCGTCCCGACGATGCTCGGTCGGATCCTCGACGTCGTCGAGTCCGACGGATTGGGGCTGCCGAGTCTGCGGTCGCTCTCCTACGGCGGGGGCCCGATGCCCGCACCGGTGGTCGAGCGGGCGCTGCGGACGCTCCCCGACGTCGACCTCGTCAACGCCTACGGCCTGACCGAGACCTCGAGCACGATCGCGCTGCTCGGCCCCGAGCACCACCGGGCCGCGTTCGCGAGCGACGACCCGACGGTCCGGGCCCGCCTCGGATCGGTCGGCCAGGTGCTCCCGGGAGTTGAGCTCTCGATCCGCGACCCCGCCGGTGCACCGGTGACGGCGGGGGAGCGCGGCGAGATCTGGGTGCGCGGCGAGCAGGTGTCCGGCGAGTACGTGGGCCTCACCACGACCGACGGCGAGGGTTGGTTCCGCACCCGCGACGCCGGTCATCTCGATGAGGGCGGTTTCTTGTACGTCCACGGCCGACTGGACGACGTGATCGTCCGGGGCGGCGAGAACCTCTCACCGGGGGAGATCGAGGAGGTCCTCCTCGCCTGCGACGGTGTTGAGGCGGCCGCGGTTGTCGGCATCCCCGACATCGAATGGGGAGAGCGGATCGTTGCGGCGGTGGTGCTCTCGCCGGGCGCCTCGGTGACCGAGGAAGAGCTGCGAGTCCACGTCCAGGGGACACTGCGCTCGGCCCGAACACCGGAACGGATCAAGTTTGTTGGCGAGCTCCCCTTCAACGAGAGCGGGAAGCTCCTTCGGCGAGTGCTGCGCGACGAGCTGGCCGGCGAGTTCGGCGCCGAGCCGGCCGGGGCGGGCTGAGCCCGGGCACACGGTGGCTCCGAGCCGGGCCGACGCGCCCGGCCTCCTCTACGGCAGCCCCTCGATGATCGCGATGAGCTCGTCCCGGCGGAAACCCTCCCGCCGAGCGAACGCGACCAGCTCGCGGGCCTTGCGGACCACGGCACCTCGTTGACGGCTCCCGGCGACGGTGATGCCCCGTCCCCGGCGGAACTCGAGCAGACCCTCTTCGCGCAGAAGGCGCAGCGCGCGCAGCACCGTGTTGGTGTTGACGCCGAGCACCGCGGCCAGGTCGCGGGCCGGTGGCAGGCGCTCGCCCCGGCCTGCCTCGCCTTCAGCGATGGCACGGCGGAGCTCCCCCGCGACCTGGTCGTGGAGCGGGAGAGGCTCGGCCCGATCGATCTTGACGGACAGCATGAACACAGTGACGGTAGCACCATCCTGAGGAGCTGATCCCCCATTCGGCGCGTGGAAGGCACCCTCGTTCGCGGCCCGGGCCGAGCGCATCGGGCCCCTCCCAGGTCGTCGGCCTGTCACACCCGCCTGTCAAGGTGAGGGTCCCCCCGATGGCCCGGCATCGCGATGAGAAGAGTGCGACCGGGCCGTGAATACGAGAGAACCCCGACAGGAGGCGTCACACAATGCACCCAAGTTTGGCCTCACTCGTCCACGAGCAGCACCGGGCGGATCTCCACCGCGCCGCGGCACGGTCGCGACTGGTGCAGCGGGCCCGTGCCACTGCGCCCCGCCGCTTTCGGCGTCGCTCCGATGCGACCGGCGTCCGACTCGGCGTGATCAGAGTCGTTTCTGCGCGCGTCAACGAGCGCGAGGCGTCGCCGCATGGCCGCGTAATGGTGCAGGTCACACCGGTGATCGACAGCCATTGGAGCGTCTCGAGCTGTCGCGCCACGTCATGTGGCTCGCGTGGAACACGAATCGGCGATGTGCATGACAACGGAATGTGACGCGCGTGATGACAGCGGTCACACATCGTCACACAACCTTTAAGTTGGCGCGCACGCAGGAGTTTTAGGAACCATCGTCTGACGAGGAACATCGCGCGACGTCGAGGGTCATTGACCTGGTCAGCCGATGTCGCGAGAATGTTGCGCATTGTGACTGACGTTGAGGGGGCGTGCGCCCGCCCCGGAACGCAGTCTCGGCAGAACCAGTGTCGGGTCATGCGGTTTCGGTCGACTTTGGCGTGCCTCGGCGCGGCATCGCTGGCGATCGGGCCCGCCTTGGCACTGTCCGCGCCGGCCGCTGCGAGCCAGCTCAGCCAGCTGCAGGCGAAGGCGTCGCAGATCGAGTCGCAGATCAGCTCGGACACCCAGCAGATCGGGGTGCTCGGCCAGCGCTATGACGAGGCCCTCGACCAGATCAACACGCTGAACGCCGAGATCACGGCAACGAAGGACCAGATTGCCGCCGACCAGCAACACGTCGCGGTCGACAAGGTCCGTCTGCGAACGGTCGCGATCAACTCCTACATCCACGACGGGACGATCGAGCAGTCGAACCCGCTGTTCTCGGGTAACCAGCGCACCTACGAGGCGCAGCAGGAGTACGGGAAGATCGCGAGCGGCAACCTCGACGAAGCGGTCGCGAGCCTCCACACCGCCGAGGTGCAACTCAACGCGGCGGAGGTAAGCCTGACGACCCAGCAGCAGCAGGCAACCGCGGTGGCCAACGCGGCGGCACAGGAGAAGGCCGCTGCCCAGGCGCAGCAGAACCAGCTGAACGCGGCGCTCGGACAGGTGAAGGGCCAGATCGGAGTGCTCGTCCAGCAGGAGCAGGCCGCCGCCGCGGCGGCCGCGGCGGCCAAGACGCAGTCGGTGCTGACGGCCGGTGCCACATTCCCGCCGCCGCCCCCGGCCGGTGGGGCCGGCACCGCGGTCTCGGCGGCCGAGAGCCAGCTCGGCGTGCCGTATGTCTGGGGCGGTACGGACCCCCGCGGCACCCCCGGCGATCCCTCCGGAGGGTTCGACTGCTCGGGCCTCGTCATGTGGGCCTGGGGCCAGGCCGGTGTGGGCCTCCCGCACTTCTCGGGCTCCCAGTTCGAGGACACGGCTCCGGTGCCGGTCTCGGCGATGCAGCCTGGCGACATCCTCTTCTACGGCCCTGGTGGCGACGAGCACGAGGCGATGTACGTGGGCGCCGGCGAGATGATCGAGGCGCCCCAGACCGGTGAGGTGGTGCACATCACGCCGATCCGCTTGGGCGACGGGTTCGCGGGGGTGCACCGCCCGTAACGAGCTTCGCTGTCGTCGGCCGACGGCGCGCCGACGATGACCGGCGATCGAGTGGGCTCGGGTTGCGGCGGTGTCGAGGCGAGCCACCGACTTCCGATGATCCGGGGAGTGACCGAGGTGGCGGATGGACAGGTCCTTGGGCTGGGGCTCGAGGGCGGCCGGGCCATCGCCTTCTTCCTGGGACACCTCACGCCGCACGACGAGGACATCCTCTGGACCCGGTGTTCCTCGGATGCCCCCTGTTCGGCAGGGGGCTGAGCCAGCCGGGACGAGTCGCGTCATGCTGGGGGCGTGCGCGCTGCGGTGGTTCCCCGACACGGCCCGGCCGAGGTCATCGAGGTCCGGGACGACTGGCCCGAGCCGGATCCCCCGGGACCCGGTGAGGTGCTGGTGGCGGTGCAGGCTGCCGGTCTCAATCCCAGCGACACCAAGATCCGGGCCGGAGGCGGTAGGCACAGCGGGGTCGAACTCCCCTACGTCAGTGGCCGGGAGGCGGCCGGGAGGGTGGTGGAGGTCGGTCCCGGCGTCGACTCGCTGGAGCCGGGCCAGGAGGTCTTCGCCTTCTTCGGGTGGGGTGCCCGTCCCGGCGGCCACACCGAACGTCTGGTGGTGGCCGCCTCGGCCCTGGCCCTCACTCCGCTCGGGGTTCCGGTGCACGAAGCGGCCGGCCTGCCGCTGGCCGGCCTCACCGCCTTACAGGGTCTGGAGGCTCTGGGGGCCCCGGCGGGCGAGCGCGTGTTGGTGACGTCGGGCTCGG
>DAIUEV010000032.1:0-27437 GCA_036844945.1 Acidimicrobiales bacterium
AGCTCCATGTTCCCGGTGCCCTTGAACTCCTCGAAGATGACCTCGTCCATCTTGGAGCCGGTCTCGACCAGGGCGCTGGCGAGGATCGTGAGCGACCCGCCCTCCTCGATGTTGCGGGCCGCGCCGAAGAACTTCTTGGGCGGGTAGAGCGCCCCCGAGTCGACACCGCCCGACATGATCCGGCCGGTCGCCGGCTGGGCCAGGTTGTAGGCCCGGGCCAGACGGGTGATGCCGTCGAGGATGATCACCACGTCCTTGCCCAGCTCGACGAGGCGTTTTGCCCGGTCGATGGCCAGCTCCGCGACGGTGGTGTGCTCGTCGGCCGGACGGTCGAAGGTGGAGGAGATCACCTCGGCGCCCTTCACCGACCGCCGCATGTCGGTGACCTCCTCGGGACGCTCGTCGACCAGGAGGACCATCAGGTGGACCTCGGGGTTGTTGGCCTCGATCGAATGCGCGATCTGCTTCATGACCGTGGTCTTGCCCGCCTTCGGCGGGGACACGATCAGCCCGCGCTGACCCTTCCCGATCGGCGTCAGCAGGTCGACGATCCGGGCCGTGACGTTGTCCTTGTCCCCCTCCTGCTCGAGGTTGAGCTTCTCGTCGGGGAACAGCGGGGTGAGGTCCTCAAAGCGCGGCCGGTTGCGGGCCTCCTCGGGGTCGAGCCCCGAGACGGTGTCGATCCGCAGCAGCGCCGGGAACCGCTCGTTGTTGGAAGCGGGCCGGCAGGCGCCCTCGATGTAGTCGCCCTTGCGAAGGGCGAAGCGGCGGGCCTGGCTGATGGACACGTACACGTCCTTCGACGACGGCAGGTAGCCCTCGCAGCGCAGGAACCCGTAGCCCTCGTCGCGCAGATCGAGCAGCCCGCGGACCTCCACGAGCTCGCCGTTGTACGGGCCGTCGGCAGCGGGACCGCCCTGGAACTCGCGCTCGCCGCCGCGCTCGCGGCCGCGCCGGCGCCGGTTGTTGCGCCGGTTCCCGGGGTCGCCGCCACCCTGTTGCCCGCCGTGGGTCACCGGCGGCCGGTTGTTGGTCCGGGGCGGGGAGTCGGTCCGGATGGCGTTCCCGCCCCGGCCCTCGTCTTCCTCGCCCCGCTCCTCACCGGAGGCCGTCGGGGTCGACCCGTTGGCGGCGGTGACGGTGACGGTGGCGTCCAGCTCGGCCTCGATCTCGGCCATCGACGCGGCGCTCGACCCGTTACGGCGGGTGGGCGCTTTGGTCTCGGTCGCCTCGGCGGTCCCATGGCCGTTCTCGGCGTGGTCGCCGCTGCCGTTCGGGACCCCGGTGGCCGAGAGGATCTGGTCGATCAGATCGGCCTTCTTCGACCGGGTGGTCGTCTTGATGTCCATCGCCTGGGCGATGGCATGGAGCTCTTCACGCTCCTTGGATTCGAGCACGGACCGTTCGAGCTGCTGTTCGGCAGTCATCGGCCTCCTCATCTTTGCTACCGCAGGGGTCTGCATCGGGCCCGTTGCGGGGAACAGGGGGTGGGAGTTGTCCCACGAGTTGGGGACGGACCCCCATCGCCACCGGCTTCGGACCCGTGCCCGGACCGCGAACAGGGTCCAGGCAAGCGCTCCGAGGCGCGGGTGGTATGGAAAGAAGTGTAGCCGTCCACCGGACGGCATCACAACCATCCGCGGCGGACCTCCCGTGCAACGCCCCCGAGCCGCTCCTTGTTCCCGGCTGGTGACGGCCCAATAGATTTCTGGGTTCCGACCCCCAAGGGGGCCCGGAGACCGAGGAGCGATGGCACTGGGCGACGGGTCCGACACCGCCACGGCGGGGGAACAGGTGCAGGAGGGCACGCTCCTGTGGGAGCCGACCCCCGAGCGAGCCGCCTCGTCCCGGCTGGCCCGGTTCATGGACTGGCTCGCCGAGGACTTGGGGCGCCGGTTCGACGGGTACCCGGCCCTCTGGGAGTGGTCGGTCACCGACCTCGCCGGGTTCTGGGGCGCGCTCTGGCGGTACTTCGAGCTCGGGCCGCCGGTGCCCTCGAGCGACGTGCTGCACCGAGGCGACGGCGTGGAGGGCGCCCGCTGGTTCGAGGGGGTTCGCCTCAACTACGTCGACGCGCTCGGCCGGCACCCCGACGCCGACCTCGCGGTCATCGCCGAGGAAGAGGACGGCACCCGCCGCGAGCTCACCTACGGCGAGCTCCGGGCGCTGGCCGGCGCGGTGGCGGCGGGGCTCCGCCGGCTCGGGGTCGTCCCGGGCGACCGGGTCGCGGCGGTCCTGCCCAACGGCATCGAAGCCGTCGCGGCGTTCCTCGGAGCGGCCAGCGTCGGGGCGGTGTGGTCGACGTGCGCCCCCGAGTTCGGCGTCGCCAGCATGGTCGACCGCTTCTGTCAGATCGAGCCGAAGGTGCTCTTCGTCGCCGACGCCTACCGCTACGGCGGGAGGGAGTTCCCGCTCTCCGACAAGGCCGCCACCCTCGCCGGCTCCCTGCCCGGGCTCGAGGCGCTGGTCACCGTCGGGGGCCCGGCGGACACCGCGGGGATCGGCGTCGAGACGGTGCGATGGGGCGAGCTGACGGCCGTCCCGGCCCGCCTCGAGCCGGTCGCGGTCGAGTTCTCGCACCCGCTCTGGATCCTGTACTCGTCGGGCACCACCGGGCCGCCGAAGGCGATCGTCCAGAGCCACGGCGGGATCGTGCTCGAGCACCTGAAAGCCGTGGCGCTGCACTGCGACCTCGGCCCCGGGGACCGCTTCTTCTGGTTCTCGACCACCGGCTGGATGATGTGGAACTTCCTCCTCGGCGGCCTGCTCGTCGGCACCACCATCGTCTGCTTCGACGGCAACCCCATGTGGCCCGGGCCCGGACGGCTCTTCGAGATGGCCGAGGGGCTCGGGATCACCTTCTTCGGCACGAGCGCGCCCTTCCTCGACGCGCTCCGCCGCAGCGGCTACGTCCCGCGGGACCACCACCGGCTCGGGAGCCTCGGCGCCGTCGGCTCCACCGGGGCCCCGCTCTCGCCCGAGGGCTTCGCCTTCGCCGCCCGGGCGCTGTCCGACGACGTCTGGGTCGCCTCGGTGTCGGGCGGCACCGACGTGTGCACCGCCTTCCTCGGGTCGTGCCCCCTGCTGACGGTCCGCGCCGGGGAGATCCAGTGCCGCATGCTCGGGGCCAAGGTCGAGGCGTACGACGGGGACGGCCGCCCGATCATCGGCGAGACCGGGGAGCTGGTCCTCACCGAGCCGATGCCGTCGATGCCGGTCGCGTTCTGGGGCGATCCCGACGGGTCGCGCCTGCACGAGAGCTACTTCTCCACCTACCCCGGTGTCTGGCGGCACGGCGACTGGCTGAAGATCACCGAGACCGGCGGCTGCGTCGTCTACGGCCGCTCCGACGCCACCTTGAACCGCGGGGGCGTCCGCAGCGGCGCCGCCGACTTCTACCGGGTGGTCGAGGCGGTGCCCGGCGTGACCGACTCCCTGGTGGTGGACACGAGCGAGCTCGGTTCGGCCGGCGGCCTCTATCTCTTCGTCGTGCCGGCCCCGGGCGCGGCGGGCGCCGCCCTCGAGAAGGAGATCACGGCGCGGCTGCGCGCCGACCTCTCGCCGCGCCACGTGCCGGACCGTCTGGTGGTCGTCGACAGGCTGCCGAGGACCCTGAACGGCAAGAAGATCGAGGTCCCGACCCGCCGGATCCTGCTCGGGACCCCTCCCGAGCAGGCCGTCACCGCGGGGGCGGTCGACGACCGCGAGGCGCTCGAGCGCTTCGTCGGGCTGCTGCAGGAGCTGCGCGCCGAGGGGTGATCCTCAGCCCTTCACGGCGCCGGCCGTGAGGCCGGCCACCAGCTGGCGCTGGAAGGCGACCAGCAGGATGGCGATCGGAAGGGCGGCGAGGATCGTCCCCGCGAACACCACGTCGAACTGGCTGAAGTTGGTCTGGGCCAACTGGCGCAGCCCGATCTGGACCGTCCGGACGCTGTTGGTCTGGGTGACCACGAGCGGCCACAGGTACTGGTTCCAGGAGCTGAGGAAGGCGAACAGCCCGAACGCGCCGATGACCGGCCGGTTGATCGGGGCGACGATCCGGAAGAGGAACCGGAGGTGCCCGCAGCCGTCGAGCTGCGCGGCGTCGCGGACCTCGGAGGGGAAGCTCAAGAAGGCCTGGCGGAACAGGAAGATCCCGACACCGTTGGCGATGAAGGGCAGGACGAGGGCGGGGAAGGTGTTGAGCAGCCCGAGGTGGTCGATGGTCTGGTAGTTGGGGATGATCGTCGCCTCGAACGGCACCATCAGGGTGGCGAGCGACGCGAAGAACAGGATCTTGCGCCCGGGGAAGCGCAGGAACACGAACGCGTAGGCCGCCAGCACCGAGGTCGTGAGCTCGAAGGCCACCGTGGCCAGCGTGACGATGGCGCTGTTGCGCAGGTAGATGCCGAGGTTCCCGCTCTGGTAGGCGGTCGAGAACGTGCTCCACCTCGGGCTCGAGGGGAACAGGATCGGCGGGCGGTGGACGATCTGCTGGGGGGACAGGAGCGCGTCCACGACAGTGATGTAGATCGGGAACAGCACGACGCCGGCCGCCGCGATGAGGACGACGTAGCGGACCACCCGGCGGCCGATCCGGCGGCGGTGGGCGTGCTCAGTCGTTGGCATAGGAGACCCGGCGCTGGAAGAACCAGAACTGCACGAAGGTGAGGAGCAGGAGGATCACGAACAGGGCGATCGAAAGCACCGCCGCGAACCCCGGGTTGTTGTACTGGAAGGCCTGCTGGTACAGGTCGTAGATGAGGACCAGGGAGGCGTGGTTGGGGCCGCCCTGGGTGAGGAGGTCGATCTGGCCGAAGGCCTGGAACCCCGAGATCACCCCGATGATCCCGGCGAAGAACAGGATCGGCGAGAGCAGGGGCAGCGTGATCTGGCGGAACCGGACGAAGGCCGACGCCCCGTCGACCTTGGACGCCTCGAGCACCTCCTGGGGAAGCGACTGCAGCGCCGCGCTCATGAGGATGAAGGTGAACCCGATGTTCTGCCAGATGGTGACGAGCGCGACGGCGGGCAACGCCCAGTGCGGATTGTTCAGGATCCCGTTGCCGCCCTCCTTGCCGAACACGTAGCTGAGCAGGCCGATCTGGGGGTTGAGGAGGGTGAAGAAGATGACCGAGGCGACCGCGGTCGAGGTCGCGACCGTGGAGGAGTAGATCGTCCGGAAGAGCCGGATCCCGGGCACCTTGGTGTGGGCCAGGTTGGCGAGGGCGAGCCCGATGACGATGCCGAGCGGAACCGAGAGCAGGACGAAGAAGGCGGTGTGCCCGAGGTCGTCGGCGAACTCCGATGAGCCGATCACCGAGGCGTACTGGTGGAAGCCGACGTAGTGCGAGGGCAGGTTCGGCGTCGGCGGGGCCAGGTAGAAGCCGAGGTAGGCGGTCCGAACGAGCGGGTAGAAGACGAAGAGTCCGAAGGCGCCGATCGCCGGCAGGATCAGGAGGTAGCCGAGCGCCGCCTCATGGACCCGGCGGCCAAAGCGCCGCTGCACCCCCGCTCCCCCCCGGGCGGCCGGTCAGACCCGCTCGTTGTACGACGAGAGCGCCGCGTTGCCGGCCGAGGCGGCCTGCGACAGCGCCTGGGCGTACGGGGTCCCGTTGGCCATCGCGGTCAGCCCGTCGAGGATCGCCGTGTCGAGCTCGTTGGCGGCGCCGGTGACCGCACCGGCGGTCGCGGCGTTGGGCGGGCTCGTGAGCAGCTGGTGGTAGGCCACCTTGTACTCGGGCACCGCCGTCCAGGCCTGCACGAGACTCGGGACGGTCACGGCCGACTTGCGGACCGGGACGTACCCGGTGCCGACCGACCATGTCGCCTGGGAAGCCGGCTCGGTCAGGAACTTGATGAACTGCCAGGCCGCGTCCTGGGACGCCTGCGACGGCTTCTTCACGATGTAGAGGCCGGCGCCCCCGACGAACACCCCGCCGCCGGCCGAGGGCTTGGACCCGGGCCAGGGCATCGGCCCGACGCCCAGCTTCACGTTCGCGTACTGGCCGGACCCGAGCACCTGGAGGATCGTCCCCAGCGCCGCGGAGGTGTCGATCGTCATCGGCGCGATGCCCGAGCCGATGGCGAGGAGGTTGTCGTAGGTGGCCGAACCGCTGTTGGAGGTGGACTGGGCGACGTTGTTCTTCAGCATGTTCGCCCACCAACCGAAGATCGACCTGCCGAGGGCGTTGTCGAAGGAGACCGCGGTGGCACGGCCGGTGCGGCCGTTGTTCTTGTTGATGAGGTCCTTCCCCCCGAGGGCCATCCACTGCTCGAAGTCGGTGTTGTCGAGCTTCAAGCTCATCCCGTACTTGGCCGTCCCCGTCTGGACGATCTTGGCCGCGGCGGCGTGCATCTTGGGCAGGGTCGTCGGGGGGTTCGACGGGTCGAGCCCTGCCTTGGTGAAGGCGGTCTCGTTGTAATAGACGACCTGGCACGAGATGTTGAACGGGAGCGCCCACTGGGTCCCGTTCACCTTGAAGAAGTTGAGCATCGACGGGACGAAGTCCTTGGTCGAGAACGCGTGGTCGACCGCCATCGCCGACGCCACCGACACGATGCTCTGACTGTCGATCAGGAGCTGGATGAGCTCGGTCTCCCACTGCACGAGGTCGGGGAGCTTGGAGGGGTCGGACAGCGCGGTCGTGTACGCGGTCAGGGTGTCGGTGTAGCTGTTCTGGCCGACCAGGTTGACCTTCACGTTGGACTGCGACGCGTTGAAGGCGTTGGTAAGGCCCTGCAAGGTCGTGAGGTTGGCGTTCGTCATCGCATGCCACATCGTGATGTTGACGGGCTTGGACGAGGACTTGGCCGCAGCCCCGAGCGGGAACTTGGACCGCGCCGCGACGGCGGTGTCGGGCAGCAGCATGCCGATCCCAGCGGCGGCACCGACTGCGGCGGTCCCGCGGAACAGCGCCCGGCGAGAGAAGGCCGGTCCCCCGGCCGTGGCGCTCGATCCGTGCTCTCGTGTGCCGTCACTCCGGGTGTCGCTCATGCCCGCAATCTAGGCGGAGCGTCCGCCCCGGCGGGGGGTCACCCGCGGTTGCGCATCCCCAGGTTGGCCGGGGTCCCACTCCTAACATCGATGGCACGCCGTCCCTCCCCCGGCTCACTGCAAGGTCGCGTCGGGACCCCACTCTTCAGGGTGCGTCGCGCCTCGACACGAGCGGCTCGCCTGGAGCCGGGCACAAGCGGCAGCACCGCGGCTCCCTCGCCGCCTGGATCGTCCTCGGCATCGGGATCCTGGCCAGCTTGATCGGGTCGTGGCGGTGGCAGCAATACGCGCAGGCCCAGCAGAACCAGCACCTGGAGACCACCACCAACACCGTCTCGGCGACGCTCTCGGCCTACATCCAACGCGACGAGGACCTGATCGAGATGGTGCGTTCGACGGTGGCCACCGGCCTCACGACGACCAACGCCAGCTTGGAGCAGCTCTTCACCAGCATCGGCCCGGGCCGATACCCCGGCGTGGTGGGCCTGGCCCTGGTGGAGGTGGTGGGGAACAGCGCCCTCGGCTCCTTCGAGAGGCAGGTCATCGCCGACCCGCCGCTCGGCCAGCCGCTGGCCCAGGGCTTCACGTTGACCCCGTCGGGCGACCGACCCGACTACTGCCTGACCCGGCTGGTGGCCGCCCGCCGGTCCACCATCGACCCGGCGGTCGCCCAACCCAAGAGCATCGGGGCCGCCCTCGTCCCGCTGCTCAGTCCGGGCTTCGACTACTGCGACAGCGCGTTCAGCCCGCTGCTCCGGGCGGCCGCCGCCACCGGCACCCCCGAGGTCGGCCAGATCGTGCCGCTTCTCGAACGCTCGCTGCCCGGCTCCGAAGTCGCGCGGGCGAAAAGCTCCGACGCGAGCAACCTGGTCGAGGTCGCCATCCCGCTCTACCTGGCCGGGCGGCCGACCGCGACCGCGGTCGAGCGAGAGGCCGCGGTGATCGGGTGGGCCGCCGGGCTGTTCGACCCCAACCAGGTCACCGCCCCGATCCTCCAGGGCGTAAAGGGGCTGTCAATCACGCTCGACTATCAGAACCCCACGGGCGGGGTCTCGACGATCGTCCGGGCGGGGACGCCCGCCGCCTCGGACGTGAAGCAAACGGTCGGGCTTTCCTTGCCGGGCCGGTGGTCCGCAGTGATCGCGCTACCCCCGGAGGCGGCATCCCCGACGGTCGAGGCGCTCGGACTCCTCGATATCGGCCTCATCGTCAGCGTGCTCCTCTTCCTCTTGCTCTCCCGGCTCGCGGGCAGCCGGGAGCGGGCGCTCGAGGCCGCCGAGGCCACATCGGTCGAGCTCCAGCACCGGAGCCTGCACGACCAGCTCACCGGCCTGCCGAACCGCGGCCTCATCTTCGACCGGGCCGACCGCATGCTGGCCCGGGCAAAACGCGACCTCGTGCCGCTGGCCGTGTTCTACATCGATCTGGACAATTTCACCGCCATCAACGAGTCACTCGGCCACCGCGCGGGCGACCACCTGCTGAAGGCAATCGCGCTGCGGCTCCAAGACGCGGTCCGGGGCTCGGACTCACTCGGACGGCTTGCCGGTGACCAGTTCGTCGTCCTCGCCGACTCGATCTCGATCAACGACGGACCCGACCCGATCGCGCGCAAGCTGTTGGCGACGTTCGCCGAGCCGTTCACCGGGGTGAAGCCGGGGGTCCCCCTGCGGGTCAGCGCGACCATCGGCGTTGCCTGGGGCCACCGCGACACGGCCACCGACCTCATCCGTGACGCCGGGATCGCCGTCAATGTGGCGAAGGCGATCGGAAAGGGCAGCTGCGTCTACTTCGAGCCCGAGATGCACACCGCCGCCCGCGGCCGGCTCGACCTCGAGGTCGATCTGCGGATGGCGCTCGAGCAGAACCAGTTCTTCCTCGTCTACCAGCCGATCTTCCGGCTGAGCGACATGGCGCTCGTGGGCGTGGAGGCGCTGCTGCGGTGGCAGCACCCCATCCGCGGCGTGATCGAGCCGACGGGCTTCGTGCCGTACCTCGAGCAAACCGGCATGATCGGGGCGGTCAGCCGCCAGGTGCTCTTCCAGGCCTGCCAGGACGCCATGGAGTGGCACCGCCGGCAGGCCCCGATCCACGTGGCCGTCAACGCGTCGGCCCACCTGCTCTCGACCGACGACTTCGCGGGGGAGGTGGCACGCAGCCTGCAGATGAGCGGACTCGAGGCGCGGTACCTCACGATCGAGGTCACCGAGAGCGTCCTCATGGACGACGCCGACGCCGCCATCGCCCGCTTGCTCGAGCTCAAGCGACTCGGCGTGCGGATCGCCATCGACGACTTCGGCACCGGCTACTCCTCGCTCTCCTACCTACGCCGGTTCCCCGTCGACGTCCTCAAGATCGACCGCTCTTTCGTCGCGGCGTCACACGAGCCCCAGGGCCGCGCCCTCCTGCACACGATGGTGCAGCTCGGCCGGTCGATGGGGGTCGAGACGGTCGCCGAGGGTATCGAGCTCGAGGCCGAGCTGCGGATCCTGCAGGCCGAGGGGTGCACGACCGGCCAGGGCTACCTCTTCGCCGGGCCGATGGGCAAGGACGCGCTGTGGGAACACCTCACCCGGCGCGTGGCCGGCGACCGGCAACGTGCCTTGCGCTGATCAGCCGAGCTCGGCCAGGATCGACTCGATGTCGGCGTCGACGACGGTCGGCACCGCGATCTGGGTGATGGCGAGATCGGGGTCCTTCAGCCCGTGCCCCGTCAGCACGCACACGACGGTCGAGGACGGGGGGATCTCGCTCTTCAGCAGCCCGGCCACCGCCGCGGCCGACGCCGCCTCGCAGAAGACCGACTCCTCCTCGGCGAGGAGGCGGTAGGCGGCCAGGATCTCCTCGTCGGTCACGGCGCTGATCGAGCCGCCGGACTCGCTCGCCGCCGCGGTCGCCGCGTACCAGCTGGCCGGGTTCCCGATCCGGATGGCGGTCGCGATCGTCTCGGGCTCCTCGACGACCCGCCCGAGCACGATCGGCGCGGCCCCGGCGGCCTGGAACCCGAGCATCCGGGGCAGCCGACTGGCCCGTCCGGCCTGCCGGTACTCGCAGTAGCCGCGCCAATAGGCGGTGATGTTGCCGGCGTTGCCGACCGGGATGCAGTGGATGTCCGGCGCGTCGCCGAGCACGTCGACGACCTCGAACGCGGCGGTCTTCTGGCCCTCGATGCGGTAGGGATTGACCGAGTTCACGACCGTGACCGGGGCGCGCTCGGGCAGCTCCCGGACGATGCCCAGCGCCTGGTCGAAGTTGCCCCGGACCTGCAGCACGCGGGCCCCGTGGACGAGCGCCTGGGCCAGTTTGCCCAGCGCGATGTGGCCCTCGGGGATGAGCACGACGCAGCGAAGGCCCGCCCGGCTGGCATAGGCGGCGGCGGACGCCGAGGTGTTGCCGGTCGAGGCGCAGACCACCGCCTTCGCCCCGGTCGCCAACGCGTGCGAGATCGCGACCGTCATGCCCCGGTCCTTGAACGACCCGGTGGGGTTGGCCCCCTCGATCTTCAGGAACACCCGGGCACCGACCCGCTCGGACAGCCGGGGCGCCGGCATGAGCGGGGTCCCGCCCTCGAGCAGGGTGACCACCGGTTCCCCTTCGCCGATCGGCAGGTACTCGCGGTACTCTTCGATGACCCCCCGCCAGCCGACCATCTCAGGCGTCCGGGCTGGGGCCCGAGCTCTCCGGTCCGAGCACCCGGAGCACCGCGCCGACCCGGTCCACCACGTCGAGGCGACGGAGCGCCTCGACGGTGGCCGCCACCGCGCCGCCCTGGGCCATGTGGGTGAGGAAGATCAGACGGGCCTCGTCACCGAGCCCCTTCTGCTCCATCCAGCGGATCGAGACCCCGTGTTCGCCCATCACCCCCGCCACGGCCGCGAGGACCCCGGGCCGGTCGAACACGTCCATGCTCAGGTAGAAGGGGGACCACAGCTCCTCGACCGGGACGAGGTCGACCGCCACCCGCCGCGAGGCGGGCGGGGTGGAGCCGCCGTAGCGGAGGTGTCGGGCGGCGACGATGAGGTCGCCGAGCACCGCGCTGGCCGCCGCGTTCCCGCCCGCTCCCTGGCCGTAGAGCATCATCTCGCCGGCGTGCTCGCCCTCGATGAAGACCGCGTTGAACGCTCCGCCGACCGACGCGAGCGGGTGGTCCGAGGGTACGACGGCGGGGTGCACTCGCACCGAGATTTTCGATCCTCCGCGGATGCGCTCGGCGACGGCGAGCGGCTTGATCACATACCCGAGCTGCCCCGTGTAACGGACATCGCTCTGGGTCACCTCGGTGATCCCCTCGCGGTGCACGTCGTCGACGACCACGTCCGCCCCGAAGGCCAGGCTGGCCAGGATGGCCGCCTTGGCCGCGGCGTCGTGCCCCTCCACGTCCGCGCTCGGGTCGGCCTCCGCCAGCCCGAGCTCCTGGGCCTCGGCCAGCGCCTCCTCGTAGGTGCTCGAGTCCTGGGCCATCTTCGAGAGGATGAAGTTGGTGGTGCCGTTCACGATCCCCATGACCCGGACGATCCGCTCGCCGGCGAGCGACTCGCGCAGCGGCCTGATCACCGGGATGGCGCTGCCGACCGCGGCCTCGTAGAGCAGGTCGACCCCGCGGGCCGCTGCGAGCTCTGCCAGCTCGCCGCCGACCCGGGCCAGGAGCGCCTTGTTGCCGGTCACGACCGACTTGCCGGCGTTGAGCGCCGCCTCGACCAGCCGGTGGGCGGGGTCGAGCCCGCCGATCAGCTCCACCACCACGTCGACGTCGTCGCGCTCGACGAGACCCTTCGCGTCCTGGGTGAGCAGGTCGCTCGGGAACCATGGCTCCGCGGAGCGAGATGCCTCCGGCCGGCGCACGGCGATCCCGACGATCTGGAGCCGGACCCCCGAGGACAGCTCGATCTCGCGGGCGCTCGCCGGGTCGAAGATCATGTCGACCAGGGCGCTGCCGACGTTGCCGCAGCCGAGCAGG
Source organism: Acidimicrobiales bacterium (assembly GCA_036844945.1). GTDB lineage: Bacteria > Actinomycetota > Acidimicrobiia > Acidimicrobiales > RAAP-2 > Palsa-461. Next base: position 11,934 of record DAIUEV010000032.1, read on the forward strand.
GCGACGCGAACCGTCGCGGTGTCCTTCCGGCCGGCGCTCACCCGATCACGCTACCGCCTGGGTTCTCCATCGCCTCGAACCCCGGCCCTGCCAGCTGGGCTTTTCTCTCCCTCAGGCATCGAGACGGAGAAGGTCATCGACCGTCTCCCCGCGCACGACGACCCTGGCCGCGCCGTCGGCGACGAATACCACCGGCGGGCGCGGCACCTTGTTGTAGTTGGATGCCATCGAATACCCGTAGGCACCGGTCACGGGGGTGGCGAGGATGTCCCCGACCGCCAGGTCCGAGGGGAGCTGGGCCTCGGCGACCAGGACGTCACCCGTCTCGCAGTGTTTCCCCACGATGCGGGCCGCACGCGGCCGGGGGGCGTTCGTCGCGCGGGGCAAGAAGGCTTCGTAGCCGCTCCCATAGAGGACCGGCCTCGGGTTGTCGCTCATCCCCCCGTCGATCGAGACGTAGGTGCGGATGCCGGGAAGCTCCTTGATCGACCCGACCCGGTACAGCGTCACCGCCGCGGCGGCGACGATCGACCGGCCCGGTTCGGCGGTGACACGGGTCTCCGGCGGGACGCCCACCTTGGACAGCGCGACCCGGGTGGCCTCCGCCCACGCAGAGATGGTGGGGGCCCGTTCGCCGTTCACGTACGCCACGCCGAGGCCGCCGCCGACCACGAGCTCGGGGAGCCCGAGCGGTGCGGCGAACGCGCCCAGCACCTCGGCCGCCTGCTCGAACGACTCGACGTCGAACACCTGGCTCCCGATATGGGCGTGCACCCCGACCAGTTCGACGCCGCCCATCAACTCGAGCGCCGCCACCGCCTCGGTCGCCGCTCCCGACGTCACCGAGAACCCGAACTTCGTGTCCTCCTGGCCGGTCCGGACGAACTCGTGGGTATGGGCCTCGACCCCCGGGGTCACGCGCACCAGCACCGCCGGTCGTGCGGACCGGCCCGGCGCGTCATCGGTCAACCGGCCGAGCCGGGCGATCTCGTCGAACGAGTCGATCACGATCCGGCCCACCCCGACCTCGAGCGCGCGGGCCAACTCGGCCTCGGACTTGTTGTTCCCGTGCAGCACGAGCCTCGACGCGGGCACCTGGGCGGCGAGTGCCACCTCGAGCTCGCCTCCGGTGGCGACGTCCAACCACAGGCCCTCCTCGTGGGCCAGCCGCGCCATCGCCTTGCAGAGGAACGCCTTCGTCGCGTAGGCGACCCCTTCACCGAAGGCGGCGAGCGCCTCCCGGCAGCGCGCCCGGATGTGGGCCTCGTCGTAGACGAACAGCGGCGTGCCGTGCTCCTCGGCGAGAGCGAGGAGAGCCACACCTCCCACTGACAGCTGCCCAGCCGAATCGACCTCGGCGGTGTCCGGAAGGAGGTGGTGTTCGAGGGGGGCCGAAGCCTCCGTCATCACACCAGGTCAGCGGCCGTCGCGCGGCGCTCGGTCATGGGCGGACACGATACGGTGAACGGCTCAGCCCCAGTAGCTCAGCGGATAGAGCACCGGCCTCCGGAGCCGGGTGCGCAGGTTCAAGTCCTGCCTGGGGCGCTGTGTGATGTGTCGAGACATCGGAGACGCTGTGTCGAGACATCGTAGACGCCCTGGTCACGGCAAACGCTGCCCAGTTTCGTCTCCTCCGCCTGACGAAGAGGGATGAACCTCTTCAGGCCCACCGTTCGGCGGTCGGCAGAACCGACGCACCCGGACGGAGCGCCACCGACCGAGCTCGCCCGTCAGCCCTCCAACAGGTGGAGCGCGAGCCGGCGGCCGCGTCCCTGTGTGATCGCCAATTCGATCCAAAGCTTGAACAGAGAGTCGACCTGCGCCTCTTGATCCGGCCCTAGGTAGATCGGCCGGAGCCCGACGCCCTCGATGAGGGTCTCGACCGCCCCGCGGTCGCCCTCCTCGGCCGAAAAGAACATGTCGGCTTTCACGCCACCGAAGTCGGGGTCGGCGAGGTTCTCGCCACCGAGGGTGTTGAACGCCCTGGCGTAACGGACCGAACCCGGGAAGGCGGCACGGCTGTTGGACGTCGCCTCGCCCATGCGGTTGGTGACGTCGATGACGAGCCGCCCGTCAAGCGCGCCGCCGACGCTGGCCACGAGCTCTGCCACTGCGCCGGCGGGGATCGCCACGATCACGGCGTCGGCCCCGTCGATCGCTTGGGGAATCCCGGCCACCGACGCCGACGAACCCGCCGCCACCTGGTCGTCGGCGGGACTTCGGGAACCGAAGACGACCTCGTGGCCGGCGTTCGCAAGCGCCCTCCCCAACGTCCCACCGATGAAGCCCGTTCCGATGACGGCTACACGCACCTTCGCCCTCCTCCTGGTGGATTCGAAGGTCAGTATGCAGGGAAGCTCGCCGGTTCCGAACGCGGAGGGCTCCGACGATCTGGCCCCATGAACATCTGGACGAAGGCGGTCCGATCAGTGCTCGGGCCGCGTGCCGATCACGACGCGGAGCCCGGCTGGCAGCGTCTCATCGCCGAAGGCAGCGCCCACCTCGGCGTGGACCCCGTGCTCACGGAGCAGTCCGGGCACCGTGGAGGTGTCCACGAGCACGTTGTCGTGGGTCTCGTCGTCCCTTCGCCATGTCCCGTCGGGATTGCGGGTGAAGACCGCCATCTGCCTGACGAACCTGTCTGGGGTCGGGATCCGGAACTGCGTCACGAGCGCCCAGCTCTCGCCCACCCACCCGACGTTCGGCGCGTCGCGCCTTGCCCGCGCCCATTCCAGGTCGCAAATGTCGAGCGCAAGCACGCCTCGGGGTCGAAGGGCGTCCGCGGCGGCGGCGAGCCCGCGTCGCACCGCCGGCTCGTCGTGGAGGTAACTGAGGACGTGCCCGATCGACACGACCGCGTCGGCAGACGGGAGTGGGTCGTCGGGCAGGGTGACCAGCTCGATTGCCTCGGCGTCCGGGACGTACTCACGGGCGAGCTCGAGCATCGCCGGCGACGCGTCGGTGGCAACGACCCGATGTCCAGCGTCGACCAAGCGACGCGTGAGGAGCCCGCTGCCGCAGCCGAGCTCGAGGACCAGGCCGCCCCGATCGAGCACCGGCTCAAGGAGCGTGAGGACGCCCGGGGCGCAGAGTTCGGCGTGAAAGCCGAACCCGAGATGGTGAACGAGGGCGAGGTCCTCCCGGTAGTAGGCCACGCCGCAGTTTGGCATCCGGCCTGGCCGAATGAACGGGGTGCTGCGACCCCACGCTCCCCCTGGTCATGCGGCGCAGGGGTCGATCGCACGGACCCCGCTACATTTCGGTTTGACTGGTTCGAGGGAGGGGTCATGGCTGAGGGACGGGTGGCGATCCGAGAGGACGTGGTGTTCGGCACCGGCAACGGGCGCGACCTCCGATGCGACGTGTACACCCCGCCCGACGACGAGACCCGCCGTCCCGCGGTCCTCCTGGTGCATGGCGGTGGCTGGCGCCAGGGGGACAAGACCCAGCTCCGCGGCTACGGGATCCTGCTCGGACGAGCCGGTTACGTCTGCGTGGCCAGCGAGTACCGCCTCGTCGGGGAGTCACCCTGGCCGGCGCAGATCCACGACGTGAAGGCGGCGATCCGCTGGATGCGTGCCAACGCCGACGATCTCGGCATCGACCCCGCACGTATCGCTGTCGAGGGCAACTCGGCCGGCGCCCACCTCGTCCTGTTCGCAGCCGGCACCCCCAACGTCCCCGCCTACGAGGGCGAGGGTGGGAACCCGGGCGTCGACACGTCGGTCGGGTCGGTGATCGCCGTCTACCCGCCCGTCCGCTTCCACTTCGGGGAGCGCCAGCACGGCGGGGTGCCGATCGAAGCCCTCTCGGACTCCCCCACCGCCGAGCTCGCCGAGTCGGCGAGCCCGGTCAACCTGGCCGGCGACGGCTTCCCCCCGACGATGCTCGTGCACGGCACCGGCGACACCACGGTGCCGGTTTCGGCGAGCTTCGTCATGTACGACAGCCTGACCAAGCACAAGGTGCCGACCGAGCTGCACATCTACGCCGAGCAGCCGCACGCATTCGACGCCGACCCCCGTTTCGGGAGGCGCACCGCCGACCTCATGGCGCTGTTCCTCGAGCGGTATCTGAGGGCCCCGGCCATCGCAACCACCTGAAGGGTCCCGGTTCAGCCGCCGGCGGCAGGCGGGCGTCGGATCTCACATGTGATCGGGCGCCTCGATGCCGAGGAGTGAGAGTCCGAGCCCGAGCACCCGCGCCGCGAGATCGCAGAGAACGAGCCGGCTCGTGCGCAGCCGCTCGTCGTCGACGAGCACCCGGCAGTTCTCGTAGAAGGCCGTGAAATCCGAGGACAGCTCGAAGAGGTACGCGCACAGCTTGTGGGGGCTGTAAGTGGCCAGGGTCTCCTCGAGAGCCCAGCCGAAGCCGAGCAGTTGGAGCCCGAGGGTCCGCTCGTGGCCGTCGTCGAGGGCCGGCCCCACCGGTGCGGGGACTGCGACCTCTCCCCGCCGGAAGATCGAGCAGATCCGCGCGTGTGCGTACTGAAGGTAGGGCCCGGTGTTCCCCTCGAAGGAGAGCATGCGGTCCCAGTCGAAGACGTAGTCGCGTCCGCGGTCCGTCGACAGGTCGGCGTACTTGATGGCGCCAATGCCGACGGCCCGGGCGATGTCATCGTCGTCGGATCCGGTGGAGGTGCCGGGATCGACCGACCGGCGGGCCTCGATCGCCTGGCGCGCCCGGTCGACCGCCTCGTCGAGCAGCTCGACCAGCTTGACGGTGCCGCCGGCGCGGGTCGCCATCATGCGGCGGTCGGTCCCGAGCACGCTGCCGAACGACACGTGCACGGCTTCAATCGCTTCTGTGAGCCACCCGGCCATCGCGGCGACCGCGAAGCACATCTGGAAATGCTGGGCCTGGGGGGCTCCGGCCACGTAGAGGAGCCGGGTGGCGCCGAGCTCGAGCACCCGGTGACGGATGGCGGCGAGATCGGAGGCGGCATACCCGAATCCGCCGTCGGATTTCTGGACGATCAACGGGAGCGGGTCGCCCTCGCGGTTGGTGAAGCCGGGTGGGAAGACACACCGGGCCCCGTCGTGGACGACCAGGAGGCCCTTCTCGTCGAGCTCCTGGACCACTCCGGCGAGGAGGTCGTTGTAGAAGCTCTCGCCGACGATGTCGTCGTCGGTCAGGAGGACGCCGAGCTGCTCGTAGACGACGTCGAAGTAGCGGACGCTCTCGGCGACAAGCACCCGCCAGAGGCGCAGGGTCTCCTCGTCGCCGGACTGGAGGAGCACCACCCGCCGCCGGCTGCGGTCGGCGAACTCCGGATCGGCGTTGAACGACGCGCGGGCCTGCTGGTAGAAGCCGGTCAGGTCCCCGGTCGACAGCTCGGCCGCGCCCGCCTCCTCTCCCATGTCGACCAGGTGCTCGATGAGCATCCCGAACGGGGTTCCCCAGTCCCCGATGTGGTTCTCCCGGCGGACGTCGTGACCCAGGAACGTCAGCATCCGTGCGAGCGCGTCGCCGATGACCGTCGTCCGGAGGTGGCCGACGTGCATCTCCTTCGCCACGTTCGGGGCGGAGTAGTCGACCACGACGGTCTCGGGACGTTCGGCCTCCTCGATCCCGAGGCGCCCGTCAGCGGCCAGTTCCTCGAGCTTGGCGGCCAGGAACTCGTCGGCGTAGGTGAGATTGATGAACCCGTTGCCGCTCACCTCGACCCCGTCGCAGACATCGGTGATGTCGAGGCGCTCGACCACCTCGCTCGCGACCTCGGCCGGGCTCCGTCCGAGGCGCCGGGCGACCGCGATCGCCCCGTTGGCCTGCAGGTCGGCGCGGTCGGACGGCCTGAGCACCGGGTCGGCACCGGGTGAGACGGCGTCGAACGCCGCGATGAGCCGCCGCTCGACGATGGCGCGTACGTCGTCCATGGTCCATCTTCGCACTCCGGACTGTGGGCCCCGGGGGGGCCGCGCCGCCCGATTCCTCCTGATCCCCGAGCGGGCAGAATGGCGGCATGGCCATCGCCCCCGCCCACCCCGACAGCTTCGGCACCCGCTCGACGTTCACGGTCGGGGGCCGGCGGCTCGACTACTTCTCGCTGAACGGAGGGGGTCTCGCCGAGCACGACGTGGCCCGGCTGCCCTACACGCTGAAGGTGCTCTTGGAGAACCTGCTGCGTCACGAGGACGGCCTCCGGGTCGACGCGTCGGACATCGCCGGGCTGGCCGCCTGGGCGTCGCATGCCGGCCGGGGCGGCTCGAGCCACCCCTCCAACGAGATCGCGTTCAGCCCCGAGCGGGTGCTCATGCAGGACCTGACCGGCGTCCCGGCGGTCGTCGACCTGGCCGCCATGCGCGACGCGATCAGCGAGATCGGCGGCGATCCGGCGCGGATCAACCCGCTCGTGCCGGTCGAGCTCGTGATCGACCACTCGGTGATCGCCGAGCGCTCCGGCGACGCGGGGTCGTTCGAGGCGAACGTCGGCATCGAGTACGAGCGCAACCTGGAGCGCTATCAGCTGCTGGCGTGGGCGCAGCGGGCCTTCCAGAACTTCCGGGTCGTGCCCCCGGGGACCGGGATCTGCCACCAGGTCAACCTGGAATACCTGGCCCGGGTCGTCTTCGAGGTCGACGGCCTCGCCTACTGCGACACCCTCGTCGGCATGGACTCCCACACGACCATGGTCAACGGGCTCGGGGTGCTCGGCATCGGGGTCGGCGGCATCGAGGCGGAGGCCGCCATGCTCGGCCAGCCCTACTCGATGCTCGTCCCGCCGGTCGTCGGGCTGCGGCTCTCCGGGGAGATGCCGGAGGGCACGACCGCGACCGACCTCGTCCTCACCATCACCGCGCTCCTCCGCCAGCACGGCGTGGTGGGCAAGTTCGTCGAGTGCTTCGGGCCCGGGATTGCCGCGGTGCCGGTCGAGAACCGGGCGACCATCGGCAACATGTCGCCCGAGTACGGCGCCACTTGCACCGTGTTTCCGATCGACGACGCCACCCTCTCCTACCTCCGCTTCACCGGCCGTGACGAGGAACACCTGGCCCTCGTCGAGGCCTACGCCAAGACCCAGGGTCTGTGGCACGAGCCGGGAGCCGACGAGCCGGCCTACACCGAGACACTCGAGCTCGACCTCTCGACGGTGGTGCCCAGCATCGCCGGGCCGACCAGGCCGCAGGACCGGGTGTCGCTGTCCTCGGCCGCCGAGTCCTTCGGGAAGGTCCTCGGTCGCGAGCGCCGCTCGGCGCCGGTCACGGGCTCGGACCACGAGCTGAGCGACGGCGATGTCGTCATCGCCGCGATCACCAGTTGCACCAACACGTCCAACCCCCAGGTCCTCATCGGCGCCGGCCTCCTGGCCAAGCGGGCCGTCGAGCGCGGGCTGCGGTCCAAGCCGTGGGTGAAGACCTCGCTCGCACCCGGCTCGCGGGTCGTCGTCGACTACCTCGAGCGGGCCGGCCTCATCGCCCCGCTTGAGGAGCTCGGCTTCTACCTGGTCGGATTCGGCTGCACGACCTGCATCGGCAACTCCGGGCCCCTGAACCCGGGCGTCACCGACGCCGTCCAGTCGGGCGATCTGTCGGTGGCCGCCGTCCTCTCGGGCAACCGCAACTTCGAGGGCCGCATCCACCCCGACGTGCGGCTCAACTACCTGGCCTCGCCCCCGCTCGTGGTCGCCTATGCGCTGGCCGGCTCAATGGCGGTCGACGTGGCCACCGAGCCCCTCGGGACCGGGAGCGACGGGAAGCCGGTCACCCTGGCGGAGCTCTGGCCCTCCGAACAGGAGATCGCCGAGACGATCCGGTCCTCGCTCGGGTCCGACATGTTCCGCTCTCGTTACGCCGCGGTCTTCGACGGCGACGAGCGCTGGCGGGCCATCCCGGTCGCCGAGGGCCAGACGTTCGACTGGCGGCCCGACTCGACCTATGTCCTGCGGCCGCCGTTCCTCGACCGGATGGACGGGGGTGCCGAGCCGGTACGCGACATCGAGGGGGCGCGGGTCCTGGCGCTGCTCGGTGACAGCGTGACCACCGACCACATCTCGCCGGCCGGCTCGATCGGGCCGTCCACTCCTGCCGGGCGCTACCTGGTCGAGCACGGGGTGGAACGGGCCGACTTCAACTCCTATGGCACCCGGCGCGGCAACCACGAGGTGATGGTGCGGGGCACCTTCGCCAATGTCCGGCTGCGCAACCAGCTGGCCCCGGGGACCGAGGGCGGCCAGACACTGCACCTCCCCGACGGCGAGCCGATGACCATCTACGAGGCGTCGGTCCGCTACCAGCGCGACGGGATCCCGGCGGTCGTCCTCGGAGGCAAGGAGTACGGCACCGGCTCGAGCCGCGACTGGGCGGCCAAGGGGCCAGCTCTCCTCGGGGTGCGCGCCGTCATCGTCGAGAGCTTCGAGCGGATCCACCGTTCGAACCTCATCGGCATGGGCGTCCTGCCGCTGCAGTTCGAGCCGGGCGAGAACGTGGGCAGCCTCGGCCTGACCGGCCACGAGGTGTTCTCGATCGGCGGGCTCGACGAGCTCAACCGCTCGGTGCCGAAGCAGGTCCCGGTGACCGCGCGACGCGAGGACGGGTCGACCGTCGAGTTCGCGGTCACGGTGCGGATCGACACCCCGATGGAGGCGGAGTACTACCGCCACGGGGGGATCCTGCGTTACGTGTTGCGCCAGCTGGCCGGCTGATCAGCCGGTCGCCACCGACCAGAACATCTCGGCGAGGCGCCCATCGGGGAGCCCCGCCGCGGCTGCCGAGCCCCTGGCCCACTGCGAGAGCCGCTCCTCGATGCCGGGGTTGTCGCCGCCCTGGCTCTTGTGGCAGGCAAGCGCGGCGAGCTTGCGGCCGAAGGCGTCGGTGATGTCGACCGCGACGTTGGCGGCCGGCGCCGCCATCATCCAGAGGGCGGCCACGGTATGCGGCTCGAGTCCCTCCTCCAGCAGTTCGGGGTGGGCGAAGGGGTTCCGGCTGTCGGGATAGACGGCGGCCACCGCGGCCTCGCCCGCCGCCAAGTGGTCGGGATGGCTCGCGTAGATGGCACTCCAGTTCCGGTCGGGCGAGGGACCGATCACGAGGTCGGGCCGGAACTGCCGGATCACCCGGCTGAGGTCGCGCCGCAGCTCCAGGGTCGGGACCAGCCGCCCATCGGGATGTCCGAGGAACGTCAGTTCCTTCACCCCGACCGTCGCCGCCGCCGCGGTCTGCTCGGTCCGCCGCAAGGCCGCCATCTCGCTGCGGGGCTGGTCGCGGTCGCTGCCGCCGGCCTCCCCGTTGGTCACGATGCAGTAGCGCACCTCGGCGCCGGCGTCGCCCAACGTGGCGACGGTCGCGGCGCACCCGAAGTCGACGTCATCGGGATGGGCGCAGATCACGAGCACTCGCTCGAACAGCTCGTCGGTGGCGGTCCACAACCGGGGCGTCCCGACGGCGGGAAAGGTCATCGACTGCCTCAGGTCACCGCGCCGCGGTGGTGCTCAGAGGACGCTCTCGCTGGCGTCCGGCTCCCAGCCGGCCAGGTCGGCGAGGCGGGGGTCGTTTGAGAACATCTCGACGATCGGGATGCGCAGCCCGAGCCGACGCTGGATGACCTCGGCCTCGACGAGCTGGTTCCAGAGCAGGAGCGTCACGGCCACACCGGTCTCCCCGGCCCGGGCGGTCCGTCCGGACCGGTGGAGGTAGGCCTTCTGGTCCTCGGGCGGGTCGTAGTGCAGGACGATGTCGACGGCGTCGATGTGCAACCCGCGGGCGGCGACGTCGGTCGCCACGAGGACGGGCAGACGCCCCGAGGCGAAGTCGTTGAGCGCCTTCTCCCGGTTGGCCTGGCGGAGGTCGCCGTGGATCGCCGCGCTCTTCACTCCCTCCTTGGCCAGCTGCTCGACGAGCCGGTCGGCCCCGCGCTTCGTCCGGACGAAACACAGCGTCTTGCCGTAGGCGCGGCAGATGGCGGCCGCCACCTTGACCCTGTCCATCTGGTGCACCTGGAGGAACCGATGGTGCATGGCGGCGACGGTCTGGGTGCTCGAGGCGACCTCGTGGAACACCGGGTCGTGCATGTAGCGCTTGACCAGCCGGTCGACCGCGCCGTCCAGGGTGGCGGAGAACAGGAGCGTCTGGTGTGGGCGCTCGAGCCGTCGGAGGACCCACTCGACCTGGGGCATGAAGCCCATGTCGGCCATCCGGTCCGCCTCGTCGAGCACCAGCACCTCGACGTCGGAGACGCTGAGCTCGCCGCGGTCGCCAAGGTCGATCAGCCGACCCGGCGTCGCGATGATCACCTCGACCCCCTTGCGCAGCAGGGCCACCTGGCGGTCGATGTCGGCGCCCCCGTAGACGGCGGCGACCCGCAGGCCGACCGCCTTGGCCAGCACTTCGAGCACGCCGTGCACCTGCAGGGCCAGCTCGCGGGTCGGGAGCAGGACGAGGGCGAAGGGCCGGGCCGGGTGCCCGCGTTGGGGTGTCGAACCTGCCGACGCGGCGGCCGCCCGTTGGAGGAGCGGGAGACCAAAGGCGAGGGTCTTGCCCGATCCGGTCTTGGCCTTGCCGCAGACGTCCCGCCCGAGCAGGCCGTCAGCGACGGTGAGCGCCTGGATCGGGAAGGCGGTAGTGATGCCCTGATCGGCGAGCGCTTTCACGAGCTCGACGCTCACCCCGAGCGAGTCGAAGGTCCTTGCGGTCTCGTACTCGTGTTCGGGAGCGGGACCGTCGCCGGCTCCATTGCTGCGCTCGTCCGGAAGGACGCTATTGAGGGTCATGTGACGGGTGCTCTGCTTTTCCTCATCGGGACCCTCGCAGAGGGCCCTCGGGCCTGGGTGGCGCGGGAAACGAGTGCGAGTGGACCGCGAAGTGCGGGTGCGCCGGGACCGATCGAAGAATGGATCGGAACACTCTTCGTCCAGGCTACCAGGGGGTCCTGCCTGACCCGGCGGATCGCCCGATGGGTACGCTCGCCGGGTGGCTTTCGAGCTCGCCCAGGTCAACATCGCCCGCCTGGTGGCGCCCCGGGACTCGCCGCAGCTGGAGGACTTCTTCGCCGCCCTGGACGCGGTGAATGCGCTGGCCGACGCGGCGCCGGGGTTCGTCTGGCGACTGCAGACCGCCGAGGGGAACGCGACCGCGATCACCGCGTTCGAGTGGGATCGGGGTGACAGTGATGGCGTCCTCGTGAACATGAGCGTCTGGCGTTCGATCGAGGACCTGGCCAACTTCGTCTACGGGGAGTCCCACCGCGCGGTGCTTCGACGGCGGCGCAGCTGGTTCCAGGCGGTCGCCGAGCCGACGACCTGTCTGTGGTGGGTCCCCGCGGGACACCGTCCGAGGACGGTCGAGGCCGAGGAGCGCCTCAAGCTGCTCCGAGCGGCCGGGCCGAGCCCCGAAGCGTTCAGCTTCCGCCGCTCCTTCGCCCCACCCGACGGCGGCATCGCACCGGAGGAAACGGCCGGACGCCCCGAATGGCTGTGTCCGGCGTGACCGGAGGCCGTCGCCGGGCTTGATCGTCCCGTGCACCGGAGGGGGCACCGACACGGCAGAGTAGGGAGGTGGTCGAAGTCCTCGAGCCCAACGACGCGGCCCGGCCCACGACTCGACCTGGACTGGTCCTCCTGATCGTCGTGATCGGCGTGGTGATGGCGGCGGTCGACGCGACGATCGTCATCCTCGCCCTGCCGACCATGGAGCACTCGCTCCACATCTCGCTGTCGGCGGTCATCTGGGTCATGGTCGGCTACCTCCTGGTGATCACGGTGACCGCGACGCAGGTCGGACGGCTCGGCGACATGTTCGGCCGGGTCCGCATGTACGAGGCGGGGTTCCTCGTGTTCATCGTCGGCTCGGCGCTGTGCGCGGTGGCGAACAACGGGGCGACGATCATCGCCTTCCGCTTGCTCCAGGGTCTCGGCGGGGCGTTCCTCACCGCCAACAGCGGGGCCGTGCTCGCCGACAACTTCCCTCCCGAGCGCCGAGGCCGCGCCTACGGCTTCAACGCGGTCGGGTGGAACATCGGGGCCATCCTCGGGATCCTCCTCGGCGGCCTCATCATCACCTACGTGTCGTGGCGCTGGATCTTCTGGATCAACGTCCCGACGGGCGTCGTCGCCCTCGCGGTCGCGATCCCGTTGCTCCACGACCGCAGCCCCCGGGAACGCCAACGGATCGACTGGCCGGGCATGGCCGCGCTCGGAACCGGTCTCTTCCTGATCCTGTGGGCGATGGTCAGGCTCTCCACCGCCTCCTTCGAAGGCGGGGAAGCCGCCGCGCTCGTGGCCGGCGCCGCCCTGCTCGTGGTGTTCGCGTTCATCGAGCGGACGGTGGGCGACCCAATGGTCAACCTCTCCATCTTCCGGATCCCGACGATGCCCTCGGCGCTCCTCGCGGCGATGTTCCAGGCGATCGGCACGTTTGCGGTGCTCTTCCTCGTGATCATGTACCTCCAGGGGGTGCGGTCGCTGAGCCCTCTGCACGCGTCGCTCCTCCTCGTCCCCGGCTATGTCATCGGCGGACTGCTGGCGCCGATCGGCGGCCGCCTGGCCGACCGGGTCGGCCCGATCTGGCCGGCCACCGTGGGGATCGCCATCCAGATCGCGGCGTTGCTCGCGTACGCGCAGCTCGGCGTGCACAGCCCGCTCGTGATCATCGTCATCGCGGCAGCGGTCAACGGCATCGGTGGGGCGGGGTTCTATCCGGCGAACACCACCGCGGTGATGGCCGTCTCGCCCGGACGCGCCTTCGGCACGGCGTCGGGCCTCCTGCGAACGTTCTCAAACGTGGGGATGGTCTTCTCCTTCGCCGTGGCGGTCCTGGTGGCCGCCCGGTCGATCTCGAAGAGGACCGCGTTCCAGATCTTCGTCGGCACGACGTCGCTCCCCCACCACCTCAGGTCCACGTTCAACAGCGGGCTGCACGCCGCGTTCTACTCCTCGATGGCATTCCTGGTCGTGGCCACGGTCCTGTCGGCGGGGCGGCTCTTGCACCGACGGCTGGGCCCACCGGCACTCGAGCCGACCAGCGCGGGGGTGGCGGCCAAGGCCGGCTGAGCAGCGGCCGCTACGGTCGGCGGGCGTGCCCGAGCTGATCGAGGTCGAGCTCTCGCGGCGACTCGCCGACCGGCTGACCGGCCGTCGGATCGACACCGTCAACCTGCTCGATGCCCACGCGAGCCGCGTGGATCAAGGGTCGTTCGACGCCGCGCTCGCGGGCGCGACGTTCGCGGAGCCGGGGCGGCGCGGGAAGCTCCTCCTGCTCGAGACGGGCGCCGCCACCCTCGGTATCCACTTCGGGATGACCGGGCGGCTCGTCGTCGACGGCCGTCCGGCACTGGAGCGGCTCGTCTACTCGCCCCAGGCGTTCGAGCCGCGGTGGCTGCGCTTCGCCCTCATGCTCCAAGACGGCGGGACGGTCGAGCTGCACGACCCCCGCCGCCTGGCGCGCGTCTCACTGGATCCCGACCTGTCGGCGCTCGGTCCCGACGCCGCGTCGGTCACCCTCCCGGAGCTCCGCGGGATCCTCCGAGCACGCTCGAGCGGGATGGCGCTCAAGGCCCGGCTCCTGGACCAGTCGCGCCTGGCCGGCGTCGGCAATCTCATCGTCGACGAGGTGTTGTGGCGGACCGGGCTGTCTCCGGAACGGCCGGCGACCTTGCTCGACGACGACGAGGTGCGCCGGCTCCACCGCCACCTCCGGCGGACCATCGACACGCTGCTCGAACGGGGTGGATCGCACACCGGTGAGCTCATGGCCGCCCGGGTACGCGGTGGGCTCTGCCCCCGCGACGGCCACCCCCTCACCCGCAGCGTGGTGGGCGGACGGACGACGTACTGGTGCGGCGAGCACCAGCGGTGACGCCGAAGTTGGCGGCGGCCCGCGACCGGGGATTACTTCTTCTTTTTCTTCGACGCCTTGATCTCTTCGAGGACCTTCTCGGCGTGCCCGTCGGCGCGCACGTTGTACCAGGCCCGGGCGACCGCGCCCTTCTCGTCGAGGAGGAAGGTCGACCGGATCACCCCGACGGTCTTCCTTCCGTACATGGTCTTCTCGCCCCACGCCCCGAACGCCTCCATGGTGTGGTGCTCGGGGTCCGACAGGAGGGGGAACTTGAGCCCGTACTTCTGGCGGAACCGCTGGTGCTTGATCGCCCCGTCCGGTGAGATGCCGACCACCTTCACACCGGACCGGCTGAAGGTGGTGAGGTTCTCGTTGAACTGGCAGGCCTCCTTGGTGCACCCGGGGGTGTCGTCGGCCGGGTAGAAGTAGACGACCGCCGGCGCGCCCTTCAGGTCCTTGAGGCCCACCTTCTTGCCGTCCTGATCGGGGAGCGAGAACGCCGGCGCCTTGTCGCCGGCCTCCAGTCTGGCCATCGTCGTCTCCTTGGCGTCGCTCGGGCGGGCGAGACAACGGCTCGTCCGGCGGCCACACTAGGGCCGTGCCGGGTGGGTCGAAGAGCGAGTCGGGCACCCGCGTCCATCTTGTCGACGGCACCTACGAGCTGTTCCGCCACTTCTTCGGCCAGCCCCCCCATGCCGCTACCGACGGTGCCGAGGTCGGGGCGGCGCGCGGCGTGCTCCAGTCGGTCCTCGCCCTGCTCTCCGAAGGCGCCACCCACGTCGGGGTGGCCACCGACCACGTGATCGAGTCCTTTCGCAACGACCTGTGGCCCGGGTACAAGACCGGCGAGGGCGTCGACCCGTTGCTCCGAGGGCAGTTCGACCTCCTGGAGACGTCGCTCGAGGCCCTCGGGGTCACCGTGTGGGCGATGGTCGAGCTCGAGGCCGACGACGCGCTCGCCTCGGCGGCAGCGGTGGCGGCCGAGGACCCGGCGGTCGCCCAGGTGGTGATCTGCACCCCGGACAAGGACCTGGCCCAGTGCGTCGAGGGGACGAGGGTCGTGCAACTCGACCGGCGGCGGGACACGGTCATCGACGAGCCCGGGGTCGTCGAGAAGTTCGGGGTCTCCCCGCCGTCCATCCCCGACTGGCTCGCCCTCGTCGGAGACTCGGCCGACGGTTTCCCCGGGCTGTCGGGCTGGGGCAAGGTCTCGGCGGCCGCCGTCCTCGCCCACTACGGGCACCTGGAGGCGATCCCCGATCACCTCGGCGACTGGGAGGAAGCCGTCCGCAAGAAGGTGCGCGGCGCGGCGGGGCTGGCCGGCCGGCTGGCCGAACAGCGGGAGCTGGCCATGCTCTTCCGCGATCTCGCCACGCTCCGGGTCGACCCCGACCTCCTCAGCGAGACCGAGGACCTGCGGTGGCACGGCCCCACCGAGAACTTCGACGATGTGTGCGCGTTCCTGCGCGACGGCGCGATGGCCACCCGGGCCGCCTCGCTGGCCGAACGGCGCTGACACCCCGGCGGACCGGCTCGGAAGCCCGATAGGCCCGCCATGAGGGCCCTTGCCGGACATTTCACCGTTCGGTAACGTTTTTGCAACGTCCACCCGGGCAAATGTGTCCGCGGACACGAGGGGGTCATCGGGTGAGGTCACTTTTGCGTTTGCGCACCACTGGGGCGGGCGTCTTGCTCTTGGCGCTGGCGACCGGGGCATTGGCGCAGACCTCGTCGG
>DAIUEV010000033.1:0-26047 GCA_036844945.1 Acidimicrobiales bacterium
CACGTCCGGTTCTGATGGGGGGTGCCTGGGGGAGACCCCAGGCACCTACCCGCTTGCCGAGCCCGGTGCGCCGCGCTGCGCGAGCGGCGACCGTCGGGAGCGCTAGGAACTCGGATGTAGCTCGGTGGCGAGCTGCTCCGCCTTCGCCAGCGCCTCGGCGGCCGGAATCGCGGCGGTGGCGGCGATCCAACACGACAACGGGGCGGCGGTCCGCTCCGAGGCATGCGCCGCCGTGCCGGCCAAAGCGAGGAGGTGCTCGGCGTCCGCTTCCGAGAGCCGCTCGACCCCGAGCGCGTCCGCATAGCGGTCGATCCAGGTCCGGCGGTCGGTCATCGACCGGATGCTACCGGTGCCCTTCCGGCGCGCCGCCGAGCCCAAGGCGTTCGATGTCCTCCGGCGTGTCCAGGTCTTGGAATGCCGATGCCGCAACGCCGTCGGGCCACATCGTCTCGTCCAGCAGCTCCACGTCGGGAGCCGCAAGGAGCGGCCGCATCGACCGCTCACCGGAGGACCGGGCAGCGCGCCCGAGCGCGAGCGACGCCGGTGACCAGCGGGCGCACAATGGCTGGGCCCGGCCGTCGACGACCGGAACCGCCGAACCTTGGGCGCGGTCGGCCAGCATCTGCAGCACCGCGTCGGTGAGGAAGGGGAGGTCGCCCGCAACCAGCACGACAGGGTCGCCGGCCCGTCCGGACGCCTCCAGCCAATCGAGCCCCGCGCACAGCCCGGCGAGCGGTCCATTCCCGGGAGGGTCTTCCCGCACCGCCGGTAGGCCGGTGTGGCCGGAGCCCACCTCGACCGCGAGGCCGAGAACGCGGGTCAGGGACGCGGCGATCCGCACGGCGCACGCGACCCCGTCGACAGGGAAGGCTGTCTTGTCGAAGCCCATCCTCCGACTCGCGCCCCCGGTGAGGAGGATCCCGGCCGGGCGCGCCGTGTGGCCCATGCACTCCAGCATGGCGCGGGGGCCGCAACGGAGTGCACGGGTCCCGATCCGCGGCGGCGGAGTCCGATCGAACGGCCGGTCCGGCCCGGTAGGTTGCAATCGATGGTGCCGCGCTGGGGCGATCGGAAACGGCGCCGAGCCGCGGGGCGGGTCCGCCCGCCCGATCCTTTTCGCGAGGGCGTGGCCGACCAGCCGCCCCAGCCGAACGACGAGGTCGACGAATGGGGATACGAGTCGTTCCCGGCGAGCGACCCGCCGCAGCACTAGGCGGGGTCTCCCGCCCCAGCGCTACATGTGTAGCGCTGGGGGGCGTTGAGGCAGGTCGACGCCGGTTTCGCGGAGTATGGTGACGACCCCTATGACGGCGGATCGACTGGCCGACGAGGACTATCGCCGCCTCCTGCAGCTGCGAACCGGGTTGCGTCGCTTCCTCCGCTGGAGCGAGGAGCAGGCCCGCCTGGCCGGGTTGACGCCGGCCCAGCACCAGCTCCTGCTGGCGGTACGCGGCCATGGTGCCGGACCCGGCCCGACGATCGGCGATGTCGCCGACTCGTTGCTCCTCCGACACCACAGCGCGGTCGAGCTGGTCCAACGGGCGGAGGCGGCCGGCCTGGTGACGAGGGTGCACGACCAGTACGACGGCAGGGTCGTGCGACTGGCGCTCAGCCGTCGTGGCCGCACGGCCCTGGAGCGCCTCTCGCAGCTCCACGTCGAGGAGCTGGAGCGGCTGGCCAACCGCCTCCGGCCGCTCTGGGAAGGCCTCGAACTGAGCGATCAGGTCGGAAGGGGTCGCTGAGGCGACAATCAAGGGCCTTGGCGAAGTACGTCGCCCTACGATATGGTTGAATCGGCCCGCCTCTCGGCACCCAGGAGGGGCGCGCCGCGGCCGCCGTCGATCTCCTCTGCTTCGTGCGGCCGCGCCCCGGGGGCCTCACCCGGCAGCGCCAGCCGCTCCACCCGGTGGCTCGGCATCCTCCGCACGCTCGGGATGGCGAGGACCGCAGCGATCGTGACGAGCAGCCAGGTGGCGCCCAGCCACAGCGCGCCGTCGACGCCGAGCCACGAGGAGATCCATCCCTCGATGGCGAAACCGATCGGGAGAAGCACCATCGAGCCGAACCAGTCGTAGGCGCTTGCCCGCGACAGCACCTCGGGCGGGAGCTGGCGCTGCATCGTGGTGTCCCACACCGGCCCGAAGACCCCGAACGCGATCCCGCTCACGAACCCGCAGACCGACATGAGCGCGATCGGCGCGCGCAGGGCCAGCGCCACCAGGATGACGGCCCAACCGATCATCGCCAGCTCGCCGGCGAGCATCGGACGTCGCGGTTGCACCCGGAGCATCGTCACCGCTGCGAGCGTCGCGCCGGCACCCTGGCAGGCGAGCACGATGCCCCAGCCGACCGCCCCGCCGAGCGAGTGCTTCGCCACCACGGCGCCGAGGACGAAGAAGGGCGGGAAGACGATGAGCCCGAGCGTGCAGAACTGGGCCACCACGCTCCACAGCCAGGTCCGGGAGCGGAACTCGCGCCATCCCGTCACCAGCTGTCGGGCGATCGACTCGTCCCGCACGCCGTCGGCGCCCGACCAGCCGACCCGGAGGCGCACGAGGCACACCCCGCCGATGGCGTACGAAACCGCGTCGGCCACCACCGCCCAGCCGGCTCCGGCGGTGGCGACCAGGACGCCGGCGATTGCCGGGCCGATCAGGGTGCCGCCCCACTGTGCGGCGCCATTGAGCGCGTTGGCCTGGTGCAGCGTCTCGGGCGTCGTCACCTGGGGGATCAGCCCGGTCATCGCGGGTGTGAAGAACGCCGTGCCGATCCCGACGACGAACTCGAGCACCAGGAACCCCCACAGCGGGGGATGGCCGAGCAGGAGCCAGCCGCCCAGCACCCCCTGGGCCGCGCACCGCAGGAGGTCGGCCCCGAGCATGACCGCGCGGCGGTTGATCCGGTCGGCCAGCACCCCGGCGACCAGCAGGAACAGCGCCAAGGGGAGGACGTCGGCCGAGAGGACCCAGCCGACCTCGGAGGTCGATCCGCCCCGGCCGAGGATCGCGAAGGAGAGGGCGACCGGGATCATCCCGGTGCCGATGAGTGACGTGGCGCGACCGATGAAATAGAGGCGAAAGTCGCGGTGCGCGAGAACCCCGAACCATCGGTGCACGGAGCGACGGTACCGGAGCCCTGTCATCGTGCCGGGGGTCGGGGCCGGGCCCCGGCCCGGCGCGAGGATTGAGCTCCCGGCCCCCCGCCGGGTCGTCGGAGGCGTCGGATCGGTGAGCCCGTCCAAGCTGGACACCTACAAGTCGAAACGGGACCCGAAGCGCACGCCCGAGCCCATGGGGTCGGGCCGGTCTCGGCGCCGGCCGCGTGGCGCCCCGACCTTCGTCGTCCAGGAGCACCACGCCCGAGCCCTGCACTGGGACTTCCGCTTGGAGCGCGACGGCGTGCTCGTGTCCTGGGCGCTCCCGAAGGGCGTGCCCCTCAACCCCCGCCGCAACCACCTCGCCGTCGCCACCGAGGACCATCCGCTCGACTACGGCGGGTTCTCCGGCGAGATCCCGTCGGGGGAGTACGGCGGGGGCACCGTCTCGATCTGGGACACCGGGACCTACGAGACCGAGAAGTGGTCCGAGCGCGAGGTGATGGTGGTGCTTCACGGATCGCGGGTGACCGGTCGCTACGTCTTGTTCCGCACCGGCGGCAAGAACTGGATGATCCACCGGATGGAGCCGGCCCCCGACGACTGGGAGGAGCTGCCCGAGCTGATCCGCCCGATGCTGTGCAAGGCGGGCGATCCCCCGGACGATGCCGGCGGGTGGAGCTGCGAGTTCAAGTGGGACGGTGTGCGCGCGGTCGCATACGTGAACGGGGGCCGGGTGCGGTTGCTGTCACGCAACGACCTCGACATCACCTCGGCCTACCCCGAGCTCCATGCGCTCGGCCGCGCCCTCGGATCGCGACCGGCCGTCCTCGACGGGGAGATCGTCGCGTTCGACGAGGACAACCGCCCGAGCTTCGGCCTCCTGCAGCAGCGCATGCACGTCCGGGACCAGGCCGCCGCCCGCCGACTGTCGCAGAAGACCCCGGTCAGCTATCTCGTGTTCGACGTTCTCCACCTCGACGGACGCTCCACCGTCGGCCTGCCCTACGCCGAGCGCCGCCGCCTGCTCGAGTCGGTGGCGCTAGCCGGCGACAACTGGGCGACACCCGGCGCGTACCGGGAGCCGCCGTCGGCGGTCATGCGGGCCGCCCGGTCGGCGGGTCTCGAGGGCATCGTGTGCAAGCGGGTCGACAGCGTCTATGTGCCGGGGCGCCGGTCGGACGACTGGGTCAAGACCCGCGCCCTGCTCACCCAGGAGGTGGTGGTGGGCGGGTTCACCCCGGGACAGGGCAGCCGGGCCGCTACGATCGGCGCGCTCATCGTCGGGATCCCCGACGATGGGGGCCTCCGCTACGTCGGGAAGGTCGGCACGGGGTTCTCCGACGCCCACCTGAAGGAGCTGGCCGTCCGCTTCGCCCGGTTGCACCGACGCCGCAGCCCCTTCGTCGGCGAGCTCCCGAGGGCCCAGGTGCAGGACGCCACCTGGCTCCGTCCGACGCTGGTGGGCGAGGTCCGCTACACCGGCTGGACGACCCAGGGGCGCCTCCGCCAGCCCGCCTGGCGGGGGCTCCGACCCGACAAGTCGCCCGCCGAGGTCGTCCCCGAAGGCTGAGCGCGGGCTCGGGCCGTAGGGTGTCGCCGTGCGGGTGTTCGTCGCCGGCGGGAGCGGAGTGCTCGGTCGCGCGCTTGTCCCCCTCTTGGTCGCCGAGGGTCACGAGGTCAGCGCGATGACCCGGTCCCTGGAGAAGGAGGATCTGCTCGCGTCGCTCGGCGCGGCGCCGGTCGTCTGCGACGTCTACGACATCGAGCGCCTGGTCGAGGTCGTCACCGCGGCGGCCCCCGAGGTGGTCATGCACCAGCTGACCGACCTGCCCGATGAGCTGTCGGAGATCTTCACCTTCGCCGAGCGCAACGCCCGGATGCGTCGTGAGGGCACCTCGAACCTGCTGCAGGCGGCCGGGGCGGCGGGAGCGTCTCGGGTGATCGCGCAGAGCGTCTCATGGGAGCTCCCCGGTGACGCCGGCGCCTCGGTCCGGGACCACGAGCACGCGATCCTCGATGCCGGCGGCGTGATCGTCCGCTACGGACAGCTCTATGGACCGGGCACCTACTACGAGACGTCGCGCCCGGATCCACCCAGGGTGGAGGTGATGGAGGCGGCCCGCCAGACGTTGCCGACCCTGCACGCGCTCGCCGGCACGATCGTGGTGATCAACGAGTCGCCGAACGCCTGAGCGCCCTCAGAGTCGGAGCGGCTTGGTGGGCGCCGCGAAGGCCTTTGGGTCGTTCCGCCAGTCGACCCCCTGCACATCGATGTAGAGCTCGACCTCGTTGCCATCGGGGTCCGTGATGTAGACGCTGTGGGTGACGGTGTGGTCCGAGGACCCGAGCACGGTCCCACCCGATTGGACGACCCGCTCGAGGGCGGCCTTCAGTTCCTCGTCGGTGTCGCCGACCCGCAGCCCGAAGTGGTACATGCCGATCCGGCGACCGGGCGGGATGGGCGCGGCCCCGGGCCCGACCTCGATCAAGAGGAGCTCGTGGTGGGTCCGCCCACCGGAGAAGGCGGCGGCACCGGCGACCGGGGCGCCGGGGTCGGGCATGATCTGACGCCACCCGAGGACGTCGCGGTAGAAGCGAGCCGAGCGCTCGGCATTCTCGACGTACAGCACCACGTGGCCGAGTTCCGTGACTCCCACGGTGGCCTCCTTCCCTCGGTCTTCACTCTGCAAAACGCCGGAGCGGCCCGCGCTATGCCCCGGAGCCGTCCTCGTCGGCCAGCTCGACGATGACCTGGGCGTCTGCTCCCTCCCGCAGGGTGAGCTCGCGGACGTTGCCAGCCTCGATCAGGTCGTGTTCGGCGGCTCGGACAGCGGCCAGGCGGGACCCGGTGTCGACGACCTCCACCCGCGCGACCGGGGTACGCAGGGAGCGCTTGGCCCCGGTCTTCGTGCGCCGGATCGCCCCGAGGACCTCGGCCACGGCCTCGAGGACCGCGGGGTCGCCCCCCTCGGCTCCTGCCAGCTCGCCCACCTCGGGCCAGCGGGCGCGGTGGATGGACCCCTCCTGCCACCAGCTCCACACCTCCTCGGTGACGAACGGGAGGAAGGGAGCGAAGAGGCGGAGCTGGACCGAGAGGGCCAGCGCCAGCGCCGCTCGGGCCGAGGCGGTCGGTCCGGGATCGACGTCCTCCGACGATCCGTAGGCGCGGGACTTGACCAGCTCGAGGTAGTCGTCGCAGAACGACCAGAAGAACGTCTCGGCCCGCTCGAGCGCGTGGTGATACTGATACCGCTCGAACGCCTCGGTCGCCCCGGCAACGACCTCGCGGAGTCCGGCGAGCATGGCGGTGTCGAGCGGCTCGGTGACGGCGCCCCCTCCGGCGGCCATCGAGAGGACGAACTTCGAGGCGTTCAGCAGCTTGATCGCCAGGCGGCGTCCGACCTTCATCACCGCCGGGTCGGTGGCGGTGTCGGTGCCCGGCGCCGCGCCGCACGCCCAGTAGCGCACCCCGTCGGCCCCGTGCTCCGACACGAGCGCCTCGGGGGTGATCACGTTCCCCTTCGACTTCGACATCTTCTTGCGGTCGGGGTCGAGGATCCACCCGTTGATGCTGGTGTCGGACCACGGCAGCGTGCCGTGCTCGAGCTGGCTGCGGAGCACCGTCGTGAACAGCCACGTCCGGATGATCTCGGGCCCCTGGGGTCGGAGGTCCATCGGGTAGACCCGCGCGAAGAGCTCGGGGTCGTCCTCCCATGCGCCCGCGATCTGCGGCGTGAGGGACGAGGTGGCCCACGTGTCCATGACGTCGGGATCGCCGGCGAAACCGCCGGGCTGGCCGCGTTGGGACTCCTCGTAGCCCGGTGCCGTGTCCGCCTGCGGATCGACCGGGAGCGTCGCCTCGTCGGCGGGGATCGGGCGGTCGTGCCGGACCGTGCCGTCGTCGTCGAGCGGGTACCAGACCGGGAACGGGATCCCGAACACCTGCTGGCGGCTGATCAGCCAGTCACCGTTCAGGCCGCCCACCCAGTGCTCGTAGCGCACCCGCATGAAGTCGGGGTGCCACTCGAGCTCGCGGCCGGCCTCGAGGAGTGCCTCGCGCCGTTGCTCGTCGCGCGCGCCATTGCGGATGTACCACTGTCGGCTCGTCACGATCTCGAGCGGCCGTTCGCCCCGCTCGTAGTAGCGCACCTCGTGTTCGATTGGTCTCGGTTCGCCGACCATCTCACCCGACTCGGACAGGAGTGTGGCGATCTCCCGGCGGGCCGCCTTGGTGGTCTTGCCGGCGAGCAGGCCCCACGCGCGGACGCCGGCGTCAGTGGTCACCCATTCGGGCACCTCGTCCTGGAGCCGGCCGTCGCGCTGGACCACCGACCGGGCCGGGAGGTCGAGCTCGCGCCACCAGACCACGTCGGTGCTGTCACCGAAGGTGCAGATCATCGCGACCCCGGTGCCCTTCTCCGGGTCGGCCAGCGGGTGGGCCACCAGCGGGACCGGCACGCCGAAGAGCGGGGTCACGATCTCCGAACCGATCTCGCCGCGCCAGCGGGCGTCGTCGGGATGGACAACGACGGCGACACACGCCGCGAGGAGTTCGGGTCGGGTGGTGTCGATCTCGATGTCAGCCCCGTCGCGGCGGTGGAAGAGGAGCCGGTGGTAGGCGGCCGGGGTCGGTCGGTCCTCGATTTCGGCCTGTGCGACGGCAGTCTGCATGTCGACGTCCCACATCGTCGGTGCTTCGCTCAGGTAGGCCTCCCCGCGAGCGAGGTTGCGCAGGAACGCCCGTTGCGAGACGCGCCTCGACCGGTCGCTGATCGTCGTGTACGTGAGCTCCCAGGCCACCGAGAGGCCCACCTCGCGGAAGACCTGTTCGAAGACGCGCTCGTCGGTCTCGGTCAGCTCGTGGCACAACTCGATGAAATTGCGGCGGGAGACCGCCCGCTCCCCGGCGCCGGGTTTGATGGCCGCGTTCGGCTCGTAGGGGAGGGTGGGGTCGCAGCGCACGCCGTAGTGGTTCTGGACCCGCCGGATGGTGGGCAGCCCGTTGTCGTCCCATCCGACCGGGAAGAAGACCTCCTTGCCGTGCATCCGCCAGAAGCGGGCGATCGAGTCGAACTGGACGTACCCGAAGACGGTGCCGAGGTGGAGCGAGCCGCTCACCGTCGGCGGCGGGGTGTCGATCGCGTACACGTCGGCTCGGCTCTTCGGCGCGTCGAACCGGTAGGTGCCGTCGGCCTCCCACTGGCGATCCCACTTGGCCTCGAGGCCCGCGAGCGACGGGCGGTCGGGGACCCCGAAGCTCGTCACGGGGGTGCTCATGATCGGGTTACCGTACCTGGGGTGCTGCGCCTGCACGACACTGCAACGGGCACCGTCCGTCCCCTGGAGCTGCGGGACCCGGGGCGCGCGTCCCTCTACAACTGCGGGCTCACCGTCTATGACGAGCCCCACATCGGCCACGGTCGGGGATGGCTGGTCTTCGATGTGCTCCGCCGCTACCTCGTCTTCAGCGGCCTCGACGTCCACCACGTCTCCAACGTGACCGACGTCGACGACCAGATCATCAAGCGTGCTGCTGCGGAGGGTCGCACCGAGTCCGAGGTCGCCCGCCAGTACGAGGACGCATGGTGGAAGGCATCCGACGCACTGGGCGTGCTCCGCCCGCACGACACCCCGCACGCCACCGAGTACATCGCACGGATGGTGGCGCTCGTGTCACAGCTGCTCGAACGGGACCTCGCGTATCGCACCTCGAGCGGGGTCTACCTGGAAGTCGACCGGGTCGAAGGGTACGGACTGCTCGCCCACCAGTCGCTCGAAGCCCTGATGCCGGGCGCCCGGGTCGGGATCGACGAGGACAAGCGTTCACCGCTGGACTTCGCGGTGTGGAAGGCGGCCAAGGAGGGCGAGCCCACCTGGGACGCGCCCTTCGGCTCCGGCCGTCCGGGGTGGCACACCGAGTGCGTGGTGATGTCGCTCGACCTGTTGGGCGAGGGATTCGATCTCCACGGCGGGGGCTTCGACCTCATCTTCCCCCACCACGAGAACGAGCGGGCCCAGGCGGTCGCGCTCGAGCGGCCGTTCGCACGGCTCTGGGTGCACCACGGATGGGTGATGGCCGGCGCCGACAAGATGTCCAAGTCGCTCCGCAACTTCGTCACCATGGCCGAGATGCTCGAGCGCTCCGACCCCCGCGCCTACCGGTTGCTCGTTCTCCGCTCGCAGTACCGGTCGCAGATCGACGTGACGCCGGACACTGTGAGCGACGCCGAGAAGGCGCTGGACAGGCTCGACAGCTTTGCCCGTCGGTTCGGCCTTGAAGACCTGGGCGGCCTCGGGCAGGCCGCGCTCGGACCTGACGCTGGCCCGGCGGACGTCGTCACCGAGGAGGTCGATCGCTTCCGCGCCCACATGGACGACGATCTCGACACACCGGGCGCGCTGGCCCGGATCTTCGACGCGATCAGTCGTGCCCACACACTGGCCGACGCGGGCGACGAGAACCGAGCGTTGGAGCTGGCGCACACGGTGGCCCTCCTGTGCGGGGTGCTCGGTCTCGGGCTCGTCGCCGGGGAGGCCGAGCTCGACGAGGCGACACGGCGACTGGTCGACGAGCGGGACGCGGCCCGAGCCGAGGGCGACTATGCCCGCTCGGACTTGATCCGTAACCAGTTGGTCGCGCTGGGCTGGACCGTGGAGGATGGCGCGGACGGCACCCGGCTCCGACGCTGAGCCCGGGCCCGTGTGCCCCAGTTCGTGACGGCCAAGTTCACCGGGGAGCCGTCGGCCCCTGCTAGCGTCCGCGCAGCGCAGGACATCGTCGTGCGCAGGGGTGCGAAGGTCGCACCAAGCAGTCAGCAGCGGTGTTGCCTTGGCAATGCCTCAAGCAACAGGGAGGATTGCCACAGTGGCATCCGGAACAGTCAAGTGGTTCAACTCCGAGAAGGGCTACGGATTCATCTCGCAGCCCGACGGCGGGGCCGACGTCTTTGTGCACCACACCGCCATCCAGATGAGCGGATATCGCGTGCTCGAAGAGGGGCAGCCGGTGGAGTTCGACGTGGAGGAGGGCCCGAAGGGCCTCATGGCGAAGGACGTACGCCCGGTCGGCTAAGAGGGCGCCCTGGTGGCATCCCTGTAGATTCGAGTTACCCACTGGTAATTTTCCCTTCCACGACGTCGTCGCGCGCGGGCGCGCGCACAAGATGAGGGAAGGGTGCTCTCGTTGAGCGCGGAAGAGTTCTCGCTGCGACCGAGTGACGAGCAGCTCGAAGTGGTCCGCTGGGTCCACGAGTTTGCCGAGGACGTCATCCGCCCCGCGGCCCACGAGTGGGACGAACGCGAGGAGACGCCGTGGCCGATCCTCGAGGAGGCGGCCAAGGTCGGCCTGTACGGCCTCGACTTCATCGCGACCGCCTTCTTGGACAAGACCGGGCTCTTGCTCGCGCTCAGCTCCGAGGAACTCGCTTGGGGTGACGCCGGGATCGCCCTCGCATTGATGGGCACCGCGCTCGCCGTCTCGGCCATCTACGCGAACGGGACTCCGCAGCAGCAAGGGGAGTGGCTGCCGCAGTGCTACGGCACGCCCGGCGACCTCAAGCTCGCCGCGTTCGCGGTCTCCGAGGCGGACGCGGGCTCGGACGTGTCCTCGCTCAAGACGACCGCCCGGTACAACGAGGCCAAGGACGAGTGGGTTTTGAACGGCACCAAGACCTGGATTACCAACGGCGGTCTGGCCAACCTCCACGTCGTCGTGGCCCAGGTCGACCCTGCGCTCGGCGCACGCGGCCATGCGAGCTTCGTCGTGCCCGAGGGCACACCTGGGATCGCTCAGGGGCGCAAGTTCCAGAAGCTGGGCATCCGGGCATCGCACACCGCCGAGGTGGTGCTCGAGGACTGCCGGGTCCCGGGTGCCTGCCTCCTCGGCGGCAAGGACCGGCTCGACGACCGCATGGCCCGGGCGAGGGAGGGAGGCCACTCCGCCACCCAGGCCGCCTTGGGGACCTTCGAGGCGACCCGGCCCTACGTCGGCGCGCAGGCGGTCGGTGTCGGCCGGGCCGCGTACGAATACGCCCTCGAGTACGCCAAGGGGCGCACGCAGTTCGGGAAGCCGATCATCGACAACCAGGCGATCTCCTTCACGTTGGCCGACATGCGGACCCGCCTGGATGCGGCGCGGTTGCTCGTGTGGCGCGCCGCGTGGATGGGCCGGTCGGGCCAACCGTTCACCGGCGCCGAAGGGTCCCAGTCGAAGCTGTTCGCGGGCGAGACCGCGGTCTGGGTCACCGAGCGGGCAGTCCAGATCCTCGGCGGCGCGGGCTACGTCCGCGACGCCCCCGTCGAGCGCTGGTACCGGGACTCGAAGATCTACACGATCTTCGAGGGCACCTCGGAGATCCAGCGCCTCGTCATCGCCCGCGCGATCTCCGGGATGCGGCTCAACTGACGACCTGCCGGGGCGCCTCGCCGTGCCCGTCCCGCCGATGAGGCCCGATCCGACCGTGCTCGTCACGCTGTGCACCGGCAACGCGGCGCGCTCGGTGATGGCGGCGTACATGCTCGATCACTGGGCCGGCGAGCTGGGCGTCGCGCTCGATGTGGTCAGCGCGGGGACCCACGTGGTGGAGGGCCAACCGATGGGGATGCGGACCCGCGCCGCGTTGGCGTCCATCCCCGAGCTCGAAGCCATCGCCGTCTCGGGTCACCGGAGCAAGCAGCTCCGCGAGGACCAGCTCGACGTCGCCGACCTGATCGTGGCCATGGAGGCCGACCACGTTCGGTTCGTCCGGCGCCATCACCCCGCCGCAGCGAAGCGGACGGCGACACTCCGCCGCCTGTGCCTCGATCTCCTCCCCGGCGAGAGCGCGCTGTTGGACCGGGTCGACGCACTCGGGTTGGCCGACCGGCCACTCGACCCGGCCGAGGACGTGGCCGACCCGGCCGGTGGCGACGTGGACGTCTACGTGGCCTGCGCGCACGAGCTATGGCTGCTCACCGAGCAGCTCGCCCGCGCGCTGTGAGCTCGACCGCGCCCGGTCAGTCGGTCCGGACGCCCCGCAGGCCGGCCCACGCCACTCGCGACACCCGTTCGGCCAACTGCCGCACGTCGTCGGGGGACGTCCCGAGGCCCTTGCGTGCCGACTCGACCCAGAAGCGGGTGCCACCCTCCGCCATGCCGATCACCGTGTAGGCGAGCAGGCGCCGGTGCTCGGGCGGGAAGTCCGGCGGCATCCGCGCCTCGAGCACGTCGAGCACCGAGCGCTCGACGTTGCGCACGGCGCTCGACAGCTCCGGGTCGTCGGGCGCCTGGCTCCCGAACAGCAGACGGAAGGCGTCCTCGTGGGTGACGATGAGCTCGAAGTACGCGCGGTAACCGTTCTCTACCATCTCGCGGGGCCCGTTGGCCCGGCGGTATGCGGAGCCGAGGGCATGCAGCAGCTCCTCGGAGACGTGGCTCACGAGCTCGAGATAGAGCGCCCGCTTCGACGTGAAGTGTTGGTAGAGGAGCGGCTTGGTCACCCCGGCCGCGTTGGCGATGTCCTCCATCGTCGTGGCGCGGTAGCCCCGCTCGCCGAAGAGTCGCAGCGCGGTGAGGACGAGCTGCTCCCGGCGCTCCGTCGCGCCGAGGCGGCGGGTTCGGCGCCCCTTCGAGGGCGCGGTCTTGGTCCCTGACACCGTCATGCCCGCGACCAGGTTACCGGCCGGTGGGGCACGCGGACGTCCCGTGGAGAGACGTCAACCGGAGTGGCGCCCGGTCATCGGAGATCTGGAAACGTTGCCAGCACCGACGCGATCCGACGCGGCAGGTCACGCAGCGAGAAGTGGGTGTCCGCGACCTGCCAGTTGTGTTCGAGGAGATCCCGGTCCGGGGCGGCGAGCCACCGGGCGATCTCGTCGGGGTCGTCGGGGGAGAACCACCGGAAGCCGAAGGACGCAAGCTCGAGCGCAACCGGATACGAACCGATGCACAGTGGCCGTCGGTGCACGGCCGACTCGATCGAAGGGTTCCCGAACCCCTCCCAGGTCGAAGGGAGGAGCACGAGGTCGCTGGCGGCATATGCGTCGGCCATGCGGCCCGACGGATGCGAATCCCGGATCACCGGCGCCCCGCTCGCCCGGACGAGCCGGTCGAGCTCCGGCCCGTAGCCGTCCTCGGGCGGGCCGAGGAGCCAGTAGGTCGCGTCGAGCCGTGCGGCCAGCTCCAGACCGGCCCCGATGTTCTTGCGAGCGAGCGCCCGGGTGGGCTGGAGGAAGAGCCGTCCGTCGCCGATGCCGAGCGCGTCGCGCGTCCCGGCGCGGTCACCGGGCGAGGCGGCAGTGTCGAATCGGTTGTAGATCGTGGTCGCCGAGATCCCGCGTTCTTCAAGCTCGAGCCGGCTGAGCTCGTTGATGGTCACGTGGCGCCAGGCGGGGTCGTCGGGAACCGCCGCCGAGGCGAACTGCGGCCGTTGCCACGGGAGGTCGTGGTGATGCAGGACGGTGGGCCGACCGCGGCACGCCTCGACCATGACGCCGAGCGCGGCGGGGTTGAGCGGCAGCGAGCACAGGTTCTCGACGATCACCAGGTCAGCCCCGCTCAGCGCGGCGATGACGGCGGCCGGCTCCGGCGGGTCGGCCGCCGTCATCGCGAGGCCGTCGATGAGGTGGTCGGCGACCCCCTCGCCGGCCACGGAGCGGACGTCGAAGCCGAGCTCCCCGAGGGCGTTGGCCCATTTCGCCGACTCGATCGACACGCCGTCGGTGCCCCCCAGGCGGAACGAGACCAGGGCGGCGACCGGCACTCCGGCGCACTGTAGGGCGCTGATCTGGCCATCTGGGCCGGGCCACCCGTCGACTACCGTTGGCTCCCGATGCCCCGCCGCGCGCTGATCACCGGCGTTACGGGCCAGGACGGCTCCTATCTCGCGGAACTGCTCCTCGAGCAGGGTTACGAGGTCATCGGCATGGTGCGGCGTTCGAGCACCGTGGGCTTCGAGCGGATCGCCCACATCCAGGACCGGATCACGCTCGTCGGGGGCGACCTGCTCGACCAGGCCTCCCTGATCACGATGATCACGGAGTTCCGTCCCCACGAGGTCTACAACCTCGCCGCCCAGTCCTTCGTGCAGACCTCGTGGAGCCAGCCGGTGCTCACCGGCGAGACGACCGCACTCGCCGTGACCCGCATGCTCGATGCGATCCGCATCGTCGACCCGGCGATCCGCTTCTACCAGGCGTCGAGCTCGGAGATGTTCGGCAAGGTCCTCGAGGTCCCCCAGCGCGAGACGACGCCCTTCTACCCGCGTAGCCCGTACGGGGTGGCCAAGGTGTACGGGCACTGGATCACCGTGAACTACCGCGAGAGCTACGGGCTGCACGCGGCGTCGGGGATCCTGTTCAACCACGAGTCGCCGCGCCGGGGTCTCGAGTTCGCCCCGCGCAAGATCTCCAACGGCGTGGCCCGCATCAAGTACGGGCTCGACACCGAGCTGCACATGGGCAACCTCGACGCCCAACGCGACTGGGGCTACGCCGCCGACTACGTGCGGGCGATGTGGCTGATGGTCCAGCAGGACACACCGACCGACTACGTCGTCGCGTCGGGAGAGACCCATTCGGTGCGAGAGCTGTGTGAGATCGCGTTCTCGGTGGCCGGGCTCAACTGGGAGGACCACGTGGTCGTCGACGAGCGGTATATGCGGCCGGCCGAGGTCGACCTCCTGGTCGGTGACCCCAAGCGGGTGACCGAGGAGCTCGGCTGGAAGCGCGAGGTCGACTTCCCCTCGCTGGTCGAGATGATGGTCGAGGCGGACCTGGCCGTCGTTCGCAGCCAGCTGGGCTGACGTTCGGTGACCCGACCGTGATCGGAACGCTCACCGCCAGCCCGCTCGGGGTGCTCATCGCATTCGGGGCGGGGATGATCTCGTTCCTCTCGCCGTGCGTGCTCCCGCTCGTGCCGGGCTACGTCTCGATGGTGTCCGGGTTCTCGGCCGCCGAGCTCGAAGGGGCGACCGACGGTCCGGGCGTCCCCGCCCGTCGCCTCGCCCGCGACATCGGGCTGTTCGTCGCCGGCTTCAGCGCCGTGTTCGTGGCCCTCGGCGCCGCGGCCTCAGGGCTCGGCCACCTCCTCGGTGCGCACCGCCACCAGCTCGACATCGCGTCGGGCGCGGTCGTCATCGCGCTCGGCGCGGTGCTGCTCGTCGGCGCCGTCCCGGCCGCGGCCTGGGCCCGTCTCGGGCCCGGTCCCCGGAATCTGGCCGGCCGGGTCCTCACCGAGCGGCGGGTCCACGTCGACCGGCGGCGCCTCGGCGCGCTGGCCGCGCCGGTGATGGGAGTGGCTTTCGGGTTCGCGTGGACGCCCTGCATCGGGCCGGTGCTCGGGGCCGTGACCGCCCTCGCCGCCTCGCGGCCGACGCTTGCGGGAGGGGTGGTCCTCCTGTTCGCCTACGCCCTCGGCCTCGGCGTCCCCTTCGTGGCCACCGGGCTCGCGTTCGGCCGGCTCACCACCCTCTACGTCCGGGCCCGCCGTCGTCTGCGGGCGATCCATCTCGTCGCCGGCGCGGTGCTCCTCGCCTTCGGGATCCTGCTCGTCACCGGGCAGTTGGGCTGGCTCGCGGGGGAGATGCAGCAGCTCATGCGCCACATCGGCCTCGGTCGCCTCGCCACCAGCTGAGCCAGGGCCACCGCCGGCGCTTGGCCCCGGGCGGGGGTCGGCTCGTAGCATCGTGGCGATCCCATGGACCCCGTCCTACGACTCCGGGGCGCGGTGGCGCTCACCGGTCGCTTCCCAGCCCTCTCGGGGGCCGACCTCGAGGTCGCCCCTGGCGAGGTGGTCTCGGTCGTCGGGCCCAACGGGGCCGGGAAGACGACGTTGCTCAGGGTGCTGGCCGGGCTGCTCCCGGTCAGCGCGGGGGAGGCGGTGGTCCTCGGCGTCGACCTGCGGACCGACGCCGCGTCGGTCCGCCGCCTGGTCGGCCTGCTCGGCCACGCGCCGGCCCTCTATGACGAGCTGACGGCCACCGAGAACGTCCGGTTCGCCCTCCGCGCCGCCGGCGTCGGCGCCGAGCGCGGCGGCCCGGCGCTGGCCCGGGTCGGCATCGCCGGCCGGCTCGCCCGCGCTCCGGTGGGCGGCCTCTCGGCCGGTCAGCGCCGCCGGGTCGGGCTCGCCACGCTCGTCGCCCGGGCCCCGGCGCTCTGGCTGCTCGACGAGCCCCACGCGGCGCTCGACCCCGACGCCAGGACCCTCCTCGCCGAGCTGGTCGCCGAGGCGGTGGCCGGCGGGGCCACGGTGGTCTTCACCTCGCATGAGCCCGAGGCGGCGTCGGCCCTGTCGGACCGGCAGGCCGCCATGGCCGGCGGTCGGGTGACCGACGTCTCGCCGGGGAGCCGGCGCGCCAAGCTCTCGGCGGTGGGCGAGGGCGGCAGCAATGTGGCGTGACGCGCTGCTGGTCGCGGGGAAGGATCTCCGGATCGAGCTGCGCTCCCGGGTGGCCCTGTGGCAGGTGCTTCCCGTGGCGGTGCTCTCTCTCGTGCTCTATGCCTTCGCCCTCGGGCCGGTTCGGCACACCCTCGCCTCGGCGGCGCCGGGGCTGTACTGGCTGGCCGTGCTCTTCTCGACGGTCCTCGCCACCCAGCGGAGCTTCGCCATCGAGTCGGGGGAGGGCACCCGCGACGGGCTCCGGGCCTCGGGCATCGACCCGGCCGGGGTGTTCCTCGGGAAGGCGGCCGCCGTCGCCGCCGAGCTCGCGGTGCTCCAGGTCGTGCTGTGGGCGGCGATGACGGTGCTCTTCGGCGTGCACCTCCACACCGCGTGGCTCGCGCTGGTGGCGTCGCTGCTCGCGACGCTCGGCCTCGCGGCAGCCGGGACCCTCTACGGCGCGCTCTCGGCGGGGCTGCGGGTCCGCGAGACGCTGCTCCCGTTGCTCGTCCTGCCCGTTCTCGCCCCGGTTCTGCTGGCGGCGTCGCGGGCCTGGTCGGGCGCACTGTCCGGCTCGGTCTCCGACGGTGTGTCGTGGCTGCGCGTGCTGGGGCCGTTCGCCGCCGTTTACCTGGTGATCGGCATCGTGCTCTACGGGCCGCTCTTGGAGGCCGGATGAGCGACGCGCCCATCGTCGGACGCTCCCGGCCGGTCTGGGTCCGGGTGGTCGGCCTCGCCGGCCTCGTCACCACCGCGCTCACCGTGTGGCTCGGGCTGTGGGTCACGCCCCCCGACCAGAAGCAGGGCAACCTGGTGCGCCTGGTCTACCTGCACCCGCCGATCGCGTGGGTCGCCCTCTACCTCGCCTTCGGGCTCGCCGCGCTGTCCAGCCTCCTCTACCTGTGGCGCCGCACCCGATCACTGTTCTGGGACCGGCTCGCGGCCGCGTCGGTGGAGGTGGGCGTCGTCTTCAACGCGCTCACGCTCGCCACCGGCATGCTCTGGGGGCGGCCGTCCTGGGGGGTCTGGTGGACCTGGGACGCCCGACTGACCTCCACCGCGCTGCTCCTCGTGCTGTTCCTCGGCTACCTGGCGTTGCGCCGGGTGCCGGCCGACCCCGAGGTGCGGGCGAAGCGCTGCGCCGTGGCCGGGTTGATCGCGTTCGTCGACGTCCCGATCGTGCACTTCTCGGTGGTGTGGTGGCAGACACTTCACCAGGGTGCGACGGTTCTGAACGCGGACCTCTCGCCCACCATCCACGGGTCGATGGCGTGGACGCTGCTGCTCGGGTTCGTCGCGCTGACCCTCGTGTTCGTGTGGATGGTGGCCGTGCGCTACCGGATCGAGGTGCTCGCCGACCGCACCGGTGCGGAGCATCTCGAGATCTCGCTGGCCGAGCGATGGGCCGAGGGCGGGGTGGCCGTCCCGACCGCACCGGCTCCGTCGAACGGCTCGGTGGAGCTCAGGCCGCCGAGCCCGGTGGGCCAATGAGCTACGTCGACGCCGGCTACGCGGTGGGGCTGTCGGTGCTGTTCCTGTACGCGATCGGCCTCGTCCTGCGCCGCCGCAGCCTCGAGCGGAGGGTCGACCTGGCCCCGCCCGCCGATCCCGGCCAGCGCGCGACGGAGGCACCGCCGGGCGAGTCGTGAGCGACGCGTCGGTGATCGAGCGGCCGCCCGTGCCGCCCGTCTCCGCGACCCGGCGGCGCACCCGGCGACGGCTGTGGGTGGTGGCCGCGGTGCTCGTGGGCGCGCTCGTGTTCCTGCTCGTCGAGGGCCTCGGCAGCTCGCTCGACTACTTCGACACGGTCGACCAGGCCCTGGCCCACCGGGCCAGCCTCGGGACCTCGACCTTCCGCCTGGAGGGGGTGGTCGTGCCGGGGAGCATCCGCCGGACCGCGGTCGGGACCGACTTTCGGGTCGCAGAGGGTGTCGACCAGGTGCCGGTCCGGAACACCGGTTCGCCTCCGCAGCTGTTCCAAAAGGACATCCCGGTCGTCGTGGTGGGCCACTTCGCCTCGTCGACGTCGGCCGTGTTCGTCTCCGACCAGATCATGGTGAAGCACTCGGCCGACTACATCGCCGCGCACCCCGGCCGGGTGAAGGCGCCGAACGGAACGGTCCGTTGAGGACCCCGGTGCCGCGGTGAACGCCGCGCTTGGCACCATCGGGGTCTGGCTGGCCTTCACCGCGGCAATCGTCGGCGCCGCGACCGTCGGGCTCTCGCTCTCGCACAAGGCCCGGGGCCGGGCCCCCGACCCCCGGCTCGACGGCCGGCTCCTCGCCCCCGTCCTCCTCGTCGGGATGGTGGTGGCGGTGGTGGCGATGGAGCACGCGCTCGTGACGCACGACTTCACGATCGCGTTCGTGGCCGACAACAACAGCCGGGCGACCCCGCTCATCTACTCGATCACCGGCCTGTGGTCCGCGCTCTCCGGCTCGATTCTCCTGTGGGGCTTTCTCATCTCGGTGTTCGTGTGCGCGGTGGTCTGGCGCTTCCGGGCCGACGCGGACGACGGCGTCGTGGCCTGGGCGACCCTCGTCATGTTCCTCGTCGCCGCGTTCTTCATCGGACTGATGGTCGGTCCGGCCAACCCGTTCCAGCACGTGCTCGGCGTGCCGCCGGCCCAGGGGGCCGGCCCGAACTCGCTCCTGCAGGACAATCCCCTCGTCGCCATCCACCCGCCGCTCCTCTACCTCGGCTTCACCGGGTTCACGGTCCCGTTCGCCTTCACCATCGGGATGCTCGCGACCGGACGGGTGGGCGACCGATGGCAGGTCGAGACCCGGCGCTGGACCCTCATCGCCTGGACCTTCCTGTCGGTCGGGATCGTGCTCGGGGCCTGGTGGTCGTACCAGGTGCTCGGCTGGGGCGGCTTCTGGGCCTGGGACCCGGTCGAGAACGCGGCGCTCCTGCCCTGGCTGTGCGGCACCGCCTACCTGCACTCGGTGCTCGTCCAGGAGCGGCGCGGGCTGCTGCGGGTCTGGAACCTCTCGCTGTCGGTGGCCACGTTCTCGCTCACGATCCTCGGGACCTTCCTCACCCGCTCCGGGGTCATCGAGTCGGTGCACGCCTTCAGCGACTCGACGCTCGGACCGGTGCTCATCTCCTTCTTCCTCCTCGTCGTGGTGGTCGGCTTCGGCCTGATCGCGTGGCGGGGGGACCGCATCCGCTCGCCCGGCGGCATCGACGCGCCTCTCGGTCGGGAGGGCGCGTTCCTGCTCAACAACCTGCTGTTCGTCGGGTTCGCGTTCGTGGTGCTGCTCGGCACCGTGTTCCCGCTCCTCTACGAGGCGATCAAGAACCAACAGGTGACCGTGGGCGCGCCCTACTTCAACACCGTCGCCGTCCCCGTCGGCCTCGCGCTCCTGGTCCTCATGGCCCTCGCGCCGGCGCTCTCCTGGCGCACGGTGAGCGCCGGTGTCCTGTGGCGCCGGATCGCCCCGGCGGCGTGGGCCGGGGTGCTCACGGTCGTCGCCTGCGTGGCCGGCGGGGTCCGGGGGCTCGTCCCCCTGCTCGCCTTCGGCTTGGGGGCGTTCGCGGGGGCCTCGGCCGTCCGCTCGATCGTGCTGGCGGTCATCGCGAGCGTGCGCCACGGACGCGGGGTGCTCCGGGGGATCGCCGGGCGGGCCAATGGCGGGATGGTCGTCCACCTCGGCGTGGTCGTGATCGCGGTGGGCATCACCGCGGCCACCTCGTTCGCGCACCGGGGCGAGCTTGCGCTCGCCCAGGGGCGGCCGGCCACCTTCGACGGGCACACCTTCGTGTTCGAGGGCCTTCGGACGGTGCACTCGCCCTCCCGGGTGGCCACCGAGGCCGCGATCAAGGTGGACGGGGGCGGGGTCTTCGACCCGGCCGTGACCCAGTTCGCGGGGGCGAACTCCGAGGCGGTCGGGACGCCGGCCATCGACTCGGGATTCACCGGCGACATCTATCTGACCGTCACCGAGTTCGGCGGGGTCGGGACCGCCACCGGGGCCGAGCAGTTCCCCGGGCTCCCCGCCCACTCGGTCGCCATCGGCGTCGTGGTCGAACCGCTGGTCGCCTGGCTCTGGGCGGGGGGGCTGGTGATCGGGGTGGGGGGCCTGATGGCCGTCGCGCCGGGGCGCCGACGCCGGGCCACCGACCCCGCCTCGGGCACGGTGGAGGACCGGACCGAACGACGCGAGGAGCCGGTTCGCGCGGACGATCCCGAGCCGGTGCGGGTGGGTGGACCGGCCGAGCCGGTCGGCTCGCCGGGCCGATGACCCCGAAGGAAGCAGCGGCGGTGGCGGCCCGCCGCGGGCGCCACACGGCGCGTTGGGTCGCGGGCCTCGTGGCGCTCGTGCTCGTGGTGGTGGCGGTGGTGGCGGCGACGCGGCCGTCGTCCCAGGCGTCGTCGGTCGACAGCCCGCTGCTCGGGCACACCGCCCCAGCGCTCGCAACCCGCGACCTCGGCGGACAGGGCGTCTCGTTGGCCGCCGACCGCGGCGCGTTCGTCGTCGTGAACTTCTTCGCCAGCTGGTGCCCCCCGTGCGCGTCGGAGGAGCCGAGTCTCGTCCGCTTCGCCTTCGAGCAGCACGAGCAGCACACCGGCGTCCGCCTGCTCTCGGTCGACATCGACGACTCGACCGCCGGGGCCAGGCGCTTCGTCTCGGAGTGGGGCATCACCTGGCCGGCCGTCCCCGACCGGGCCGGACAGTTCGCGAGCGAGTTCGGGGTGGGGTCGCCGCCGATGACCTTCCTCGTCGACCCGGCCGGCACGGTCGTCGCGGCGTTCGCCGGGCCCATGACCTACGGACAGCTCAACTCCACACTGGCGGCCGCCCGCCGTGGTTGACCCGCCCCCGGTCCAGCTCGCCCCGGCCCCGACCCGCCGCCGGCTCGCCGGCGCCCTCTCCGGGGTGGCGCTCGCGCTCACCCTGGCCGTCGCGCTCGCCATCGGAGCCGGGGGCTCGGGCACCCCGTCGCTCGCCTCGCGCGCCGCCGCGGTCGAGAGCCGCATCCGCTGCCCGAGCTGCGAGGACCTCTCGATCGCCCAGTCCGAGGCGCCGAGCGCCATCGCGGCGCGTCGCACCGTCGTGGCCATGCTCCGGTCCGGCGCGAGCGAGGCGACGATCGACGCCACCTTCGTCGCTCGCTACGGGCCGTCCATCCTGTTGTCGCCGCCCGACTCCGGGCTCGACGTGCTCGTCTGGGTCCTGCCGGTGGCAGGGCTGCTCCTCGCGCTGGGCGGGCTCGGGGTCCTGTTCTGGCGCCGCCAACGCTCGTTGCGGGGTCTGCGGAGCCCGACACCGTGAGCGTCCAGGACAGCCCGCTGCCGGCCGCCGCCGGGGAGCGCCGCTGGCACCTGGAGGACGAGCGCGACTTCCTCGTGCGCTCGCTCGGCGACCTCGCCGCCGAGCTCGAGGCCGGCGACATCGGGCAGGCCGACTACGACGCTTTGTCGTCGCGCGACGAGCGTCGGTTGGCCGTGGTCGAGGCGGCCCTCGAGGCGCTCCCGGCCGAGCACGGGCCCGGATCCGGACCCGAGGACCCTCCGACCGCACCCGCCGCCCCGGAGCCGGGCGCACGGCGCGGACGCAGCCGGCGCCGTTGGCTCGCCGCGGTGGCGGTGGTGGCGCTGAGCGCGGGGACGACGCTGCTCGTCGTGCGGCTCACCCAGCCGAGCCTGCCCGGGCAGCCGGTCACCGGCAGCACCCCGCAGACGGTCGCCGCCCAGCTGGCCGAGGCGGCCGCCCTGGTGGACGAGGGGACGAGCACGTCGCTGTCGGAGGCCCTGTCCCTCTACCGCACCGTCCTGTCCGAGGACCCCAACCAGCCCCAGGCGCTCGCCGAGACCGGGTACCTCGAGTGGGAGGCGGGGTTCTCGGCCGCCGACGTCGCCCAGGAGCGCCAGGGCCGGTCGCTCGTCGAGCGCTCGCTGCGCGTCGCCCGCGACGACTACGCGGCCCATCTGTTCCTCGGGACGATGGATCTCGAGCAGGACCACGACCCGGCCGCCGCGGTCCGGCAGTTCCAGCTCTTCGTGTCGGAGCATCCCCCCAAGGCCGAGCTCGCGACCGCGGCGAGCATCGTGCGCCAGGCCTACTCGGAGGCCGGCCGGCCGCTGCCCGCGGGTATCCCGCCCGCCTGAACGGGACCACCGCTCAGGCCGCCCGCGCCTCCGCCAGGCACTCCGCGAGCCCCGTCGAGATGAGCAGACCGCGGATCGCCCCGGGGGCGGTCCGGATCACGAGCGTCCCTCCCCGGCGGGAGAGGTCGTGGGCCAGGCCGGCGATGGCGCTGCAGCCCGCGCAGTCGAGGACGCTCACGTGCCGGACGTCGAGGACCGTCTCGGGCTCACGCGCGCACAGCACCTGGTCGATCTGGGTCTCGAACGCGGGGAGCGTGAGCGCGCCGAGCTCGCCGCGCACTTCGAGCACGTGGCCGTTCCCGTGCTTGCGCATGGAGACCTCGCAGAGCGGGTCCCCGGACGAGCCTCCGGTGGGGGCCACGGCGGGTCGAGGGGGGGATTGCACTGGCGACCTCCGAGGGTGTCTCTTTGGACCCGGGTCACCGGATCCCGGCCGACCGATACCCGGACGCCGCGGGACCCACACCTCCACATGGGCCGCCCGGTCGGCCCGGACCGACGGCGGCCGCGCTCAGGCGCGCAGGGCCCGGAGCCCCGCGACCACCGGGGCGAACGCCGACGCGAACGCACTGACGTCCTCGTCGGTCGTCGACCAGCCGACCGAGAGTCGGAGCGAGTGTTCGGGATCCACCCCCATGGCCGCGAGCACCGGCGAGGGTTCGAGCGTCTCGGACGAGCACGCCGAGCCCGAGTGCACGGCGACCCCCGCCCGGTCGAGCCCGACCACGACCGGTTCGGCCTCGACCCCCGCCACCCCGAGGCACACGAGGTGGGGGAGCCGGCCCGCCGGCTCCGGGTCGCCGACCAGCTCCACCCCCTCGACCTGTCGGGCGGCCCCGAGCAGGCCGGCGACCTGACGCCGAGCCCGGTCGGACTCCTCGGCGAGCCGGCCGGGTCCGACGAGGGTCCCCGCCGCGGCGCCGAACCCGGCGATCGCCGGTGCGTTCTCGAGGCCGGCCCGGCGGGCCCGCTCCTGCTGGCCGCCCACGAGGAGCGGCTCGAATCTCCTCCCGGTCGCGATCACGAGCGCGCCGGCCCCGGCCGGGCCGCCGAACTTGTGGGCGCTCACCGACACGAGGTCGGCGCCGAGGGCGCCGAGGTCGACCGGGACCCGGCCGACCGCGGCGCAGGCGTCGACGTGGACGGCGACCCCCGCCTCCCGGCAGCGCGTCACGATCTCGCCCACCGGCTGGATCGTGCCCACCTCGTGGTTGGCCCACTGGCAGTGGACGAGCGCCGGCCGTCGGTCGGGGTCCGACAGGACCGCCGAGACGGCGTCGGGGTCGATCCGCCCGGCCCGGTCGACGGCGAGGTCGAGGACCGGGGCCATCCTGACCGAGGCGTCGCGGACCGCCGAGTGCTCGACCGCCGCGCACGCGATGGGCCGGCCCGGGGCCGCCCGGGTCGCGCCGAAGACGGCCGCGTGGATCGCCTCGGTGCCGCCCGAGGTGAACACGACCTGGCGCGGCCGGACGCCCAACAGCGCCGCGACCTGCTCGCGGGCCGCCTCGATGCGGCCCCTGACCGCCCGGCCCTCCTCGTGCACCCGTCCGGGGTCGCCGAAGGCTCCGTCGAGCTCGGCGATCATCGCCGCGCGCGCTTCGGGGCGGAGCGGGGAGGTCGACGCGTGGTCGAGGTAGTGGCGGGCCACCCTCAGGCGGTGGCCGCGCAGGTGTCGTCGCCGCGCGCCCGCGAGGACAGCACGATCGGCAGCGCACCCTTCTTGGGGTCGCCGCACAGCCCGGCGAGGAGCCCCTTCACCATGCCCCGGTCCACCGCGCACAGGACGGGCGGGGTGGAAGCGGCGTCGCCGAAGGGACACTGCTCGGCGACGACCGCGGTGGCGCCGTCGTGGTCCTCCACGTGGGCGGCGAACCCGTGCGCGGTCAGCGTGGCGGCGATCGTGCGCATCGCCGCCCGGACGGTGCGCTGCCCCTCCTCGGGGGCCATGCGGGCGGCGAGCGAGCGTCCGTAGTCCTCGCCGACCTTCGCCGCCATCTTCTCGGCGTCCTCGGGACCGAGCAGCTCGAGCGCCTCGGTGAGGAGCCGGACCAAGAGGTCGTCGCGCTTGGGGGCGAGGCCGCCGACCGGGTCGTCGTCGACCGTCGAGAACCGCTGGGCGGGACGGCCGACCGACTGGGGGTCGCGGCTCGTCGCGACCTTCAGGTAGCCCCCGGCCACCAACCGGTGAAGGTGGTGGCGGGCGACGTTGGGGTGCAGCGAGAAGGTCGCAGCGACCTCGGCCGCGCTCGTCCCGGGATGGGATCGCACGTGCAGGAAGATCTCCCGCCGGGTGGGGTCGCCGAAGGCACCGGTGACGGCGGCGACCACCGACGCGAAACGCGCGTCGGCGCTGTGCTGCTCCACGTCACCGCTGTCGGCGGGGTCCGTGGCGGGACGCACGGACGCCCGGTTCGGGCCCGAACGCACGATCGGTAGTCTACCTGTGGGTGCGCGCACGACCCCGGGGCGGGTTCGCACCCACAGGTAGGCCGTTGTCGTCGGCATCCCACGTCCCCCGGCCCTTTTTGGTGGGCCGCCCGGTGAAAGGCAGGCCCATGGCACCCGGTGGCGCTGCGCTCGAGTCCTCGCTCGGCGCCGTGGTCGAGCCGCTCCTCGGGCTGCCGCTGCGCGAGACCGGGATGCTGTCGTCGGCCCGTGAGCGCCGGCACCGGGCCGAGATCGAGGTCGCGCTCCCGGTCGCCGACTGGCCGGAGCTCGGGGAGCTCACGGCGCGTCTCGAGGGGGTGGCGCTGACCGTGCCCGAGGTGCACGAGGCGCGCGTGACCACGCGGGTCATGGATGAAGAGGAGCGACTGGCGCTGCGCGGGGTCCTTCGGGCCCACATGGAGGGCGGCGAGGCGGAAGGGGACGGGCACGGCCACGCGCACGGCCCGTCACCGGCGTTCCTCCGCCCCGGCTCCACCAGCCGGGTGCTCGGCGTCTCCTCGGGCAAGGGCGGCGTCGGCAAGTCCTCGGTCACGGTCAACCTGGCGGTCGCCCTGGCCGGCGCCGGTCACTCGGTCGCGATCCTCGACGCCGACGTCTACGGGTTCTCCGTCCCGACGATGCTGGGCGGCGACCGCGACCCGGTCGTCCTCGGCGACATGGTGGTCCCGACGGTGGTGCACGGGGTCCGGTGCCTGTCGATGGGCTACTTCGTGCCGGAGGACCAGCCGGTCATCTGGCGCGGCCCGATGCTGCACAAGGCGATCGAGCAGTTCGTCGGGGACGCCTACTGGGGCGAGCCGGACTTCCTGCTCGTCGACATGCCGCCGGGGACGGGCGACGTGACGCTGTCGCTCGCGCAGGTCATGCCGCGCGCCGAGGTGCTGGTCGTCACCACCCCCCAAGCGGCGGCCCAGCGCGTCGCCCAGCGCTCGGCCTACGCGGCGCGCAAGCTCAAGCTGGCGGTGCGCGGGGTGATCGAGAACATGAGCTGGTTCACCGGCGACGACGGGACCCGCTACGAGCTGTTCGG
>DAIUEV010000034.1:0-25974 GCA_036844945.1 Acidimicrobiales bacterium
GGTTGGCGTCCCAGGCCTCGCGGTAGTTGGCGAAGTGCGAGCCCTTGATGGTCTTCAGCTTCATCCAGAGGTGGCGGTTGTCGTACTCGATCATGTAGCCCGAGGTGGCGGCGCAGGTGACGACGGTGCCGCCCCGCTTGGCCACGAACACCGACGCCCCCATCGTGGAACGGCCCGGGTGCTCGAAGACGATGTCGGGGTCGTCCCCGATGAGGGTCCGGATGTCCTTGCCGAACCGCCGCCACTCCGACTCGTCCTGGTGGAACTCGTCCTTCCAGAACCGGTAGTCGCCCGCCTTGCGGTCGATGGCCGCCTCCACGCCGAGGTCGTGGAGCAGGTCGACCTTGTCGGGCGAGGAGACGATGCCCACCGGGATCCCGCCCCCGTTGAGCACGTACTGGACTGCGAAGCTGCCGAGGCCCCCGGTCGCGCCCCAGACGAGCACCCGGTTCCCCTGTCGCATCGGCGCGCCGTTGGGCGAGACGAGCATCCGGTAGGCGGTGGAGTTGCACAGCGCGTTGACCGCCGCCTCCTCCCAGGAGAGGTGGGCGGGTTTCGGCATCAGCTGGTTGGCCTTCACCAGCGCGATGTCGGCCAGTCCGCCGAAGTTCGACTCGAAGCCCCAGATCCGCTGGTTGGCCGCGAGCATCGAGTCGTCGTGCGCGCTCGGGTCCTGGTCGTCCACGAAGTTGCAGTGCACGGTCACCCGGTCCCCCGGCTTCCAGTTCCGGACCGCCGAGCCGGTGCGGAGCACGACCGCGGAGGCGTCCGAGCCGACCACGTGGTAGTCGAGGGCGTGGCGGGCCCCCCAGCGGCTCTCCTTGCCCAGGCGGTCGAGGAACCCGAAAGTGGGCAGCGGTTCGAAGATGGACGTCCAGACGGTGTTGAAGTTGATGGCCGAGGCCATGACGGCGACGTAGGCCTCGTCGGGGGCCAGCTCGGGCAGGGCCACCTCGCCCACGTGCAGCGATTTGCGCGGGTCCTTCTCGGCGGACTCCATGCCCTCGAACATCCCGGCCTCGTCGCGGCGCACGAAGGCCGCCCGGTACGACTCGGGCATTTCCAGCCCGGCGAGCGTCTCACCGGGGGCGTCGTCGAGGACCGCCTGGAGGATTTCGTCCATGAGCCGCGACGTTATACGGGACCCTAGGATGGTTCGTCGCCGAGTTCATGGAGGTAATCGCATGCCTGGTTCGGTCATCGTCGCCGGAGCCCGGACACCGATCGGGAAGCTGTCCGGAGTGTTGTCGGGGTTCAG
This sequence comes from Acidimicrobiales bacterium, assembly GCA_036844945.1. Lineage (GTDB taxonomy): Bacteria > Actinomycetota > Acidimicrobiia > Acidimicrobiales > RAAP-2 > Palsa-461. The sequence goes on from DAIUEV010000034.1 coordinate 1,259, forward strand.
CGCCCAGGAGCTGGGGGGGTTCGCCATCGCAGAAGCCCTTCGCCGCGCCGGCGTCGCCCCCGAGCAGGTCGACTACGTGCTGATGGGCCAGGTCCTCCAGGCTGGCCAGGGCCAGATCACCGCCCGGCAGGCGGCGGCCAAGGCGGGCATCCCGATGTCGGTGCCGGCCACCACGGTGAACAAGGTCTGCCTCTCGGGGCTCAACACGATCTACCTCGCCGACCAGATGATCGCGGCTGGCGACGCCGAGATCGTCGTGGCCGGCGGCATGGAGTCGATGAGCCGCGCCCCGCACCTGCTCCCCGAGGCCCGCATCGGCTATCGCATCGGCGACGGGACGCTGGTCGACTCGATGATGCACGACGGGCTCACCTGCGCGTTCGACCAGTGCGCGATGGGCCTCGCCACCGACCGCTACAACGCGTCGGGCGCCCAGGTCTCGCGCGAGCGCCAGGACGCGTTCGCGGCCGCCTCTCACGAGCGGGCCGCCTCCGCGGCCAAGGAGGGGCGGTTCGCCGAGGAGATCGTGGCCGTGGAGGTGCCCCAGCGCCGCGGCGACCCGGTGCTGGCCGACACCGACGAGGGCGTCCGCCCCGGCACCACCCCCGAGTCCCTCGCCGGCCTGCGCCCGGCCTTCGACAAGGCGGGCACGATCACGGCCGGCAACGCCTCGCAAATCTCCGACGGCGGGGCGGCGGTCATCGTCACCTCCCCGGCCAAGGCGAAGGAGCTCGGCCTCACCCCCCTCGGCGAGTTCGTCTCCTACGGCCAGGTGGCCGGGCCCGACCCCTCGCTCCTCCTTCAGCCGGCCGCCGCGATCCTGCAGGCGGCGGGCAAGGCCGGCGTGGGCGTCGACGGCATCGACCTGTTCGAGATCAACGAGGCGTTCGCGGTGGTCGGGCTCGCCTCGGCAGACCAACTGGGCATCGACGACGACAAGCTGAACGTGAACGGCGGGGCGATCGCGCTCGGCCACCCCGTCGGCATGTCGGGCACCCGCCTCGCGCTGACCGCGCTCTTGGAGCTGCGCCGGCGCGGTGGCGGCCTCGCCGCGGTGGCGCTCTGCGGTGGCGGCGGCCAGGGTGACGCCCTGATCGTGCGTTCGGCCGGCTAGTTCAGAACGGCGGCAGGAACACCCCGAGGACCTTGGCGGTGTGGGGGGCGATGTCCTCCCAGCGCCGCGCCGGCAGCCCGAACACCGCCAGCCCGCAGGTGGCGAAGCCGCCCGACAGCGCGGGTGCCGGCTTGGCCGGGATCGCTCCGACCAGCGACTCGAACGTCGGGTTGTGGCCGACGACCATGACCGAGGACACGTCGTCGTCGCTCATGGACACCTGTTCGAGCACCTCCTCGGGCGACGCGCCGTAGAGCAGCCGCAAATAGCTCACGGGTGGAGGGTCGGCCATCTCGGCGAGCACGCGCTCGGTGGTCTCGACGGTGCGGGCCGCGGTCGAGCAGAGGACGAGCTCGAACAACAGCTCGTCGTCGAGGCCGAGGTGGTCGCCGTCGACGCCGAGCCGCGCACCGAGGGCGTCGGCGTCCTTGCGGCCCCTCGGTGCGAGCGTGCGCTCGTGGTCGCCCGCGCCGACGGGCGGCCGCCGGAGCGTCTTCGCGTGTCGGAGCACCCAGAGGGTGCGGCGGGCCGGCACCGTTATGCCCGGATCTCGCGCCGACCCTCCAGGGCCCGGCCGAGGGTCATCTCGTCGGCGTACTCGAGATCCCCGCCGACCGGCAACCCGCTCGCGAGCCGGGTGACCCGGACGGGGAGATCGGCCAACCGCTTGGCCAGGTACATGGCGGTCGCCTCGCCCTCGAGGTTCGGGTTGGTGGCCAGGATGAGCTCGGCGATCCCTTCCGCGTCGATGCGAGCGACGAGCTCGCCAATCCGGAGGTGCTCGGGTCCGATGCCGTCGAGCGGGTTGAGGGCGCCCTGCAGCACGTGGTAGCGGCCCCGGAACTCTCTCGTGCGCTCGAAGGCCGCGATCGCTTGGGGCTCCTCGACGACGCAGACGACCGAGGCGTCGCGGCGGTCGTCCTGGCAGATCTCGCACAGCGAGCCGCGCTCGGCCACGTTGAAGCAGCGCTCGCAGAGCGCGGTGCGCTCTTTCACCGAGACGATGGCGTCGGAGAGCCGCAGCGCGTCCTCGTTCGGGATCTTGAGGAGATAGAACGCGATCCGCTGGGCCGACTTGGGGCCGATCCCCGGCAGCCTGCCGAGCTCGTCGATCAGTGACCGCAACGGACCCGTGTACACCTAGCCCTGCACCTCCTCGGCGCCGGGGAACGCCTCGAGCAGCCGTGACTGGGCAAGGGTCTGCACCTCGAGCGGCTCCCCCGGGTCGTCAGGGTCGAAGTCGTCGTCACCGAGGTCCGTCGGGTCCGGCGCCGAGGGGACCGGGGCCGCATCGGGCGATGGGCCCTCCGCTTCGTCGACGCTGAGGCGCAGCCGGACCGGAGTGCCGAAGTACGCGCCGAGCGCCTCCTCGACGAGCGGCCGGACCTCCTCGCACCGGCGTAGGTAGCCGGAGTTCGGCAGCGCGAACACGGCGGTCGTGCCCTCGACGCCCGTGAACCGCCCCGAGCTGTAAAGCGCCTTCGCCCTCGCCGGCAGGGACCGGAGCAGGTGGTCGCCCCACGCCTCGACCAGTGCATCGCGGTCCGGCATCTCCCCCGAGTCGCCCGGCGCGCCGGCCGGGACCGCAGCCGGCGGCGGGGGCGGGGGTGGCGGCGGCGGCACGGGTCGCTCCTCCTCGGCCCGGGCGCTCTCCTCGGCCCGTTGGCGCCGCAGCGCCCCGATCGACGGGCGGGTCCGGGGGTCCGGGGCCGGCGAGGCGTCCGGCTCGGCGGCCACGGGTCGGAGGCGCGAGGGCGGTTCGGGCTGCGGGTCGCGCCCGAGGCCCTCGCGTCCGGCGAGGGCCTGTTCGAGCCGGGTGATCCGCTCGGCCAACGCGTCGGGGGCGCTGTCGAGATCGCTGCGGGCGAGTCGCACCAGGGTCACCTCGAGGACGACCCGGGGGTCCGGTGCCTCCCTCATGTCGACCTGGGCGAGCCCGAGTGCCTCCATCGCCCGGACCAGCCGGGCCAATCCGAGGCGCTCCGCCTGGGCGGCCAGCCGATCCCGCTCCGAGCCGCTCGTCGACGCGAGCTCCGGGGCAAGCGAGAGAAGGAAGGCCTGGCGAAGGTCGTCGACCACTTCGGAGGCCAGCTGCTGGGGGCCCCACCCGGCCTCGACCAGGGACGCGACACCGACGAGGGTGCGGCCCGGATCCTCGTCGCACAGCGCGTCGACCAAACCGCCCAGCTCGGGGCGCACACCCTCGGCGGACCCCGACGACGCCATCTGGTCGAGCGCCGACAGCGCGTCACGGGCCGAGCCACGGCCGCGCCGGACCGCCAGGGCCAGCGCCTCGTCGTCGAGATCGAGCCCGGCCTCGTCGCGCACCCACGAGACCAGGCCCGACAGCGTCTCGGCCCCGAGGAGCCGGAACTCGTAGTGCTGGGTCCGGCTGCGGACGGTGAGCGGGACCTTCTGAGGGTCGGTGGTCGCGAGCACGAACACGACGTGGGGCGGCGGTTCCTCGAGCGTCTTCAGCAGCGCGTTGGCGGCCGCCGTCGAGAGCATGTGGACCTCGTCGACGATATAGAGCTTCCAGCGCCCCGGGGTCGCCAGCGCCGCGTGCGAGACGAGATCCCGCATGGCGTCGACCCCGTTGTTCGAGGCCGCATCGAGCTCCCGGACGTCGAGCGAGGAGCCCTGGGCGATGGCGACGCAGGAGGCGCACACGCCGCAGGGCTCGCCGTTCTCGGGGTTGGCGCAGTTGAGCGCCTTGGCCAGTACCCGGGCCGCCGACGTCTTGCCCGTCCCCCGGGGGCCGCTGAACAGGTACGCGTGCGCGACCCGGCCCTCGGCGACCGCCCCCCGGAGCGCCTGGACCACGTGGGGTTGGCCCCGGATCTCGGACAGCCGGGACGGACGGAACCGGCGGTAGAGGGAGACGAAGGGCTCGGCGCCGGCCCCGGGAGTGCCTGCCGACGCGGCGCTGGACGACATCATGGCGAGCCTAACTGTCCGTCTGCGCAGGCCCTCCTGGACCTCGGGCGCTCCCCCACCGGCCCCGGACGATCTGGGTCAGCGGAGCGGCAGGACCTGCGCGATGTCGTACCGGAGCACCTCGACGCCGAGCACGGCGATGTCGTGGGCCGGACGGGGGGCCGAGCCGAGCCGCTCCAGGTGCGCCGCCAGCGCCTCCGGGCTCTCCCAGCGCTCGTAGAGGACGACCCGACCCGGCTCGATCGGGTCCGCCATCAAGCCGTAGGAGATACAGCCATCCTCGGCCCTCGAGGCCCGCATGTTCTCGATCCGGTCGGCGATGAACTGGTCACGGTCCGCCGGGTCCACGTCGAAGTGTCCCCCTACGATCAGCATCAGAGCCTCCCCGCGCCGACGCCGAGCCGGCGTTCGGTGCGGCGGCCAGGTTGGCTACGGCACACGGCCTCACCCGCTGAGAGCTGCTGCCTTCCGACCCTGACTCGGTTCACGAGCGGCCGTTGCGCAGGACCCGGCCGCCGCACCCAACGCCGGCTGCGGCGGAAAGCCGAGGTTACCGCCCCGGCTCGGCCCGATGTCGGCCCCGCCACCGAGCCCGCCCGGGCTGCCAGACTGCCACTCGAGCGCGACAACCGGGGGGCCATGGGAGCGGGGCGACGTCGATCGGTGGCAGCGGGTGCGCTCGTCCTGGCGGGCGGGCTCGCGCTGTTCGGATGCAGCTCCTCGCCGTCGCCGGCGGCCGGTCCCACGACGACCAGCACGTCGAGCGCGGTGGCCCCCGACACCACCGCGGCGCCGGGCCCGCCGTGCACCAAGGCGTCCATCACCTCGGCGATCGAGGCCTCCCCGAACAACCAGCTCATCTCGGTGAACGGGTTCGGGTGCGCCGGCGGGTGGGCGTGGGCGGGGGTGACGGTCGGCCCGTCCGCCGCCAACTCCGTCGACGCGGTCATGGTCCTCAGCGCGAACGGCCCGGCCTGGCAGGTGGCCGACCGAGCGACCGCGTGCAGCCAGCACCAGGTACCGGCGTCGATCTACCAGGACGCCTGCACCACCAGCTGACGGGGTCGATCAGGAGGAGAGCAGGGTGGCGAGGCCCTCGCGGGTCGCCGCGATCTCGTCGGGCTCGGCCGTGCCCATCCCGATCCGCAGGTCCGTCACGCCGGCCGCGACATAGGTGCCGAGCCCCTCGGCGATGCGCTCGACCGAACCGGCGAGCAGGAGCTCGGCCCCGCTCGACACCCCCTCGAGGTCGAGCACCCGCCGGTAGCTGGTCAGGGCGGCGTAGCCGCGGTTCGCGTCGATCGCCCGGGCCCTGGCACCCTCGGGATCGTCGGTCACGACGACGGTGACCAACGCCATGATCCTCGGTGCCGGGCGGCCGGCCAGCTCGGCGGCCCTGGTGATGACCGGCGCGATCCGGTTCGCGATCGTCTTCGGCCCGCACTGGCCGAGGGTCGTCCCCGACGTCACCCGGCCGGCCAGCTCCAGCATCCGCGGTCCGAGCGCCGCCAGCAGGACCGGGCACGCTGCAGCGTCGATGGACAGTCCCCCGTGCGCGCGCACCTGCTCCCCTTCGACGTCCGCCGCGCCGCCGTCGAGCAGCGGAACGAGCGCACGGAGGAACTCCTCGGTCAGCGAGTACGCCTTCTCGTAGCTCTGTCCGAACACGCCCTCGGCCACGACCGCGTGCGACGCGCCCAGACCCAAGGTCAACCGTCCGTCGAGCGCGCTCTGGGCCGTCCGCACCTCCGCCGCCAGGCTGATCGGGTGCCGACCGACGAGCGGCACGACCGACGTGCCCAGTTCGCCCAGGCCGGCCGTCTCGCCGGCCACCGCGGCGAGCGCCACCAGGGGATCGACGCCGAAGGCCTGGGAGACCCACAGTCCGTCGAAGCCGGCGCTGCCCGCCCAGCGGGCGATCTCGCGCAGCTGTCCCACGCTGGCGATCCCGGTGCCGGCCGCGTATCCGATGCGCACTCCGAGCGAGTTCACGGCCGGGTGATCCTATCGAGGGGTCGGTCGACGACGGGTGGCCGGTTAGCCTGACCACCCGTCATTGGGAGGAGTGCGAGAGCGGCCGAATCGGCACGATTGGAAATCGTGTGACCTTCACGGGTCCGTGGGTTCAAATCCCACCTCCTCCGCTCCCGCAGCTGGTCACACGGGCTGCGTTCGCTGTAGTTGGAAACCGGGACCCGGAGGGAGGTCGCCCCAGATGGCAGAGCAACCGGCCACGCGCGACTCGCCCGACGAGTCCGCGATGAAGCTGGCGATCGAGGAGGCCCGCCGGGCCCCCGGCCACGGGGACGTGCCGGTCGGCGCCGTCGCGCTGGTCGCAGGGACGGTGGTCGCGGCACGGCACAACGAGCGGGAGGAACGCAGGGATCCGACCGCCCATGCCGAGATGCTCGTACTGCGCGACGTCGCCGGCTCCCGCGGGGACTGGCGGCTCGAGGACGTCACGCTGGTCGTGACCCTCGAGCCATGCCCGATGTGCGCGGGGGCGATGGTGAACGCGCGGCTGGGGCGGCTCGTCTACGGTGCCGCCGATCCCAAGGCCGGCGCGGTGGGGTCGCTCTACAACGTGCTCTCGGACCCTCGGCTCAACCACGAGGTGCCCTTCGTCGCCGGTGTCCTCGCGCAGGAGTGTGGCGAGATCCTGAGGTCGTTCTTCGCGAGCCGGCGCAGTCCCGCGCCCTGATCGAGACGCCCCGACACACCGCGCGCGACGACCCCCACTCGGGGACGGTTCGTCGGCCCCGGTAGGATTCGATCCGGAGGGATGCGAGAGTGGCCGAATCGGACGGTCTCGAAAACCGTTGTGCCCGTTAGGGCACCGTGGGTTCGAATCCCACTCCCTCCGCTGGTGTCAAGATCCTCGATCTTGGAACTCACGACCACTTGGTAGCGCAAGCTGAACAGCACGCACATCGGGCCGCGAGCGCGATCGTGGGTCCGCGTTCGACTCGTGATGTCGGACGGGCGACCGGTCGATAGACGCGGATACCCTGCGCCCCATGCCACTTGCCGACCTGGGCGCCTACTTGGCGAGGATCGGTGTGGAGGGCCCGGCGCCGCTCGCGCGGATCCACCGGGCGCACGCCACCACGATCCCCTTCGAGAACTTCGACCCGCTGACGGGCCGGCCAAACTCCCTCGAGCTCAGCCGGCTCGAGGAGAAGATGGTGGCGCACCGCCGCGGCGGCTACTGCTTCGAGCACAACCTCCTCCTGAAGGCCGCGCTCGAGTCCCTCGGGGTGAAGCAGGTGGAGCCGATGCTGGCGCGGGTCCGCATGAGCCCGGACGCGGACCGGGGACCCCTCGCCCACCTCCTCCTCCGGGTCGTTGAGGACGAGAGGGTGTGGCTGGCCGACGTCGGGTTCGGTGGTGGCGGCCTTCTCGATCCGATCCCTTTCGAAGTCGGGCCCGAGACCGACCAGGAGGGCTGGCGCTACCGGCTTCGCGAGGACGGGTCCGAGCTCGTGCTGCAGGTCTTCCAGGACGGGGACTGGCGCGACTGCTACGGGTTCGTGCCCGAGCCCGTCCCCTTCGTCGACATCGAGGTGGGCAACTGGTTCACGTCGACCCACCCGGCCTCGCCGTTCGTCGCGCAGGTGTTCGCGGGTGCCCGCCGGGTCGACCGGTGCGTGTCGTTGTTCGCCAGTGACAAGGCGTCGCTCATCGAGCGGGAGGTCGGCGGCCCCTCGGTCGTGACCGAGGTCGACCTCGACGAGGTGCCCGCGATCCTGTCGGAGCGCTTCGGGCTGCCGGGGGTCAGCCGCGCCGACGGGCGCTTCTCGATCGCCGAGCCCGACGGCTGAGCGGCACCCTCACCAGACGCCGGGCACCAGCCGTTTGCGGGTCGCCGCGAAGGAGTCGTAGTCGGCCCCCAGGCCCTCGCGCAGCATCTGCTCCTCGATCCCGATCCGCCGCACCGTCGCCGCCACGTAGGGCACGGTGAGGATGAAGAGCGACAGCCAGTTGGCCAACGCCACCGCCGCGCCGAGGCTGGCGAGGAGCATGCCGCTGTAGGAAGGGTGGCGCACCACCCGGTAGGGGCCGCGGTCGACGACCCGCTGGCCGGTGCGCACGGTGAGCTGGAAGGTGAAGAACCGCCCGAGGGTGTGCACGCTCCACTGTCGCAACGCCATCCCCAGCCACATGAGGGTGACCCCGGTCACGATGTAGGCCCGCCCCGATCCGGGCATCGCGAGCGAGCTCACCCGGAAGGCCACCTCGAAGCCGATCACGGCCGTGAGGAGGAACACCCCGCCGAGCGAGGCCCTCGTGCGGTCGGACACCACCCGGTCGCCGTGGGGCTGGCGGGCCGAGTTGGACAGCTCGAGTACGACGCGCACGGCGACGGCGCTCCAGAAGAGCGCCGACCACAGCGCCTCGGTCCGGATGAAGTGCACCGCCCACACGAGGATCAGCATGCCAAAGTCCCTGGACAACGGGCAGGTGGGGCTACAAAAGGGCGAAACATGCGACGAGTCGCCGTACGACGTTTTCAGGACCGGTGGTACCCTTGACGCGCACCGCGTGGGCTTGCCGGCGCCTCTGTGGGGAGGGGCGATGGCCGGAGCCCGACCTGTCGGGGAGCTCGCGGAGGTCGAGAGTGGTCGGCCCGTCGAGAGGAGTTTGAGATGGCACCTTCGCGTTCAACCGTGGGCAAACTCCAGCGCGACCAGGCCAAGCGGGCCAAGGCCAAGGCCAAGCAGGAGGACCGGCAGGCCCGGCGCTCCGAGCGCGCCGAGGCCGACCCCGAGCCCGAGCCGCGGGTCGAAGAGGACCAAGGAAAGCTGTTGGAGGAGTTCGCCCGGCTGCACGAGGACCTCGAGGAGGGGCGGATCTCGCTCGACGACTTCGAGGTGCGCCAGGCCGACCTGAGGGAGCGCCTGCGGGTCGACTGACCCTGGAGGGTCACGCCTCCTTCGGGCGGTCCCGGTTCTCCAGCCACCGCTTCAGCCCGGCGGCGTTCGAGTGGACCCCGTTCATGACCTCGAACTTCTCGCGGTGCTCGCCGATCTGCGCGTCCGAGGGGGTGAACCGGCGGGCCAGCGCGTCGGCGATCTCCTCGCCGTTGCGGTAGGCGATCTCGGCGGTCTCCGCCCACTGGCGCAGCATCCCCTCGGCCTCGGCCAGCACATCGTCGGGCTCGGGCACCAGCCCGTAGTGCGCGAGCGCCAGCGCGCTCGGCCGCCGGTCGGCGAACCGGTGCAACGAGTGCAGCGCCTGGTCGAGGTCGAAGTCCGGCGGCGGGGTCGACGGGCGCAGGACGCCGACGTCAGGGAGCCGGACGCCCACCGCATCGCCCACGAAGAGGATCCCGCTGTCGGAGTCGTGCAGCCCGACATGGTGCTTGGCGTGGCCGGGTGAATCGACGGCGGTGAGTGACCGGCCCGGCGCGACCGGGATCTCCTCGCCGTCGGCGAGCACGTGGATCCGCCCCTCGGGGGTCGGGTCGAGCCTTCCGTAGAGGGAATCGAGCAGCGGCCCGTAGACCTGGGCGGCCGACGCGACCAGTCGGCTCGGGTCGGCGAGGTGGCGGGCCCCCTTCTCGTGCACGTAGACGGTGGCGTTGGGGAAGGCCCGGGCCACGTCGCCGACCCCGCCGGCGTGGTCGAGGTGGATGTGGGTCACCGCCACCCCGGCCAGGTCCTCGGGTCCGAGGCCGAGGCCGGCCAGCGCGTCGAGCACCACCGCCACCGACGACTGGCTCCCGGTCTCCACGAGGACGGGGTCCGGCCCCTCGATCAGGTAGCCGGCGGTCACCCGCTGCCAACCTCCGAGGAGGGTGTCGATCTCGATGACGCCCGGCGCGATCGAGCGTGGCACCGCCGCCGGTCCCTCGCTCATCCCGGGGCCACCTCCACCACCACCTTCACGTCGTCGGGGGCGCGGTCGAGGGCCTTCGACCAGTCCTTCAGCGGCACCCGCCGGGTGATCAGCCGCCGCAGCCACGACCGGTCCGCCTTGGCCAGGGCCTCGGCGCCGGCCTCGTAGTGCCGGCGGTTGGCGTTCACCGAGCCGACCACCGACTCGTTCTCGAGCACCATCGTCCGGTTGAGGGTGCCCGCGTCGACACCCAGCGACCGGCCACCCGAGGAGACACCGGTGAGGCAGACCACCCCGCCCGGACCGATGTGCTCGATCGCGTCGAAGACGAGCGAGCCGACCCCGGTGCACTCGATGATCGCGTCGGGCGACGGGCAGGCGTCCTCGATCGAGCCGGTGTGGTACTGGCCGCCGAGCGCCCGCACGAGGTCGGGCTTCAGCCCGGTCTCCATCTGGTCGATCACGTGCACCTCGAGGCCGCGCTGGACGCCGAGCAGCGCGGCCAGGAGCCCGACCGGACCCGCACCGGTCACGATCGCGGTCTTCGGCTCCCAGTGGGCCCGGTTGCCGATCCGGTCGACCTGCTCCCAGGCCTTGGCCACCACGCTCGTCGGCTCGAGGAGCACCCCGAGGTCGCCGAGGTCCGGGTCCACCTTCACCAGGAACTCGGCAGTGATGCGGTAGCGCTCGGACAGGTAGCCGTCGTGGGCTTTGATGCCGCGTTCGGTGTACTGCCCGTTCCGGCAGAAGTCCCACTCGCCGACGGCACAGTTGGAACAGGGCACCGGGTCGGGTCGCCGCACGATCCCGACCACCAGGTCCCCCTTCGCGACCGGCGCCCCGGCGGGCGCCTCGAGGACGCGCCCAAGCGACTCGTGCCCGAGCACCAGCCGCTCCCGTCCCGGGGGCGCCCATCCGTAGGCGCCCGACAGGATCTCGGCGTCGGTCCCGCAGATCCCGATCCCGATCGTCTCGACCAGGACCTCGCCGTCGGACTCGGGCGGCTCGTCGACCTCGGAGAGCTCGGCGGTCCCGGACTTGAGCGGCACGACGGTCAGGGCCTTCATTGCTTCCTCCTCGGTCGGCGCGGGGCGGAGCCCTCGCGCTTCGGGGCGGTGCCCCTCGAGCGGATGTGCAGTCGCTGTCCGTGCGGGCGACCCTCGTCGGCCGCGATCCGTCCCGGGCCCCACATCCGCCAGGGCTGGCGGGTGGCCTTGCCCATCGTGACGAGAGGCGCCCCGAGCGCGGCCACCGTGGAGACGTGGGGGCCCTCCGCATCCGCAGCGGGGGCGAAGTCCTGGCCGTTCAGCCGACACGCGGTGTTGACCAGCGAGACGTGGGAGAAGGCCTGCGGGAAGTTGCCCACCTGCCGCTTCAGCACGGCGTCGTACTCCTCGGAAAGCAGCCCGAGATCGTTGCGCAGGCCGAGCAGGCGGTCGAACAGCGCGTTGGCGTCGTCGACCCGACCGATCATGTGGAGGCAGTCGGCCAGCCAGAACGAGCAGGCGAGGAACGCACCCTCCCGACCGGTGAGGCCGTCGACCGCGCCGTCGTCGGTCGTGCGATAGCGCAGCACGAACCCGTCCTGCAGGAGCTCGCGCTCGATGGCCTCGACGGTGGAGACGATCCGCTCGTCGGTCGCCGGGAGGAAGCCGACGAGGGGGATCATGAGCAGGCTGGCATCGAGCGCGTCGGCCCCGTAGTACTGGGTGAACGCCTGCTTGTCGGTGTTGAACCCCTTCTCGCACACCTCGGTGTGGATCTCGTCGCGCAGCTCCCGCCACCGATCGAGCGGTCCCTCGAGCGACGGCCACGCCTCGAGCGTCCGCACGGCGCGGTCGACCGCCACCCAGGCCATGACCTTCGAGTGGGTGAAGTGCCGGCGCGGACCCCGCACCTCCCAGATGCCGTCGTCGGGCTCCTTCCAGCCGGCTTCCACGAACTCGACCATGCCGCGCTGGAGGTCCCACATCGGCCGGCTGGTCACGCCGTCGAACTGGCAGGCGGTGAACAGCGCGTCCATGACCTCGCCGTAGACGTCCAGCTGGTACTGGCCCGACGCAGCATTCCCGATCCGCACCGGCACGGAGTTCTCGTAGCCGGCCAGCCAGTCGACCTCCCACTCGTCGAGCCGACGCTCGCCCGAGGCGCCGTACATGATCTGCAGCTTGGAGACGTCGCCCGAGGCGGCCCGCAGCAGCCAGTCCCGCCAGGCCATCGCCTCCTCGTGGTACCCGCCCCGCATGAGCGACTCGAGGGTGAGGGTGGCGTCGCGCAGCCAGCAGTACCGGTAGTCCCAGTTGCGGTTGCCGCCGATGGCCTCGGGGAGGGAGGTCGTCGGCGCCGCGACGATCCCGCCGGTCGGCTCGTAGGTGAGGGCCTTCAGCGTGATGAGCGAGCGGAGCACGGCCTCGGCGTGGTCCCCCTCGTACGAGCAGCCCGCCGACCAGGCGGACCACCACGCCGCGGTGGCCTCGACCGAGTACCACGGGTCGACCGGCCGGGGCGGCAGCTCGTGGGAGAGGTACCAGGTGAACACGAAGGGGACGTGCTGGCCCTCTCCGAGCGAGAACTCCGACACGGTCCGCATGTCCTCGCCCCGGGTCTCCGCCAGCGTCCACAGGGCCACCGAGTCGGGCCCGGCCGTCCCGGTGAGCAGGTTCTCGCAGCGGGTCACCCACGGGAGCACCTGGCCGTATCCGAAGCGGATGCACAGGTCCATCCGCATGTCGACGTGGCCCTTGATGCACTCGGCGATGCGCACCACCTGGGGATGGGCCTCCCGGATGGGCATGCAGTCGGTGAGCCGGACCACTCCGCTCCGGGTCGTGAACTCGGTCTCGAGGACGAGCGTCCCGTCGCGGTAGCGGCGGGTCGACTTGGCCCTGCCGTCGACCGGGGCGATCCGCCAGAACCCGTTCGACTCGTCGCCGAGCAGCTTGGCGAAGCAGGCGTCGGAGGCGAAGTGGGGGAGGCAGAGCCAGTCGATCGACCCGTCCCGACCGACCAGCGCGGTCGTGTGCAGGTCGCCGATCACGGCATAGTCCTCGATCGGCAGGCCCACGGGCGCCCATTGTTACGCGTCGTGGGCGACCCCCTGCCGCGGAGCTCAGTCCGGCGAGCAGCCCCCCGTCGACACCCGGGCGGTGCGGTTCTCCCCCTGGGCCACCTCGCTCAGGACCTCGGGCGAGGTGAGCGCGTAGCCCACGTCGGAGTTCGTGGTCGACCGGGAGAACACCACCCCCACCACCTCGCCGTCGCCCGCGATGAGCGGACTGCCCGAGTTCCCCGGCTCGACCACGCCGTCGACCTCGTAGACCTGCTTGGTCACGACCCCCCGGTCGTAGATGTCGCGGGTGATGGCCGTGAGGCGGGTGGCGATCCCGGCCGGGGTGACGGTCAGCGGGCCGTTCTCGGGATACCCGACGATCGCCGCCTTGAGGCCCCTCGGCGCGTCCGAGGGGTCGAAGGGGAGCGGCTTGCCCATGGGCGCGGACGTCCGCAGCAACGCGAGATCGAGTTGGGGGTCGAAGACGACGGGCGTGGCCGAGTACAAGGAGCCGTCCACCAGGACCTGCGGTTGGGACTCGCCGGCGATGACATGCGCGTTGGTCACGATCACACCGGGCTTCACCTCGAACGCCGTGCCCTCCTGCGTGACCCCGCAGGCACCGCCGATGACCTTCACCGTCGAGGTCCGGGCGCCAGCCGCGATCGACTCCGCCTCGATCGCGGTGGGGACCGCCACTGGCGAGGACAGCTGCGGCGGGAGCTGGGCGAAGACGGGCGGCACCCCCTCTTGGCTCAGGAACGCCTGGACGTGGGCGAAAACCGACGGCACGGGCGGCATCACCTCGTCGACCGTGCGCAGCACGTCGGACCGGGAGATGGCCGCACCGAGCCACGTGTAGCGCGACTGGGAGAGCACGCTTCCGAGCACCCAGGCCGAGAGCAGCACCGCGACCACGGCGACGGCCACGCCGAGGCCGGCGTCCAGCCCGCCGAGGTGGTGGCGCTTCAGGGCCACGTTGCTCCACCCGCCGACGATGCGCCCGCCCACCCCGAGGAGGGTCGCCGCGCTGAGCACGACCACCAGCGCCACGACCGACTTGACCGGCCCCGGGTGCAGCGAGGACACGAGGGCGATGGCAAGGAGCGTGCCGAGGACCAGCCCCAGCCAGAAGCCCCCGAAGGTGAAGACCTGGACGAGGGCCCCGAGCCGGAGGCCGTGGACCCCAGCGGCAACCACCGCGACCAGAAGCAACAGGTCGACCCAGTCCACTGCGTCACCAGGGTAACCGGCGACTGCTGTTGTCGGTCCGCACGAAGTGAAACGCGATCGCAAAGTAAACTGGCAGGTGAAGCGGTGGGGACCCCGAGCCCGGTGGAGGGGAACGATGGATAGCGGGGCGCCCCGCCCACGAGCCGGTCGGATCCCGGTGATGCTCACGACGCTCCCGCTTCTTCTCCTCTTTTCTCTTGTCGCGCTCCTGGAGGGCCCACCGGCCGCCGCGGCCACGACCACGAAGGTCCACCACCACCCTCCCCCGACTGCGACGGCGATCGGCCAGCCCGCTCCCGCCCCGATGAACTCGGCGGCGGCGGTCTCCTGCGGCGACGTCCGCCACTGCTGGGCGGTCGGCCTCGGCACCGGGACCACGGCCGCCATCGACGCCACCGCCGACGGCGGCGTCTCGTGGGCCGGGCAATCCGTGCCCGCCGCGGTCACCGCGCTGGCCGGCGTCTCGTGCTTCGACAAGCTCCACTGCCTGGCCGTCGGCGCGGCCGGGGCGGCGGGCGCGGTGCTGGCCACCAAGGACGGCGGCAGGGTCTGGAGGGTCGCCTCGGTGCCCACCGGGGCGGCGGCGGTGACCGCGGTCGACTGCACCGCCAAGGCGCGTTGCGTCGTGCTGGCGACCGACGGGACGTCCTACTGGAGCGCGTCGACGAGCAACCAGGGCGGAGCGTGGAGCCGGGGCGGCAGTCTCCCCGCCGCGATGTCGGCCGCCGGCCTCGACTGCCCGACCGCGGCCAACTGCCTGGCCGCCGGGTTCGCCCCGACCGGACCCGGGCGGGGGGCGGGCGCGATCGCCACCAGCGCGGACGGTGGTGCGACCTGGGCGCCGGCGACCCTGCCGAGCGGGGTCGGCATCCTGCGCGACGTGACCTGCACGATCGGGCTGTGCGTCGCCGCGGGCACCCCGAACACCGCCACCACCGGGTTCGTCCCCGCCGCCGGTCAGCTGGTGACGAGCCTCGACGGCGGGTCGACGTGGCAACTGGTCGCCGTTCCGGTCGGGCGCGACGACGCCTTCGGGGTCGACTGCCCGAACGCCAAGACCTGCGTCACCGTCGGGACCGACTGGATCGGGACGAGCCAGCCCGTGCCGAGCGCCGGCATCGTCTCGACCTTCGACGGTGGGACGGTCTGGCGAGCGGCCGATCTCAAGTACGTGCCGGTCGGGATGTCGTCGATCGACTGCCCGGTGCTGAACCGGTGCGTCGCGGCCGGCGGCAACGTGCTGGTCCGCATCAGCCTCCCGGTCAGCCTGCCCAAGCCCAAGCCCAAGCCCTCCCCGAGGAACCGGCCGGGGGCCGGGCTGCGCTAGGACCCGGGGCCGGCGAGCTGGTAGGAGTGGGCGGGTGCACGTCGGCGTCGTCTTCCCACAGACCGAGATCGGTTCGGACCGCGGGGCGGTGCGGGCGTACGCGGAGGCGGTGAACGAGCTCGGGTACCACCATCTGCTCGCCTACGACCATGTGGTCGGGGCGGACCCCCAGGTCCACGCGGGGTGGCGCGGCCCCTACAACATCCACGACCCGTTCCACGAACCGATGGTGCTCTTCGGCTACCTCGCCGGCTTCACCGACCTCGAGCTTGTGAGCGGCATCGTGATCGCTCCCCAACGCCAGACCGTGCTGCTCGCCAAGCAGGCGGCGGCCGTCGACGTGCTGACGGCCGGGCGGCTCCGGCTCGGCATCGGCCTCGGGTGGAACCGGCTCGAGTACGAGGCGCTCGGCAAGGACTTCTCCGACCGGGGGCGGCGGATCGTCGAGCAGGTCGAGCTCCTCCGGATGCTGTGGTCCCAGGAGAGCGTGACGTTCGAGGGGCGCGACGAGAAGGTCTCGGGGGTCGGACTTCTCCCCATGCCGGTGCAGCGCCCGATCCCGATCTGGTTCGGCGGGATGGCCCCGGCCGCCCTGCGCCGCATCGGGCGCATCGCCGACGGCTGGTTCCCCCTCGTCGGGCCCGGGCCCGACTTCGAGGCCGCGGCCGAGCTGGTCCAGAAGTGCGCGCGGGAGGCGGGCCGGCCACCGGTCCCGATCGAGGGCCGGATCACGCTCCGTGCCGGCGCCGAGGGGCTCGACGCCCAGCTGACGGCCTGGCGCGGGGCCGGGGCCGCCTACGTGTCGCTCAACACGATGCGCCAGGGGTTCGGCTCGGTGGACGAGCACATCGCCGCCCTGAAGGCCGCCGCCGAAACCGCCCTGACCTCCTGAAAGGGGCTCGGGCGTGGGCCCGAGCCCTCAGATTGCGGTGGCGCCACGATTCGCCGACATTTTGGTTTCGTGTTCCTTTCGGTTCGCGGAACGTTCATCTGCCCTCACTACCGTCGACAGCGATGACCCAGGGAGAGCAGCCCAAACCTGCCCAGCCGGTCCGGACGACCACCCCGGACGCGACCGAACTCGACCCGATCCTCGCGGCCTTGGACCCGGACCGGGCCCGGCCCTCCGATGTGGTCCAGTCCGAAGGCCTCTCGCTCTCCTTCGGCGACAAGCGGATCCTCTCGAACATCAACATCCCGTTCCGCCGGGGCACGATCACTGCGCTGATCGGCCCGACCGGCTGTGGGAAGTCCACCTTCCTGCGGACGATCAACCGCATGAACGACAAGGTGAGCGGGTTCCACTACGAGGGCGACGTCACCCTCGAGGGCGCGAGCATCTGGGGAGCCGGTCAGAATCTCCTGACCCTGCGCCGCCGGGTGGGGATGCTCTTCCAGCGCCCGAACCCCTTCCCGATGTCCATCCGGGACAACGTGGTTGCCGGGGTGAAGGCCCATCAGATCGCAAAGGGCAAGCAGCTCGACGTGGTCGCCGAGGAGCGCCTGCGCCAGGTCGGCCTCTGGGACGCGGTGAAGGACCGGCTCAAAGACTCGCCGTTCCGGCTCTCGGGCGGCCAGCAGCAGCTCCTCTGCCTGGCCCGGGCGCTGGCGGTGGGGCCCGAGGTCCTGCTGCTCGACGAGCCGACCTCCGCCCTCGACCCGATCTCGACCGAGTGGGTGGAGGGGCTCCTGCGCCAGCTCACCCCCGCGCTGACGCTCATCTTCGTCACCCACAACCTCGGCCAGGCCCGACGGTCCTCGGACCAGACGATGTTCCTGTACCAAGGAGAGCTCGTCGAGCACGGTCCCACCGAGGACGTGTTTGAGCGACCGAAGGACGCCCGCACCGAGCACTACGTCACCGGCCGGATGGGGTGACGGAGGGACCGCCAAGAGCGCAACTCGCCCCGTTCCGTTTCTAACCGCAGTCAGTATCCAAAGGAGGAGGACCTTTGAATAGTTCCACGCGCCTTGCGCGCCTCGTCGCCGCCGGCACGGCCGTCCTGGCCATCGGCGTCGGGAGCTCGCTTGTGGCGGCCACGGCCGCCAGTGCCAAGGCCAAGCCGAAGCCAGCAGTCGAAGCCCCCTCGGCCGGTACGGTGACCGAGACGGGTAGCACGCTGATGTACCCGCTGTTCAACCTCTGGTCGGGCGGGTACAGCACGAAGTACCCGTCGGTGACGGTCTCGACCGCTGCGACCGGTTCTGGCACCGGCCTAGCCGATGCCGCGAACGGCACCGTCAACATCGGTGCCTCCGATGCGTATCTGGCTCCGAGCGCCCTGACGACGACGCCGACCTTGCTCAACATCCCGTTGGCAGTCTCGGCACAGCTCGCGGCCTACAACATCCCGGGCGTGACGGCGCACCTGGTGCTCTCGGGCAAGGTGCTGTCCAACATCTATCAGGGCAAGGTGACCAACTGGAACGACCCGTCGATCGCCTCGCTCAATCCCGGCGTGACCTTGCCCAATCTGCCGATCGTGACCCTGCACCGCTCGGACGGCTCCGGTGACACCTTCCTGTGGACCACCTTCCTGTCGGACGCCGACCCGAATGGCTGGGGCAAGACCATCTCGTTCAACACCACGGTCGCCTGGCCAACCGCTCCGGGTGCTCTCGGGGAGAACGGGAACTCGGGCATGTTGGCCGGGTGCAAGGCGACGCCGGGTTGCGTTGCCTACATCGGGATCAGCTATCTGACCCAGGCGCTGCAGGCCGGCCTCGGCTACGCGGCCCTCGTGAACGCCAAGGGCCAAACGGTGCTGCCGACGCCAACGTCCATCACCGCCGAAGCCGCCGGATTCACGAAGAAGACACCGGCCAACGGCACGATTTCGATGGAGTACGGCAAGGTGAAGGGTGGTTACCCGATCGTCAACTACGAGTACGCCATCGTGAACTCCCAGCAGACGAGCTCGAGTACGGCGAAGGACATCCGTTCGGTTCTGGAATGGATCGTCAACGCCAAGGACGGAAACGCCACGTCCTACCTCACCCAGGTCAACTTCCAGCCCTTGCCGGCTTCGATCGTGAAGGCTTCACTGAAGCAAATCGCGAAAATCCAGTAGTGGCAATCGTCGGCGGGCCGACAGGCTCACTGCCGAGGATGATGACATCGACAATGCGCCGGGTGCGAAGCACCCGGCGCATTGTCGACCGCTTCCGGGAACTCGAAGGAACCCTCTGGCAGGGTGCGTCGCGGGTCGCCGTCATACTGCCGCTCGTCGCGCTGGTGTTCGCGATCACCATTCTCGCGATCAAGGCCCGTCCGGCGATCTTGGTCAACGGGTGGGGGTTCCTGACCCGGTCCAAGTTCGACCTAGGCCAGACATATGGCGCCGCCGTGAACCATGTCCACGGGGTCACGGTGCCTGTCGGGGCCTCGTACGGGGCCGGCGCGCTCATCGCCGGGACGCTCGAATCCTCGTTCATCGCGGTGCTCATCGCCGTGCCGATCTCCATCGGGGCTGCGTTCGCGTTAACCGAGCGGATGCCACGATGGATCTCACAGCCGCTTGGCTTCTTCGTCGAGCTGTTGGCGGGGGTGCCGAGCGTGCTCTTCGGGCTGTGGGGAATCCTCACCCTCGGGCCGTTCCTGGCGAAGCACATCTATCCGACGATCGCCAACCACATGCCGAATGTGCCGGTACTGGACTTCTTCCGCGGGTCGACCGGACATGGTGAGGGCTTGATCACCACGGGCCTGGTGCTCGCGCTCATGATCATCCCCATCATCACCGCCACCACCCGTGATCTCTTTTTGCAGGTCCCTCCGTTGCCCAAGGAGGGCGGCGAGGCGCTCGGCATGACCGACTGGGAGGTGGCCCGCCGCGTCACGCTGCCGTGGGTCCGGACCGGGATCATCGGAGCCACCGTCCTTGGATTGGGGCGGGCGATTGGAGAGACGATCGCGGTGGCCATGGTGTCAGGCTCGTTGCTGGCGTCCGTCGCACCCAACGTCTACGGCACGTTCGGGACGCTCGCCGCCGCCGTCGTCACCCAGTTGGACTCGGCGTCCACCGATGGGACCGGCTTTGCAGTGTCGACGTTGGCCGAGATGGGCCTCATCCTTGCTGTCATCTCGGTCGGGGTGAACCTGGCAGCCCGCGTCGTGATCAGGCGGTCCTCGCGGCTCGGCGCCCCGGTCGGCCGGGCCGCCTGAGACTTGAAGGAGGACACACGCTCATGAGTGCGCTCCCCGGTACCGGTCGGCGCCGGTTCATCACAACTGGGTTCCGCCTGGGTACCTACCTCGCCCTTTTGCTGATCATCGGGCCGGTCGTGTGGCTCCTGGTCGGAATCATCGGTCGTGCCGTTCCGCACTTCAGCTGGAGTGTGCTCACCCACCCGACGACCGGGGAGAGCGGCGGTCTCGAGAACGCGATCGTCGGCACGCTGCTCCTCATGCTGGGAGTGCTGGTCATCGCGGGCGGAATCGGCGTCCTGGCCGGCCTGCACCTGGCTGAGTACACCAAGCCGCGAAGGAGCGGCAAGGAAAGCGGCCACGTCTTGCGAACGGCCTCGGACGTGCTGTCGGGCTTCCCCTCAATTGTCCTCGGCTACGTCGGCTATGTGGCCCTGGTGCTCGGCCTACATTGGAACTTTTCTCTGCTCGCCGCCTGGATCATCTTGTCGATCATGGTGATCCCCTATATCGCCAAGTCGACCGAAACTGCGCTGCGTCAGGTCCCGACCGCCTACCGGGAAGGAGCCGAGGCTCTTGGGATGCCAGACGGCTACGCGCTCCGCAAGGTGACCCTCAAGACGGCACTACCCGGCATCGTGACCGGATTGCTCATCGCGCTCGCCATCGCCGGCGGGGAAACGGCACCGCTCATCTATACCGCCGGCGCCTTCGCCGACTCCCCGGTCTCGGTGTCGCTCACCCACCATCCGGTTCCCTACCTGACCTTCTTGGTTTACGGGTTCTACACATTGCCGGAAAACGCTGCCCACTATCTGGCCTACGACTCCGCGCTGGTGTTGGTGGTCTTGGTACTGTTGCTGCTTGTATCAGCCCGGCTCATCGTCAACCGGACCCAGCGCTACGCCGAGGGCGCCCGCCATTAGGGGCCAAACCCTCGCGCCACGACGCGCTGGGCAGTGAGATTCACCGAATCCCAGGCAGATCGGGGTCAGGTCGCCTTCGTCTTTTCGAAGTGCTTGGTCGCCGCGTGCTTGGCCCCGTGTTCGCTCGGGTACGGGCCCCGGAGCCGTTGAACCGCCTCCGACTGCTGGTCCGCGGGCCCATCGGTGTCCCCACACTCTGCGCAGAAGACCTCCCAGAGCTTGGGATCCTCGGACGGTGATGTCCACCTTCCACTTGCGTCGTGTTGCCAACCCAGGCGGAGCGGGCGCGCATAGGGAAAGTGACCGGAATAGCAGGTCGGATCAGGATCGGTCGGGGCATCGGCTGGCTTGCCGATTCGAAACGCGTCACTTACCGGCATGGCCCGTCCATGGTACCGACCAGGGAGTTTGGAAGCGCCCAGGTCGGAGGCCGGGAGCGAAGGTCCACCAGAAGATGGATCAGTCCCGGTAGTCCTGCTTGCCGACGAGTCACGTCCGAACGACATTCGTTTCGGCGTGATGGCGGTCAAGGTCCAGTAGCCCAACGAGTCCTTGGGATCGAAGGCCGGCCAATCACCGGGTCAAAGGACTCGGGCGGGAGCATCGCTTCCCCCCTGATCTCACTCAGGGCCGTATCGGAGGTACCCCGCGTCCTTCTACCCTTGGGTGAGCCCGCGACCGGGGTATTCGCGTCTTCCCTGGTCCAGGTCACCGACCGCGCGCTGGTTACTTGCGGCAAACAACTATGCTCTCTCGGGTGACTTCGCTCGCCCCGTCCGCGCAGGTCCACCCGCTCGGCGCGCTTCACAACAGCATGCAGGCCTTCAGCCGGATGGTCGCCCAGGGGAAGGTGACCGAGGCGGTGATGAGGCGCGCTCGTATTGACCTCAGCCGGGCCGACGTGCAACTGCTGCACGCCCTGCTCGAGGCTGGCGACGGGATCCGCTTCGGCGACCTGGCCGAGCGCCTGCTCGTCGACGCCCCCACCGTGACCCGGCGAGTCCAGCAGCTCGAGGGCCGCAACCTGGTGCGCCGGACGGCCGACCCCCTCGACCGGCGCGCCCAGCTCGTCCAGCTGACCGCCCTCGGCACCCGCACCATCGAGCGAAGCGTGGCCGCGTTCCACGCCTGGCTGGAGGAGATCCTGGCCGACTGGTCGGGACAGGACCGCGAGCGCCTGGCCGACCTGCTCGGCCGCTTCACCCGTGACGTCTCCCGGGCCGCATTCGAGTGCCATGGCTACTGACACCGAAGCTCTGACCTTCGCCGAGAGTCCCGAGCTGCTCGGCGCGCCCCCGGCCCGGTCGGCGGCCGAGCGCCGCCGGCTGTACATAGTGCTCGGCGCCCTCATGATGGGGATGTTCCTGAGCGCCCTCGACCAGACGATCGTCTCGACGGCCCTGCCGACGATCGCCGGCGACCTGCACGGGCTGAACCACCTCGCCTGGGTGGTCACCGCCTACATCCTGGCGACCACGATCACCACCCCTCTGTGGGGGAAGCTCGGCGACCTCTACGGCCGGAAGCTGTTCTTCCAGTCGGCGATCGTGATCTTCCTGGCCGGCTCGATGTTGTCGGGGCTCGCCCACGACATGCTCCAGCTCATCGCGTTCCGGGCGGTCCAGGGCATCGGTGCCGGGGGCCTCATGGTCGGCGCCCAGGCCGTCATGGGCGAGCTGGTCTCGCCACGCGAGCGGGGCCGCTATATGGGCTTGTTCGGCGGCGTGTTCGGTGTCGCCAGCGTGATCGGCCCGCTGCTCGGCGGGCTCTTCACCGAGCACCTGTCGTGGCGCTGGGTGTTCTACATCAACATCCCGCTCGGGATCGTCGCCCTGCTCGTCGTCGCCTCGGTGTTGCACCTGCCGAGGCACCGCACACACCACAAGATCGACTACCTCGGCACCGTCCTCCTCGGCACCGCGGTCACCTGCCTCATCCTGCTCACCACCTGGGGGGGCACCACCTACCCGTGGAACTCGGCACCCATCTGGACACTCGGGGCCGTGACCCTCGGTTTGGTCGGCTGCTTCATCGCCCTCGAGCGCCGGGTGAGCGAACCGCTCATGCCGCCGATCTTGTTCCGAGGGCGGGCGTTCAACCTCGCGAGCATCGTGGGCTTCCTCATCGGGATGGTCATGTTCGGGGCGATGATCTATCTCCCGCTCTACCTCCAGACCGTGCACGGGGCTACACCGACCAGCTCGGGCCTCCAGCTCCTGCCGATGGTCGGGGGCATGTTGATCTCGATGAACTTGAGCGGGCAGCTGACCTCGAGGCGTGGGAAGTACAAGATGTTCCCGATCATCGGCTGCGGCATCGAAGCGGTCGGGCTGCTCTTGCTGGCGACGATGCAGGTGAACACGCCCCTCATCGTGTCCGCCCTCTACATGTTCCTGATCGGGCTCGGCCTGGGCTTCGTGATGCAGATGCTGGTCGTGGTGGTGATGAACGTGACCCCGCAGGAGCATCTGGGCACCGCCACCTCGAGTGCCACCTTCTTCCGCACGATCGGCGCATCGTTCGGCGTGGCCGTGTTCGGGGCCATCTTCAACAACCGCCTTTTCCACGAGCTTCCCAAGTACCTTCCCGCCTCCGTACTGCGGGCGATGCACAACGTCTCGGGGAACACGATCGCCAGCAACCCGAAGCAGCTGGCCGCGCTCCCCGCCCCCATCCACCACGGCTTCGTGGAGGCGTTCAGCCATTCCCTGACGTTCATGTTCCTGGTCGGGGCGCCCCTGGCTGCGATCGGCTTCATCCTGTGCTGGTTCATCCCCGAAGCCCCACTCCGGGAGAGCGCCTACATGTCCGTCGGGATCGAAGAGGGCCTCGCCGACATCCCGCCGGTCCCTGACGCGGGCGCCGCCAGCCCCACGTTGCGGAGCTGACACCACCCGCTCCCGAAAAGCCCTCTGACCTGGACTGACCACAATTAGTGGCGAATTGACCACTCTACGTGCTTTACTGATGGGGAGAACCCCACCCGCACGGACGCTTGGTCAATGTCGGACGATCAGGAAACAGTTCGAGTTCCGCTCCCCCGGTCACTCATGGTGGCCGTCGGCATCGTGGGCGGGCTCGCCCTCTGCGGGTTTCTCCTCCTGACCTCTGCTCGGCTGGCCGGCGCCGCCACCCTTCCGGTCCCAAGTACGGCCGCCGTGGTCAGCCCGGTCTCCACCACGCTGGGTGGTGTGGTCTCGAACTCCGCGACAGGCGCCGCTGCGCTCTTGCCCGTCCCTGCGAGCCCCGGTCCCACGACACCGTCCCTGGGGTCGACGCTCACCTCAATCACGACCGACCTGCTGAACAACGGCGGCTCGATCACAAGTTCACTGGGTGGCCCGAGCGGCCCCCTCGGGGCCCTTCCGGCCCTTCCGATCACCGCACTGCCCGTGCCCTCCTCGCCTGCGCCGTTGGCGCCGGTCGGAGTCGTGAGCCAGGGCGCACTGACCACACCAATCGTGTCGGGAACGACGCTGTCGGCAACGTCCCCCGACGTGGTCCAAGGCACGGGCAGTGCGGCCCTCGCCATCGCGCCGACGCGCGCTTCGGGGTCCGGCCCTTCGTGGCCGCTCAACCCGAAGCCGTCGCCTCGGCGCCCGCCCTCGCCGGCTTTGCCGTTGGCGAGTGTTGGCGCAACGTCCGGATCGGGTGCCCACGGCAGCCCGCTCGACTCACTCCCCCCGACGAGCTTGGTGCTGGCCTTGCTCGCCGCGGCAGGACTGGGTCTCGAGTGGCGCCGACGCCCGAGAACCCGGTTCGACCTGAGGTTCGTCCCACCCGGGTAGCCGTCTGAGCAGCGCACGGTGCATCGCGCCGTGAAGCACGTACTCAGGCAACTCACTCGAAAGGGAGAACAACCACTATGCAACGCTTCTACAAGCGCGCGGTCGTGGCCGTCGCGGTCGGCGCGGGAATCGCTCTCGGAGCGCTCCTCGCCACTGGACCGCTCGCGGCCCAAGCGCAGTCCAACACCTGCACCAGTGCCGGTGCGCCGACCACAGCGCCCGGTACAACCGGCACCGGTTCGACTGGCTCCACCGGAACTGGCTCCACCGGAACTGGCTCCACCGGAACTGGCTCCACCGGAACTGGCTCCACCGGAACTGGCTCCACCGGAACTGGCTCCACCGGAACTGGCTCCA
>DAIUEV010000035.1:0-25655 GCA_036844945.1 Acidimicrobiales bacterium
AGTTCAGGTCCGAAGCGCAGACGCTGGTCGACTTCATGGCGATCACGTCGCCGGTTCCCGGAGGCTCGTCCACATCGACGACCGCGACGCCGCCGTCCCGGCCGCGTACGGCCTTCATGCTCGCTCTACCGCCGAGCCCCAACCGGTCGTCACCGGACCCATTAGATCGCGGACGGACCCGGGCTCGCTGCGCTGATCCTCAGCGACCGCCGAGCACGGCGGCCAGCACGGCGGCGCCCGAGAGGTCGAGGTCCTTCGTGGCGGTGAGGAGCACCAAAGAGCCGTCGCGGGCGAGCCGTCGGAGCTCGGCGAGCGCGGTACGCCCGGGATCTTCGGCCAGCTCCCGGCGATAGCGGGCCGAGAACTCGGTGAAGCGCTCGGGCTCGTGCCCGTACCACCGTCGCAGCTCGGTGCTCGGCGCCACGTCCCGCATCCACGTCTCGAACGGCGCGTCGGCCTTGCGCAGCCCGCGGGGCCAGAGGCGGTCGACCAGCACCGCGTGGGCCGGTGCGGAGGGCGGCGGGTCGTAGACGCGGGCGATGCCGACCTTGACCGGGCCGGATCGGCGCGCTCGGGCCGGAGCGGTCACCGGTCGGCCAGCCAGTCCCGGACGACCTCGGCCACCTCGGCGTCCTTGCGCCGCAGGCCGTGGTCGCCCCTGTCGATCCAGTGGTGCGTGACCGGGCCGGGGATCCCTGCGGTCGCGGTCTCGAGCTCGTCGGGGGTCCCGAACGTGTCGCGGGTGCCCGAAACGAAGAGGCAGGGGACCCGGAGGTCGCCGAAGTGGTCGGTGCGGAGGCGGTCCGGCCGCCCCGGGGGGTGGAGCGGATAGCTCACGAGCACGAGGGCGGCCGCCCCGAGTCCCTCGGCCACCGCCATCGAGCACATGCGCCCGCCCATGGACCGCCCGCCGAGGGCGATCTGCTCGGGCGGCACACCGAGCCCGTCCGCCAGGGCCCGGGCCGCCTCCACCACCGTGGCGACGAGCACCGGGGGACGGTCCGGAGCGCGGCGGCCGGCCAGCCGGTAGGGGAAGTCGATCCGCTCCACCCGCACCCCCGACGGGGTCACCGCGTCGTCGATCGCGACCAGCGCCGGCTGGTCCCGGCCGGCGCTGGCCCCGGGCGTGAGGATCAGGCCGGCGACGCTCATCGGTAGTCCCGAGCGGACACGTTGCCCATCGGCCCCCATTCAAGTCACGATGGGGCCACTCTCCGGACGGCCGCTCGGCCAGGACATGCGAAGGGGAACGATGGGGCTGCTCGACGGCAAGGTCGCGGTGATCACGGGGGCGGGCTCTGGCATGGCCAAGGCCTCGACCAAGGTCTTCGTCCGGGAGGGGGCGAAGGTCGTCGCCGCCGACATCAGCGGAGCCGAGAAGGACACCGCCGCCGAGGTCGGCGAGGGGGTGCTGGCGGTCCACTGCGACGTCACGAAGGAAGAGGACGTCGCCGCGGCGATGCACGCGGCGCTGGAGGAGTTCGGGCGCCTCGACGCGGTCCTGAACGTGGCCGGCATCGGGTCGCCCGGAGCACTTCACGAGCTGTCGATGGACACCTTCGACACGATCATGGACGTGAACCTCCGAGGGGTGCTCCACGGCATGAAGCACGGGATCCTGGCGATGCTGGAGACCGGCGGGGGCAGCATTACCAACTGGTCCTCGGTCGGCGGGCTCAACGCGTCTGGGTTCGGGACGTCCGTCTACTCGGCCAGCAAGGCCGGGGTCATCTCGGCCACCAAGGCGGGGGCGGTCGAGTACGGGTCGAAGGGGATTCGGGTCAACGCGATCTGCCCCGGGTTCATCCTGACCGAGATCATGGGCGCGTCGGGGAGCCAGAAGTTCCCCGAGATGTTCGAGAAGGCCGCACTCGGGCGGGCCGGAGAGCCCCGCGAGGTGGCCGAGGTGGCTGCGTTCCTCGCGTCGGACCGCGCTTCCTTCGTGACGGGCGCGATCATTCCGGTCGACGGTGGGTGGTCGGCCCGGCTGGCCTGAGCGCCGACCGCCCGGACTCATGACGACCGCACCGATCGACGCAGCGTCGCCGGCCGACCACTGGCCCGAGTGGCACGGCCGATGACGACCGGCGGGATCGGCGCCGCCCGGTACGCGGGTGCCCGGGTGCACCGGGTGGAGGACGCCCGGCTGCTCACGGGCCGGGGGACCTATGTCGACGACGTGGTGCTCCCCGGGCTGCTCCACGCCGCCTTCGTGCGCAGCTCGTACGCGCACGCGGTGATCCGGGGCATCGACACGGCCGAGGCCGCGGCGCTGCCCGGCGTCCGGGCCGTCTTCACCGCCGCCGAGCTCAATCCCGGCATGCACGAGCAGTGGCACACCTCCATCGGGCCGGAGAGCCCCGAGACCCCCAGGCCCCCGCTCGCGGAGGACAAGGTCAGGTTCGTCGGGGACCCGGTCGCCCTCGTAGTGGCGGAGACCCGGTATGTGGCCGAGGACGCCGCCGAGCTGGTCGAGGTGGACTACGAGCCGCTCGAGGCGGTCGTCGACTACGCGACCGCGGAGGAGTCCGACGTCCTCGTGCATGAGGCCCATGGCTCGAACCTGATCGGCCAGATGGCCGGCGCGCCGGCCACGACCCTCGACGAGGTGTTCGGCTCGGCCGCTCACGTGGTCACCCAGACCCTGGCCCAGCAGGCCTACGCGCCGGTCCCCATGGAGGGGCGGGCGCTCGTCGTCGACTGCTCCCCCTCCACCGGCGAGCTGACCATCTACTCCTCGACGCAGGCGCCGCACGAGGTCCGGATGTTCTGCTCGCGCCTGCTCGGGGTGCCCGAGCACCGGGTGCGGGTCATCGCCCGCGACACCGGCGGTGGGTTCGGGCAGAAGGTCATGGTCCAGCGCGACGAGATGTGCGTGATGCTGGCGGCGCAGAAGCTGGGCGCACCGGTCAAGTGGGTCGAGGACCGGCGCGAGAACCTCATGGCCGCCGGCCAGTCGCGCCACGAGCAGGCCGACGCGGCGATGGCCTTCGACGCCGAGGGGGCGATCCAAGGGGCCAGGATCGACTTCCGCTCCGACTGCGGGGCGTACCCGACGCCGTGGCCGGTCGGCACCGCGGCGGTCGTCGGGATGCTCTTCCCGGGCCCGTACCGGGTACCCGTGGCCAGCTTCACGTCCAAGTCCCTCTACTCGAACACGGTCGGCCGGGCCGCCTACCGCGGCCCCTGGGCGTTCGAGACCCTGGCCCGGGAGGTGCTCCTCGACAAGGCCGCCCGCCAGATGGGCATCGACCCGATGGAGCTCCGCCGCCGGAACCTGCTGCGGCGCGACGAGCTGCCGTATGCCAACCCCAACGGCATGCCCTATGACCGCATCTCCCCCCTCGAGACCTTCGAGCAGGCGCTCGAGATCCTCGGCTACGAGGCCTTCCGGACCGAGCAGGCCGAGGCGAGGGCGGAGGGGCGCTACCTCGGGGTGGGGATGTCGAACTACGTGGAGCCCTCGAGCCCGGGGTTCGGCTACTACGCCACCGAGGCGGCCACCATCCGGGTCGAGCCGTCCGGGAAGGTGAACGTCTACATCGCGGGGGGATCGGCCGGGAACAGCGTCGAGACCACGGTGGTCCAGCTGACCGCCGACGCCCTCGGGGTCAACATCGACGAGGTCGCGACGATCCAGGGCGACACGGCCCTGACCGGGTTCGGCGCCGGCACGGCGGGGAGCCGCAGCGCGTCGATGACCGCCGGGGCGATCCGGGAGACGGCCACGATCCTGCGGGAGCGGATCGTGGCCATCGCCGCCCACACGCTCGAGGCGGCGACCGACGACATCGAGCTCGTGGCCAGCCGGGCCCAGGTCCGCGGCACCCCCTCGATCGGGATCACCCTGGCCGAGCTGGCCCGCCTCGCCTACTTCGACCCCTACGCGCTGCCCCCGGGCGTCCCGGCCGGCCTCGAGGCGAGCGCCCGCTACACGGCCGACACCCGATTCGTCTGGGTGAACGCCAGCCACGTGTGCACCTGCGAGGTCGACGTCGAGACCGGCGAGGTGCGGCTGCTCCGTTACATCGTGAGCGAGGACTGCGGGCCGATGATCAACCCGAACGTGGTCGAGGGCCAGATCGCCGGTGGGGTGGTGCAGGGCATCGGCGGCGCGCTCTACGAACATCTGGCCTACGACGACAAGGGCAACCCGATCGCCACGACCTTCATGGACTACCTGCTCCCGACCACCACCGAGGTGCCGGTGATCGAGTACGGCCACATCGAGACCCCGAGCGGCGGCCCCGGGGGCTACAAAGGGGTCGGTGAGGGTGGAGCCATCGGCGCCCCACCGGCGGTCGTGAACTCGGTGGCCGACGCCCTCTCCCCCTTCGGCGTGACCATCACCTCCCTCCCCCTCGGGCCGGCCCAGGTCCTCGAGCTCTTGGAAAGGACCCCCCAGTGACGGTGCACGAGCTGCAGGGCGTCTACTACGACCCCTACGACGTCGACATCAACGCCGACCCCTACCCGGTTTTCGCGCGGCTGCGGGAGGAGGCGCCCCTCTACTTCAACGAGCCCTACGACTTCTACGCGGTGAGCCGCTACGACGACGTCTCACGCGGGTTCGCCGACCGGGAGACCTTCATCTCCGGACGTGGCGGGGTCCTCGAGCTGATCAAGGCGAACATCGAGATGCCCCCCGGGACCTTGATCTTCGAGGACCCCCCGGTGCACACGATCCACCGCAGCCTCCTGTCGAGGGTGTTCACCCCGAAGAAGATGAGCGCCCTCGAGCCGCAGATCCGGGAGTACTGCGCGCTGAGCCTCGACCCGCTGGTCGGCTCGGGTGGGTTCGACTTCGTCGCCGATCTGGGCGCCCAGATGCCGATGCGGGTCATCAGCCAGCTGCTCGGCATCCCCGAGTCCGACCAGGAACGGGTCCGCGACCGGGTCGACCGGTCGCTGCGCACCGAGCCGGGCGAGCCGATGGCCCCGAACGAGGAGGGGTTCATCCGCAACGACGGCTTCGCCAGCTACCTCGACTGGCGCGTCGAGCACCCGTCCGACGATCTCATGACCGAGCTGCTCAACGCGGAGTTCGACGACGAGACCGGCACCCGGCGGACGCTCACCCGCGACGAGGTCCTCACCTATGTGGCGGTGCTCGCCGGCGCGGGCAACGAGACGACGACCCGCCTCATCGGCTGGGCCGGCAAGGTCCTCGCCGACCACCCGGACCAGCGGCGTGACCTGGTCGAGCACCCCGAGCTCATCGGGAACGCGATCGAGGAGCTCCTGCGGTTCGAGCCGCCGGCGCCGCACGTGGCCCGCTACGTCGCGCGCGATGTCGAGTTCTACGGCGAGACGGTGCCGGCGGGAAGCGCCATGGTGATGGTGGTCGGCGCGGCCAACCGCGACGACCGTCGGTACCCCGACGGGGACCGGTTCGACGTGCGCCGGGAGGTCGGCCAGCACCTGGCCTTCGGGTTCGGCAGCCACTTCTGCCTCGGGGCGGCACTCGCCCGGCTCGAGGGCCGGGTCGCCCTCGACGAGGTCTTGAAACGCTTCCCCGAGTGGGAGGTCGACTGGGACCGGGCCAAGATGGCCTCGACCTCGACGGTGCGCGGCTGGGAGACCCTGCCGGTCAGGACGCCCTGACGGGCGGACGCCGGCCGCGCCCGACTCGGCCCGACCGTTCAGACCGTGAGGATGGACACCCCCGCCGTCCCCGGCGCGCCGTAGAGCTGGGTGTAGCCGACCCTCGGGGTGCCCGGCACCTGGCGCTCGCCGGCCTGGCCCCGCAGCTGGAGCACGACCTCGTGCACCTGGCGGAGACCGGAGGCGCCGATGGGCTCGCCGTTCGCGATGAGGCCGCCGTCGGTGTTGACCGGGAGCGGGCCACCGATCTCGAGGGCCCCGTCGGCCACCAGGGCCTCCTGGTCGCCGTCGGCGCAGAAGCCGTTCTCGGCCAGATGGATCACCTCGGCGCCGGCATCGGTGTCCTGCAGCTGGATCACCTCGACGTCCTCGGGCCCGATGCCCGCGGTCTCATAGGCGGCCCGCGACGCGTCGACGGTCGGGCCCGGCGTCTCCTCGATCGGCAGCCACGGGCTGTGCACCTCGAACGCGCCGAGCCGCCGAGTGCGGACGACGCTCGCCCGAAGGAATATCGGGGTGTCGGTGTAGCGGTGGGCCTGGTCGGCCCGGCACAGCACGACGGCCGCGGCGCCCTCGTCGGGGCTGCAGAACATGTACTGGGTGAGCGGGTAGTTGAGCATCGGGGAGGCCAGGATCTCCTCCTCGGACAGCGGCTTGCGACGGAAGGCGTTCTCGTTGAGGCCGCCGTTTCGGTAGTTCTTGGCCGCGACCCGGGCCAGCGTCATCGCCGAGACGCCGTGGTCGTGCATGTACTTGTTGATCTTCATCCCGAAGAACTTCGTGGTCAGGAACTGGCCGACCTCCCCGTACCACAGGGGGCACGCGTACTGCCGGGGATCGGCCTTGAACGCCCCGGCGAGGTGCTTGTCCATCCCGATCGCGATCCCGAGGTCGTACTCGCCCAGCTTGATCGTGTTGGCCGCGAGGGTGAGCGCGCTGGCCGCGGTGGCACACCCGTTGTAGACGTCGGTGAAGGGGATGCCGGTGAGCCCGAGAAGGGCCACGACCGCGTCGGGGTTGTCGACCTCGTAGCTCCCTCCGAAGGCGAACTGGATGTCACGCCATTGGATCCCGGCGTCGGCCAGCGCCCGCCGCGCCGCGACCGCACCCATCTCGATGCCCGAGACCCCCGGGAACCGGCCGAACGGGTGCAGGCCGACGCCGATGATCGCAACCTCTGGAGTGGTGGCCACCTCGTCCTCGATTCAGGAGACCGGTTTGAACGCGAAGGTGACCACGTCGTTCCCCTCGGGATCGGAGCCGAACGGAATGACCACCAGCTCCATCTCGAGCCCGGCCGCCAGCGAGTCGGGGTCGGACTCGGTGAGGCGCGCCTCGACCTTGACCTCCCCGCCCAGTTCGACGTAGCCCACACCGAATGGGACGAAGTCCTCGCCGAGGGGACCCGCGTAGGGCGGCGACGGGGGCGGGAAGCCCTGGGTGGTCCACGCCCACAACCGGCCCCGCCGAGCCAGCAGGTGCTCGGCCATCGCCGTCGAGGAGCACCGGGGGCAGGAGTCCTGACGGGGGAAGGTGACTATCCCGCAGTCGGCGCAGCGGCTCCCGATCAGTCGCGGGGCGTCACTCGGCCAGGTGAAGAGCCCCTCTGCGATCGGAACCTCTGGCATCCGCTCGTCCTCCGCCGGCCGCTGGCCATCCGGCCCGACGACTGTAACCGCCGGCCAAGATGCGCCCGCCGGGCACGACGCCGATGTTCAGACGACCTCGATGTGGAGCGGCCGGCCAGCCGCGGCGGCGATCCGGGCGATGTCGGAGGGATCGGCGGTGACGACAGCTTGGTCACCGCGTCGCACCGCGCCCTCGACGACGCTCAGGTCCACGACGTCGTCGACGTGGCACTTTGCGGCCAGGGTCCCAACCCGGCGGGCTCCGCCCTCATCGAGCACCTCGATCTCACAACCGACGAGCATCCGCACCAGCCCAGCCTGACGCGGTCCGCCCCGCCAGACCTGTGCCAAGACCCCCGCCGGGACCACCGGAACGACGTCTCCGGCCAGGAAGCCTGCATGGAGCGCCCACATCCGGCGGTCGTTTCGTTGCGCGGCAATGAGTGCACCCGCGTCGTAGGTGACCCCTGCCATCACGCGCCGCGGGACATGTCTTCTGGTTCGGTGGAGAGCAACCGGTGAGCCCTCGCTACGCCCTCGGCCAGTTCGGCCTCTGTGAGTGGCCCGTTGTCCCGCTCCCAAGCCGCCATCGCCCGACGACCCTGCTCCGCCCGGAGCCGGCGGGTGGCGGCCTCGCTGAGCCAGGCGCTGAAGGTCGTCCCCGCCTCTCTGGCGGCGCGGTCGATCGCCTCGGCGAGTTCGGGGGGAAACGAAACCGAGCGCTTGTCCCGCTGTGGCATGGCTCGATGGTAGTACAGCGGTAGGACAAATCGAAGAGGCAGACCGCTCGTCGTGAGGTGTCGGCTGGGTAATGCGAGCCGTACCGGAGACCGTCGACGCTCGCTCGTCGCTACGCTCCGGCCCGGAGCTCCCGTTTCAGCACTTTGCCCGAGGGGTTCCGCGGGAGCGCCTCGAGGAAGGCCACGTCCTTCGGGACCTTGAACCGGGCCAGCTGGCTCCGGCAGTGCTCGATGAGCTCCTCCGTGCTGACCACCTCGCCGGAGCGCAGCACGACGAACGCGACCGGCACCTCGCCCCATCGCTCGTCGGGCCGTCCGATCACGGCGGCTTCGAGCACCGCCGGATGCTCGTAGAGGACCCTCTCGACCTCCGAGCCGGCGATGTTCTCCCCGCCCGACAGGATCATGTCCTTGAGCCGGTCGACGATGAAGAGGTAGCCGTCCTCGTCCCGGACGCCGATGTCCCCGGTGTGGAACCAGCCCCCGGCGAACGCCGTCGCAGTGGCGTCCGGGTCGCGCCAGTACCCCTTGAAGACCTTGGGCCCGCGCAAGACGATCTCGCCGCGTTCGCCCGGCGGAAGCGAGGTCCCCGACTCGTCCCAGATGTCCACCTCGAGGTAGAGGCACGGTCGGCCGACGCTGCCGAGCTTGGTCACCGTGCTCTCCTTATCCAAGAAGGTGTCGCCCGAGACCGTCTCGGTGAGCCCGTAGGCGTCGGCGAACCAGGCGGCGGGGAAGCTGCGGCGGAGCCGCTCGATCAGGGGGATCGGCATCTTCTCGCCCCCGCCGATCACCAGGCGAACCGACGAGAGGTCGCGTTGGTCGATGTCGGGGAGCGCCATGATCGCGTTCACCATCGCGGGGGCCAGCCACACCGTGGTGACCCGCGACCGCTCGATCTCGTCGGCCACCTCGGTGGCGTCGAACGCCCGGTGGAGGATGGTGGTCGCACCCGACGCGATGAGCGTGGTGGTCGTGAGGTCGAGCGCGCCGACGTGGTACAGGGGCCCGCAGGCCAGCCCGACGTCCGCGCCGGTGATGCCGAACTCGACGATGTGCGCCAGGTTCTTCCAGGCCAGGTTGGCGTGGGTGATCATGACGCCCTTCGGGCGTCCGGTGGTGCCCGACGTGTACATCAAGCGGTGGACGTCGTCCGCGTCGGTGGCGATCCGCTCCGGCGGGCCATCGTTCGACCGGACGTCGGCGAGCGCCGACCATCCGGCCGGGGCGGGAGTGGCGATCGCGATGCGCACAAGGGAGGACTCCATCCCCTTGGTCGCGTCGTCGGCCAGCTCCAGGAGCGAGGCGTCACAGACGAGCGCCCGGGCGTCGGAGTGCTCGAGGATGTACTGGACCTCGGGCGCCGCGAGCCGCCAGTTGATCGGCATCGCGATCGCCCCGAGGTAGTTGGCGCCGAAGATCGTCTCCAGGAACTCGGTGCAGTTGTACGAGAGGAGCCCGACGACGTCACCGGGGCCGATCCCCCTCGCGTGCAGCCCCGTCGCCAGCTCGGTCGCCCGCGTGGCCAACTCTTCGTAGGTGACCGTCTCGCCTCCGAAGACACAGACGGCCTTGTCCGGCGTGCGCGTCGCGTGATGGGCGAGGACCCCGAACCAGTTCATGTCGACGTGCAGAGGTCGCGAGTCAGCCACGAGGCGCCGAGCTTACTGCTCGCTTTTCGCGGGCGGACGACCTTGTTCGCCCAGTTCAGACGTGGTAAACCCGACCTCGAGCCGAGCCGGGGAAGACTGCCGCACAGTGACCGACTTCGAGGATTGGCACGCGATCGAGACGCTCCTCATGACGTATGCCGAGCACATCGACGCCGGACAATTCGGACAGGCCGCGGCACTGTTCGAACATTCGACCTATCGCATCGAGCGAGCCGGGCAGCCCGACTTCGCGGCCTTCAAGGGCACCGCCGAGGTGCAGAGGTTCTTCGAGCAGACCCGCATCCACGCCGACGGGACCCCGCGCACCAAGCACACCATCACCAACGTGCTCATCGACGTCGACGGGGACCGGGCCACCTCCCGCTGCTACGCGACCGTCTTCCAGCAGACCGACGAGCTCCCGCTCCAGCCGATCGCGTCCGGCCGCTACATCGATCGGTTCGAGCGGGTGGACGGGCGGTGGCGGTTCGCCGACCGCGCCCTCAACGGGTTCCTGCTCGGGGATCGCAGCCAGCACATCACCTGGGACGGCGGCGCGCCGGACGGTGCGTCGTGATCACCGCCGTCGTCCCGACCCGACACCGGCCGCTCGCGGGGAACGCCTGATGGACGGCGACCGGCTGCTCCCCCCCGAATTCGACGATCTCGAGCCGTACGCCGGGCGGTGGGCGCTCTCCACCGAGGCGGAGCGGTGGGCCGAGCGCCACCGCAGCTCGATCGAGGACATGCGGGGGCTCTATGAGGCCGTTTTCCCCCGGTACGAGGCCGCCATCGCCTACTGCGACCGGTATCCGCTCCGCGAGCTCCCGCCCGACGCGAGGAACCTGCTCCTCCTGGTGTTCTCGTTCGTGATGGTCTCGTTTCCGGTCGAGGTCTGGAACCAGGCCCGGATCCCCGACGTCGGCGACGCGACCCTCGACCGGGTCGCCTCCCCGGTCCTCTAGGCGTCGCGGTGCCACGGTTCCCGAAACCGGCCGAGGGGAGCTGGACCGAGCACTATCCCGATCTCGGGACCGGGCCGGTGTCGCACGTCGACTCGATCTCACCGGAGTTCGCGGCCCTCGAGCGAGAGGCGATCTTCCGGCGGACCTGGCTGCAGGTCGGGCGGGTCGAGCAGCTGGCTCGCGAGGGCAGCTACTTCACCAAGGACGTCGCCGTCGCCCGCACCTCGATCCTGGTCGTCCGCGGCGCCGACGGGGTGATCCGTGCCTTCCACAACACCTGCCGGCACCGCGGCAACCGGCTGGTGTGGAACGACCTCCCCCAGGGGGAGGTGGCCGGCACCGCCCGCCAGTTCAGCTGCAAGTACCACGGCTGGCGCTACGGCCTCGACGGCGGGTGCGTGTTCGTCCAGCAGGAGGGGGAGTTCTTCGACCTCGACAAGGCCGACTACGGGCTGGTGTCGGTCCACTGCGACGTGTGGGCGGGGTTTGTCTTCGTGCATCTCGGCCGGGGGCCGGTGCAGCCGCTGCGGGAGTACCTCGGGCCGATGGTCACCGCGATCGAGGACTTCCCCTTCGAGCGGCTGACCGAGCGCTACGGCT
Organism: Acidimicrobiales bacterium; assembly: GCA_036844945.1. Classification (GTDB taxonomy): domain Bacteria; phylum Actinomycetota; class Acidimicrobiia; order Acidimicrobiales; family RAAP-2; genus Palsa-461. Next base: position 11,190 of record DAIUEV010000035.1, read on the forward strand.
TCTCCGCCGAGGTGCCGGCCAACTGGAAGCTGTTCATGGACGGGCTGCAGGAGCAGTACCACGCGCCGATCGTGCACCGGAGCCAGCGGCCCGAGGCCTTCGAAGCGCACTCCGCCGGGTTCGAAGCGCTGCACTACCAGATCGACGGCCCGCACCGGATGTTCAACTCACCCGGCATCCGCCCCTGGGAGCTGCCCGACGACCAGATCAAGCCGTCCGAGCGGCTGCTGCGGGCCGGGTTGTTCGGCCCCTGGGACGCGCCCGAGTTCCACGACGAGGCGATGGTCCAGGGCATGCGGCCCGGTGGCCACGAACGGGTCGGCGTGGCCCTGTTCGAGATCTGGCCGAACTTCGCCATCCAGCTGTGGGAGCGCGGCTGGTACCACACCTACCAGCACTGGCCGACGGCGCACGACTCGCACCACTTCGAGTGGAACCTCTACTTCGCACCGCCGCGAAGCGCCGGCGAGATGGTGGCCCAGGAGATGACCGCGGTGTCGCTCAAGGAGTTCGCCCTCCAGGACGACAACCTGATCGCGTCGGTCCAGGTCTCACTGGGGTCGGGCGGCCTCGTGGACTTCCCGCTCGGCGACCAGGAGGTGCTCTGCCGCCACCTCCACAAGACCGCGCAGGACTGGGTGTCGGACTACCTGGCCGAGACGGCCGGCTGAGGCCCGCGGATCAGCGCTCGACGCCCTCGAGCGCCGCCTCTTCCCAGCGCTCGCCCTCGGGCACCAGGATCTCGAGCGCGTTCGGGAGCCGGACCGGCTCCGGCGACCGGGCGCTCCCGGGCGGCAGCGTGCCCTCCGGCGCCTGCACCGCCTCGAGGAGCATCCGGCGGGCGAGGGCCACCGCGACGTCGCTCTGGGAGAGGTGCTCGGCGGTCCGGTCGACGATCGGGCCCATGGACGTCTGGACGGCCACGTCCTCCTCGAGCAGGTTGCGGCCGAAGCCGGTGAAGTGGCCGGCGCCCATGAGGTCCCGGTCCTGCCCCCACCGGTTCGAGCGGTCGCCGTGCATCGCGGCGAAGTCGCCCCTGTCGGGCGCCCAGTCCGGCGCGGCCATGCGGATCTCCTGGGGGGTCCTGGCCGGGGTCTCCCCGAAGTAGCCGAAGAAGAGCAGGTGGTGGGTGTCGTCGATCGGCGAGATCACGAACATCGACCCGGCCCGCGGCATGTTCCCCCCGACCGGCGTCACGGTGACGAGCGGCATGAGGTGCTCGGTGATCCGCACGTAGGTGCGGTTGCCCTCGGCGGGCCGCAACGCGGCCGCCCGCATCCCATAGGGGGTGGACTCGATCTCGTACTTGGGCTGCTGGGCGAGCGCGAAGGTGAGGTTGCCGTACTCGTCGAGCTTGGCGCTCTCGCCGAGCCAGGTCTGGTGGAGCACGCCGGCGTGTGCCGAGTCGATGCTGCCCTCGACACCCTGGAGCCAGTTGCACGGCACCTTGGAGACGCACACGTAGTGGTGGAGGTCGTCGACCATCCACGGCAGCTCCGGGAACGGGGGCGCCGGCGCCGGGCCGAGCCACACCCAGGCGATCCCCCCGGCCTCCTGCACCGGGAAGTGGGTCACCGGCACGCTGGCGGCGAAGGCCTCGCCCCGGGTGACCTGGGTGGGCGCCTCCGCCACGCACCCCGAGACGTCCATCTTCCAGCCGTGGTAGATGCAGCGCAGGCCGTTCCCCTCGACGCGCGCGAGGCCGAGCGAGGAGCGCCGGTGCGGGCACAGCTCGTCGAAGAAGCCGAGCCGCCCGTCCTCGGCCCGGAAGCAGACGAAGTTGTGGCCGAGGAGGCGCACGAGGGTCGGGCCGTCGCCGTGCACCAGGTGCGACGACATCGCGAACGGGAGCCAGTAGTTCTCCCGCAGGAGCCGACCCATCGGGGCGTCGTTCTCGATGCGGGTCAGGAGCTCGTTCTCGGCCGCGGTGATCATGGGTGTCTCCTTCGTTACGGCAGTGGCTCGCTGATGCGGACGAAATCGGTGGCGGCGGTGTCCGGGACGCCCGGCTGGTGCCAGAGCTCGACCGGGAACGACACGATGATGAACGAGTAGATCATCCGGAGGAGGTTGACCGCGTCCTCGGGCATCGCGTCGAGCGGGAACTTGTCGCAGTAGGCGATGGCCTCTTCCACGTGCGGGAAGATGGCGTCGTAGTAGGCCTGCAGGTCCTCCATCGAGCTCGACATCCGGGCCCCCCAGCGCGCCCGCTCGGTCTCCAGGCTCCAGCGCTGCGCGTAGGGCTGGAGGAACGAGAACGCGGCCGGCAGCGTGACCGTTGCGCTCACCCCTTCATCCTCTCTCGCTGGTACTCGTCGACCCAGTCCCCCACCGACTGGTGGAAGTTCCGGACCAGCACCTCCTGGTCGTTGAGCGGCCAGAAGTCGGCGACCCGGGCCTCGAGACCGAGCTGGGTCGCCTCGAGGGTGTTGGCGTCCTGCAGCGAGTACTCCTTGAAGGCGACCGCCGCCATCTCCCGACCGACCCGCTCGCTCGCGTTCTTCGCCGGCAGGGAGCAGACGATCCCCTCAAACTTGAGCGTGTTGTAGGAGGTCGGCCAGAACTGGTGGGTGTTGTACCAGCCGGCCTCCCAGATGAGGATGGCGAAGTTGGGGAAGAACTGGAACGACGACAGCCCCCACGGCTCGGTGCCGCCCGGGGTGATCCCCTTCGGCAGCTCGCCGAGGTCGCTCTTGTCCCAGGGGCCGAACAGCCCGCTGTGGGTCACGATGTCGGCCGGCTTCACCATCTCGCGCGGCATCTCCCACACGCGGTGCACCGAACCGGCCGTGGTCACCACCCCGTGCGGCCCGTCGAGCTGGTAGTACGGGGCCTCGTAGCCGTCCTTGCGCACCTGCGCCGCGATCGGGGGCATGTGCTGGCCGCCGTGCACGATCGGTGCGTGGTAGAACTCCATGAAGGCGTCCGAGAACACCTTCCAGTTCGCGCCGACCTCCACCTGGAACGTGTAATGGTCGGTCATCTTGTCGAACGGGTACCCCTCGATCCCGAGGATCATCGGCCCGAGGTAGTCGCGCAGTGACTGGGTCGGCTCCCGCGACAGGTTCACGAAGATGAACCCGGCGAAGGTCTCGCAGTGGACCGACACGAGGCCGTAGTCGGCCTTGTCGAGATCGAAGAACTCCCCCTCTTGCTGCGCGAAGACGCACGCGCCGTCGAGCCCGTAGCGCCAGCCGTGGTACTTGCAGCTGAACTGCCGGGTGGTCCCGCTCACCTCGGCCTGGGGCAGGTCGTTCCAGACCAGGCGGTTGCCGCGGTGCCGGCAGGTGTTGTGGAATGCGCGGATCTCGCCGTCGTCCCCGCGCACGATGATGATCGAGGTCCGCGCGACCGCGATCTCCTTCGTGAAGAAGTTGCCGGTCTTGGGGATCTGCTCGACCCGGCCCACGTGCAGCCACGCCCGCTTGAAGATCGCCTCCCGCTCGAGCTCGAAGAACTCCGGCGAGATCGAGTCCTCGTAGGACACCGGCTTCGTGCCGAGCTGGGGGTAGTGCTGGGTCCAGCTGCCTTCGGCGGGCTTCGGGAAGCGGGCCATGAGTCAGTCCTCCGATTCAAGCGCGGGGTGGGGGTGGTTCGAGGGCCGCGCTCGGCGCGCGGAGCGTGCGATGTCGCCGCCGACCGGGGCGTCGGCGCTGGTCAGGCCGTTTCGGGGCGGGATCTTCATCATGGCAATGGCGTTATTGGTATGTGAGAACAGACTAAGCGCCGAAGGGGATCGGGTCAACCGATGCATCGGTACAGGAATTCTCGCGCGCCCGGTCACCGGCTCAGGCGCCCAACCGGTCGAGCATCTCGCTGGCCCGCTCGAGGCTCCGGGCGATCGGGGCCCGGTAGCCCTCCTCCTCGATCTGCGGCCCGAGGATCTCCAGGTCGAAGGCCCCCTCGTAGCCGGCGTCGAGCAGCATCGCGAGCAGGCGCTCCACCGGGACGTCGCCGTCGCCGATGGCGCAACGGTTCGGGGTGTCGAAGGTGCCCAGCTTGTAGTCGTCGATCTGGACGAGGGCGAGCAGGTCGACACTCTCCCGCACCAGCCGGTCCAGGTCCCGCTCGTACCACGACGAGTAGAAGTCGATGACGTAGTCGATCCCGGTCATGCGGGCGAGCGCGATGGCGTCGCGCACCGTGTGGACGAAGCTCACGTCGCTCCGGAGCGGGTTGGTCGGCTCGACGGCCAGGCGCAGCCCGAGCTCCTTCGCCCGAACCGCCCGCGGGGTCATGGCCTCGCACCACTCCTCGGCCGCCTTCTCCCAGGGGAAGGCCGTGGCCCGGCCGGCGACGATGTAGAGGACCTTGGTGAGGATCGTCGGCGAGTATTCGATCGACTCGTCGATGCCCTCGGGGTAGCACGAGAAGCTCGACACCCGGAGCCCGGCCTCGAGGACGGCTTGGCGGCACTCGTCCCAGCCGGGGCCGTCGAGCTTGGGCGAGATGAGGCCCACGTGGTCGATCCCGAGGTCGGCCCAGAGGGCCAGGTCCTCGTCGAACGACTGGCGCATCGACGAGATGCTGTTCAGTGACAGCCGGGGGTGGAACGACACGGGGGGCGGGGTCAGTGCTGGCGGCCGGCGGCGAGCTCGGGCGCGAAGAGCTCCTCCAAGCTCCCGAGCTTCACCGCGACGTTCCACTCGTGGTGCGCGATCCGCCAGCCGGCGGGGGTGCGCACGAGGCGGGTGGGCTGGATCCCGAGGCTCTCGTAGAACTTGCCCTCACGGGGACCGAGCCCGTAGTGCATCGCTCGGGCCCTGACGACGACCTCGGCCGTATCGCCGTCGACGACCGGCGCCATCGACGCGACGTGGTGGTACGTGAGGATCTCGTCGCTGCCGACCATGTGCCGCATCGCACCGACGACCCCGGCGCGGCCCTCCATGAGGGTGGTCGGGGTCCACCGGGCGGTCGTGTCCTCGGTGAACACCTCGTCCATGTGGTCCCAGTCCTTCGCGTCCACCAGCTGGAAGTAACGGAGGACGACGTCGTTGACGGCCAGGCGGTCGGCCAGCTGGGCGGTGAGTTCGTCGGAGGTGGCCACGGCTAACCCTCGATCGTGATGGCGGCTTTGGGGCAGGCCAGGGCGGCCCGCTCCAGGGCCTCGCGGAGCGAGTCGTCGGGCTCGGGCTCGAGCACCCGGACGATGTCTTCGTCGTCGTTGAGGGCGAAGACCTCGGGGCAGGCGTCGACGCATAGCCCGTGGGCGTCGCAGCGCAGCTCGTCGACCGTGACCTTCATGTCGGATTCTCCGTTCTCCCCACCGGCCTCACGGGCGGACCAGGCGGCGGGCCATCAACAGCACATGCTCGCGCTCGTAGTCGGCGGCCATGTCGGGGTGCTGCTCGCGCAGGTGGGCGAAGGCGACCTCGACGATGTCGTCCTCGGTGTCGCCGGTCAGCGTGGACCCGCACGGGCAGTCGAGCACGTAGTGGAACCGGAGCTCCCCCGGTTCGCCGGTCCCGCTCACGAGTGGAACCGCAGGGGCAGCGACGAGAGGCCCTGGAGGAAGGGCGATCCCCACCGCACCGGCGGCCCGGCCAGCTCCCAGTCCGGGAACCGGAGGAGGACCCGCTCGAAGATCGTGGTGGAGTCGGTCCGGGCGAGGAGGGCTCCGGGGCACGAATGCTCGCCGTAGCCGAAGGACTGGTGGTCCTTGTCGAAGGACCGGGTGACGTCGAACTCGTTGGGACGGTCCCAGACGTCCTCGTCTCGGTTGGCGCTGGCGTAGGCCATCACCACGTAGTCGTCCTTGTGGATCTGCTGGCCCCCGATCTCGATGTCCTCGGTGGCGGTCCGGCACCCGCTCCAGTTGAGCGGGTAGTAGCGCAGGGTCTCCTCGATGGCGTTGCCGACCAGCTCGGGGCGCTCGACGAGGATTCGCCGCTGGTCTGGCCGCTCGGCCAGGGCCAGCGCGACGAAGGAGAGCAGCGCCCGGGTGGTCTCGCCGGCGTTCACGAACGTGTGGATGAACGAGATCTCGAGCCCGTGCGGGACCGGCGCGCCCTCGAACTCCGAGCGCCCGATGATGCTGACGAGGTCCTCGGCGCCGTCGTTGCGCCCGCGTCTCTCCTCGAGCAGCTCGTCGCAGTAGGTGTGGAACTCCTCGGTGAGCCTGGCGATCCGCTCGACCTCCTCGGCGCTGCGGTTCGGGTCGATGGTGATGGCCAACATCTGGGCCGAGGCCATCTCGATGAACCGGTCGCGCATGTCGCGCGGCACCCCGATCAGCTCGGTCATGAGCGCGGCGGGGATCCGGCCGAGAGAGGTCACGAAGTCGACCTCCTCGCCCGGGGTGATCTCGTCGAGGAACTCGTCGGTGATCTCGGCGATGCGCCCCTTCAGGCTCCGCACCAGGCTCGGCCGGAGTGCCTTCATCAAGACGTTGCGGATCCGCCCGTGCCGGGGCGGGTCCGACAGGATCAGGCCCTCGAAGTCCGGGTCGCCCATGGAGAGCTTCCCCTTGGCGATCATCCGTCGGGTCTCGGCGTGGCCGAGGTCGCCCTCAAGCGACTTCTGCGCCCATTCGGGCAGCTGGCCGATCACCGTCGAGGGGTCGCTGGCGTCACCGATGGCAAACCCGAAGCGGCTGGAGAACAGCTCGGGATGGCTGCCGACGAAGCGCTGGTGCTCCCACTTGGAGAGGACCCAGAAGCCGGTCGGATAGCCGTCGGGGTGGTACCAGTAGACCGGCGCCCCGTGCCGCTGGGCGGCGATCGAGGGGTACATGACCTCGGCGTCCTGCATGTAGAACGCGGCGCTCTCCCAGGCGGGCCACTGGACGGCGGCCTCGGCTTCAGTCGTCACGGCTGCCTCGCAATCAGCTCGGACCCGGGGGTTGCCGAGCCCGTCTCCACCCGATGCTGCCCGGTCCGGCTCAGTCGGACCACGGCTTCTGGTCCCAGGCCCGGTCGATCGGCTGCATGCCGGCGCCGAACGGGAAGAACTGCCGCTGCGCCCACATCTCGGCCTGGAGCCCGTGGCTGAGCTCGTTCAAGAAGGCGCGCTTGAAGTTCTGGGTGAACAGGTGGCGGGTGTTGCGCAGCGCGATCGGCGGCCGCTTGGCCAGCTCGTGGGCGAGCTCCCAGGCCCGGTCGAGCACCTTGTCCTTCGGGAGCACCTCGTTGACCGCGCCCCACTCGAGCGCCTCCTGGGCGGTCAGCTTCTTCCCGGTGAGCAGCAGGTACCGGGCCCGGTTGGGCCCCACGATCTGCTCCCAGATCACGTGCTGGCCGTCGCCCGGCACCATCCCGCGCGGGAAGTGCGAGAGGTCCTGGAAGTACGCGTCCTCCGAGGCGAGCACGATGTCACCGAGCAGCGCGACCTCCGAGTGCATGTTGCACGGGCCGTTGACCGCGCTGATCATCGGCACGTCCACCGCCAGCACGTTCTCGATCAGCATCCGGCCGTACCAGGCCTTCTCGTCCATGGTGACGACGCCCTCGGCGTCGGCATAGGCGTTGTAGAGCGGCTCGCCGGTCGAGGTGACGGGCGAGCCCCAGTTGGCGTTGTAGTTCTCGCCCGTGCCGGTGTGGATCAGCACCTTGATCTCCCGGTCGCCGGCGATGTCCGCGAACGCGTCCGCCATGGCGTCGTGGGACTCCCAGTGCCACCGCAGGCTGTCGCCGTCGGTGTGGCACTGCATGAGCAGGATGCCGTCGTCGCTGAGCTCGAACTTGTAGTTGGCGTAGCGGTCCTTGTACTCCGAGAAACGCGTGCGCTTGACCACCCGGGCTCCTTCGAGGCGACGATTCTTGTACCGACCAGTCAGTATATAGACGGCAATTTTGATGCGGGGGGGGCCGTTCCCTCCCGGTCGAGGATTCCACACCCGGCCCGCGGCCGTCCGGCGCGACGGTCGAGACGGGGTGGCCCGGTCACCGGGACCCGGCGCCGACGCCGCAGTTCCGGGTCGGCGCAAGGCGTCCTCCGGTAGCGTCGGCGCCGCACCGGGAGCCCGGGGCGACGGTGCGAGAGAGGTGCGGATGCCGCGAGGCGGAGGGGGCGACGAGCCTCGGCGGAGCCCGAAGTGGCAGGCCCGTCGGCAGACCATCATCGACACCTCGGCCCGGGTCTTCGCCCGGCGCGGCTATCACGCCACCGGGATCACCGAGCTGTGCGCCGCCAACGACCTCGGCAAGGGCGCCTTCTACCACTACATCGGCTCGAAGGAGGAGCTGCTCGCGGCCATCCACGACCGGGTGATGGACGAGGTGATGTTGGGTGCGGACCGGGTCGCCGCGGCCGGCGGCTCGCCGTCGGCCCAGCTGGCCATGTTGGGCGACGAGCTCCTCGACGTCATCGCCCGCTACCCCGACCACGTCTGGGTCTTCCTGCACGAGTTCCCCGCTCTCACCGAGGGGCGGGCCGAGCAGTTCCGCCTCCGTCGGCGGGAGTACGAGGGACGGGTGGAGGCGGCCCTCGAGGCCGGCATCCGATCGGGCGAGTTCCGGGACCTCGACCCCCGCCTGACCGCGCTCGCCTGGCTCGGGATGCACAACTACACGTACCTGTGGCTGAAGGCCGGGGGCCTGCTCTCGGCGGGCGACGTGGCGAAGCGGTTCGCCGACCTCTTCAACCGCGGGATCGTCAGCCCGACGCCGCGGGCCGACTGAACCCCTACGGCGCCGAGTAGCCCCCGTCCACGACGATCGCGGAGCCGGTCGTCCACCGGGAGGCGTCACCGGCGAGATACGAGTAGGCCCCGACCAGGTCCTCGGCCGATCCGAGCCCGAGCGGGTGCCGGGCCCCGATCGCGTCGATCGCCTCCTTGGGCAGGTCGGCATGGATCGCCGAGAGGAACGTCCCGGGGCACACGCAGTTGACCCGGATACCGTCGCGGGCGTATTCGACCGCCGCCACCTTGGCCAGCTGGATCACGGCGGCCTTCGTCGCGCAGTAGGGGGCGGCGTGCGACCAGGCGGTGAGCCCCGAGACCGACGCGGTGAGGACGATCGAGCCCGACCGCGCCGCCCGCATCACCGGGATGACCGCCTTGATGCCGTGGACCCCGCCCAAGACGTTGATGCGGAACGCCCGCTCCCAGTCCTCGGTCGTGAGGTTGTGGATCCGCCCGTTCGGGGACAGGACCCCGGCGTTGGAGATCAGCACGTCGAGTCGGCCGAACCGCTCGACGGCCCGTTCGACCATCGCCTCGACCTGGGCGAAATCGCTCACGTCGGCGAGCTGGCTCTCGACCGCCCCTTCCGGCGATCCGAGGCCACCGAGTGTCGCGTCGAGCGCGGTCTGGCTCACGTCGCTCAGCATCAGGTCGGTGTCGGGCTCACCGGCGAGTCGTTGCGAGATCGCCGCGCCGAGGGCACCGCCCGCCCCGGTGATCACGACGACCCGTCGTGCGTCGCTCACACGGCCACGCTTCCGGGAATGGCACCCCTCATACGAGGAGGTAGCCCCCGTCGACGTTCAGCACCGTCCCGGTGATGAACGCCGAGGCGTCTGAGGCGAGGAACTGGTACGCGGCGGCGAGATCGGTGGGGAGCCCCCACCGCCGCTGGGCGGTGTGGCCGAGGACCCCGGCGGAGAGCTCGGGATCGTTCTTCCAGGGCTCGGCGAGGGGCGAGTCGAACCAGCCGGGGGCGACGACGTTGACGGTGATGCCGGCGGGAGCGAGGTCGAGCGCGAGGGCCTTGGCCAGCCCGACCAGTCCGGCCTTCGACGCGCTGTAGGCGGCGAGCCCCTGGCGGGGCCGCTCGCCGAGCACCGAGCCGGTGAAGATGAGCCGGCCGCCCCGCCCGAGCACCCGGGCGGCCGCCCGGGCCCCGAGGAACGCCCCGGTCAGGTTGACCTCGAGCACCTCGCGCCAGACCGCCGGGTCGGTCCGGAGGGGTCCGCCGACGACCGGCGACACGCCGGCGTTGCAGATCCACACGTCGAGGCCGCCCCATTCGGCCACCGCGGCGTCGGCGACCGACTCGTTGAACGCCGCGTCGGTCACGTCACCGTCGAGGACGAGGGAAGGGCCGGGCAGCTCCTCGGCCAGGAGAAGGAGTTCCTTCTCGGTCCTGGCCACCAGGGCGACGCACGCGCCGGCGGCCGAGAAGGCGTGAGCGAGGAGGCGGCCGAGTCCCCGGCCGGCACCGGTCAGCACGACGCGCTTGCCCGCCACGTCGCCGGCGCCGGGGAAGGAGTCGGGGATCTCGATCTGTTCGGGCATCCGCCCCTTCTCGTTCTTGTACCGACCAGTACAGTACACAGTTCGTGCAGGGCGACCGCCCCTCCTTTCCTCCATTCTCGACCGACGAACTCCTCGAGATGCACCGTCGGATGCTTCGCATCCGCGGCTTCGAGGAGCGGGTCGCCGCCCTCTATCGGGACGGGGAGGTGCCCGGCTTCGTCCACCTCTCGACCGGCCAGGAGGCCTCGGCGGTCGGAGCCTGCTGGCCGCTCGGGACAGGCGACGTCATCACCTCGACGCACCGCGGGCACGGCCACTGCCTGGCCAAGGGGCTCGCCCCGGAACCCATGTTCGCCGAGCTCATGGGCAAGGAGCAGGGCACCAATCGCGGCCGGGGTGGCTCGATGCACATCGCCGATCCGGGCATCGGGATCTTCGGGGCCAACGGGATCGTGGCCGCCGGCCTGCCCATCGCGGTGGGCGCCGCAACGGCGGCCCAGCTCCGCGCGGATGGGACGGTGGCGGTGGCCTTCTTCGGCGACGGCGCCGTCGCCCACGGCGCATTCCACGAGGCGGTGAACCTCGCCGCGGTCTGGCGGGTGCCGGTCGTCTTCTTCTGCGAGAACAACGGCTACGCCGAGTTCTCGCCGGCCGCGACCCAGACCGCCGCGCCGCTCGAGCGCCGGGCGGCCGGCTACGGCGTCGGCTACGTCGCGGTGGACGGCAACGACGTGGTGGCGACGGCGGCGGCGATGCGCAGCCTCGTGACCGCGCTCCGGGCCGGCGCCGGCCCGGCCATCGTCGAGGCCACCACCTACCGCTGGCACGGCCACTACGAGGGGGACCCGGAACGCTACCGAACCGAAGAGGAGGTGAAGGGGTGGGCGGCGCGCGACCCGCTCCTCCTCCACGCCGATCGACTGCGGGCGGCCGGGGTGAACCTGGACGACCTGGCCACCCTCGAGGCCGCGGTGGCCCGCGAGCTCGACGACGCGGTCACCTCGGCCCGCCGGGGCACCAGCCCCGCTGCCTCGACGCTCTCGGATTACGTCGTGCGGCCGCGGCCGTCGCACCCGGAGCCCAAGCCCCCGCCCGCCGACGCCCCCGTGTTCCGCACCATGGACGCGGTGCACGACGCGCTGGAGGCCGAGCTGGAGGCCGACGACCGGGTCTTCGTCGCCGGCATCGACGTCGCCGCCGGGGGCAACGTCTTCGGCCTGATGCGGGGGCTGCACGACAAGTTCGGGACCCGCGTCCGCGACACGCCGATCTCGGAGACCGCCATCGTCGGCCTCGGGGTCGGCGCGGCCATGGCCGGCATGCGCCCGGTGGTCGAGGTCATGTACCTCGACTTCCTCGGGGTCTGCCTCGACCAGCTGCTCAACCAGGCGGCCAAGCTGCCGTTCATGACCGGCGGGGCGGCCCAGATGGCGCTGACCGTGCGGACCCAGTTCGGCGCCGGGCGGTCGTCGGGGAGCCAGCACTCCCAGAGCCTTGAGGCCCTGCTCGCCCACATCCCGGGGATGACGGTGGTCATGCCGTCGACCCCGGCCGACACCTACGGCCTGCTGCGGGCGGCCATCGAGGACCCGAACCCGGTCGTCTTCATCGAGAACCGGCTCCTCTACGGCCTGAGGGGCCCCCGGCCCCCGGCCGACCACGTGCTCCCGATCGGGGTCAGCGCGGTGGTCCGCGAGGGCTCCGACATCACGGTCGTGTCGGTCTCGCGCATGGTGCACGAGGCCCTGGCGGCCGCCGAGGCGCTGGCCGCCGAGGGGATCTCGGTCGAGGTGATCGACCTTCGGACGGTTGCTCCGCTCGATCTCGGCCCGGTGCTCGAGTCGGTCCACAAGACGAGCCGGCTCGTCATCGCGCACGAAGCGGTGGTTCCGTTTGGGATCGGCGCGGAGATCGCGGCCGTCGTGGCGCGGGAGGGCTTCTGGGACCTCGACGCGCCGATCCAGCGGGTGGGAGCGGCGCCGACCCCGCCGCCCTACGCGCCGGACCTCGAGCGGGCCTGGCTCCCCGACCGTGAGGACATCGCCGAGACGATCCGACGGCTCGCGGCGATCTGACTCGGGGTAGTGGGTCGAACTCGACCCTCTGCGAACCTTTCGGCAGGTCCGAAGACCAGTTTCTCGCCACCCTCTACCAGGGCACCGAGGGCTCACGCCCTACCTCTGACGCTATCTGGGGGGTGTAACTGACTCGCTATTAGGAGCGTCCCACCACCCGACTCAGCAGCCGAGGGTCCGGGCGATCACCATGTGCTGGATCTCGTTGGTGCCTTCGCCGATCTCCAGCACCTTGGCGTCGCAGTAGAAGCGGGCGACCGGCGTGTCGAGCATGTAGCCGAGGCCGCCGTGGATCTGGACGGCCTCCGACGCCGCCCACGTGGCCACCCGGCTGGCCTTCAGCTTGGCCATCGACGCCTCCTTCAAGAAGGGCTGCCCGGCGTCGCGCAGCGAGGCGGCGCGGTAGGTGAGCCACCGGGCCGCCTCGAGCTCGGTGGCGATGTCGGCCAGTTTGAACTGCACCGCCTGGAACTTGGAGATCGGCTGGCCGAACTGCACCCGCTGCTTGGCGTAGTCGGTGGCGAGGTCGAGGACGGCCTGGGTCAGGCTGAGCGACAGCGCCGCGATCGAGATGCGCCCGACCTCGAGGGTGGAGAGGAACTGCCCAAGGCCCATGTTGGGGTCGCCCACCAGGTGGTCGTCGGGAACCCAGACGTCGTCGAAGTACAGCTCGCGGGTGTCGAGGCCGCGCCAGCCGATGCCGCGCATCTTGGGGCCCATGGTGTAGCCCTCGGTGTCCTTCTCCACCACCAGGCTGGCGAAGCGCGGCTCTCCCCCGTCGACTGGCTCGGTCCGGGCGAGCAGCGTCACCCCGAAGGACATGTCGGTGCCGGCGTTCGAGATGAAACTCTTGCGCCCGTTGATCAGCCAACCACCGTCGCGGTGCTCGGCCCGGGTCCGGATCCCGCGCGCGTCCGAGCCGGCGTCGGGCTCGGTGAGGCCGAAGGCCCCGAGGGCCCGGCCCTCGGCGAGCGGGCGCAGCCACCGGTCGCGCTGGGCGTCGGTGCCGAAGAGGTGCAACGGCAGGGAGCCGATGGTGACGTGGGCCTGCCAGGCGGCGGCCACCGACTGGTCGGCCACCCCGATCTGCTCCATCGCGGCCACGAAGCCGACGGTGGACATCCCGATCCCGCCCCACTCCTCAGGGACGAGCATGCCGAGGAGGCCAAGCCCGCCCATCTCCCGCAGCAGGTCGGTGGGGCAGCGCGCCTCCTCCCACGCGAGTGGGGCGCGCGTCGCGATCTCCTTCTGTGCGAAGTCCCGGCACAATGCGACGAGCTCACGCTCGGACTCGGTGAGCGAGAAGTCCACACCCCGATCGTATTGGACCGACCGGTACAGGACATCCGGCCACGGCGACTGACCGCTCGGCTCGCCGATTGGAGGGTCTCCGCCAAACTCCGTCCGGGGTCCGCCTACTCCCAGGCTGTCCTTACACCGTCAGACGTGTGAACGCCGATGTCCGTCAGGCTTCCTCGTTGGCCTGGATCAGTTTGGCGAGGATGCGACCGAGTTCGTCGATGTCCGGTTGTGTGAGCGGGCTGACAAAGTAGCGCCCGATGCCCTCTTCGTGTCCTGGCCATACCTGCTCGAACCTTTGCCGGCCTTTGGCAGACAGGGCGACGTCGAAGCGTCGGCGATCGTGTCTGTTGAGCTTGCGGCGAACGAGCCCGTCGTTCTCCATTCGATCGAGCATGCGGGTGAGGCCACTGCGGCTGAGGGTGTCTCCAAGGACCATCGAAGCAACGAGCTCTTGCAGGGGGAGAGCCTCCGGTGGCGCCCACGCAAGGTGGACAAGGACATCGAACTCTTCGATCGTCAGGCCGACGTCGGCCAGGTCGCGCCGGAAGCGGGCCATGATCAGCGCCGTCGCCCATTGAAGCTGGCGCCACACGGCAAGTTGACTCGAACTGGGTTTGGCCACGCTCCTGAGCATAACCTGTGCAGTTGACTATATTTGACTAATCACATATCTTATCTCTACGATTGACCGAGGTCGACACCACTGGAGGTGGGGGATGCAAGACATCATGATCAGGATCGAAACGGATGACTTCGAGGCATGGAAGGCGCAGCACTACCTGCATGCCTCCAACCGGGCCGCCTTCGGCATCACCGACGGGCCCGCGTACCAGGACATCGACGACCCGAAAGCTGCGCTGTTCCACATCAAGACCGATGACATGGAGCGGGCGATGCAGTGGTTCAAGACTGACACCTTCAAAGAGGCGACGCGGCTGGCCAAGGTCA
>DAIUEV010000036.1:0-25384 GCA_036844945.1 Acidimicrobiales bacterium
TTCATCTTCATGGTCCAGGGCATCTCCAACATGTTCATCACCGGCCCCGACGTCGTGAAGACGGTGACCGGGGAGGAGGTGACCCTGGAGGAGCTGGGCGGGGCGATGAGTCACGCCACCAAGTCGGGGGTGGCCACGTTCGTGGCGCCCGACGAGAAGGCCTGCCTCGACGACGTCCGCTACCTGCTCTCCTTCCTCCCCTCCAACAACCTGGAGGACCCCCCGGTGGTCGTCTCGGGGGACGATCCCGAGCGCGAGACACCCGAGCTCACCGACCTCATCCCGGCTTCGGCCAACCAGCCCTACGACATGACCAAGGTGATCCAGGCCATCGTCGACGACGCCGAGTACTTCGAGGTCCACCCGCACTGGGCCATGTCGATCACCTGCGGCCTCGCCCGGATCGACGGGCGGGTGGTCGGGATCGTGGGCAACCAGCCCGCCATCCTCGCCGGGGTCCTCGACATCGACTCCTCGGAGAAGGCGGCCCGGTTCGTACGGACCTGCGACGCCTTCAACATCCCGCTCGTCACCTTCGTCGACGTCCCGGGCTTCCTGCCCGGGACCGACCAGGAGTACGGGGGGATCATCCGGCACGGGGCGAAGCTGCTCTATGCCTACTGCGAGTCGACGGTGCCCCGGATCCAGATCATCACCCGCAAGGCCTACGGCGGCGCGTACGTCGTCATGAACTCGAAGTCGATCGGCGCCGACCTCGCCTTCGCGTGGCCCTCGGCCGAGATCGCGGTGATGGGGCCGCAGGGGGCCGTCGAGATCCTCTACCGGCGGGACCTGGCCGGCGCCGCCGATCCGGCCGCCCGGCGGGCCGAGCTCGTGAGCGAGTACACCGAGCGCTACGCCAACCCGTACATCGCCGCCGAGCGCGGCTATGTGGACGACGTCATCGCGCCGGCCGAGACCCGCAAGGTGCTGGTGCGGAGTCTCGCCCTGCTCACCTCGAAACGCGAGGAGATGCCCCGGCGCAAGCACGGCAACGTGCCCCTGTGAGCGGGATCGGGAGCGGCCTCGGCCTGCGGCCCCGCCCCGAGGTCGACCCCGCGGTGGTGGCGGCGATCGCGATCGCGGTGGAGAAGGCGTGGCCCAGGCGGCCGACCGGCCCGGAGTGGCGGCAGGGGAACGACAACTGGCGCTTCAGCGGCCGGTGGTGGAACCAGCGGGTGTCGCTGCGCCGGGAACGCCCGACCGCCGGGTTCTGAGGCCCGGTCCTCAGCCCCGTCCCGCCCGGCGGCGCTCGGCCAGCGTCACCAGGTCGTCCATGATCGTGGCGAACTCGAAGTCCTTGGGCGTGTAGACGGCCGCGACGCCCTTGCCGATCAGGATCTCGGCGTCCTCGGGCGGGATAATCCCCCCGACCACGACCGGCGCGTCCACCTTGGCGGCGGCCAGCCGGTCGAGCACCTCGGGCACGAGCTCGAGGTGGGAACCCGAGAGGATCGACAGCCCCACGATGTCGACGTCCTCGTCCCGGGCGGTGGCCACGATCTCCTCGGGGGTCAGCCGGATCCCCTGGTAGATGACCTCGAACCCGGCGTCCCGGGCCGCCACCGCGATCTGCTCGGCGCCGTTTGAGTGCCCGTCGAGTCCCGGCTTGCCGACGAGCAGGCGGGGGGGCGAGCCGGTCCGCTCGGCGAGGGCTCGGGCTCGGGCCGCCGCCCCGGCGAGCTCGGCGCCGTGCGCACCCCCGGCGCCGCCGACCCCGGTGGGGCCTCGATACTCGCCGAAGACCTCCCGCAGCGCCGCCCCCCACTCGCCGGTGGTGCCCCGGGCCCGGGCGAGCGCCAGGGTGGGGGCCATGAGGTCGGCGTCGTCCTTGGCGGCGGCCGCGCGGAGCTCGTCGAGGGCCCGGGCGACCGCGTCCACGTCCCGGCCCGCGCGCCAGGCCGCGACGTCGGCCTGCATCTCGGACTCGACCGTGGGCTCGAGCTTCAGGACCGAGTCGGCGGGCATCGGGGACTCGGCCGAGTCGGTGAAGCAGTTGACCCCGACCACCTTCTGCTCGCCGCTCTCGATCCGGGCGACCCGCTCGGCCTGGCTCCGGACGAGCCGGGTCTTCAGCTCCTCGACCGCCGCGAACGCGCCGCCCCGCCCGAGCACGTCGTCCAGCTCGGCCGTGGCCGCGTCGACCAGCTCGGCGGTCTTCGCCTCCATCACGTGGCTGCCGGCGAACAGGTCGTCGTACTCGAGCAGGTCCGACTCGAAGGCGAGGATCTGCTGGATCCGGAGCGACCACTGCTGGTCCCACGGCCGGGGGAGGCCCAGGGCCTCGTTCCACGCCGGCAGCTGGATGGCCCTGGCCCGGGCGTCCTTCGACAGCGTGACCCCCAGGGTCTCGAGCACGATCCGGGGCACGTTGTTCTCGGGTTGGGCCTCGGTCAGGCCGAGCGAGTTCACCTGGACGCCGTAGCGGAACCGCCGGAGCCGCTCGTCGCCGACGCCGTAGCGCTCGGCGCAGATCCGGTCCCACATCGAAGAGAAGGCCCGCATCTTGGCCGTCTCCTCGACGAAGCGGACCCCGGCGTTCGCGAAGAAGCTGATCCGTCCGACGACCTGGTCGAGCCCGTCGTCGCCGACCTTGCCCGACTCGCGGACCCCGTCGAGCACGGCGATCGCGTTGGCCAGCGCGTAGGCGATCTCCTGCACCGGGGTCGCCCCGGCCTCCTGCAGGTGGTAGCTGCAGACGTTGATGGGGTTCCAGCGCGGCGCGTGGCGGACCGTGTAGGCGATCGTGTCGACGGTCAGCCGGAGGCTCGGGCCGGGCGGGAAGACGTAGGTGCCGCGGGACAGGTACTCCTTCAAGATGTCGTTCTGGGTGGTGCCCTGGAGGACCGACGGGTCGACCCCCTGCTCCTCGGCGTTGGCGACGTAGAGGGCGAGGAGCCAGGCCGCCGTCGCGTTGATGGTCATCGAGGTGTTCATCTCGGCCGGCGGGATGCCGTCGAGCAGCTGGCGCATGTGGCCGAGGTGGGCGACCGGCACCCCGACCTTGCCCACCTCGCCGGAGGCCTCCGGTGCGTCGGGGTCGTATCCGGTCTGGGTGGGCAGGTCGAAGGCGATCGAGAGGCCGGTCTGGCCACGCGCCAGGTTGGTCCGATAGAGCTCGTTCGAGGCCCGGGCGCTCGAGTGGCCCGAGTAGGTCCGCATCACCCAGGGCTGGCTGCGCACCCGGCCCGCTCCCTGGTCCTCGCTCATCGCACCACCTTCCCGGCGACTGCGCTGGCCCCCCGGCCATTGTGGCCGACGGTGGGCGGACGGCCGGTCACGGCGGGCTCAGCGGCGCTTGTACTCGTAGAACCCCTGGCCCGACTTCCGTCCGAGGTGGCCGGCGGCCACCATCCGCCGCAGCAGCGGGGCCGGCGCGCACTGCGGCTCGCGGTGCTCCTCGTAGAGCGCGTCGAGGATGGCCACCGAGGTGTCGAGGCCGACCAGGTCCAACAGCGCGAAGGGGCCCATCGGGAAGCCGCATCCGCCGACCATGGCGGCGTCGATGTCCTCCTTGGCCGCCACCCCGCGCTCCAAGAGCCGCACCGCGGAGTTGAGGTAGGGGAACAGGAGCGCGTTGACGACGAAACCGGCCCGGTCCTCGACCTCGACCGGCTCCTTGCCGCAGGCCCGGGCGAACTCGAACGCCGCGGCGATCGTCTCGTCCGAGGCGGTGATCGGGTGGACGATCTCGACCAGGCTCATCGCGGTGGCCGGATTGAAGAAGTGGATGCCGCAGACCTTCCCGGGGCGCCCGGTGGCCATCCCGATGTCCACCACCGGAAGGGTCGAGGTGTTGGTGGCGAGGATCGTGTGCTCCGAGCACACGGCGTGGAGCTCCTCGAACAGCTCGAGCTTCACCGTCAGGTCCTCGACGACCGACTCGATGACGAGGTCGACGTCGGCTAGGTCCTTCAGCTCGGTCGTGACCGAGATCCGGGCGAGGATCTCGTCGCGTTCGGCCTCGGTCCGCGAACCCCGCTCGATCTGGCGGTTGAGGGAGCGGGCGACTCCCACCCGCACCGCCTCGGCAGAGGCCCCGCTCCGGCTCCGGACGATGACCTGGTGGCCGCTGGCCGCGGCGACCTCGGCGATCCCGGTGCCCATGATCCCGGAACCGACGACGCCCACGCTCGTGATCGACATGGGGGGATCGTACCCGGCGGTAACCGGCCCATTCCCGGCCGGATGCCCTGGTCGGGAATGGGCCGTGGGAGAGTGAGAGCATGGCCGAGTCCGCCGGGACCCTCGCCTTGGTCGGCGGCGCGGAGTGGAGCGAGGGCTGTGACTTCGACCGCGACCTGCTCGCCGCCTCCGGCGGCACCGAGGTCCTCGTCCTGCCCACCGCGGCGGCCTACGAGCGGCCCGAGCGGATCGTGGTGCGGGCGGCCGAATGGTTCGCGGACCTCGGCGCCGAGGTGGAGGGGCTGATGGTGCTGTCGCGCGCCGATGCCGACGACTCCGGGGCCGCCGACGTGGTGCGCCGGGCCCGCCTCGTCTACCTATCCGGCGGCTCCTCCCTGCACCTTCGTTCGGTGCTCAAGGGTTCGGCGGTGTTCGAGGCCCTGCGCGAGGCGTGGCACGGCGGCGCGGTGGTGGCGGGGGCCGGAGCGGGGGCGATGGCGCTGACCGACCCGATGGTCGACCCCCGGGGCGGCGCGCTCACTGTCGGGCTCGGGCTCATCGAGGGGCTGGCCGTGTTCACCCACTACGGGGACGTCGAACAGGACGCCCACGGCGAGAAGCTGCACCGCTCGGTCACCCTGGCCCCCGAGGGCCTGCCGGTGGTCGGCCTGCCCGAGCGCAGTGCGGTGATCCGCGACCCGTCGGGGTCGTGGCGGACCGCCGGAGCCGAGGTCCCGAGCGTCTTCGTCGACGGGGCGCCGGCCGGTCTGGCCGCGCTGCCGGGCTGAACCGACGGCTCAGCCGACCGCCGCCGCCAGGTACCGGCGGTTGGCCGCCTCGTAGGCGGTGTCGCCGTCGAGGCGGGCGTTGGCGACCGCGTTGGTCAGCTCGAGCACGTCGAGGATCGCCAACCGCTGCTCGAGACGTTCGGGCCGGGTGCCGTAGGCGCGCCACAGGTCCTCGGCGGCGTCCGGGTGGCCGTCGAACACCTGCCAGCGGAGTTTCACGAAGTCGACGAGCGGGTCCCAGGCCTCGGCCGCGTCCCAGTCGACGAGGGCCCGGACCGAACCGTCGGGCCCGGCCACGATGTTGCCCTGGTTGAGGTCCCGGTGGGTGAGCGTCGGCTGAACGAATGGCGAGACCTCGGCGGCCAGCCCCGGGATGGGCTCGAAGAGCGTGGCCAGCTCCGCTTCGTCGAACGCGCCGGAGCGCAGCGCCCGCCCGCCCACCGCCCGCAGTCGGTACTCGACGTAGCGCTGCCAGGTGTCGAAGGCCGGAGCCGAGCCGTCGACCCGGGAACTAAACCGGGGCAGACCGACCCCGTGCAGGCGGGCCAGCACCGCCCCGAGGGAAAAGAAGAAACGCCGACGCTCCTCGGCGTGGCCCAGAAGGTCGAACGGGGCCTCGCCCTCCACGAACTCGACCACCCGCAACGCCCGGCCCTCGAGCTCGGCGCACCGCTCGACCATGGCGATCGGTTGGCCGGTCGGCACCCCGGCCGCCCAACCCAGCCCTTGGGCCCGCCACGCGGCGCGCAGCTTGCCGAGGTCGGCACCGGCGGCGGCGACCCGCACGAGGACCCGGCGATGGCCGACGCCGACCAGCCAGGTCTCGTTCCCGAACCCCTGGGCGGGCGCCGCCGGCGGCTCGGTGACGACCTCGCCGAGGAGCGACGCGGCCACCGCGGCGACGGTTTCGCCCCGTTCCACCTCCGCTACCACTCCGACATGGTGGCCCGGGCGCCGGGCGAACCTTTTCAGTCGGATTCTGCGATCGTCACCGATTCCATGAGCACCCGCTCGGTCGGGTTGCCCGAACGGGTGCCGACGGCGTCGATCGCCTGGACCACGTCCCCGCCCGTGACGACGGCGCCGAAGAGCGAGTAGTTGGGGGGCAGGCCCGCGCCGTCCCGCCCCGTGATGATGAAGAACTGACTGCCGTTGGTGTTCGGGCCGGCGTTGGCCATCGCAAGCGACCCGATCTGGTATCGGCCGGGCTTCGGCAGCTCGTCGGCGAACCGATAGCCGGGTCCGCCGGTGCCGGTGCCCTCGGGGTCGCCTCCCTGGATCACGAACCCGGGGATGATCCGGTGGAACACGATCCCGTCGAAGTAGTGGTAGCGGGCGAGGAAGACGAAGTTGTTCACGGTGCGGGGTGCCGCGATCGGGTCGAGCGCGATGACGATCGTGCCCTTGGTCGTGACCATGGTCGCGGTGTAGCGCTTGGCGGGATCGATGACCATCGGGGGCTCGGCGTCGAAGCGCTGGCGCTTCTCGCTCGAGCCGTCGGCGGCGGGTGGTTGGACCGGGCTCACGCGGGGACCTCCTTGATCTTCACGGACAGGATGCGGTGAACCACCTTGGGGGTCCCGGTCTCGTTGGTGGCCGCGCCGCCGTCGGTGTTGATCGCCTGTACGACCGTCATCCCCGAGGTGACCTGACCGAACAGCACGTAGTCAGGGGCGAGCGTCTCCCCCTGGCTGCCGGTCACGATGAAGAACTGGCTGCCGTTGGTGTTCGGGTCGGTGTCCATGTTCGAGTTCGCCAATGCCACCGAGCCGATCGGGTACTGGGGCGAAGCGACGGGCGGGCCTGCCTCGGTGAACTTGTAGCCCGGCCCGCCGGTTCCGGTCGCGGTGGGATCGCCGGTCTGGTCGACGAAGCCCTGGACCACCCGGTGGAACGAGTTGCAGTTGAAATAGCCCTTGTCGGCGAGGAACACGAAGCTGTTCACCGCGATCGGGGCCTCCTTCTGATTGAGGGTGATCACAAAGGAGCCGATGTCGGTCTTGACGGTGGCCTCGTAGGTGGCGGTGGCCGAGATGGTCTGGGGCGGCGCCTTGTACTGGAGCGTGTTCACGCGCACACCGGGCGACGACGGGCAGCCCGCCTTCACCCAGATCTTCTGGAGCCTGCCCTGAGCGGTGTTCGGGAACGTGGCGTTCACCTTGGGCGTCGGGCTGTGTTTGGTGATCAGGTAGACCGAACCCACCACCGCCGCTGCGACGACCACGACGATCGCACTGGAGCGCACCCGCCGCCGGCGCCGCTGCTGGCGGGCCAGCGCCTCGAGGCGGGCCTGCCGACCGGCGCGTTGGCGCTCCCGCTTCTCGGTGGGCACGGGTCGACACCCTACCGGCCGCCGCGGCGGCTCCCGAATCGGGGTCGGCATCCATCGTCGATGCGGGGCGTGCGCCGCCTACTAGGTTCGATCCGGTGACACTGCTCGTGCAGAAATTCGGCGGGACCTCGGTCGGTGACACCGACCGGATGCGCGCCGTGGCCGAGCATGTGGCGCGGACCGTGCGCCAGGGGTTCGACGTCGTGGTGGTTGTGAGCGCCATGGGCAAGACCACCGACGACCTCATCCGCCTGGCCGGCGAGGTCAGCTCGTCCCCCGCGCCGCGTGAGTACGACATGCTGGTCAGCGCGGGCGAACGGATCTCGGCCCCCCTCGTCGCCATGGCCCTCGCCGACTTCGGGATCGCGGCCGCTTCGTTCACCGGCAGCCAGGCCGGCATCATCACGACCACCGAGCACGGCCGGGCCAAGATCATCGAGGTGCGCGGTGACCGCCTCCGTGAGGCGCTGGCCGAGGGGAAGGTCCCGGTGGTCGCCGGGTTCCAGGGCGTCTCGACCGACCGGGACGTGACCACGCTCGGACGCGGCGCATCGGACACCACGGCCGTCGCCCTCGCGGCGGCGCTGGGTGCCGAGGTCTGCGAGATCTACACGGATGTGACCGGCGTGTTCAGCGCCGACCCGAGGGTGGTGCCCACAGCCCGGCGGCTCCCGCGGATCAGCTTCGACGAGATGCTCGAGATGTCGGCCACCGGGGGACGGGTGCTCATGCTGCGCTCCGTCGAGTTCGCCCGGCGACACCGCGTGACCCTGCACGTGCGCTCGAGCTTCACCTGGGAGCCCGGAACCATCGTGACCGAGGAGGACCCCGAAATGGAACAGGCAGTGGTGACGGCGGTGACCCATGACACCACCGAGGCGAAGGTCACCGTGACCGGCGTGCCGGACCGGCCCGGGGTGGCGGCCCGGCTGTTCCGCGCGCTCGCCGAGCGCTCGATCAATGTCGACATGATCGTGCAGAACATCTCGTCGCATGGGACGACTGACATCTCCTTCACGCTCCCGAAGCTCGACCTCGCGACCGCGGTCGAGGTCTGCACCGAGCTGTCGGCCGAGCTCGGGGCCTCGGGCGTGAGCTCCGACGACGGGATCGCCCGGGTGTCGGTGGTGGGCGCCGGGATGAAGACCCACCCCGGGGTCACCGCGACGATGTTCGAGACGCTGGCCAAGGACGACATCAACATCGAGATGATCTCCACGTCGACGATCCGGATCTCTTGTGTCGTGCGGGAGACCGACGTCGAGCAGGCTGTGCGGTCGCTGCACGCGGCATTCGAGCTGGAGTAGTCGCCGCAGGTCCGCCTCACCCGGCGGCCGACGCCGGCTCCCCTACGATGGGGTCGTGCGGGTCGGGGTCTTCGGTGCGACGGGGCAGGTCGGGGGCGTGATGCGCGCCATCCTGGTCGAGCGCGGGTTCCCCGTCGACGACATCCGGTTCTTCGCGTCCTCCCGCTCGGCCGGCCGGCTCCTGCCCTGGGGCGACGGTGAGGTCTCCGTCGAGGACGCCGCCACCGCCGACTTCACCGGCATCGACATCGCGCTGTGCTCCACGGGGGCAACGGCGTCTCGCGAGATCGCCCCGCGGGCTGTGGCGGCCGGGGCGATCGTGATCGACAACACCTCGGCGTGGCGGATGGACCCCGAGGTCCCGCTGGTCGTCTCCGAGGTGAACCCCGACCGCCTGAGCTCGATCCCGAAGGGGATCGTCGCCAACCCCAACTGCACCGCGATGGTGCCGATGCCGGCGCTCAAGCCGTTGCACGACGAGGCGGGACTGCGACGGCTGGTGGTGTCCTCGTACCAGGCCGTCTCCGGGAAGGGTGGCGCCGGGGTCTCCGAGCTGGCCGATCAGCTCGCCAAGACCGCCGGCGCGACCGAGGAGCTGACGCATCACCCGAGCACCGTCGACTTCCCCGAGCACTCGGCGTTCGCGGCTCCGATCGCCCACAACGTCCTGCCCCTTGCGGGCACGATCGTGGACGACGGCAGCGGCGAAACCGACGAGGAGCAGAAGTTCCGCAACGAGACCCGCAAGATCCTGGAGATCCCGGACCTCGCGCTCACCTGCACGTGTGTCCGGGTGCCCGTGTTCACCGGCCACTCGGTCGCGATGGTGGCGGAGTTCGCGAGCGACCTCACCCCGGCGCGGGCCACCGAGGTGCTTTCGCGGGCCCCGGGGGTGCGCCTCGTCGAGGTGCCGACCCCGCTTGAAGCGGCGGGCGGCGACGTCTCCCTGGTCGGCCGGATCCGGCAGGCCGACGCGCCGAACGTCCTGGCGCTGTTCGTCTCGGGGGACAACCTCCGCAAGGGGGCCGCGCTGAACACGGTCCAGATCGCCGAGCTGCTCCTCGAGATCCGGTTCTGACCGTCCGCCCGGACGCTCAGTCCGAGGCGACCGTCCCGAACTCCGGACCCCCGCCGGCCAACGTCGCCATGCGGCGGGCCAGGCTCACGGCGTGGTCGCCGAACCGCTCGTAGAAGCGGGCGACCATGGCCAACTCGATCGCCACCGGCACCGGCATGTCGCCGGCCACGATCTCGGCGGTCAGCGTCACATGGAGATCGTCCATCTCGTCGTCGAGGTCGTCGACCACCACCGCGCCGTCGGCCGAGCGCTCGGCGAACACTTCGGCGGTGCTGCGCCACAGCTGGGTCGCCACCTCGCCCATGCGGTCGACCAGGCCGCGGCTGCGGGCCGACATCTCGGCCCCAAGCCCCCGGGCGGCCCGGCGGGCGATGTGCTCGGCCAGGTCGCCGTTGCGCTCGAGGTCGGTGAGCATGCGGAGGACCGCGATGAGCTCGCGCCGCTCGTCGACCGACCCTGCTCCCGCGACGAGGCGCTCCTGGGCGAGCACGGCGATGTCGTGGGTGAGCCGGTCGACCATCTCGTCGCGCTGCACGAGCGCTTTGGCGGCGTCGCGGTCGCCGGCGAGGAGCGCATGGGTAGCCCCCGCGATGCCCTCGCCGACCAGCGCGAAGGCCTGGATGAACAGCCGGTCGATCTCGTCGAGGACCGGGCTGTCGGGGCGGCTCACCTGTGCCCGTGCCGGCTCGGGCAAGACAGGGTCGACGGGTTTGGACACGGCGGCTTCACCGTGGGTGCGCCGGGCCGCTCCGAGGCGGAACACCATGGAGGCAACGGTACCCCGGCCGACTCGCAGGCAACACCGAGAGGCCTCGGAACGCGCCCGTTCCGAGGCCAGGGACGATCCCGTGTCTCGTCACACCCCGTCGTTAGGGTGCTCCCGTGGTCAGGAACTGCAGGAACGGAGCTTTTCTGTCCCGCACTGACGATCGGCGCACCGGCGCCGGCTGGAGGTTGGCATGACTGTCGGGCTGCTGATCGGGATCGTCGTCGGCCTGTGCGCCGGGCTGGTCATCGGGATGTTGTTGCGGGCCCGCCGCAACGACGGCGCGATCGCCGAGGCGCGCCTGGCTGAGGGCCGGCTCGCCGACGCCCAGGCCGTGGCGACCCGGATCGCGGCGCAGCTCGAGCAGACGAGCGGCTCGGCCACCGAGCTGCGGGCTCAGAACGCCCGCCTCGTGACGGAGCTCGAGCAGGCCCACCGCAGCGCCCAGGAGCGGGCGCAGGCCTGGGAAGAGGACCGTGAGCGGCTGACCGGCACGTTCGCCCAGCTGTCATCGGAGGCGCTCCGATCCAATGCCGAGCAATTCCTGACCCTGGCCGAGACCAAGCTCCGCGAGACGCAGGAGACCGCCCGCGGTGAGCTGGGCCAGCGGCAAGAAGCCATCACCCAGCAGTTGGCTCCGCTGCGCGATCTCCTGGGCAAGTACGAGTCCGGGCTCCGTCAGATGGAGCTCGAGCGTAAGGGCGCCTACAGCGGCCTCAGCGAGCAGGTGAAGCTGCTCGCGGCATCCCAGGACCAGCTGAAGAAGGAGACCCAGAGCCTCGTCACCGCACTCCGCGCCCCCCAGACCCGGGGCCGCTGGGGTGAGATGCAGTTGCGCCGGGTCGTCGAAGTGGCCGGCATGGTCGCGCACTGCGACTTCGACGAGCAGGTCACGGCCACGAGCGAGGACGGTCGGGTGCGGCCCGACCTCGTGGTGCACATCCCCGGGGGGACCAACGTGGTCGTGGACGCGAAGGTGCCGCTCGAGGCGTACCTGAAGGCGAACGAGGCGGAGGACGACGCGAGTCGCCAGACCCACCTGGTCGCGCACGCGCGCCAGCTCCGGACCCACATCGACCAGCTGGCCAAGCGGGAGTACTGGCGCCAGTTCGACCAGTCGCCGGACTTCGTCATCGCCTTCGTGCCCGGCCATTCCCTCGTCGAGGCCGCCTGCGAGCAGGACGCGGATCTCCTCGAGTACGCGTTGAGCAAGAGCGTGATGATCGCGACCCCGATGACGCTCATCGCGATGCTGCGGACCATCGCCCAGGGCTGGCGCGACGAGGCGATGGCCGAGAACGCCCGGGTCGTGAAGGACCTGGGCGCCGAGCTCTACGAGCGCCTCCGGGTCCTGGGTGGCCACTTCTCCAAGATGCACCGGAGCCTTACGAGCACCGTGGAGGCGTTCAACGACGCCGTCGGCTCGCTCGAGTCCCGGGTCCTCGTCACGGCCAGGCGGTTCCCCGAGCTGTCCGTCGTGGGACACGACGCCAAGGAGGTGGCCGAACTGCACCCGGTCACCTCGACCCCCCGGCTGCCCCAGGCCTCCGAGTTGGTCGAGTCCGCGTCCGGTCCGGTCACCCCGGCCGGTCGACCGGTGCTCGACGTGGTCTCAGGAGGCGGGGAAGAAGACGAGCTGCCCGGACTCACCGGCGTCGGCTGAGTTATCGCCGGGCGGCCCCGCCGCCTGCAACACCTCGTCGATCACGGCGTCGAGGGCCGCGCCCTCCAGTGACTCCTCGTCGGCTCCGTCGTCGTGCAGATACAGGACCACGACCCGGGTCACGGGCCGTCCGGTCGACTTGCGGATCGCATAGGCGTAGATCGCCACCTGCCAGAGGTACTGCAGCGATGACGACCGGCCCGCGGCGGTCTTGAAGTCGACGACCACCAGTCCGTCGTCGGTCTCCCCCACGAGGTCGGCGAACCCCTCCACCACGACGTGCGACTCGCCGTCGCCGACGAGCGGGGCGGCCAACGGGAGCTCCTTCCAGTGGCGTCTCGCCGCCAGGCTCGTGACGACCGGTGAGCTGACGGCGCTCGACACGAGGCTCACGACTTCGTCGGCGTCGGTCCCGTCGAGGTGCTGGGTCGTCGCCGCCGACCTCGACGTCTCGATGTCGACGCCAGAGAGGACGCCGTCGACCGGAAGGTCGATCTTGGCGAGCGCGTCGTGCACCGCCCGGCCGATCCGGCGCTGAGTCTCAGGATCCGACCGCCGTTCGCTCGAGCCCACTCGACCCTGGGCGGTATCGCGCTCGGGAGCGGTCGGAACCTCGGTTCCGGCCTTCGACAACGCGGTCGCCGACCACGCGTGCTGGCGGGCCGCCTCGAGAACCAAGCCAGCGCGCCGGGCGAGCCATCGCTCCTGCTCCTCCCACCAGCCGGTGGTCGGCGGGTGGTCCGCCGTTGGGCCCAACTCGGTGGGGGGTACCGGGGCCGCGACGACGATCTCGGAGGCCACGTCCTGACACAGTGGAAACAGCGTGGCCGCGAACGAACGGTTCTGGATGTTCGGATTCACGGCCTTGTGGTGGAGGTCAAGGACCAGATGGTCCCGGGCCCGAGTGAGGGCGACGTAGAGCAAGCGCCGCCGTTCGGCGAGGTCTTCTTCGCGGTGGTGATCGGCGACGTCGAGGTGCCGGGGGGATTGGAACTGTTTGGTGAACCGGAAGCGGGGCACACCGTCGCCCTCGAACAGCAAGTCGGGCGCGGGCCTCTGTGGCGGCGCGTCGAGACCCGTGAGGACCACGATCGGGAACTCGAGGCCCTTCGCCCCGTGGATCGTCATCACCCGCACCGCGTTGTCGTCGGGATCGGGCGGGCCGGCCGCCGAGCTCCAGCGGTCCGCCTCTTCGGTCAGCTCCACCCACCGGAGGAAGTCACCGAGGGTGCCCCCGCCGGCCTCGTCGAACGAGCGGCTCTGGTCCTGAACCCAGCGCAGCCGTTGCCAGTGGTCGCGCGGTCGGTTGTGCACAAGCGCGAGCTCGAGGAGGTGGAGCTCGGTTACGACCCGCCCCACCATCGCCGACGGCTCCATCCACATGCGTTCCCGGTGGAGCGACGCGAGGAGACGCATCGCCCGCACGACGGAATCCGACTGGTCCAGCTCGTCAAGATCGCTGGCTCGGGGATCCCATGACGGGTGCCGGCCGAAGAACCGGACGAGGTCGTCGTCACCGCAGGCGAGTGCGGGTGTGCGGAGTGCGGCGACGACCTTGAGCGGGTCGTCGGGGTGCTCGATCGCCCCGAGGATGGCGAGGAGGTCCCGGACGTCCTGGGATCCCCAGATGAGGGTCGCCCCCTCGAGGCGGTAGGGAACATCGGCGTCCTCGAGGGCCCGTTCGAGCATCGGCAGCACCGTGCGGGTGGGGAGCAGCACGGCGATGTCCCGGAAGCGGGCGCGACGGGGCTCCCCGGATTCGTCCTCGACCGTCCAGGCGTCATCGACCACCGAGCGGACGACCTGGGCGAGTTCCGAGCTGGAGCGAAGGCGAACCTCGCGGGCGAGGGTGTCGTGTGCCCCCCCGAAGCGACCGACGGGCGGTCCCGCGGTGCCCTCGCCGAGCGAACTGCGGAACGGGGCGAGCGAGCGGTGCGGGACGCCGCCCGGGGTGCCACCGTCACCGAGGCGATCGAAGACGCTGTCGACAAAGGCGAGGATCTCTGGAACCGACCGGAAGTTGGTGGACAGCATCACGATCTCCTCCATCGCCGACGCGGCCCGGTCGAACTGCGTCGGGTCGGCGCCCCGGAACCGGTAGATGGACTGCTCGGGATCACCGACGACGAAGATCCGGGACAGGCCCGGCGGGTCGCCCTCGGGCGCCGTCAGGAGCTCGACGATCTCGGCCTGTACCGGGTCGGTGTCCTGGAACTCGTCGATCAGGATGCACCGGTAGCGGGACCGGACCGCCTTCAACACGGCCGGGGCCGAGATGAGGACGTGTCTGGCCACGACCAGGAGGTCGTGGAATGTGAGCCTGCCGTCGTCGAGGCGGGCGCTCGCGGAGTCCACCGTCAAGTTCGCGAGGCGCAGTCCGAGATCGGTCGCGACCGATTCGTTGATGCCCTCGAAGATCGTCGATCTCGCCTCTTCGGCTTCCAGCAGCTCTGCCTTCACCGAGTCCAGGTCGGTCCAGTTCGCCCTTTTTCCGTGACTGAACTTGAAGGCGCCGAGACGGCGCAGCGCCGCGAGCACGGCGGCCTCGTCGGTCGACCCGAGGAGGGGCCTCAGCCGCTCGAGGGCGGGCCTCACCTTCGTGCAGAGGTGATCGTGCATGAGATCCGAGCTGTCGGGGCAGTCACCGAGACGATCGATGGCCCGCTCCAGGGGCAGGACAATCGGCGCGACGTCGATCGGAGGGTTGGTCGTACGGGCGCGATCGTCGGCCAGAGCGCGAAGGATCTCCTCGGTGAACCGGTGATGTTCGTCCGACATGAGCTGCGCCATCTTGGAGAGCTCCCGGAGCGCGAACCCATCGGAAAACGCCCGCACGAGCGTCTGTATCGCGGTCTCGTCCGCCAAGAGCTCGGTGGTGAACTCTCGCATTCGGACCTGGTGGTCGAGGTACTCGGCCGCGGAGTCGAGCACCTCGATCCGCGGTGGCAGGCCTGCCTCGAGCCAGTTCTCGGACAGGATCCGGAGGGCGAAGGAGTGAATCGTGCAGATCGCGGCGTCGTCGATGTCGCGGGCTGCGATCGCCAAGAGCTCATTGTCGGCCCCGCACCGGAGGAGTTGCCGGCGGAGCTTGGTCCGGAGCTCGGCCGCGGCGGCCTCGGTGAAGGTGATCGCCGCGACCGAGCCGATCCTCACGCCGCCCGAGGCCAGGATCGAGAGGACCCGGTCAATCAGAGAGCGCGTCTTGCCGCTGCCCGCGGCGGCACTGACGGCGAGGCGCGCGCCGATGGCGTTCTTGATGCGCTCGCGGCCCGCGGCGTCGACGAGGCCGAGTTCGGGGTCGGTCATCGCAGCTCGAGCTCGCCCATGTCGACGATGGAGCCAAGGTCGGGCTCCGGCGGCTCGCCGAGGGCGACCACGGCGGCGAGCTCGGGTGCGGCCTCCTCGGCTGCCCACCTCCGGTCCCGGTCGACCGGGCACATCATGTCGAACGGGCAGTGGACGCAGTGGTCGAACGTCGGCCCGGAGGGCCGGTAGGTCTCGTCGCCCGGTACGCCGGGGAAGACTCCCGTCGTGATTCCCGTCGTGATGTGATCGAGCAGGCTGCGCAGTCGCTCCAGGATCTTCTCGTCGATCGTGTAGGCCGCCTGGGGCTTTTCCCGGCGCAGCGAGGTGAGCCAGTACCGGGTCCGGACCGATCCCTTCCACCCGAGGAATGCAGCCGCCACCCTGCCGTAGATCGGCAGCTGCAATCTCGTCCCGAAACCGAGCGGGTCCTGTCTCATGCTCGACACGAGGGTGGATTGCTTCCCCGACTTGTAGTCGCTCACCACGGGCGTGCCGTCGGGCCTCCGATCGATGCGGTCCAATCGGCCGATGAAACGCACCGTCCGGCCGCCCCCGAGCGGGAACTCCAGAGCCGGCAATGCCGGTCCCTCCACCGGCTTGTCGCCTTCGACACGATCCTCGGCCACATCGAACGCGGCGGCGGTCTCTCCGAAGCTCAGCTCGACCTCGACAGGTTCGAGCAGGTCCTCTTCGAAGAACTGGCGCATCTCCCGCATCAGCACCGACCGCTCCACACGGGCGATGACGGGTGCGCCGCAGCGACCCTCTTGCTCGGCGAGTGAGAAGCACTCGTCGGCGATCGCGAGCAGTCGGTCGAGGTCGCGCGGCGCGCCGTCCAGTCGTCCACGGACATAACGGGCGAGGATGTCGTGCACGAGCGAGCCGCGATCGGCGGGGGCCATCTCCTCGGTCGCCTCCGGTCGGATGCGCTCGTTGAGTTTGAGGAGCCGTCTGAACAGATAGCGGCGCGGACACGCGGCATAGTCCTCGAGCTGTGTCGGCGCGAACGTGTCGGGGAGGGTGATCCCTTCTCCGGTGCCGACATTGCCCTCGAAGGCGGTGAAGCCGCCGGTCAGTGGCGCCCGCGCCGCTGCGAAGCTCCGGCCGAGCGCCGGCACCCCCGCGGGTGCCGGCAGGCACTCGACCACCGCCGGCTCGGATTCGGGGGTCCGGCCGGCCCGCACCGCCCGCGAGAGGCTGCTCAGCAGTCGCTCGTCTCCCGAGAGCGGCATCGTTTCGGCTGCTTCGCTCTCGATGTCGGCGGCGAACGAGGCCACCGGAGTCTCCGTCTGGCTCGCCAGCGCGTAGGTCTCGTCGAGCCACCGTGAACGGCCGAGCTCGCGCCCCGTCCGGGGGTCGACCCTTGGCATGCTCCCGACTGCGGCGTCGGCCAGGCCGACGATCGAGCGGACGTCGTCGAGCAGTTCGGCGACCGCGCGTGCCGCGGTGGGCCAGTCGGGGTCGTCGACCTCGGACTCCGCGAAGAGCGAACCCTCGCCGGGCGTGCCGGGGAAGTACTGATCGGCGAGGCCCACCACGTAGACGCGGTCGAACGAGAGCCCCCGCGCCTCGTAGGGCGTGCCGACGAACACCCCGGAGCCGAACGGCCCCGGAAGGGCCACGTGATCGGGGGTCCCGGCGACGAGCCCGTCGTCCTCCGACGCGGACACCGCGACCTCGGCGTCGTCCCGGACGCGCCGGGTGGAGAGCTCTTCTTCGACCGCGTGGCGGAAGGTCGTCAGGTCGGCCTCGGATGCGACCTGGTCCAGGGCACCGAGATCGTCGAGGAGGCTCTGAACCTGTCGGGCAGCCAGCTGCTCGGAGCGTGGCCAGCCCTCGGCCTGGTGCTCCGGGTCGAGGTAGGTGCGGAGCATCCCGCTCGCCCATTCGGACCATTCGGACCATCGCCCGCACGGCCGGGAGACGTCGGCGGCCAGCGTCTCGATGTACTCGGACAGTGATGCCGCGCCACGCTCATCCCGTTTGCCGTGGGCGACATGGACGTCCCAGTGATCTCCGCCGCCCGCGAAACGGGCCAGCCGGTCCTGCCACTGATCGAGGCCCTCGGTCACGCCGGCCCGGGCCGAGATGTCGTCCCACAGACGGACCGGGACCGGCAGGCCGTCCCGGCCGTTGGTGATCGGCGCACACCCGAGCCAGTTCATGACCGCGTCCCGTTTCCACCCGCTCGCAACCAATCCGACCGCACCGAGGAGCGCGCGGCCGGTCGCGCTCTGGCCCAGAGTCCTGAGACCTCGGCCCGAGCTCGGGAGTGCGCCGTCGGCGAGCTGCTGGTGCACGATCCGCCGGTAGCGGTCGGCGGGAGGATGGACGATCGCCTGGCGCCACAGGGGCACGCCGCCCTCCATTTCGCGGACCAGCTCCCGGAGCACGACCCGCACCTCTTCATCGGGATCGCTGCACGCGAAGACCGGATCGATCAACGGCCCGGCCCCGGGGTCCCCGGAGATCGTGGCGACCAGGACATCCGCGCCGGCGAGTGCGCTCAACACCGACCGGTCGCGGCTGCGGTCGGCACGGGGGTACCAGCGCACGATCACCCCCGATGCGCCGGCCGCGCCGAGCGCGGCGAGGTCGAGGACCCGGCCGAGGTTCGTGAACCCGTGCGCGTCGAGGTGGTCGTCGAGCAGGTGCAAGGTCTCGATCAACGAGGCCACCCGCCCCCCGCTCTCCGAGAGGCCCCGCAGGACGGTGGGCTCGACGCGCCACAGCTCCTGGAAGAGCGCCACCAGTTCGGCGCGCGCCACCGGGGACCGGGCGAACGACTCGAACGGACCCGGCCGGACTCGCAGCACTTGCCGGAGCGACTCGTTGACCGTGCGCGGGCTCGGGATCCGCAGCGTCAGGTCGCTCCCGCTCCGGGCCAGATCGGACGTCACCTCGCCCCAGGTCCGGAATGACACGTTGCAGAGGCCCCGTCGGAGGCCGACCTCCCGGCGGAGCTGCACCCGCACGTAGGGCGAGGGGACCACGACGGTCACCGGGGCGAAGGGATCGTCGAGCTGTCCCGCCGCAATGGCCTCGCAGAGAAAATTGAGCGAAGTTCTTACATTCGGCGAATCCGGCACGGCGCCCAACCCTAGAGAGGGCCTGTGACCTGCGTAGGGTCCGCGCCTTCTCCCTTGTGGGGGCCAATTTCCTCCCAGGGAAATCCCAGATTCGTCCGGCATCATGGTTGTTGCGATTTGGTTTCGAAGCGCCGGTTCGGCGGGTGTCGGCAGTCCGTCCGCGGCAATGAAAGAAAGCGTGGATCCACGATGAGAGTGCTCGTGCTCGGGGCTGACGGATACCTGGGTTGGCCAACCGCCCTGCATCTTTCCCACCGGGGACACGACGTCGGGGTCCTCGACAACTTCGTCAGGCGCCAATACGACTACGAGCTCGGCACCTCGAGCCTCGTCCCGGTCACCCACTTGCAGCACCGGATCAGGGCCTGGGAGGAGATCTCCGGCCACGTCCTCGATCCCTTCATCGGCGATCTCAACGACCACTCGTTCATCTATGAGACGCTCCGCGCCTTCCGCCCGGACGCGGTTGTGCACTTCGCCGAGCAGCGGTCGGCTCCGTACTCGATGATCGACCGCTCGCACGCCGTCTACACCCAGGTGAACAACGTCGCCGGGAATCTGAACCTGCTCTTCGCCATCGCCGAGATCGACCCGACGATCCACCTGGTCAAGCTCGGGACCATGGGCGAGTACGGGACCCCGAACATCGACATCGAAGAGGGGTTCATCGAGATCACGCACCGGGGCCGGACCGACACGCTCCCGTTCCCGAAGCAGCCGGGCTCCTTCTACCACCTGTCAAAGGTGCACGACAGCCACAACATCATGTTCGCCTGTCGCATCTGGGGCCTGCGGTCGACCGACCTCAACCAGGGGGTCGTCTACGGCCAGGAGACTGACGAGACCCTGTTGCACCCGGACCTCGCCACCCGGTTCGACTACGACGGCGTGTTCGGCACGGTCCTCAACCGGTTCTGCGTCCAGGCGGTCGCCGGCCATCCGCTCACCGTCTACGGGGCCGGCGGGCAAACCCGGGGCATGCTCAACATCCGCGACACCCTCGCCTGCGTCGAGCTGGCCGTGAACAACCCAGCCGGCGAGGGTGAGTACCGCGTGTTCAACCAGTTCACCGAGTCCTTCTCGGTGCGCGAGCTCGCCGAGAAGGTGGCCGACGCCTTCGCAGGCACGGTCGAGATCGAGAACATCCCCAACCCGCGGGTCGAGAAAGAGGAGCACTACTACCGGGCCGCCCACACCAAGCTGCTCGACCTCGGGCTGGTCCCGCACCTCCTCGACGGCTCCACGATCGCCTCGATCCTGGCGGTAGCCGAGCGGCACCGCGACCGGATCGACCCGGCCGCGATCGCCCCGACCGCCAACTGGCGCCGTGCCGGAGCAGAAGAGCCGGTCCGCGCCGGGCAGAGGGCCGTCTCCGCCCGGTCCTGAGCGCCCCGGCGGGGGTCGAGGACCCCCGCTTCGGGCATCTGGCGCATTGGTAGCGTCGGGGTTCGATGTCGCCGGGTCCTCGGCGCGATCTCACGCCCTTCGTCATCGTCCTTGTCGTCGGCGCGGTCGTGCTCTTCCTCTTCGTCGGCGGGCTCGCGTCCGTCGGCCGGGCCTCGGGCCCCTTCCACGCCACGATCGATCAGTCGTTCGGCGCCCAGGCCCGGCTGGTCGCCGAGCAGTCCAACCAGGTGGGCGGCCAGCTGAACACGGTGGTCGACCAGATGGCCGGGGACCACCGCATCCAGCTGGCTCAGGCGCTCGACTCGCTCGTCACCGGGGCCGAGTCGGTGGCCACCTCGGCCGAGTCGGCGTCGTCGCCCGCCCCCGAGGGCGGGGCCGGACAGGACTTCGTCCAGGCGATGACCGACCGGGCCCAGGGCGTCGAGCAGCTGCGGACCACCGTCGACGGCCTGCTCGCGCTGAGCCCACAGACCGGGCCGGCCGCCTCCCCGTTGCCGCCACCCCGGGTCTCCGCGGCCCAGGCGGTGCAACAGCTCGCGTCCGTCGGCAGCCTCCTGATCGGCGCCGACCAGGCCTACGGGCGCGCCCGCCACGAGTTCGCCGCCGTGCCGGGCGGGTCGCGCCTCCCGGCGTCGGTGTGGGTGCCCCAGCCGGTCGTGTGGGGTGCGGGGGCGGCCCAGACAACGGTCAATCAGCTGACCTCGGCCCCCCAGCTGGCCGCCTTCCTCGACGTGCACGTGGTGGCGGTGTCCCTGACCCCGTCGGTGCTGCCGCCCGCCCCGGCCGTCCCGGGACAGCCGGCGGCGCCCGCGCTGGTGGCCGGGGCCTCCGCCGTCCCCCCGACCTGCACCCTGTCGGTGACCGCGGTCGTGCGGAACGACGGCACCGTCGTCGTGTCCAAGGTCCCGGTCGAGGCGGCGGTCCAGCCGATCTCGGGTGGCCCGCCGTTCCCGGTCAAGAAGCAGGTGACGCTCGCCCCGTCGGCCAGCGTGGCCATCACGCTTCCGGTGATGCCCGTGAAGCCGGGGACCACCTACAACCTCGCCGTGAACCTCGTCGCCCCGGCGGGCCAGCGGAGCTCCACCGGCCCGATAGGTGCGACCGTCGCAGTCGCCACCTACGGTTCGGTGGCGGGGAACCGCCGCTGTGCCCGCGTCCCAGCGGCGGCACCGTAGGATCGGATTTGAGCGACATCAGAGGTCCAGGAGGGATCAGTGCCCGAGACCATCACGATCACTGACAACCGGACCGGGGATTCGATCGAGATCCCGATCCTCCACGACGGGGTCTCGGCGACCGAATGGTCGAAGCTCCTCCCGGGCATCTGGTTCTACGACCCGGGCTTCATGGCCACCGCCGCCTGCGAGAGCGCCATCACCTACCTCGACGGCGAGGCGGGGATCCTCCGTTACCGGGGCTACCCGATCGAGCAGCTGGCCGAGCAGTCGACCTACCTCGAGGTCGCCTATCTGCTCCTCCACGGCGACCTGCCCGACGAGGCCCAGTTCGAGGTGTGGAAGCGCGACATCACGTACCACACGTTCATCCACGAGAACGTACGCAAGCGGTTCCTCGAGGGCTTCCACTACGACGCCCACCCGATGGGGATGCTCGTCTCGGCGGTCGCCGCCCTGTCGACCTTCTACCTCGACGCCAAGGGCATCTTCGACAAGGAGTCCCGCCAGAAGCAGATCATCCGGCTGATCGCCAAGATGCCGACCCTGGCCGCCGCCGCCCACCGCTTCAGCGTGGGCATGCCCTTCGTCTACCCGGACAACTCGCTCGACTTCACCTCGAACTTCCTCTCGATGATGTGGAAGGTCGCCGAGCCCCGTTTCGAGGCCAACCCGGTCCTCTCCCGCGCCCTCGACGTGCTGTTCATCCTGCACGCCGACCACGAGCAGAACTGCTCGACGACCGCCATGCGGGTGGTCGGCTCCTCGCACGCCGATCCCTACTCCGCCACCGCCGCCGCGGCGGCCGCCCTCTACGGCCCCCGTCACGGCGGTGCGAACGAGCAGGTCATCAAGATGCTCATGGAGATCGGCCACGTCG
Organism: Acidimicrobiales bacterium; assembly: GCA_036844945.1. Lineage (GTDB taxonomy): Bacteria > Actinomycetota > Acidimicrobiia > Acidimicrobiales > RAAP-2 > Palsa-461. The sequence continues at coordinate 21,917 of DAIUEV010000036.1, forward strand.
ACAACGTGCCCGCCTTCATCGAGGAGGTGAAGGGCGGCGGCGACCGGATGTGGGGGTTCGGGCACCGCGTCTACAAGAGCTACGACCCGAGGGCGAAGATCATCAAGCAGACCGCGGACGAGGTGTTCGAGGTCACCGGCCGCAACCCGCTCCTCGACATCGCCCTCAAGCTGGAGGAGATCGCTCTCAAGGACGAGTACTTCCTGTCGCGCCGGCTCTACCCGAACGTCGACTTCTACAGCGGCCTCATCTATCAGGCGATGGGGTTCCCGCTCGAGATGTTCCCGGTCCTGTTCGCCATCCCCCGCACGGTCGGGTGGCTGGCCCACTGGCAGGAGCTGCTCGACCAGGACTCGAAGATCGCCCGGCCCCGCCAGCTCTACATCGGCTCCGACGAGCGGACCTACGTCCCGATCGGCGGCCGCTAAACGGGCTCGGGCCGCCGGGTCGGCCCGAGGAAACGGACCAGCCCCTCCTGGGCCACCGACACGACCAGCCGGCCCTCGCGGGTGAAGAAGGACCCCCGCGCCAGGCCGCGCGCGTTGATCGCCGCCGGCGAGTCGGTGTCGTAGAGGAGCCACTCGTCGGCCCGGAACCGTTGGTGGAACCACATGCAATGGTCGAGGCTGGCGCCCATGAAGCTGGCGTCCTCCCACTTGATCCGGTGCGGGCTGAGGATCGTGTCGTAGAGGGAGAGGTCCGAGGCGTACGCGATCACGCTGGCGTGCAGGAGCGCGTCGTCGGGGAGCTCCCCGTCGGCCCGGACCCACAGCTGCTGGTGGGGGTCCGAGTCGACTCTCTTCCCCGACCACGGGATCGACCCGATGTAACGCTGGTCGATCGGGTGGGGCCGGTCGTACCAGTCGCCCAGCCGGTCCCGGATCGCCTCCAGGCGCTCGGCCAGCGTCGGGAGCGACTCGGGGTCCGGCACCTCGGGCATGGGCAGCTGGTGTTCGGGGCCGGTCTCGGCGACGTGGAACGACGCGGAGAGGTTGAAGATCGCCTCGCCGTGCTGGATCGCGACGACCCGCCGGGTGGTGAACGAGCGCCCATCCCTGATCCGGTCGACCTCGTAGAGGATCGGGATCTCGGGGTCGCCGGGGCGAAGGAAGTACGCGTGCAGGGAGTGGGGGTCGCCGTGGTCGACGGTGCGGCCGGCCGCCATGAGGGCCTGGGCGGCGACCTGGCCGCCGAAGACGCGCTGGCGCTGCTCGTCGGGTTGGGCGCCGCGGAAGATGTTCACCTCGATCGGCTCGAGGTCGAGCAGATCGACCAGCTGGTCGAGGGCTTTCCCCATCCGGACATGTTGACAGCCCGGTGCCGCCACCGTGGACGCCCGACGAGCACGCTGGGTGGCCGACGTCGACGGGGAACGGCCCGGGGTCCTGGGTAGAGTGGCGGGAATGCCCGAATTGCTCGAGCGCTTCGTGGCGTGGCTGAACACCCACGAGGGCAGGAAACTCTTCCGCTACTCGATGGTCTCGGTCATCTCGACCGGGGTCTCCTTCAGCGTCCTGTTCATCGTCTACGGCGTCGCGCGGCTGTGGACCGAGGTCCCGAGCACGGTCTTCGCGAACGTGGTCGCCACCTTCCCGTCCTACTGGCTGAACCGCAGCTGGGCCTGGGGGAAGACCGGCCGTTCGCACCTCGTGAAGGAGGTCATGCCGTTCTGGGTGATGGCGGCCCTCGGCATCGCGTTCTCGATCGTCGGCGCGCAGGTGGCCCACAGCATCGGCATCCACCACTTCAGGCACGACCACATCGTCCGGACGGGCCTGGTCCTCGTCGCCAACGTGGCCTCGTTCGGGATCTTCTGGGTCGCCAAGCTGATGGTGTTCAACCGCGTATTCCACGTCCCCGGCCTCGAGGAAGAGATCGAGGAGCACCTCGAATACGAGGAGGCCGAGGGGGTCTCGGGCGATGTCCGTCCTCGATGAGGCGGTCGCCAAGCTCGTCCCCGTCGATCCCGCTGCGGCCTCCGAGGCCCGCACCCGTCAGAACCGCCTGACAAAGCCGCCCGGCTCGCTCGGGCGATTGGAGGACCTGGGCACCCAGCTCTGCGCGATCGCCCGCCGTTGCCCCCCGCCCGTGCCGGAGCCGGCGTGCGTCGCCGTCTTCGCCGGTGACCACGGGGTCCTGGCCGAGGGCATCTCCCCGTGGCCCCAGGAGGTCACGGCGCAGATGGTCGCCAACTTCGTCGCCGGCGGCGCCGCCGTGAACGTGTTGGCCGACCGGGTCGGGGCCAGCGTCGTCGTGGTCGACGTGGGAGTGGCGGGAGAGGTCCCCGATGCACCGGGGCTCCGCCGGATGAAGGTGCGGCCCGGCACCGGAAACCTGGCCAAGGAGCCGGCCATGTCCGAAGCGGAAGCCCGGGAGGCGCTCGACGTCGGCGCGGCGCTCGCGGCGGAACTGGTGGCCGGCGGGTCGAGGGCGCTCCTCACCGGCGACATGGGGATCGGCAACACGACCCCGTCGGCCGCACTCATCGCGTCGCTGTGCGGCCTGGACGCCGCCACGGTGACGGGCCGCGGGACCGGGATCGACGACGGCCGGATGGCCCGCAAGGTCGAGATCGTGCGGGCCGCCGTCGAGCGGGCCGCTGGCGCCGACCCCATCGGACTCCTCGCCTCGCTCGGTGGCCTCGAGATCGCCGCGCTGGCCGGCTACATCGTGGGCGGTGCTGCCGCCGGGGTGCCCGTGCTACTCGACGGCGTCATCGCGATGGCGGCCGCGCTGGTCGCGACCGCCCTCGCGCCCGAGTCCCTCGGCTACCTGATCGCCGGCCACCGCTCGACCGAACCAGGGGCCACGGCCGCCCTCGAGCACCTGGGTCTCACGCCGGTGCTCGATCTCGGGATGCGGCTCGGGGAGGGGACCGGCGCATGCCTGGCGCTCCCGGTCGTCCAGTCGGCGGCCCGCGTGCTCGGCGAGATGGCGACCTTCGACTCCGCCGGCGTCAGCGAAGGGCCGGTCTGAACGGTTAGTCGCGAAAGTTGTTGAACTGAAGAGGGATGCCGAAGTCCTTCTCCTTGCACGCGGCGATCACCGCCTGCAGGTCGTCCCGCTTCTTCCCCGACACTCGGAGCTGGTCCCCCTGGGTCTGGGAGTTGACGCCCTTCAGGCCGAGGGCCTTGATGAACTTGTTGAGCTCCCGGGCGTTGTCGGCCGAGATGCCGGCCTTGATGCCGATCCGCTGGCGGGCCGCGCCGTGCGAGGCCTCCTCGACCTTCCCCTCGTCGAGCGCCTTCAGCGACACCTGCCGTTTGACGATCTTCTCCTGGAGGACCTGGCGGAGGGCTTTGAGGCGGTCCTCGGTCGAGGAACGCAGGACCAGCTCCTGCTCGCCGAGCTCGATCGACGAGTTGGTGTTCTTGAAGTCGAACCGGGTGGCGGCCTCGCGGTTGGCCTGGTCCACCGCGTTGCGGACCTCCTGCATGTCGACCTCGGAGACGATGTCGAAGGTGGGCA
>DAIUEV010000037.1:0-9196 GCA_036844945.1 Acidimicrobiales bacterium
TCGACTGGCGAAACCGATGGTGCCCCGGGGTGGTGCCTATCCGCTGAGCCTCTAAATCTTCGAGCGGTCGCCGAGCGTCCTGGGGGCACCAAGTCCCCCATCGGCGCCCCGAGGGGGGCTCGGGCATTCGGGTACCCCGCTGTATGCTGGGTTCGAACACAAAGTCATGGGCCGGGCGCGTCTGCCCTGGTAGTGCCGGGGCTTTGGGGGGAACACCGTCCGGACTAGCAACGACGCGCCGGAGGCCCAGGAAAGGCCAGATTTCAGTGGCAACCGGAACCAAACGTGTGACGGAGCAGCTCGAGCGGGTGGTCATCCGGTTCGCTGGGGACTCGGGCGACGGGATGCAGCTGACCGGCGACCGCTTCACCACCTCGAGCGCGCTGATGGGCAACGACCTGTCCACGTTCCCGGACTTCCCGGCCGAGATCAGGGCCCCAGCGGGAACCCTGGCCGGTGTCTCGGCGTTCCAGGTCCACATCTCCGACCACGACATCCTCACACCGGGTGACGCGCCGAATGTCCTGGTCGCCATGAACCCGGCCGCTCTCCGGTCGAACATCGGTCTCCTGCCCAAGGGCGCGACCCTCATCGTCAACGTCGACGCGTTCGACGAGCGGAACCTGACCAAGGCCGGGTACACGAACAATCCGTTGACCGACGACACGCTGTCGGCGTACACGGTCTACGAGGTACCGATGACCTCCATCACCCAAGAGGTCTGCAAGGAGGCCGGGGTCAAGCCGAGGGACGCGGAGCGCTCCAAGAACTTCTTTGCGCTGGGCCTAGTCAGCTGGCTCTACACCCGCCCGACCGAGCCCACCATCGAATGGATCAACCAACGGTTCGCCAGCAACACGGCGGTCCTGGAGGCCAACACCCGGGCGTTCCGGGCCGGCTACCACTTCGGAGAGACCGCCGAGCTCTTCACCTCGAACTACGAGGTGAAGGCGGCCAACTTTGAGCCGGGGGAGTACACCCAGATCACTGGGAACCAAGCCCTCGCCTGGGGCCTTCTGGCCGCCGCTCGGCTGGCCGGGCTGTCCCTCTTCCTTGGGAGCTATCCGATTACCCCGGCCTCGGACATCCTTCACGAGCTGTCGCGGCGCAAGGAGTTCGGCGTCCGTACCTTCCAGGCCGAGGACGAGATCGCCGGCGTGGGCGCCGCCCTCGGCGCCGCCTTCGGTGGCTCACTTGGCGTGACCACGACGAGCGGACCGGGTCTCGACCTCAAGTCCGAAACGATCGGGCTCGCGGTGAACCTCGAGCTTCCGCTCATCGTCGTCGACGTGCAGCGCGGCGGCCCCTCGACGGGCCTTCCGACGAAGACCGAGCAGGCCGACCTGCTCCATGCCATGTACGGCCGGCACGGCGAGGCCCCTCTGCCCATCGTCGCGGCCAGGACCCCCGCGCACTGCTTCGACGCAGCGATCGAGGCAGTGCGGTTGGCGGTCACCTACCGGACCCCGGTGATCCTGCTCTCCGACGGTTACCTCGCCAACGGCGCCGAGCCTTGGAAGCTTCCCGATCTGAGCACGAAGGTGCCGATCGACCCGAACTTTGCCAGTGAGCCCAACAACGTGGCCTCGGACGGGTCGCCTTCCTTCCTTCCCTACGTGCGGGACCCCGAGACGCTCGCCCGGCCATGGGCCCCTCCGGGCGTCCCGGGCCTCGAGCATCGCATCGGCGGCCTCGAGAAGGCCGACGCCACCGGCAACGTGTCCTACGACCCCGAGAACCACGAGGCGATGGTCAAGTGGCGGGCGGCCAAGATCGCCGGCATCGCCAAACAACTGCCCGACGTGGCAGTCGACGCCGACGAGGGGGCCGAGCTGCTCGTCCTTGGCTGGGGTTCGACCTACGGGGCGATCACGGCGGGCGTCCGCAGAGTGCGGGCCCGCGGGCTCAAGGTCGCGCAGGCCCACCTCGACTTCCTCAATCCCTTCCCGCTCAACCTGGGTGAGGTACTCCGCCGCTACCCGAAGGTCCTCGTGCCGGAGGTGAACCTCGGGCAGCTGAGCCGGATGGTGCGCGCGGAGTACCTCGTCGACGCACAACCGCTGAACAAGGCCCAAGGCGTGCCGTTCCGCGCCGGAGAGATCGAGGACGCCATCGTGAAGCTGTTGGGAGGAGAGGCATGACGGCCATCCCCGTCACCACCCGCAAGGACTGGACCAGCGACCAGGAGGTCCGTTGGTGCCCGGGCTGCGGCGACTACTCGATCCTGGCCGCCGTGCAGATGCTGATGCCGGAGCTCGGGGTTCGACGAGAGAGCACCGTGTTTCTGTCGGGGATCGGGTGTGCCGCCCGGTTCCCGTACTACATGAACACCTACGGAATGCACTCCATCCACGGACGCGCACCGGCGATCGCCACCGGGCTCGCCACGACCCGTCCCGACCTCGACATCTGGGTGGTGACCGGTGACGGTGACGCCCTGTCGATCGGGGGAAACCACCTGATTCATGCGCTTCGTCGGAATGTGAACCTGACGATCCTCATGTTCAACAACCAGATTTACGGGCTCACGAAGGGCCAGTACTCGCCGACCTCGGAGGTCTCCAAGGTCACCAAGTCGACGCCGTTCGGATCGCTCGACACCCCGTTCAACCCGATCAGCCTGGCGCTCGGGGCCGAGGCAACCTTCGTGGCGCGTACCCACGACATGGACCGCCAGCACATGCAGGAAACGTTCCGGCGGGCCCACGATCACAAGGGCGCGGCGTTCGTCGAGGTGTACCAGAACTGCAACGTCTTCAACGACGGTGCTTTCGAGAAGGTCACCGGTCGGGACGTCCGGTCCTCGATGCTCATCCCGCTCGCTCACGGCGAGCCGATCCACTTCGGTGCCGACCTCGAGCGGGGGGTCGTGCAGCGGTCCGACGGTCGCCTCGAGATCGTCGACGTCGCCGAAGTGGGGGAGGACGCGATCCTCGTGCACGACGAGAGCCGCGACGACCCAGGCCTCGCGTTCACCCTCTCCAGGTTGGCCAACGGCCCCTACGAACCCACGCCGATCGGGGTCTTCCGGGCCGTCGAGCGGCCCGAGTACGGCGAGGAGATGTCCCGCCAGATCGTCCGGGCCCAGGAGCAGCGGGGGGCCGGCGACCTCGAAGCGCTGCTCCGGTCTGGCTCGACCTGGACGGTCGACTGAGGCGACTCAGTCCTCGAGCGGCCGGAAGACCATGCCGGTGCGGGGCTTCGGGCTGAAGTAGGTCGTCTTCGGCGGCATCCGCCGGCGGTCGCGGGCCCAGGCCGAGATCTGGGCAACCGTGGGCGGCCGGAGCAACACGGCCGCCTGCGCCTCGCCCGAGCGGACCGATGCGATGGCGTCCTGCCAGCTGTGCCGGTGCGAGGTCTGCACGCCGGCCAGACCGTCGATGGCCAACGCGACGAGGCTGGAGTCGAGGTCGCTGTTGGCGGCGTCGTAAGCCTCGGGCCGGGGTGTGAGCAGCCACGCGTCGTCGTTGGTGACGACGGCCAGCGACGCGGCCTCCCCAAGCGCCGCCGCGACCCGGTCGGTGCCGTCACCGGCCCGGACGACGTCGAACCACTCGGAGAACACACCGACCAGATCCGACTTCGGACCGAGCCCGCTGATGACGCGGTGGATCGGGCCGACCGACAGCTGATCCTCCGAGAGCTCCACGATGAGCGCCATCACCCAGTCGTGGCCCCCGGGGGCGTTCCCCCGCTGCTCGCGGACCTGTCGCTGGTACGCCCGGGCCGTCTCGTAACGGTGGTGCCCGTCGGCGATCACGACCGGCGCCTGCGCGACGGCCTCAGTGATCGCCCGGACCCGGTGCTCGGCCGCCACCCACAGCTCGTGGCGCACCCCGTCGTCGTCGTGCACGTCGATGTCGGGTTCGCCCTCCGGGGCGAGGACGGAGGAGAGCCCGTGGGTCATCGACAGCCCCCAGATGGGGGAGAGGTTCGCCTCGGTGGCGGTGAGCAGGTCGAGGCGGTCGCTGCGGGGCTTCGGCAGCGTCTCCTCGTGCGGGAGGACCTGGTCCTCCTCGTCGGGCTCGGGCAGCCCGAGCGCCCCGATGACCCCGAGGGTGGTCTGGGTGCCGTCGGTCATCCGGTACAGGTAGTAGGCGGGCCGGTCGTCGAGAACGAGGATCCCGTCGTTTCGCCACGCCGCCAGCAGCCGGGCCGCCACCTGGTAGCGGTCGAGGCCGGCTCGCAGGTCAGGATCTGGCAGCTCGAGGTGCACCGAGTTGAACGACGAACGGGTGGCCAGCCGGGTCCGATCGGACGGTTCGATCACGTCGTAGGGCGGGGCGATCACCTGGTTGAGGTGGATGACCAAGGGGTCGTAACGCAGGCCACGGAAGGGGGAGAGCCGGGGCATGGGGGGTCCATCGTGGCACAGCCGGTCGCGGCCCCTTCCCTGGTTCCGGGCATAGCCGCCGGGAGGGGCGCCGATCGTAGAATCATCGCCGTGGGGTCCCCGACGACCGGTGTCGATCCCGACGACGCGGCCGATGACGGGGGAATCCTCACCGTCCCCAACCTGATCACCGTCCTCCGGCTCGCCTGCCTGCCGGTGTTCGTCTGGCTGGTGTTCGGGGCGAGGGAGCAGACGCCGGCCGCGATCCTGCTCGCAGTGCTCGGAGCCACCGACTGGGTCGACGGGTTCGTGGCCCGGCGCTTCCACCAAGTCTCGACGGTCGGCAAGGTCCTCGACCCGACAGCAGACCGGCTCCTCGTCGGCGCGGCCGTGATCGTGATCATCATCCATCGGGCCGTCCCGGTCTGGTTCGGCGTGGTCACCCTCAGCCGTGAGGTGCTGGTCGGGGCGATGGTCCTCGTGCTCGCTGCCCTCGGGTCCGCCCGCATCGACGTCCTGTGGGTCGGCAAGGCCGGGACGTTCGGCCTGATGTTCGCCTATCCGGCCTTTCTGCTCGGGCACGGCCCGGCATCGTGGCAGGCCGGTGTCCGTGACTTCGCGTGGGTGGTCGGCGGAGCCGGGCTCACCCTCGCCTGGATCGCCGCAGCCGCGTACGTGAAGCCGGCCCGGGCCGCGCTCCGAGCGGGCCGACGGGGTCGGCGAGACCAGATGACGACGGAGGTCCCGGCGTGAAGGCGGTGATCATGGCCGGTGGTGAGGGCACCCGCCTCCGTCCGCTCACCTCCAACCAACCGAAGCCGATGCTGCCGCTTGCGAACCGGCCCTTGATGGAGCACGTCGTGCTCCTGCTCCGCCGCCATGGTTTTGAGGAGATCGTCGTCACCGTCGCCTTCATGGCCAACGCGATCCGTTCGTACTTCGACGACGGCTCCGAGCTCGGCGTGCGCATGGTCTACGCGACCGAGGAGACCCCGCTCGGGACGGCCGGCTCGGTGCTGAACGCCCGCGACGAGCTCGACGAACGCTTCCTCGTCATCTCGGGCGACGTTCTCACCGACATCGATCTCGGCGCGATCGTCCGGTTTCACCAGGAGAAGGGTGCGCTCGCCACCCTCGCCCTCCACTCGGTCCCGGACCCGCTCGAGTTCGGGATCGTCATCACGAGAGAGGACGGCTCGATCGAGCGCTTCTTGGAGAAGCCGACCTGGGGCCAGGTGTTCAGCGACACCATCAACACCGGGATCTACGTGCTCGAGCCGGACGTCTTCGACTACATCCCCGGCGAGGGCGCATCGGACTTCTCCGGCGACGTCTTCCCGGCCGTGCTGGCGGCCGGCCGGCCGATCTACGGGTGCGTGGCCGACGGCTACTGGGAGGACGTCGGGACGACCGAGGCCTACCTGAAGGCCCACGACGACGTCCTGGACCAGCGGGTCCGGGTCAAGATCGACGGCTTCCCCTTGCGCCCCGGGGTCTGGCTCGGGAAGGGCTCGACCGTCGACCCGGCCGCCGAGGTCGTGGGTCCCGCCCTCATCGGACCCAACTGCTCCGTCGGCCCGGGGGCGGTCGTCGGCCAGTACGCGGTGCTCGGGGCCAACGTCCGTATCGCCGAGGCCGCCGAGGTCCGGCACTCGACCCTCGGGGACAACTGCTACGTCGGAGCCGGAGCACGGGTGGAGGGGGCGGCGGTGGCCCGGGCGTGTGACCTGCGGGAGGGGTCGCGGTGCGAGCCGGGCGCCGTCCTCGGGGAGAACTGTCTGATCGGCGCGGGCGCCGAGGTGAAGGCGGGGGTCAAGGTCTATCCCTTCAAGACCGTCGAGGCGGGCGCCCTCGTGAACTCCTCGATCGTGTGGGAGTCCAAGGGCACTCGGTCGCTGTTCGGCCGCGACGGCGTCCGGGGTATCGCCAATGTCGACATCAATCCGGAGCTGGCCGTGCGCCTGTCCATGGCCTGGGTCTCCACCCTCGGTCGGGGTTCCTCGATCACCGCCTCCCGGGACACGAGCCGCACAGCCCGGATGCTGAAGCGGGCGATCATGGTCGGCTGCAACGCCGCCGGGGTGAACGTCGGCGACCTCGAGGTGGCCACCGTCCCGGTGATGCGCCACCACATCCGCAACACCTCGAGCCGCGGCGGGGTGACCGTCCGGCTGGCGGCGGACGACCCCAACTCGGTGGTGCTGCGGTTCTTCGACTCCGAGGGTCTCGACCTCGACGAGAACGGCCAGCGCAAGATCGAGCGGATGTACCACCGCGAGGAGTTCCGTCGGGTGCTGGCCCCCGAGATCGGAGACATCGACTTCCCGGCCCGCGCGGTCGAGCAGTACACCGCCGACCTCGTCGCTTCGGTGCCGCCGAGGGACGAGCCCACGTTGGGGGTGAAGCTGGTGCTCGACCTCTCCTACGGCTCGGCCAGCTTCGTGATGCCGAACGTCCTGGCCAAGATCGACGCCGACGTGCTCGTGGTGAACCTCTCGGCGCACACCGCCGGGATGATCTCGGTCGACCCGACCGCGAACGCGCAGCGCGTCGCCGAGCTCGTCCGAGCGTCGGGTTCGCAGCTCGGCGCGGTGGTGGACGCCGACTGCGAACACCTCACCGTCGTCGACGACGAGGGGACGGTGTTGAGCGACGACCAGGCCCTCCTCGTGTTCCTCCTCCTGGTCACCGCCAACGTGAAGGACGCCCGGGTCGTGCTGCCGGTGTCGGTGCCCAACGCCGCCGCTGCCATCTGCGAGGCGGCCGGCGCCACCATCACCTACGCGAAGCTCAGCTCGGCCCACCTCATGGAGCTGGCCGCCCGCCCCGGGGTCGCCTTCGCCGCCAACCGGTCGGGTGGCTTCATGTGGCCGCGGTTCCTGCCCGCCTACGACGCTGCCGCCAGCCTGGTGATGCTGGTCGACCTCTTGGCCCGCAGCGGCGAACGCCTCTCCTCGCTCGTGCGCGGGCTCCCCAGCGCCCACGTGGCCCACCTGACCGTGGCGACCCCCTGGGAACGCAAGGGCCTGGTCATGCGCGGCCTAGTCGAACAGCTGGCCGACCACAAGACGGTGCTCATCGACGGGGTGAAGGTGCTCGAGCCGGGCGGCTGGGCGCTCGTCCTCCCCGACCCCGAGGTCCCGGTGACCCACGTCTGGGCGGAGGCCGAGAGCAACGAGGCGGCCGAGCAACGGGCCGCCGAGTATGCCGCTCTCATCGGGCGCCTCCTCGCCTGAGTTCGACCTGGAGCGGGCCGGGCCCGGTCCGGTAGGGTCGCTCGCCATGATTGTGCCCGACGAGCTCCGCTACTCGACCGACCACGAGTGGGCCCGGGCAGAGGGCGAGCGGGTCCGGGTGGGGATCACGGACTACGCGCAGGACGCCCTCGGCGACGTCGTCTTCGTCGACCTCCCCGAGGTCGGCAAGGAGGTCGAGGCGGGGTCGCTCCTCGGCGAGGTGGAGTCCACCAAGTCGGTCTCGGAGATCTACGCCCCGGTCACCGGGCGCGTGGTCGCGGTGAACGCGGGGCTCTCCGACGCGCCGGAGCGGCTCAACGAAGATCCCTACGGCGAGGGCTGGATCTGCGACATCGAGCTGACCGACCCGGGTTCCCTGGGCGCCCTGCTCGACGCGGCCGGCTACCGCCAGCTCATCGAGACGTGACCCTCGCGACCACGCGCGAGGCCCATGGGGAGCGAATTCTCCCAGCGTCCGGGATCGGAGAACCGGCTACCGTACGGGGAGTGTTCTGCCACAACTGCGGGCACCGGAACCCTTCGGGTGTGAACTTTTGCTCCTCCTGTGGCACGGTTCTCCAACACGACGTTTCCGAGACCACCGTCACCCTGCAGCCGGTCGACGAGCACGGTGAGTCGCCCGACGAAGAGCCGACCGTCACCCTCGTCGAGGTGCCGCGTGGGCAGGGCGTCCTGGTCGTGAAACGCGGCCCCAACGTCGGCTCCCGCTTCCCGTTGGAGAAGGCTGTGACCAGGGCCGGAAGGCATCCGGAGAGCGAGATCTTCCTCGATGACATCACGGTGTCCCGACGTCACGCCGAGCTCGAGCGTCGGCCCGACGGTTCCGTCGTCATCCGCGACGACGGGTCGTTGAACGGGACCTATGTGAATCGCGAGCGGATCGAAGAGCAGCGGCTCGCAGGCGGCGACGAGGTGCAGATCGGCAAGTTCAAGCTCGTCTACCTGGTGGCGGGGGACGAGTGAGCACCCGCACCTACCTGTCGATCGGCGACGTCCTCAGTCTGCTGCGCCGGGAGTTCCCCGACATCACCATCTCGAAGATCCGATTCCTGGAGAGCCAGGGCCTCGTCAATCCCGAACGTTCGCCGTCGGGGTATCGGAAGTTCTACGAGCACGACGTCGAGCGTTTGCGCTGGGTGCTGCGCCAGCAGCGCGAGCACTTCCTGCCGCTCAAGGTGATCCGCGACCGGCTCGCTCGCAACGGCGGGGACGTCACCGACTTCAACGACGATGGGATCGACGACCACGGGGGGCTCGACGAGTTCGAGCGCGTCGACGAGGAGGAGCCGGAGGAGAGGAACGGGGCCGAGCCCGCCCGCCCCGCCCCGTTCCTGCGCGCGGTCGAGTCCCCGGCTCCCGACGAACTTGCCGCGACGGCGGTCAACGGCGCGTACGACGCCGACGAGGAGGACGACGAGGGCTGGATCGACACGCCGGGCGAGTCACGCGCGGGCGCGCTCGCGACCACCGCGCCGCTCGCGCCTCGCTCGGGCGCGGTGAAGACCGCCCAGGTGTCGAAACAGGAATCCCGCCGTCCGGCCGCCCAGTCGGCCGAGCCCGAGCCCGAGCCCGAGCCCGAGAAGCCCAAGGCCCCCGCGAAGGCGGC
>DAIUEV010000037.1:9296-25275 GCA_036844945.1 Acidimicrobiales bacterium
CCGAGCCCGAGCCCGAGCCCGAGCCCGAGAAGCCCAAGGCCCCCGCGAAGGCGGCCGAAGCCGCTCCGGCCCGGGCGGCGCGCCCGGAGCCGGCCCCGCCAGCCGCCGCGACGAACGTCTCGGGCGCCAGCCTCACGCTCGACGAGCTGTGTGCCGCCAGTGGCCTCGGGGCCACCGAGGTTGCCTCGCTCGAGGGCTTCGGGCTCATCGAGCCCCTGGTCGTGGGGGGTGACCTCTACTACGACGAGGAGGGCCTGACCGTCGCCAAGCTGGTCGCCGACTTCGCCCGCTACGGGATCGAACCCCGGCATCTGCGGCTCTTCCGCAACGCCGTCGACCGGGAGCTGGGGCTCATCGAGCAGGTGGTGACCCCGCTCCTCCGGCAACGCAACCCCGAGGCCCGCCAGCGGGCCGTCGACGCCGCCGGCGAGCTGTCGCGGCTCGGCCAGTCGCTGCGCTCCGCCATCCTGCGCCGTTCGCTCCACCACCACCTGGGCGGCTGAGCAGGGCGACCTGGTCGGAAGCCGGGAACTCCCTCCGGCGGGCAGCGCCGAAGCCCCGGGCGCTACATTTCAACCATGGTCGAGGTGCGGCTGCGGGCGGTACGGGTCGACTTGCAGTCGAACACCCCGGTGCTCTTGCTTCAGGAGACCGACGGTGAGGGACGCACCCTTCCAATCTTCATCGGCACCCCCGAAGCGGCCGCGATCGCCTACGCGCTCCAGGGGGTCACGATGCCCCGGCCGATGACCCACGACCTCCTGCGCGACGTGCTGAGCTCGCTCGACGTCGAGATCGAACGGGTCGTCATCACCGAGCTGCAGAACGCGACCTATTACGCGGAGCTCCGGCTGCGGCGCGGCAGCGACATCACCGTCGTGTCGAGCCGGCCATCGGACGCGGTCGCCGTGGCCGTCCGCACCGGCAGCCCGCTGTATGTCTCCGACGAGCTGATGGACTCGGAGGGGATCATCCTCGCGGCCGACAGCACCGACGACGATGACGACGACCTGGGCGAGCCACCGCCCGACGTGCTGATCGAGCAGTTCAGTCAGTTCCTGAAGTCGATCAAGCCCGAAGACTTCGCCACCTGACCACGGCGACTACTGGCGCCCGTCAGCGGGACGGCTGCACCAGCACGCGGCCGCGCACACGGGCGGCGGCGAGATCGGCCAGTGCATCGGCCACCCCTTCGAGCCCGACCTCGCGCTCGACCATCGCGTCGGCCCGCTCGGCGGGGAAGTCGGTGGCGACCGACGCCCACACCCGCCGGCGGTCCTCGATCGGCGTCTCCACCGAGTCGACGCCGAGCAGGGCCACGCCGCGCACGATGAACGGGTACACGGTCGTCGCGAGCTCGGTGCCGCCGGTCAGCCCGGACGCCGCCACCGCGCCCCCGTAGCGGATCGACCGCAGCACCGCTCCGAGCGTGGACCCGCCGACGCAGTCGATCGCGGCCGCCCAGCGCTCGGTGCCGAGCACCCGCCCCTCGTCACCGGCCACCTCGTCTCGCCCGATCACCGTGGCCGCCCCGAGGCCGTGCAGGTAGGGGTGCTCGGCGGCCTTGCCGGTGCTCGCCACGACCTCATAGCCCCGCCCGGCGAGGAGGGTGACCGCCATGCTCCCGACCCCTCCCGACGCGCCGGTGACGAGGACCGGCCCGGTGTCGGGGGTGATCCCGTTGGCCTCGAGCCGGCGGAGCGCGAGCGCGGCGGTGAACCCGGCCGTCCCGACCGCCACCGCGTGGCGGGCGCCGACCCCGTCGGGCAGCGGCACGACCCAGCCGGCCGGGACCCGGGCCCGGGTGGCGAAGCCGCCGTGGTGGGAGACCCCGAGGCCGTAGCCGTGGGCGAGCACCGCCGTGCCCGCCGGCACGGCCGGATCGGCGCTGTTCGCGACCGTTCCGGCCAGGTCGATCCCCGGCACGAGGGGGTAGGTCCGGGCCACCCGGTTGCCCGGCTGGACGACCATGGTGTCCTTGAAGTTGAGGGCCGCCCACTCCACGTCGATCTGGATCGGGTCGTCGCCCAGCTCCTCATCGGCGAGCTCGGTGACGCCGGTCTCGAGGCGGTCGCCGTCTCGGCGGACGAGGAACGCGCGGGTGGCCACGCCCGCACTGTAGGAGGCCAGGTACCCTCCGCCTCCATGCCCGGACGGTCGCTCCACCGATGAGCCGGGCGGCCCCCTACGGCACCTGGCCATCGCCCCTCACGGTGGCCGACGCGGCGGCCCAACGCCTGTCCCGCGCCGGCCTCGCCTCGGACGGCGACGCGCTGTGGTGGCTCGAGTCCCGGCCGGCCGAGGGCGGGCGCACCGTCCTCGTGCGCGCCCCGGCCGGGGAGGAGCCCGAGGTCGTCTCGCCCGACGGGGTGTCGATCCGGTCGCGGGTGCACGAGTACGGCGGCGGGGCGTGGTGCCTCCTCGGGGCGGGTGCCGCGGCACCGTTCGCCTACGTCGAGCACCGGGGTCAACGGGTGTGGGTGCCCGCGTCGGACGGTCCGGTCGCCCTCAGCCCCGAGCCGGCCGCCGGGGGGTCGGTGCACCACGGCGGCCTCACCGCCGGGCCCGACGGCAGCGTCCTGTGCGTGCGGGAACGACTCGCGGGCGACACGGTCAAGCGGTCGGTCGTCCGGCTCGAACCGGGCACCCCGGGGGCGGAGTCGACGCTGTGTCGCGGCCACGACTTCTTCGGCGCGCCGGCCGTCGCCCCGGACGGGCGGCGGCTGGCCTGGGTCGCCTGGGACCACCCGGACATGCCGTGGGACGCCACCTCGCTGTGGGTCGGGTCGATCGACCCGGGCGGCCCCGCCCCGACCCGGGTGGGGGAGCGCCTCCTGGACGGGTGCTCGGTGGACCAGCCGGTCTGGCTCGACGACGAGACGCTCGTCTTCGTGGCCGACGCCACTGGCTGGTGGCAGCCCTGGTTGTGGCGGGGCGACGGGGACCCGGTCCGGCTGGTCGGGCTCGAGGCGGAGTTCCAGGGCCCGGCCTGGGGGCTCGCCCAGCACACCGTGGCGGCGCTCTCGCCGGAGCTGCTCGCCTGCATCTGGCGCCACGACGGCGTCGACCGGCTCGGGCTGGTCGGGACCAACGGCGCGATCCGCGAGCTCGACCAGCCGTGCGTGGTGGCGGCCTCGCTATGCGCGCACCGCGACGGCGTGGCCTGGCTGGGGGCGACCCCGACGGAGCCCGCGGGCGTGTGGTGGCGGCCGGCGCCGGGCGCCGGCCCCGCCGAGCGGGTGTCCGGGCTCGCGTCCCCCGTGCCGGAGGCCGACGTGGCCGTCGCCGCGCCGTTCGGTGTGGCGGTCGGACCGCGGACCGTGCACGCCCACGTCTACCGGCCCCGCAACGCCGAGTGGCATGGGCCCGACGGCGAGCGGCCGCCGCTCGTCGTGCAGTGCCACGGCGGCCCGACCGGCGGTTGCGATGCCGGCTTCGACCCCGTCGTCCAACTCCTGACCACCCGCGGCTATGCAGTGGCCGCGGTCGACTACGCGGGGTCGACCGGGTACGGGCGGGCCTACCGCCGGGCGCTCGAGGGTCAGTGGGGCGCGACCGACGTCGACGACTGCGTCGCGGTGGCCCTCGCCCTCGCGGACGCCGGCGAGGTCGACGGTCACCGCATGGCCATCCGGGGGCAGAGCTCGGGCGGGCTGACCGCGCTCGGGGCGCTCGTGCGCTCGAGGGCGTTTGCGGCCGCGGTGGCCTGGTACGGGGTCACGGACCTCATGGGCCTCGTGGCGACCACCCACGACTTCGAGTCCCGCTACACCGACCGGCTGGTCGGGCCGCTGCCCGAGGCGGCGGACCTCTACGCCGAGCGCTCGCCGCTGCACCGGGTCGAGGAGATCGAGGGCGCGGTGCTGCTTCTCCAGGGTGAGGACGACCCGGTGGTGCCGGCCGACCAGACCCGTGCCATGGTGGCCGCCCTCGGGGCCCGGGGGGTGCGCGTCGAGGTCCACTACTTCGCCCAGGAGTCCCACGGGTTCCGCCGGGCCGAGACGCTCGTCGCCAGCTTCGAGGCCGAACTCGACTTCTACCGGTCGGTCTTCGGGCCGGTCGACGGCGTTGGTTGACGTTCGGAGCCGTCCGGGAACCCGCTGGTACCCTGGGGTGCGGAGAGGCGCGCCCGGCGTGCCGCGCCGCGGGAGGCGGGTGCTCGAGAACCTTTCGTACAGGGTGGGCGCGCTCGTGCGCACCTGGGAGCCCGAGGAGGGGGATGCCGTCCTCTACGGCCTGTCCGCCCTGTTCGCGCTCCTCACCATCGACATCTCGGGCGAGGCCCTCTACCGCCAGTGGGCGGAACTGGCGATCGGCCCCTATCTCGTGGCGGCGGTCGGCTCGGTGGCGGTCGGCTGGGTCCGCCGGGAGCGCCGACTGCACGACCCCGAACCGGCGGCCCGGGCGGCGCCCTCCAAGCACTGGTCGACGCCCCGCATCCTCCTGTTCCTGGTCGTCCTGCTCGGCGCCACGCTGATCCCGCTGTCGCTCGAGGTCGCCTGGCGCTCCGACGGCAACGCCACCGCCCACGTGCAGCCCGAGGTCCCGGTGGTCGAGCAGGCCGGCCAGCGGGCCGCCCACGGGCTCGACCCCTACCACGCGTCGGTCGTGGACGGGAAGGCCGTGTCGGTGGTGAAGGGCGAGCCGACCTACGAGTCCTTCTACCCGTACCTCCCGGTCATGACCGTGTTCGGGCTGCCGAGCAGTCTCCACGCGCCGCTGCGGCTCTCCGACGCCCGCATCGCCTTCAGCGGCGTCACCCTTCTCGTTGTCCTCGGGGCCTTGGCGCTCGCCCGCGCCCCGAGCGAGCGCAAGATCCGCACTCTCCAGGTGCTCACGGTGCTGCCGACGGCCGCGCTCCTCCTCGCCACCGGCGGCGACGACATGCCGGTGGTGGCCTTCCTCCTCCTCGCCATGGTCCTCGCCCAGCGGCGACGGCCGGGATGGTCCGGGATCGTGCTCGGGATCGTCTCGGCGATGAAGTTCACCGCCTGGCCGCTCGCCGTCCTCGCGTTGTTCGCGGCGCGCGACGAGTCGGGCCGGCGGGCGCCCGGCAGGATGGCGATCGGCGGGCTGGCGGTCGCCGGTCCGATCGTGCTCCCCTTCCTCGTCCACAACCCCCACGTGTTCATCGTGAACGTGATCCTGTTCCCGCTCGGGCTCTCCGGGGTCGCCTCGCCGGCCGCCAGCCCGTTGCCGGGCCACCTCCTCGTGACCGCGTTCCCCGCGCTCCACCACGTGGTCCCGATCGTGGCCAGCGCGCTCGGCGGGACGATCCTGTTGCGCCGGCTCGTCCGCCGGACGCCCTCGGGCGCGGCCGACGCGTGCACGCTCGGCGGGTGGGTGATGCTCGTCGCGATCCTGGTGGCCCCCGCGACCCGGATCGGCTATCTCGTGTACCCGATCAACTTCTTCGTGTGGGCCTTCATGTTCCGCGGCGCCGACCACATGGCCGCGGCCGAGGTGCCCGGGGGACGCGCCGCCGCGCTGGTGTGACGCTCACTGCTGGTCTTCGACCTGGAGCACCCGGAGGGTGAACCGGGTCACGTTGGTGGTGCCGCCGTTGGCGAAGGTGCTCGGGGACACGATCACCCCGAGCTGCCAGTAGAAGCCGTCGTCGCCGGCGATCTGCCCGACGATCTGCTCGCCCGGTTGATGGGTGGCGGCCCCGCTCGTCACCGTGCGCCAGCCGAGGTGCTTGAACTCGGCCCGGTAGAAGCCGAGCACGGCGCCGTCGGACGCGTCCACCGAGAAGGTCACCTCGTGGTCGAACGTCGACCCCTCGCCCGGGTTGGTGAAGGACCCGCGAACCGCGCCGACGGGGAGCGTGATCGCGTCGAGGACGTTGACCGGGGGCTGCCCGCCCGTCTCGATGACCGACAGGCCACCCGTGGCCGACACGGCGCGGAGCGAGGAGCCGGGCACGGCAGTCGGGCCCTTCGGCACCTTGGCCGACGGTGACGCCGTCTTGGTCAGCGCCGCGCCGACCGAGAACGAGACGAGGATCACGACCGCCAGGGCCCCGACGATGAGGGCCGGCTTCATCGTGTAGCTGCGCCGGGGAGGCTGGGGCTGCTCCTCCATGAGCGTTCCAGCCTACGACCGGCCGGTCGCGTCTCCCGGCGCCGCCGACCAGCCGAAGTGGTCGATCGGCCCGTGGCCACCGCCGAGCCGCCAGGCGGCCCCGCCCTCGAGCGCCCGCCGCACGTACGCCTTGGCCGCCCTGACCGCCTCGAGCGCATCGGCGCCGAGGGCCAGGTTGGCGGCGATGGCCGCCGACAGCGAGCACCCGGTCCCGTGGTCGTTGCCGGTCGCCACCCGGTCGGCCTCGAGCACCACCGACCCGCCCGGGCCGGCCACGACGTCGGGGGAGGGCGCGCCCGTGCCGGTGCCCGCCCGAGCCAGGTGGCCGCCCTTCACCACCACCGTCCGGGCCCCGAACCCCCGGAGCTCCTCGGCGGCGGCCAGCATCGCATCGGTGGTGGCGAGCTCCTCGACGGCCCGCCCGGTCAGCACCGCCGCCTCGAGGAGGTTCGGCGTGGCCACCTCGGCGACCGCCAGGAGGCGGGTCCGATAGGCGTCGATGCCGTCGTCGTCGACGAGCCGGTGGCCGGTCGAGGACACGAGCACGGGGTCGACCACGAGATGGGGGAGCGCGCCGCGCTCGGCGAGCCCGGCCACCGCGTGCACGATCCCGCCGACGGCGAGCATCCCGGTCTTCACCGCCGCGGGGGCGAGGTCGTCGAGGACCGCCTCGATCTGGGCGACGACGAAGTCGGGGTCGAGGACCACGACGCCGATGACCGCCCGCGTGTTCTGTGCGGTCACCGCCGTGACCGCGCTGGTGCCGAACACCCCGTGGGCGGCGAAGGTCTTGAGGTCGGCCTGCAGGCCGGCACCGGCGCCCGAGTCCGAGCCGGCGATGGTCAGCGCGACCTTCGGCGTCACGCCGCCGGCCCGGGGAGGGGGTCCGCAGGGGTGCCGGTAACCTGGGAGGCGATGCCCGGAGCGCCGGGGAGCCCCGATCCCTTCGTCGTCGCCGGCCGCACGTTCTCGTCGCGCCTGTGGCTCGGCACCGGCGGCATGGCCAGCCTCCAGGCGCTCGATGCCGCCCTCGTGGCCTCGGGCACCGAGCTCACCACCGTCGCCGTCCGCCGGGTCGACCCCCACGGGCGGGGATCGCTCCTCGACGTGCTGCGGGCCCGCGGCGTGTCGATCCTGCCCAACACCGCCGGGTGCTTCACCGCGTCGGAGGCGGTCCTCACGGCCAAGCTGGCCCGGGAGGCGTTCGAGACCGACTGGGTGAAGCTCGAGATCATCGGCGACGACCGTACCCTCCTGCCCGACGCGGTCGAGCTGCTGGCGGCGGCCGAGCAGCTGGTCGACGACGGCTTCGTCGTCCTTCCCTACACGACCGACGACCCGGTCCTGGCCCGCCGGCTCGAGCAGGTCGGCTGCGCCGCCGTCATGCCGCTCGGCTCGCCCATCGGGAGCGGCCTCGGGCTCCGCAACCCCCACGCGCTGAGCCTGCTGCGCGACGCGGTCCGGGTGCCGGTGGTGCTCGACGCCGGGGTCGGCACCGCGTCGGACGCCGCGCTGGCCATGGAGCTCGGCTGCGATGCCGTGCTGGCCGCCACCGGGGTCAACCGGGCCCAGGACCCGGCCGTCATGGCCCGGGCCATCGCGCTGGCGGTCGAGGCCGGGCGTCTCGCCCGGCGGGCCGGCCGGATCACCCCCCGCTACTACGCGCAGGCGTCCTCCCCTCTCGAGGGCCGCCCCGACCTGCTCATCGACCAGTCGACCGACTGAGTCCCCCGGAGTGGGGCACCGAACTTCGGGTGCCCTAATCTTTTTGGGATCGTCCCTGTTGAGGGGGGCGCCGGACCGGGATCGGGGCGAGGGGTCGAGGCGGATGGCACCGTGAGCGCGGGGACACGAGCGAGCACCCCGCCGCCGCGGCCGTGACCCTCACCGAGCTGCGGGCGCCGGCCACCGGCGTGCCGGTCGAGCGGCGGACCCGGCCACCGTTCTGGCTGAGCGCGACGAGCGGCGTGGTCGTCCTCGTGCTCGCCTTGCCGCTCGCCTTCCTCGTCCTGCAGTCGGTCCAGACCGGCTGGTCCGACCTCGAGCCGGTCCTCTTCCGGCACTTCACCTTCACGCTGCTCTGGAACACGGTCCGGCTGACCGTGGTGGTCACGGCCCTGTGCGCGGTCGTGGGCACGCTGGCCGCCTGGCTGGTCGAGCGGACCGACCTGCCCGGTCGCCGGGTGTGGGCGGTGCTGCTGGTGCTGCCGATCGCGGTGCCCGACTTCGTCGTGAGCTTCGGCTGGGTGCAGCTCGCCCCCGGGCTGTCGGGCTTCCCGGGCGCGGTGTTGGTGATGACGTTCGCGGTGTACCCGTTCGTCTACCTGCCGGTGGCGGCCAGCCTGCGCCGGGCCGATCCGGGGGAGGAGGAGGTGGCCCGGAGCCTCGGGCTCGGGCCGGTGCAGACCTTCTGGCGGGTCACGGTCGGCCAGGTGCGCCTCGCCATCCTCGGCGGCAGCCTGCTCGTCGCGCTCGTGATCCTGGCCGAGTACGGCGCGTTCGAGATCCTGCGCTACCAGACCTTCACCACCGAGATCTACACCGAGTACCTCAACTTCCGGACCTCGACGGCGAGCGCGCTCTCCCTCGTCCTTGTGGTGCTGAGCCTGGCCGTCCTCATCGGCGAGGGCGCGTCGCGCGGCGGTGGCCGGGTCGCCCGCACCGCCTCGATGGCGGCGCGGCCGCCGGTCCGCCACCCGCTCGGACGGGCGACCCCGCTCGCGCTGGCCGGCTGCGCGGCGGTGGTGGCCCTCGCCCTCGGCGTCCCGTTCGGCGAGATCTTCTCGCTCATGACCAAGGCCGGCGGGGCGAGCCTGCCGGGCGCCGCGTCGGTCGGCAGCGCGCTCGTGCACACCGTCGCCTACAGCGCGCCGGCCGGGCTCATCGCGACGGTCGCCGCGCTGCCGGTCGCCGCGCTGTCGCTCCGGCACCCGAGCCGACTGGCCACGCTCTTCGAGAAGAGCTCGTATCTCATCCTCGGGCTGCCCGGGATCGTGGTCGCCCTCGCGCTCGTCTACTTCACCGAGCGCTACGCGTCCGGCACCCTGTATGAGAGCCCGGCGCTCCTCATCGCCGCCTACTCGCTCATGTTCTTCCCCCTCGCCCTCGTGGCGGTGCGGACCTCGCTCGCCCAGTCGCCGCCGCGCCTCGAGGAGGTGGCCCGCTCGCTCGGCCGCCCCCGCCTCGAGGTCTTCCGCCGGGTGACGCTGCGGCTCATCGCCCCGGGGCTGGCCGTCGGCTTCTGCCTCGTGTTCCTGGAGGCCCTGACCGAGCTCACCGCCACCCTTGTGCTCATCCCCCCGAGCACCCAGACGCTCTCCACCCAGTTCTGGGCGTTCCAGACCAACGGGTTCAACGGCCAGGCGGCGGTGTACGCGGCGGTGATCGTCGCGGTCGCGGTGGTGCCCGGGTACGTGCTCGGCCGGTGGTTCGACCGGCTCCCGGGGGCATCGTGAGCGACGCGCACGGGCTCGAGCTGGTCGGGCTGACCAAGCGCTTCGACGCGCTCGAGGTGCTGCGCGGCATCGACCTCTCGGTCGCCTCGGGCAGCATCGTCGCGCTGCTCGGCCCCTCCGGCAGCGGCAAGACGACGGTGCTGCGGATCCTGGCCGGCTTCGAGCGCGCCGACGCCGGGACCGTGCGGGTCGGCGACACGGTCGTCGACGACGGCCACCACGCGCTCGCCCCCGAGCGCCGCCGGGTCGGCTACGTCCCCCAGGAGGGCGCCCTCTTCCCCCACATGACCGTGGGCCACAACATCGGCTTCGGCCTGCCGAAGCGCCGCGACCGCCCGTCGGCCCGCGAGCGGGTCCGCGAGCTCATCGAGATGGTGGGGCTCCAGGGCCTGGGCCGCCGCTACCCGCACCAGCTCTCGGGCGGCCAGCAGCAGCGGGTCGCCCTCGCGCGCGCGCTGGCGGTCCGACCGTCGGTGATCCTCCTCGACGAGCCGTTCTCCTCGCTCGACGCCGGGCTGCGGGCGTCGGTGCGGGCCGACGTTCTCGACGTGCTGCGCCGCGCCGGCACCACCGCCCTCTTGGTCACCCACGACCAGGACGAGGCCCTGTCGTCGGCCGACGCGGTGGCGGTGCTCGTCGGGGGGCGCATCATGCAGTCCGGCACGCCCCGCGACCTCTACTCCCATCCGAGGAGCCCCGAGGTGGCCCGGTTCCTCGGGGCCTCCAACCTCCTCGGCGGGGACTTCGAGGGGGCGGGGGTCCGGACCGAGCTCGGCGTCCACGAGATGGCGGCCGGCGCCGGACCCGGCCGCGGCCGGGCGACCGTCCTCGTCCGGCCCGAGCAGTTGGAGGTCGTCGACGTGGCCCACACCGAGGCGCACTTCGGTCACGTGGTCGACTGCGAGTTCTTCGGCCACGACCTGGTGGTGAGGGTGGCCCCCGACCGCGACGAGACGGCGCCGCCGCTCGTGGCCCGGGTGGCCGGCGACCGCTCGCTGCCGCCCGGGCTCCCGGTGCGGGTGTTCGCTCGGGGGTCGGTGGTCGCCTGGCCCCGGGCCGATCCGGAGCCGGCCGAACCACGAGAATCGGCTCCTGCCTCGAAAAATACCTCGATGTAACTACCGCCGGGTGATGCCGCTGGGGTAGTGTGCCAGCGGAGGAAGTACCGGCGGAGGAGGAGAGAGTGGCGGAGGACAGAGCAGTGCCGCGCGCCGCGGCCGCGCCGAAGGCGGGCCGTGATGCACGGGGCACCCGTGTCGGCAGTGTCTCCGGGCTCGACGAGGGCTACCGGGGGCCGCAGGTCTGTCAGCTGGTGGGGATCTCCTATCGGCAGCTCGACTACTGGGCGCGCACCGGCCTGCTGCGCCCCTCGGTGGCCGAGGCCAAGGGGAGCGGCACCAAGCGCCGCTACTCCTACCGGGACCTGCTCGAGCTGAAGGTCATCAAGCGGCTCCTCGACTCCGGGGTGTCGCTCCAGTCGGCCCGCCGGGCCGTCGGGTGCCTGCGCGAGGACCTGGGCGCCGACATCGCGTCGGCCAACCTCGTGCTCTCCGACACGACGAGCGTGCTCGCCCGCTCCGACGGCGAGCTGGTCGACCTCCTGGCCGGCGGCCAGGGCGTGTTCAACGTGGTCCCGCTGTCGGGCGTCGTCAACGAGCTGGCGGCCGACATCGTCCGGTTCGAGCGGCCCGCCACCAAGGCGGACGAAGACCCGGCCCGCCCGGCGCGGGCCGCCGGGGAGTGAGCGGGGCCATCGCGCACCGACACCTCCACCCCTCGGCCTCGCGCGCGGCGAGGGTGCGCTTCGCGCACCCCTCCGAGCGGCTGTTCGCCGCCCTGCTCGACGTGCACGAGATCGAGTGGGACTACGAGCCGGTCGAGTTCACCCTGGCCTGGACGGCCGACGGGTACCCCTCGGCGGGCTTCCGGCCGGACTTCTGGCTGCCCGCGCAGCGCTGCTTCGTCGAGCTGACCACCGCCGACCAGCGGCTGGTGACCCGCAAGAACGCCAAGATCCGTCGCCTCCGTGAGCTGTATCCCGACGTCTCGCTGGTCGTCGTCTACCAGCGAGACTTCCTCGCCCTCCTCGCCCGCAACGGCCTCGACCCGCTCGGCCTCCGGGCCGCCTGACCGGCGCGTCGCTCCTAGGCTGCGCCCGTGGTCGAGCGCGGGGCACCGAGACACTCCGCGCTCTTCGACCTGCACGTGGCCCTCGGGGCGAAGCTGGTCGACTTCGGCGGCTGGGAGATGCCGCTCTCGTACCCGAGCGGCACCATCGCCGAGCACCGGGCCTGCCGCACCGGCGCCGCCCTCTTCGACGTGAGCCACCTCGGCACGGTCCGGGTGGCGGGGCCCGACGCGTTCGAGGCGCTCCAGCGCACCCTGACCAACGACCTCGCCGCGGTCTCGCCGGGCCGGGCCCAGTACACCCACCTCTTGGAGGAGGACGGCTCGGTGCTCGACGACATGATCGTCTGGTGGCTCGAGCCGGAGGTCTTCGACGTCATGCCGAACGCCTCGAACACCGAGCCGGTGCGCCGGCTGCTGCCGGGCACCGACACCACCGAGACCCGGGCCGTCCTCGCCCTCCAGGGCCCCGGCGCCCGGGCCCTCCTGTCGGGGGTCTCGCCCGCGGCGGCCGGGGTCGGCCGGTTCAAGGTGGCGACGGTCGAGTGGGAGGGCCACCCGGTGACGGTGGCCGGGACCGGGTACACCGGCGAGGACGGCGTGGAGTGCGCGGTGCCGGCCGAGGCCGCCGCGGCCCTGTGGACGGCCCTCACCGCCGCCGGCGCCACCCCCGCCGGGCTCGGCGCCCGCGACACGCTGCGGCTCGAGGCGGGCCTGCCCCTCCACGGTCACGAGCTCGGCCCGGGGATCACCCCGCTGCAGGCCGGGCTCTCCTGGGTGGTCGGGTGGGACAAGCCGAGCTTCCGGGGGAAGGCCGCCCTCGAGGCCGAGCGGGCCGCCGGGGTGCGCCGGGTGCTGCGGGGGCTCGCCACCGAGGGCCGCCAGCCGCCCCGGCACGGGGCCAGCGTCACGAGCGGGTCCGCCGTGCTCGGCGAGGTGACGAGCGGGAACTTCTCGCCGACCCTCGGGGTGGGGATCGCCCTCGCGCTGCTCGACGCCTCGGCCGGGGCGAAGGCGGGCGACCCGGTGACCGTGCACGAGCGGGGCAAGGCACTACCGGCGCGGGTGCACGCGCTGCCCTTCTACAAGCGCCAGGCCGCCTGAATGCCCGACTACCTGCCCCACACCGACGAGGACGTGGCCGAGATGCTCGGGTTCCTCGGCCTCGCCTCGACCGATGAGCTGTTCGGCGCCATCCCGGCCGCGCTGCGGCTGGCCGGCGGCCTCGACATCGAGCCGGGCATCCCCGAGCCCGACGCCCTGGCGCGCGCCCGGGCCCGGGCGGCCGCCAACGAGGCCGGCGGCCTCGTCTGTTTCGCCGGCGCCGGCGCCTACGACCACGAGGTGCCCCCGGTGGTGCGCGCGCTCGCCTCCCGCTCGGAGTTCGTGACCGCCTACACCCCTTACCAGCCCGAGGTGGCCCAGGGCGGGCTGCAGGCGATCTTCGAGTTCCAGACGATGGTGAGCCGCCTCTTCGGCCTGCCCATCGCCAACGCCTCCCTCTACGACGGCGCCACCGCAGTGGTCGAGGCGGTCAACCTCGGGGTCGGGGCCACCGGGCGACCCCGGGTCCTCGTCTCCGCCGGCGTCCACCCGCACTGGCGGGCCGTCCTCACCACCTTCGCCGCCGGGACCGGCCACCGGCTCGTCGAGGTGCCGCTCCGCGGCGGGGTCACCGACTGGGACGCGGCGGCCGCCGACGAAGACGTGGGTGTGGTGGTGGCCGGCTCGCCCAACTACCTCGGCTGCCTGGAGGACCTGGCCGACGTGCGCCGGCGCTGCGACGGCCTCGGCGCGCTCATGGTGGTGGTGACCGACCCCCTGTCGGCCGGGCTGGTGAAGAGCCCGGGGGAGTGGGGCGCGGACGTGGCGGTCGGGGAGGGGCAGGGCTTCGGGACGGCCCTCTCCTTCGGCGGCCCCTATCTCGGATTGTTCGCCTGTGCCGCCGCGCATGTCCGGCGGCTCCCGGGCCGCCTGGTCGGCGAGACCCTCGACGCGGACGGCCGGCTCGCCTACGTCACCACGCTGCGGGCCCGCGAGCAGGACATCCGCCGGGAGAAGGCCACCTCCAACATCTGCACCAACCAGACCCTGATGGCGCTGACCGCGGCGGTCCAGCTCGGATGGCTCGGCACGACCGGGCTGGTCGAGGTGGCGCTGCGCTGCGCCCGGGGCGCCCGCTACTGCAAGGACGCGCTGGTCGCCCTCGACGGGGTGGAGCCGCTCACCGGCGACGCCCCGGTCCTCTTCGAGTTCGCCCTCCGGTTGCCGGTGCCGGCCGCCCTCGCCGTCGAGCGCCTCGCCGAGGAGGGGTTCTTGGCCGGGGTCGCCCTCGACGCGCTGGTCGGGGCGGCCGGCGACGGCTCGGTCGGGGCTGACGACGCGGCCCACGGACTCCTCGTGGCGGTGACCGAGCGCCGGAGCCGGGCCGAGATCGACCGGTTCGTGGCCGCGCTGGACAAGGCGGTCCGGTGAGCCGGGCCGCCGGCGGCCGGGCCTCCTCCGCCCCTCTGCTCGGGACCGACGCCGAGCCGACCCTGTTCGAGCTGTCCCGGCCGGGGCGGGCGGCCTGGCAGCTCCCGACCACCGGGGTGCCCGAGCTCCCGCTCGAGGACCTGGTCCCCGAATCCCAGCGCCGAGGGGAGCCGGTCCCGCTCGCCGAGGTGTCCGAGCGCGACCTCGTCGGCCACTTCACCCGCCTCAGCCACCGCCAGTACTCGGTCGACCTCGGGGCCTACCCGCTCGGCAGCTGCACGATGAAGTACAACCCGAAGGTCTGCGACGCGGTGGCCGGCCTCCCGGGCCTCGCCGACGTGCACCCCGGCGCCCCCGCCTCGCTCGTCCAGGGCTGGCTGGCCACCCTCGTGGCCCTGGAGGAGGCCCTCTGCGCGCTGAGCGGCATGGCCGCCGCGACCCTGCAGCCGGCCGCCGGCGCCGCCGGCGAGCTGACCGGGCTGCTGCTCATGCGGGCCTACGACGCGGCGCGCGGCGAGCGCCGCCACCGGGTGATCATCCCGGACTCCGCCCACGGCACCAACCCGGCCTCGGTGACCCTGGGGGGCTACGAGGTCACCACGGTGAAGAGCGACGCCCGCGGCTGCGTCGACGTCGGCGCGCTGCGCGAGGTGCTCGACACCGACGTCGCCGGGATGATGCTCACCAACCCCAACACCCTCGGGCTGTTCGAGGAGGACATCGTCGAGATCGCGGCAGCGGTGCACGAGGTCGGGGGCCTCATGTACTACGACGGCGCCAACCTGAACGCGATCTTGGGGGTGGTCCGCCCGGGCGACATGGGCTTCGACATCGTCCATCTCAACCTGCACAAGACCTTCGCCACCCCCCACGGCGGCGGCGGACCGGGGGCGGGCCCCGTCGCGGTGGCCGCCCACCTCGTCGACTTCCTGCCCGGCCCCCGCCCGGTCCGGGTGGCCGACCCCGAGGCGGGGACCGAGCGGTACGGGTGGGCCACCCCGGCCCGCTCGATCGGCCGGGTCCACGGGTGGCACGGCAACGCGCTGGTGCTGGCTCGGGCCCTCGCCTACATCGAGGTGCACGGGGGCGACGGGTTGCTCCGGGTGGCCGAGCGGGCGGTGCTCAACGCCAACTGGCTCCGGCGCGCCCTGTCGGGGACCTTCGAGGTGCCCTTCGACCGGCCGTGCATGCACGAGGTGGTCTTCTCGGCCGCCGGCCTCCGCAAGCGGACCGGGAACGGCGCCCAGGACGTGGCCAAGGGCCTCATCGACGAGGGGTTCCACCCGCCGACCGTCAACTTCCCCCTCATCGTGGGCGACGCCCTGATGGTCGAGCCGACCGAGACGGAGAGCTACGAGACCCTGGTGGCGCTGGCCGAGGCCCTGCAGCGGGTCGCGGCCCGGGCCGAGGAGGGGAGCCTCGCCGGGAGCCCGCGGACCACCCCGGTCCGCCGGGTCGACGAGGCGCGGGCCGCCCGGACCCTCGTCCCCACCTTCGACGCCCGCCGGAGCGACTGAGCCCTACCGGCCGACCGGCTCCAACAGACCGAGCGCGGCGTCGAGCGGCACGACCGCCAGCCACGCCTCGGTGTGGCGGACCCCGAAGCTGAGCACCAGCTCCCCGTCGCGGATCGCCGCGCCGGCGCAGAACTCCCGCACCTCGTCGGTGAAGGTGAAGGGCGGGGAGAGCGCGTCGATGGCGAGCTCGCGCGACAGGCGGAGGAGGCGGTGCGAGTAGCGGCGCTCGGGGGCGAAGTAGGTCTCGTGCACGACGAACAGGAACCCGCCGTCGGGGAGCGGGAGGCCCTGGGAACCGCCCCGGAGGTAGGAGGCGACCGG
>DAIUEV010000038.1:0-21662 GCA_036844945.1 Acidimicrobiales bacterium
ACCTCGTAGCGGCCCTCGTCGAGCGAGACCGACCGGCGGGCCCACTCGAGCCGCGACGCGAGGCGGGCGTCGAGCGTCGCCACGTCGGCGTGCGACAGGTCGGCCGTCGCGTCGGCGGCCCAGGCCGACCGGGCGCCGTCGGTGCTGCGCGCCACCAGCTGGACGGCGCCGGTCGGCTGCAGGTGCCGTCGTCGGAGTCCGGTCGAGGTGCCGAGGTAGGTGGTGTCCATCTGGTGCTCGGCGAAGCCCGAGAGGACCTGGTCGGACCCCGCCGCCCGGTCGAACGCCTCGGCCAGGC
Organism: Acidimicrobiales bacterium; assembly: GCA_036844945.1. GTDB lineage: Bacteria > Actinomycetota > Acidimicrobiia > Acidimicrobiales > RAAP-2 > Palsa-461. The sequence continues at coordinate 299 of DAIUEV010000038.1, forward strand.
CGTCGAGGACCGGCGCGAACGCGCCGAGGTCTCCCTCCCCGGGGGGCTCGTCGAATGCCGCCTCCGCCGAACCGGCGACGAGGGGGAAGGCGTCGGGGCTCGGCGGCGAGCTCCGCGCGTCGGCCTCGGCGGCCGCGACCATCTCGTCGAGGTCGACGTCACCGCTCGCGCTAGCGACGCCGGCGGCGACGCCGCCGTCGACCTCGCACACCCGCACCACGACCACCCGCCGGTCCCGGCGCCGGCCGTTGGTCGTCGTCGTGTTGTTGGCGAAGCGGACCTCGGCCTCGTGCGACTCGTCCACGATCACGACGCACGGCTCGCCGCCTGCCGCCGCGAGCCCCCGCTCGACCACGTCCTGGGGGCGCGGCAGGCTCACCGACCCGACTCCTCGCGGGTGTTGAGGACCCGCACGCCGCGCACGAGTGCGCTCGGGCAGCCATGGCTCACCGGCGCGACCTGACCGGGCTGGCCCTTCCCGCAGTTGAACGCGCCGCCGAGGAGGTAGGTCGCCTCACCGCCGACCGCCTCGAGCGCGCCCCAGAAGTCGGTGGTGGTCGCCTGGTACGCCACGTCCCGCAGGGGTCCGGCGAGCTCGCCGTCCTTGATCGCGAAGAAGCGTTGACCGGTGAACTGGAAGTTGTAGCGCTGCATGTCGATGGACCAGCTCTTGTCGCCCTCGATGAAGATGCCGTCGGACACCCGGCCGATCAGCTCGTCGGTGCTCGGTCCCCCCGGCGCCGCCGCTAGCGAGACGTTGGCCATGCGTTGGATCGGAATGTGCAGCGGCGAGTCGGCGAACGCGCAGCCGTTGGAGCGGCCGAGCCCGGTCGCCGAAGCGATCGCCCGGTCGAGCTGGTAGCCGACCAGCGTGCCGCCGCGGACGAGGTCGAAGCGCTGTCCTTCCACCCCTTCGTCGTCGATGGCCACGGTCGCCAGGCCGTGCTCGACGGTGCGGTCGCCGGTGATGTTGAGCGCCGGCGAGCCGTAGTGGAGCGAGCCGAGCTGGTCGAAGGTGGCGAACGAGGTCCCGGCATAGGCGGCCTCGTACCCGAGGGCACGGTCGAGCTCGGTCGCGTGCCCGATGGACTCGTGGACGGTGAGCCAGAGGTTGGTCGGCGCGATGACGAGGTCGAAGCGTCCGGCCACCACCGACGGGGCCGCCAGCTTGTCGGTGAGGAGGCCGGGCAGCGCGGCGAGCTCAGCGTCCCAGTCCCAGCCGTCACCCTCCAGGTACTCCCAGCCGCGGCCGGCGGGCGGGCCGAGCGTCCGCATCGTCTCGAAGTCGCCGCCCTCCCCGAGCGCCACCGCTTCCAGCCGGGGGTGCACCCGCACTCGGCGCTGGCGGGCGACGGTCCCGGCGAGGTCGGCGAGGAACTTGTCCTCGGTCACGGCAAGCACCGAGGCCGACACATGGTCGATCCCGGGGGCGGCGGCCACCCGGGCGCTCCAGTCGGCGAGGAGCGACACCTTGTCGGCGAGGACGACGGTCGCGGGGTCCCGGCGAAAGGGCGCCAGCCACTCGACCTCGCCGTGCCCGGGTTCCTCGGCCAGCTCGACCCGGGCCCGAGTGGCCCGGGCGGCGACGCTCGCCATCTCGAGCGCCTCGTCGACCAGCGCGGCGGCACCGGCCTGGTCCCGGCCGACGGTGGCCGAGAACCCGATGGCCCCGTCCCGCACCACCCGCAGTCCCATGCCCGACTCGACGTCGTCGGCCGCGGTCTCGAGCTCGCCGTCGCGCAGGGCCACGGCCTGGGAGCGGATCCGTTCGACCCGCAGCTCGGCGTGCTCGCAGCCGGCCCGGCGGGCCCGCTCGAGCACCGCGTCGGAGAGTCCCGGCGGGACCTCGAAGGGGTGAGCCGGCGTCACCGTCACGGGAGCCGACTGTAGGGTCCCGGATCGGAGCCCGACAGCCGGTCGGGCGGCGGGGGAGCCGTGGGTCGCTGGGGCAGAGTCGCGTGGGTCCGGGCCGCCGTCGTCGGGGTGGTCGCGTGCGCCGGGCTGCTCGGGGTGCCGGCGGGGGGGAGCGGCGCGGCGGCGTCGGGCTCCTCGCCGACGGTCTGGCTGTGCCGGCCGGGGCTCGTCCCCGATCCCTGCACCACGCCGCTGACCGCGTCGGTCGTGCGGGCCGACGGGACGAAGACGACCGTGCACCCGAAGGACGCCGCCCGTCCCGGGATCGACTGCTTCTACGTGTACCCGACCGTGAGCGACGAGAAGACCGCCAACGCCGACCTCCAGATCCAGCCGGCCGAGACCGGGGTGGCCTTCGCCCAGGCGTCGAGGTTCTCCCAGGTCTGCCGGGTGTTCGCCCCCATGTACACCCAGGTGACGCTGGCGGCGATCACCGGGCAGGCACGCCTGACCGAGGCGGGCGTGCAGGAGGCCTACCAGTCGGCGCTGTCCGGCTTCAAGGATTACCTGGCCCACTACAACCACGGCCGCGGCATCGTCTTCATCGGGCACTCGCAGGGCGCCGGGATCCTGATGAACCTGCTTCAGCGGGAGGTCGACCCCGACCCGAAGCTGCGCACGCAGCTGGTCTCGGCGATCCTGCTCGGCGGGAACGTCGCCGTGCCGATCGGAAAGTCGGTGGGCGCCACGTTCCAGCACATCCCGGCGTGCCGCGCGGCGCGGGAGACCGGCTGCGTGATCGCCTACTCGAGCTTCCTCACCCCGCCGCCGTCGAACTCGATCTTCGGCATCGTCGGGCAGGGGGTGAGCGGGCTGTCGGGTCAGGGCCACGAGGCGAGCTGGCAGGTGCTGTGCGTCAACCCGGCCGCCCTCACCGGGGGCCTCGCCCCGATCACGCCGTATTTCCCGGCCGGCCTGGCCAGCGCGCCGGTGCCGTGGGTCACCTACCCCGGCCTCTACGAGGCCCAGTGCGCGTCGGCCAACGGCGCGACCTGGCTGCAGGTCGACGAGGCCCCGGGCGACCCGCGGCCGGTGGTCTCCCAGGTGCTCGGACCGACCTGGGGCCTGCACATCGACGACGTCAACCTGACCCTCGGGAGCCTCGTCTCGCTGGTCGGCCAGCAGGCCCGGGCGTATGTGGCCCGCCACAAGTAAGGGGCGCGCTCAGCACACCGCTCGGGTCTTGCGCTTCGACCGCGGCTTGGACATCCGGGTCGCGCCCCGCCGGTGGCCGGGAGCGGGCGAGGCGGCCGGGGCCGACGGCTGCACGACCGGGTGTCCGGCGGCGAGCTGGTCGATCGCCGCGCCGATGTCGTGGACCAGCTCGTAGGCGAGGTCGCGGCTCAGCCCTTCTCGCACCACCACCCGGAGCACCTCGACGTGCTCGGCGTCGGGCGCCATCTTGTAGGCCGGCACGATCCAGCCGCGCTGGCGCAGCAGGGCCGACAGGTCGAAGACGCTGAACCCTGGTGACCCGGCCAGCGAGAAGCAGACGACCGGGAGGTCGCGGCCCTCCGCGCGCACCGAGACGTCGGGCCGGGCCGCCAGCTGCTCGCCGATCCAGCGGGCGGTGCCGGACAGCGCCTCCATCACCTGGCGGTAGCCGGACTGCCCGAGCCGGATGAAGTTGTAGTACTGGGCGACGATCTGGGACGCCCCCCGTGAGAAGTTGAGCGAGAAGTTGGCATGGCTCCCGCCGAGGTAGTCGACCTCGAAGATGAGCTCCTTCGGGAGATCGGCGACGTCGCGCCACACCACCCAGCCGACCCCCGGGTAGACGAGTCCGTACTTGTGGCCCGAGACGTTGATCGAGCGCACCCGGGGCAATCGGAAGTCCCACTCGAGGGCGGGCTGGAGGAACGGTGCGACGAAGCCCCCGCTCGCCGCGTCGACATGGATCGGCACGTCGATGCCGTCCCGGGCCGCCTTCTCGTCGAGCGCGGCCGACAGGGCCGCGATCGGCTCGTACTCGCCGGTGTAGGTGCTGCCGAGGATGCCCACCACGCCGATCGTCCGCTCGTCGACGAGCGCCATCGCCTCGTCGACGCCGATCACGAAGCGGTCCTCGGTGAGCGGGACGTACCGGGGTTCCACGTCGAAATAGCGGGCGAACTTCTCCCAGCAGACCTGGACGTTCGCCCCCATGACCAGGTTGGGTCGGTCCGTGGGTCTCCCGGCCGCCTCCCGGGCGGCCCGCCACCGCCACTTCATGGCCAGGCCGCCGAGATGGATGGCCTCGGACGACCCCACCGTCGCGCACCCGATCGAATCGTGGCCCTCGGGGGCGTTGAACAGGCGGGCCAGCATGTTCACGCAGCGGTCCTGGAGCTCGACGGTCTGGGGGTACTCGTCCCAGTCGATGGCGTTCTTGTTCTTGGTCTCGTCCATGAGCCGGTCGGCCTCCGCGTCCATCCAGGTAGTCACGAAGGTGGCCAGGTTGAGGGTCGGGTTGCCGTCCAGGGTGAGCTCGTCGTGGATGAGCTGGTAGGCGACACCCGGGTCCATCCCCTCTTCGGGCATCTCGTAGCGCGGGACCGCCTGGGCGAGGCCCCGGTTGGCGTACGTCGGGACGACCGTCCGGTCGTCGTTCAGCTCCTCGAGGGGGACCTTGGCGCTCAGCATGTCGAACCTCCGGATCGGAGGCCGACGGTAGTAGCTAGGTCGGGGGGTGGAGCCCGTGGGGCCGTTCGTGCGGATCGAGGGCGACCGCGTTCAGCAGCTCCATGACCGCACGGGTCGGGGCCGAGGGGAGGCCCCGCCGCCGCAACGCCACTCCGACCCGGCGCCGGGGGAAACCCTCGAGCGCGACGAGCGCGAAGCGCTCGCGCATGTGACGGGGGACCGCCGTGGCCGGCAGGATCGCCGGGCCGAAGCCGTCGAAGGTGAGCGAGGCGATCATCCGGATCCCGTCGAGCTCCATCGCCGGCCGGAGCGTGACGCCGGCCCGGCGCATGGCGCCGTCGATCTCGTCGCGCAGCGCGGTGTTGGGCAGGGGGAGCACGAGGGCGAGCTCGGCGAGCGCGGCGAGCGGCAGCGGGCAGGGGGCCGACGCGTAGGGGTGGTCGATCGGGACCACCAACATCAGGTCCTCCTCGAACAGCGGCGTGGCCATGAGCTCGTCGCCGATGATCGGGAGCGAGACCACGGCGAGGTCGAGCTGTCCGTTGAGAACGCGCGGCTCGAGGTTGGCGCTGGTCCCGTCGGCGACCGTCATCTGCACCCGCGGGTGCCGCTCGCGCAGCAGGGCGTAGAGGCGCGGCACGAGCCACCGCCCGGTCGTCCCGATCATCCCGACCCGGACGACGCCCACCACCTCCTGGCGCATCGCCGAGACATCGGCGACGAGCGCCACCATCTCGACCAGCATCCGGCGGGCCCGGGCGACCACGACCTCGCCCTCCTCGGTGAGCCGGCCGGCCGAGCGGTCGACGAGGGGGGCGCCCAGCTCCCGCTCGAGCCGGGCGATGTGGGCGGAGACGTTCGACTGGACGGTCCCGAGCGCCTCGGCGGCGGCGGAGAAGCTGCCGTGCTCGGCCACACCGACCAATGCCTGCAGGTGTCGAATCTCCATCTTTTGTGAAGATACCAACTATCGGCTGTAGCTGCTTGACAGATCGCGCCGAATCGTCCACAATGGTGGGCGACCGCAGGGATCAGGAACCCCCCCCTCTGTTCCCAAGCAGGTCGAAAGCGAAGGGATCGCCAGCCCCCCCGGCGATCCCTTCGCTGCGTTCCAGGGGTCTTCGTGGCCCACCCATTAGCCTCGCCTTCGTGGGAGCCGTCTTCGTCGACCTCGACCGCACCCTGCTGCGGGGCCCGAGCGGGCCGGTGCTTGACCTGGCCCTGCGCCGCCGAGGGGTGGTGCCGCACGACCGGAACCTCCCGGGGGCGAACGCCCTCTATGCCCTTTACGGCCGGCTGGGCGAGAACGTGGTGTCGATGGGCTTCGCCCGGGCGGCCGCCGTGCTCGCCCGGGGCTGGCAGGCCGACGAGGTGCGTGCGGCCGCCGAGGAGGCGGTGCCCGAGCTGGTCGCCCTCGTCGCGCCCTACGCCCCGGCGGCCCTCCACGGACACCGGTCGGCCGGACGGCGCCTGGTGCTGGCGACCACCACCCCCGTCGACATGGTGACTCCCCTCGCCCACACCCTCGGCTTCGACGACGTCGTGGCGACCCGCTACGGGGTGGACGACGAGGGCCGGTACACCGGGCACATCGAGGGCGGGTTCGTGTGGGGCCCGGGCAAGCTCGCGGCGGTCCGGCGATGGGCCGAGTCGGCCGGGGAGTCGCTGGCGGACTGCCACGCCTACTCGGACAGCATCTACGACGCCCCGCTCCTCGCGCGCGTCGGCCATCCCCACGCGCTCAACCCCGATCCGCGCCTCCACGCGCTGGCGGTGGGGCGGCGGTGGCCGGTCGAGCACTGGGACCGGCCCCCCGGTGTGCCCTCGATCGTGGGGCTCGAGCCCTACCACCTGCTGCGGCTCGTGCTCCGCCGTTCGACCTTCCCCTACGCGCGCTTCGACATCAAGGGGGTCGAAGCGATCCCCAAGGTCGGCGGGGTCCTCCTGGCCGCCAACCACCGCAGCTACTTCGACGCGGTGGCGCTCGCGCTGGTGGCCCGCGAGCTCAACCGGCCGGTCCGGTTCCTCGGCAAGCGCGAGCTCTTCGACGCCCCTGTCGCCGGCTGGGTCCTGCGGGCGATCGGGGGCATCCCGGTCGACCGGGGGAGCGGCTCGAGCGCCCCGCTCGAGGCCGCCGAGGCGTCGCTGCGGGCCGGCGAGGTCGTGATCATCCTCCCGGAGGGCACGATCCCTCGCGGCGAGGCGAGCCTCGACCCGGTCCTGCACGGCCGCACGGGGGTGGCCCGGCTGGCCTCGGCCACCGGCGCGCCGGTGGTGCCGGTCGGGCTGTGGGGGACCGAGCGGGTGTGGCCGCGCGAGTCCAAGGTCCCGAACCTGATCGGGTTCCACGACGTCGCGGTGCGGGTCGGCACGCCGGTGCCGCTCGGTCCCGGTGACGCCGCCGCGCACACCGAGACGATTATGGCCGCGATCTCAGCGCTCATTCCAAATGACGAGCGCCCGGCGGCCGGCTCCGCCGGTCGCGACCTGGCCACGTCGCTCTCGAAGGATCGATGACCCTGCGCACCCGCGCCGCCGTCGGGGTGACGGCGGCGGTGAACGGACTGTCGCGCCGGCTGGGTCTCGGAAATGGCACGGTCGCCGGCGGAAGGGCCGGCCTGCGCCTCGCCCCCACCGCCCTCGCCGAACTGGCCGCCGGGCGAACGGTGGCCGTCGTGAGCGGGACCAACGGGAAGACGACCACCACCCGACTGTTGGCCGCGGCGGTCGAGTCGACCGGAGCGAAGGTCCTCACCAACGCGACCGGTTCGAACATGCCGCCCGGTCACTTCGCCGCGCTGGCCGGCGGCGACCCGGCCGACCCGGCGGTGCTCGAGGTCGACGAGGGGTACCTGCCGTCGACGATGCGCACGCTGCATCCCGCGGTCGCCGTCCTCTTGAACCTGTCGCGCGACCAGCTCGATCGCAGCAACGAGGTCCGGATGGTCGCCGCCCGGTGGCGAAACGCGCTCGCGTCGGGTGACGCCACCGTGGTGGCCAACGCCGACGATCCGCTCGTCGCCTACGGCGCCGGCGCCGCCGCCTCGGTGGTGTGGGTGGCCGGCGGGATGCGGTGGCGGGCCGACGCCTCGGGCTGCCCGGCCTGCGGCGGCCGGATCACCTTCGACGGCGTGACGTGGTCATGCGCCTGCGGGTTCGCCCGGCCCACCCCCGAGGTGACGATCGAAGAGGACCCCTCCGGCGCGACTCGAGCCCGCTGGCGCGACGGCCGTTGCCTGCCGGTGGAGCTCGCCGTCCCCGGCGCGTTCAACCGCCGCAACGCCGTCCTCGCGGCGGTGGCGGCCGAGGCCCTGGGCATCCCTGCCGAGGCGGCCTTCGCGGCGATGGCGACGGTCGAGGGGGTGGCCGGCCGGTTCTCGCTCCGTCTCGTCGCCGGTGTGCCGACCCGGTTGCTCTTGGCCAAGAATCCGGCCGGGTGGGCCGAGCTGCTCGACCTCGTCGCACCGGGCACCGCCCCGGTCGTCGTGGCGATCAACGCCCGGGTCGCCGACGGACGGGATCCCTCGTGGCTCTGGGACGTGGAGTTCGAGCGCCTGACCGGCCGGCCGGTCGTGGCGACCGGGGAACGCAGCGCCGATCTGTCGGTGCGGCTTGAGTACGCCCAGGTCGACCACGAGCGGATGCCCGACCCGGTCGAGGCGGTCCGCCTGGCAGCCCGCCTGGCGCCGGTACCGACGGAGGAGCCGGTCGAGTTCATCGGCAACTACACCGCCTTCCACGACCTGCTGCGCGCCGACGCCCGGTCCGATCGGCGAGCGCGGTGAGCCGTCCGCTCCGCGTGGTGGTCGTCTACCCCGACCTGCTCGGCACCTACGGCGACGGGGGCAACGGGCTGGTGCTGGCCCGGCGGGCGGAGCGCCGGGGCATCGAGGCCGAGCTGGTCCAGGCCCCGAGCGACTCGCCGCTCCCGCCGGGCGACATCTACACACTGGGCGGGGGCGAGGACGGTCCCCAGGTGCAGGCGACCGAGGCCCTCGCCGAGGACGGAACGTTGCCTGCGGCGGTCCGCGACGGGGCGGTCGTCCTGGCGGTGTGCGCCGGCTACCAGATCGTCGGGTCCACCTTCCCGACCGCGGCGGGGGAGGCGGTGCCGGGGCTCGGCCTCCTCGACGTGACGACGGCGAAGAGCACGGCACGACGGGCGGTCGGAGAGATCGTGGTCGACGCGGCACCCGGTGGCGTGGGCCTGCTGAGCGGGTTCGAGAACCACGGGGGCCGCACCACCCTCGGGCCGGGAGCGGCCGCGCTCGGGCGGGTCCGCACCGGGATCGGCAACGGCGACGGGACCGACGGGTCGTGGGCCGGTCGGGTGGTCGGCACCTACCTGCACGGACCGGTCCTCGCCCGCAACCCCGCACTCGCCGACCTGCTGCTCGCCTGGGCGACCGGGTCCGACGGGCTCGACCCGCTCGACGATTGGCGGGAGCAGGCCCTGAGGGACGAGCGGCTTCGCGCCGCCCTCGGGCGTCGGGTCCGCCGAAGGGTGCGCTGAGCGCGTTCGCCCAGTCCGGCCCGGATCGGCCGGACGAGACCGGGCGCGTCCGTGCCGGCGGCTAGCTCGAGGCCGCCGGGGGCCGGCGCCAATCGGTGAGGCGGGCCAGGCGGACGTCGGGCCACCGACGCTCGGGGGCCGGGCGGCCGCGTTCGCCGAGGGCCCACGCCCTCCGCCACGGCACCGCGTCGGGCCCCCGGAGCGCGGGCTCGGCCTCGGCGGGTCGACGGCGCGCCGTCCACCAGTCGCTCGACACCTCGTTGGCGAGCAGCCCGACCGCCCGCTCGATGCGCTCGCCGAACCGCCGGGCGTTCTCGCCCTCGTCGGGCGTCAGCGGCGGACCGAACATCACGGTGATCTCGGCCCGCCGCAGCAGGCTGCCCCGGTTCTCGGTGCCCGAGCCGCCGGGATGCGCGTCGTCGCGCTTGGGCAGGACCCGACGGGTCCCGTGCAGGTAAACCGGGACGACCGGGGCCCCGGCGCGCAGGGCGAGGTAGGCGGCGCTGGCGGCGTGGAACTCGCGCGCCCAGCCGTCGGGCGACCGCCCGCCCTCCGGGAAGATCACCAGGTTCCAGCGGTCGGCCAGGAGATCGGCGGCGACGTCGGTCGAGCGGCGGTTCACCCGGGCCCGCTCGATCGGGATGGCCGCCAGGGCGAGCGACCACAGGGTCGCCTTCCAGCGCCGGTCGAAGAAGTAGTCGGCGGCCGCCCCGACCACGGTGCGGTGGCGGAACCGGGTGGGCAGGGTGGTGAGGAGGATCGGTGTGTCGAGGTGGCTCGCGTGGTTGGCGGCGAAGATCACCGGGGCCTCGAGGTGCCGCAGGTACTCGTCGCCCCGGACCGTCGCCGGGGCGACCGCCCGGGCGAGCGGGCGGGTGAGGGTGTCGAGCATCGCCGCCCGCACCAGCCGGGCCGGGTAGCGGCGGGACCACTCGTGGTCGTAGTCGAGGCCGATCTTGCGCTCGGGCGGTGGGCGCTCGACCCCGGCCGGCCAGTCCGGCGCGCCGAGCGGGAACCGCAGCCGGCCGAGCGCCCGCAGCGGGTTGGGCGCGCTCACTGCACGTCGGCCAGGAGGATCGGCGGGGTGTGCAGGTGGGTGAGGGTGGCCGACGGCCCGACCACGTCGCTCGCGATCTCGAGCGCATCGGCGAGCGTCGAGGCGGGGGAGAAGCCCATCCGGCGCACCACCTTGGGGTCGCCGCCGAGCACGATCACCCGGCCGAGGTGCTCGAGGGCGTGCGCGCACCAGTACCACATGTAGAAGGGGTGCACGCCGTGGTAGGCGTGGCCGGTGCGATAGAGGTGGATGTACCAGGGGTCGGTGGCGAAGGACTCCTCATGGAGCTTGTGCATCTCGGTCGGGTCGGTCGTCTCGGTGAGGACCTGCTCGTAGAAGTCGATGTAGCTCGGGTGGTAGGCGGGGTCGAAGTCCCCCTTGGTCGGGTGCTGCATGATCAGCACTCCGCCCTCGCGCACGAGCGGCTTGCCCCGGTAGAGGTTGAAGAAGTACCCCAGTCCGAGGCAGGCCACGAGGATCGGGTTCATGATCGAGTTGACGTTGTAGGGGCAGATGTAGGGGAGCCCCATCGTCAGAATGTCGGCCTGTCCTTCGACCGGGACGCCCTGCTGGCGCCAGATGCTCTCCAGCGCGAGCTCGTGCACGGCCTCGACCTCGCCCGCCTGTACCGAGGTGAGGGCGTGGGGGGCGCGGATCGAATGGAAGATCTGGCGCGACAGCCGGCCGGGGGTGGCATCGAGCGCGGCGGCGGTCGCCGCGTAGGTCGCCCGGTCCTTCAGGTTCCATTCCCACTCGCGCTTCTGCAGGAAGCCGAACTGGGAGGGGAAGGTGTCGGTGTTGAGCGTGGTCTCGATCTGGAAGACCTTCACGCCGGACTTCGCGATGTGCCGGCCCATTCGCCAGTTCGAGGAGTGCAGTTCGGAAGAGGGCGCGTGCATGAACGAGCGCGAGTGGCGCATCGTCGTCGGGTTGTGGTGATGGCGGAGGCTTCGGTAACTGGCCAGCCCGGTGGCCACGCTCTTGTGGCCGCCGTCCATGGCGACGAGGCTGATGTTCACATAGATGAGCAGGTCGCTCGTGGCCGCCCGCTTGTTGATCTCCACTTCCTCGCCTTCGGCAGTGCGGCCGAGGTCGAGGAGGTTGTCGGGGTCCTCCGCGTCGTGCTGGGTGAGGAGCCCGTGCGGCGCGAAGGCCTCGTAGACGCGGTCACCGAGGGCGTGGCGGAGCTCGGCCTCGGTCATCCGGCGGTGCAGCGCCAGGGCCGCGACGAGGACCACGTCGTCCACCCCCGCGGCCGCGGCGGCATCGAGGACCTCCTCGATCACCATCTGTCGGACGTCGGGCGCCTGCATCGGCGGCAGCGGGAGCGAGACGTCGTCGAAGCAGATCGTGAGGCGCATCCCCGGGCGGAGCAGCGCCCGCAAGGGCTCGGAGTCCCCGACCGGGTGGGCCAGCGCGTGCCGGATCGCGCCGAGGGGGTCCTTCAACGGATCGAGCGGCTCGGGTGCGTACACCACCCGGCTGCCCTCGGGCAGCCGCTCGAGGGTGAACCCCTCGCCCTTCCAGAACAGGGTCGGTGGGGTCGAGCCGTCGACTTCGAGCACGAAGCCGGGTCGTGGGCTCATCGGCGTCCTCCTCGGGTGCTCAACCGCGGGTCGAAGGCGATCTTGACGGCCCCCCGGCGGCCGGCCGCGCCGGCATGCGCGACCGCCTCCTCGAATCGCTCGAGGGGGTAAGTCGCCGAGACGAGGCGGCCGGTCCCAAGCGCAGCGACGGCCTCCAGGGCGAGGGCGAAGGTGGGCCGCGGCGAGGGGCCCGCCGTTTCGGTCCCGTAGGCGTAAGCCCCCGCGAGGCGCACCTCGCGGTGCCAGAGCGGCGCGAGATCCACGCTGAGCCGGCCCGGCATCCCGATCAGGACGACCGCCCCCCGCGGCCGCACGACGTCGAGCGCACTGGCGATCGACTCCGCCGAACCGACGCAGTCGAACACGACGTCGGCCCCCCCGGTGAGCCGTCCGCTCGATGTGCCCCCGGTGGCGAGCGAACGGCTGTGCCGGCGCACCGCCCGGGGCAGCTGGTCGGAAGGGAGGGCGGAGGTCGCGCCGAAGTCGCCCGCCAGCGCCCGCTGGTGGGCGTAGCGGGCACCGACCACGACGGAGCGGGGCACGGGGAGCAGACCCCGCGCGGCGAGGTGGCCGAGGGCGGCGACGGTGGCGAGGCCGAGGGTCCCGGCACCCACCACCGCCACGAGGTCGTCGGCTTCGATCCCGGCCCCGAGCACCGCGTGCAGAGCGCAGGCGACCGGCTCAACCGTGACTGCGTCGGCATCGCTCAAAGAGTCGGGGACCGCGAACAGCTGGGTCTCGTGGGCGACCAGCCCTGCGGTCGACCACCCGCCACCGGTGTCGGCGCAGAAGCCGGTCTGGATGCCGGGCGCCAGGTGCCCGAAGGCGGTGTGCTCGCAGTCGCCGGTCCGGCCGACCGCACATGCGGGGCAGGGGGGCTCGATTCCCCGGGCTCGACAGCCCAGCACCGGCTGGATCACCACCCGGGAGCCCGCCGGCAACGGCGCGCCGTCCGCCCCGGTCGCGTCGTCGTCAAGCGTGCCGGTGACCTCGTGGCCGGGCACGAACGGGAAGCTGACCAGGGGCTCGAAGTAGCGGGAGCTGCGGCCGTCGATGGTGGCGAGGTCCGAGCCGCAGATGCCCGAGAGCACCGGGGTCACCCGGTGCCAGGACGCGCCGGGGAGGCGGGGCGCGTCGGCGTCGACGAGCCGGAGCGGGGCCACCCTCGCCCCCCGGCCCGACCCCAGGGTCGAGGCAAGTCGGGACGCGGCAAACCTGGGCATGCTCCGCTCGAACAGGAGTGCCTTCATCGCGGGTCCTTGCCGCCGACGAGCGAGCGCTTCTCGATGCCGCCGATGGGCAGCAGCCGGGCCGTGCCCCCCGAAGCCCGGCGCCACTGCTCGACCAGCCACCCCCGTCGGCGCGCGATGGCGGCCAGCCGGGCGTCGGGGTTGACCGCCACCGGGTAGCCGACCGCCTCGAGCATGGCCAGGTCGCTCGAGGAGTCCGCGTAGGCGACCGAATGGTCGAGCGAGAGTCCGTGCTCCCGCGCGTAGCGCTCAAGCAGATGGGCCCGGGCCTCGCCGATCGGGGAGAGCTCGGCGAGCCGGCCCGTGTAGACGCCGTCCTGCTCGGTCATCCGCGCGCACACCACGTCGTCGAAGAGCGGCCGCAGCGGGGCGACGATCACGTCGAGGGCGCCGGTGATGAGCAGGGTCCGATGCCCGAGCCGTCGGTGCTGGCGCACCCTGGCCAGGCCGGCCGGGAACGACCGGGGCAGCAGGAACTCGTGGAACAGGTCCCACGCGTCCCGCTCCACCTCGGCCACCGGGGCCCCCTCGTAGCGCCGGTAGAAGGAGCGCAGGAAGTCGCCGCGGTCGCGACGGTCGAGGCTGAGCCACCGCGGAGCCGCGCCGAGCAGGTCGGCGACGAAGCCCACCCGCTGGTCGGGGTCCATGTGCCGGCTGGCCAGCCAGGCATACGAGTCCACGACGTTCGAGGCGATGAGCGTGTGCTCGAGGTCGAAGACCGCCAGGTGGCGGTCCACCGAGAGCACCGCTCCGCGCATGCGCGTCTCGCGGTCTGGCCCGGTCTGCTTGACCGGCGACGTCCGCACCCGCCCCCGCTCGACGACCGAGGGGAGATGGACCTCGGCGACGTAGTGATCCCAGTCGATCACGGCGGGGTCGAAGCAGAACTCCCGCCGGTCCCCCTCGTCGAGGGTCTCCCAGAGTTCGAGCAGATGGTCGACGCGGTACCGGGCCTCGGTCTCGGTGTACGCCCCGTAGAGCTCGACGTAGCCGAGCGCCCGCTCGGCGAGGGTCTGACGGTCCTCCAGCTTGGCTGCCCATTCGGCCTGCTTGCGGCGGAACGGCACCACGGTGAGTCCGCGCTCGGCCATTCCCATGAGCCGGGTGGCCTGGCGCAGTTGGCGCTGGACCCGGCCGCGCCCGGGGAACGACCACTCCGGAACCGAGATGGGTTGCCCCCGCTCGTCGTAGAGGGGATGCCTCCCGAACCAGTCCTGGGCGAGCTCCACGAGCTTGCCGTACTCGAGGGGGTTCCGGACCCCCGACGCGACGTGGTAGACGCTCGCACCCTTCTCGTCCGGCCCGGCGGCGGCGACCGCGATGATCGCGGCCACCACGAGGTCGACGGGGATGACGTCGGTCACCCCCTCCGGCACGCCGGGGAACTCGCGGAGAAGACCCCGGGCGTAGGAGATGATGATCGGCTCCGCCATGCGGAACCCGCGGATCCAACCGGCCCGAGGCTCAGCCAGGGCCGACTCGATGATCGAGGGACGGACGATCGTGAGGGGCACCGGTGCGGACGCGTCCGGTCCGAACCCGGTGACGAGCGCTCGCTCGCCGAGCGCCTTGGTGAACGCGTAGGCATCGGGCCAGCCGAGCGCCTGGGCGCGCGCCACGCCCGCGTCGATCAACTGCTGGCGGACCCAGTCCTCCCGGAGCCGCTCGGCCCTCGCCGCGAGCAGATGGGTCCCCGAGGCGCCCTGCTCGGCATGGGCCCGCTTGGCGAACTCCTTGAGCCGTGCCGCGCGCCGGGACTCGTCCTGGGTGTCGTCGCGGAGCCGACGAGCGCTGGCGACCTCCGCCTCCCAATCCACGCTCAGGCTGAAGCGGTCCTCGGAGAGGAGGCGCTCGCCGGTCTCGCCCTGATGGGTGCCCGCCACGTACGCGGTCGACACTGCGATCAGGTGCGTCGGCCCGCCTCCCCGACTCCGCACCCGGGCGACGACCCCGGCCACCCGGGACGGACCGAGGAGATTGACCTCGATCGCCTGGTCGAGGGGCGCGTCGAAGCTGACGGTCGCGGCCGAGTGCACGACCACATCGCAACTGGCGAGCACATCCTCCCCGGCCGCGTCCAATCCGAGACCGTCGGTCGACACGTCACCGGCCACCGCGTGCAGGCGCCGCCCGACCGAGTCGTCGAAGGCGCCGCCCAACTCCGCCCGCAGTCGGGCGAAGCAGTCGTTGCGCAGGATGTCGCGCTCCACCCGGCCGGCGGCGTCGTTGCGGCGACCCGGCCGCACCAAGGCGAATATCTTGGCGTCGGGGATGCTCCGCAGGATGCGTTCGATGAGGGCGGTCCCGAGGAAACCGGTCCCGCCGGTGACGAAGAACCGCCGACCCGCGAGGCGCTCGGGGATGCGCATCCCAGTTGTCTACCATTTGGTAGGGGATTCTGTCTACCATATGGTAAGTGAGCGACGGGACCACGGCGGACCGAATCCTCGACGCCGCCCTGACCTCGTTCGGCACGCGCGGCTACGACGCGACCTCGCTCGACGCGCTCGCCGGAATGCTCGACATCAGGAAGCAAACGATCCTGTACTGGTACTCGAGCAAGGAAGCGGTGCTAGCCGCAGTGATCGAACGCAGTGCGGCCGAGCTCTCGGACGCCTTCGAGGCCGGCCTCGACGGCGTCGGCGAGGGCTGGGTGAAGGTCGAGGCCGTGGTGCGGGCGGTTTTCCGGCTGGCGGGCCGACGGCCGGAGCTCCTGGGGCTCGTGCGGGAGGCGACCCGGCTCGGTCCGCCGGCGGCCACGCAGATGATCAGCGCCCTCGACCCGCTGGTGCGTCGGGCGAGCTCCTTCCTCGAGGCGGAGATGGACGCCGGTCGTATGCGGCGACACGATCCGCAGCTGCTGCTGCTCGCGATCTACTCGACCGTGATCGGGATGGTCACGGAGGTCGAGGTGTACCGAGCTCTGGGGGAGGAGCCCACCGCGAGATCGCTTGTCCGACGCCGCGCCGACGTCCTGGCGCTGCTCCGCTCGGCCCTTATGACTCCTTCGGCGTAGGGACCGGGCGTTTCTTCTTCGCCGTCTTTGGCGTGTAGCGCTTGGAGGCGACCGGGCCGGCGGGCACCGGGGTTTTCGCCTTCTTCGCCTTCGTCTGTCTCTCGGCCCTGGTGGGAGGCGGTCCTCGTTCGCCGCTGGGGTTCGATTTCGTAGCGGTGGGAGAGCCGTAGCGCTGAACCCTCCACGCCCGGATCAGCAGCCATCCGCCTGCCGCGATGAACGGGAGTCCGAGGATGCCGACGTAGGTCTCATAGGCGAGGCCCGCCATCAGGGAGACGAAGCCGAGGGGGCTCCGCCGTCCAACCCGCACCGTGACGAAGATCGCGACCGCGAACGCAAGGAGGATGCACATCGCGAACACCCAGTGGTCGAGCGAGTAGGCGACCTTCCCGTCGCACTTTCCATTCACGTACTGGTAGTGCTTCGCACATGTGTGGTTCTTCGATGCGGCGACGGTGACGGACACCTTCATTGAGGGCTTGAGGACATAGGGGAGCGTGGTGCTCAGCGCGATGACCCCGGCGAGCCCGGCCGCAATGAGCCCAACCTGGCGCTCTCGACGATCGATCCCACGGATCGCTTGGCGCTTGGCCTCGTCGGACACGCCTTCTGTCCCCTCAACGGGCGATGCGACCCTGGTCGGGCGCGGGGATGGGGTCGTCATGCGCCGGAGCGCAGCGCGCCAGCCGGATTCGGCCCGTGCTGGCTCGGCTGGATCTTCCGGCACGAGGAGTAAGGGTAGTTCCGTGACGGGAACCCACCTCAGGGGTGCGTCCTTCCAGCCGGTGGCGACCCCCGGCGATCGGACCGAGGAGTAGCGTCTCTGCGTCGAGCGCTGGGCCGTTGACGGCTCACGCCAGGGCGCTTAGCTCAGTTGGTTAGAGCGCAGCCTTCACACGGCTGAGGTCGTGGGTTCGAGTCCCGCAGCGCCCACTCTGTTCGTCCTGGTCAGCTGTGCGAGTTCGGTAGCCCTGTCTCACTCTGGCTTCGGGACCTCTGTCGCAGTTCCCGGCCCGGCTCCGGCTCCTCGGCGACAGTGGCTTCGGCACCTGTGTCCCACTCTGCCCATTGTCTTCGCGCTCCGCTTGACCTTGGCTTGGCTCGGTTCGAGCCGAGGGGGCTGGCATGGCACTGGTGGAGCTTTCGATGCTTGAGCAGCGCTATTTGGCTGTTCGAGAGGTGCTCGACACCGGTGCCAGCGTCACCGACTTGGCCACCCGGCACGGTGTCGACCGCCGGACGCTGCACCGCTGGCTGGTCCGTTATGCCAATGGGGACATTTCGGACCTCGCCGACAAGAGCTCCAAGCCCGACACCTGTCCCCACCAGCTCTCTGCGGTCATCGAGGCCCGGATCATCTCAATGCGCACTGCCCACCCGGGCTGGGGCCCGAGGACCGTTCGCTCCAAGTTGGCCCGGGACCTCGACGAGGTGCCCTCTCGCTCGGCCATCTATCGCTGTTTGGTCCGCCAGGGTCTGAAGGTGGCCGGAACGTCGAGCACCTCTTCGCCCCGTGCCACGAGCTGCTGGGCCAACAGGTAGCCCATCCCGCCGGCCGACTCGATGGCCCACCTCCGCTTCTCGAAGGGCTCGGCCCAGCGCACCAGTTGGTCGACCTGACGACGGGTGGCCCGCACCTTGACGCTGGAGATCTCGTCTTCAGCCTCGTCGATGGCCACCGCCGTGTGCGATGCCTTGTGGGGGTCGACCCCGATCACCACTTGCATGACTACCTCCTTGGTCGGGATGTGAACCACGGGGGCACTCCTGCTTGCGGATGTTCGTGCTCGATCCTCTCTTGAGCCACTCCGTGGGCGAAGCCCTGGTGGGACGTTCTTCGTACAAGAGCCAGCCAGCGGTGCCGGCGGCAGGCACTACGAGAGTGACCCCAACAGGACTCCTCAACGCTAGGAAATCGCCCTAGCGCTCGGAGCTAAGTCTCAAGCAGGCACCATGGGGGCAGGCGATTCATGTTGGCCGGACACCCGGTATCCGGCACGGTCGAAGCCCGAGAGGTTACGGGGAGCGATATTTCCCCTCACGTGCCTTCGCCTCGGCATCGGTGCCGAGTCGTGAAAGCATGTCCATCCGGCGGAGGCTCGGTGCGAACTGCACCTGGACTCCCGACGGAAATCAGCTACCTCCGGGCGGACGGAGGAGTGCACGGAGGAGGGCAACGTGGACCTCGTTAGAACACAGGACCCCAGATATGAGGAACTTCGGTCGATCCACAACGGAATGATCGGCAAGCGCCCGTCAGTGATCGCCCAATGTGCCGCTCCCGGCGATGTCATTGAGGCACTGGCATTGGCGAGACATGAAAGTTACGAAGTGGCTGTTCGCGCCGGCGGTCATTCAGTCGCTGGCATGTGTTTGAACGACGGCGGCCTGGTCATCGACGTCCGCCCTATGAAGAGCATCGACGTTGACCCCGACGGCCGACGAGTTCGGGTCGGGGCGGGCGTGACGTGGGGCGAGTTTGACCGCTCCACCCAGGCCCACGGATTGGCCACCACGGGAGGACGCGTCTCGAGCACGGGTGTCGCCGGCTTGACGCTCGGAGGTGGCTCGGGATGGGCCGAGCGGGCCTTCGGGCTTGCTTGCGACAACCTCATCGCCGTCGACCTGGTCACTGCCGACGGGCGCGCTGTCACCGCCAGCGCGGATTCGAACTCCGATCTGTTCTGGGCCCTCCACGGGGGTGGGGGTAACTTCGGCGTGGCAACGTCTTTCGAGTTTCGGCTGCATCCACTCGGACCCACCGTCACCGCTGGGCTCTTTCTATGGCCGGGCCCCGCGGGCGCTGACGTGGCCCGGGCCTACCGGGACCTCGCTACGTCGGCCCCCGACGAGCTCGGCTCGGGACTCGTGATGATGACCGGGCCGCCTGAGGACTTCGTCCCTACCCACTTGCAGGGAGCCACCGTGGTGGCTATTGGGGTGCTGTGGGTCGGCGACGTGGAGGAAGGAGCGGAGGCGGTCCGGTCGCTGCGGGAGATGTCGCCAGAGGTCGATCTCGTCGGTCCGATGCCTTACACAGACTTCCAGCGCATGATCGATGAACCGCCGGGGAACAATAACTACTGGTCGGCGGAGTACCTCGACACGCTTCCCGACGAGGCAATCGACGTATTCATGAAGTACGGCTCTGAACGTCAGTCGCCCCTGTCCTCGCCGATCCTCCTTCCCTGGGGAGGAGCCGTGGCGAGGGTGGACGAGGCCGCCACGCCCATGACCAACCGCCAGGTGGCGTGGATCGCCCACCCGTATGCGGTGTGGGAAAGCGGTGGCGACAGCGACCGGAATATCGAGTGGGCCCGATCGTTCCGCCGCGACATCGCTCATTACGCAAACGGCGGCGTGTACCTCAACTTCATTGGGGACGAAGGAGAGGACCGGGTACGAGCCGCCTTCGGAGAAGCCAAGTACCGCCGCCTGGCCGCCATCAAGGGAGAGTGGGACCCCGAGAACGTTTTCAAGGGGAATCAAAACATCAGGCCATCCTGAGACAGGCTCGATTAAGACTCAGCGCGCCCGATATCTGAGACTTGCGTGAGTACGACAAGTGTCGATACCGACCGAGTGCGAAGGGTGCCCCACACCGCCGGGACGGGTCGGCCCAGTACCACGGGGGCACTTGCCCAATGCGGAACCTCGCCGCACACCTCCTCGTGGTCCGGGTGAGAGCTGAAGGGTCGTTAGGTACCATTCCAATGAGTGACGGGACTGGCAGAGCGAGAAGCCGAACGCTCCTCGGGGCGGAGTCCTACTTAGAGTTCGGTAGCACCCATAGGAAGGTCGATTGTGGAACAGCCCAATGTTGATCTTGTCGATTCCGTCGTCACGGACGCTGGCCAACGTCGGATTGGCGTCTACAACATCGTCAAGCGATTGACCAAACTCAACATCAAGCAATGCCGGAATCTGGTCGACGGTGCGCCGCAATTGGTCATCACCCGTGTACCCAGGGTGCGAGCCGAGGCGCTCAAGATCGAGATGGAGGCGACGCGTGCTGCCGTCGAGCTCCAGACCTCTACCGGATCACCGGGAGCACCCACGACCTGATCTGACTTGGATCCCACCAATGGCACTCGGGATCCCGATAGGGACGCTCACGGGCAGCAAGGGCTACCGGCCTTGCGTTCCTGTGTAGCCCCGTACGATGCTCCGATGGGCTGTCAAGCCCAAGTTTCTCGTGCGGTAGGAGGTTGAACACCTCCCGGGCGACGTAGCGCTTGAGACAGCACACCGCTTCCTTCTTAGTCAAGCCTTCTGTCTCGTGTCGATCGATGTAGGCGTTGGTTCGAGGGTCATAGACCATGCGGGTGAGCACGATGTGCCAGAGGGCGGAGTTGGCCTGACGATCACCACTGCGGCTGAGTCAATCTCGTTGGTTCTTGCCGCTGCTGGCGTCGAGGGGCGATGCGCCGCAGAGGTGGGCGAAGGCCGCCTCGCTGTGCAGACGCCCGGGGTTGTCACCGGCCGCGACGAGAAGCGCTGAGGCGGCGTCGGTCCCGATGCCGAGCGCGGCGACGAGTTCGGGGCCAAGACGAGGGACGGAAACGTGGAATCATGCGGGTATTGCGAACACGAAGTGGCATGATTACCTGGGCGATGCGGGGCTGCGCCCAGGGGATGGGGTGGAATGTGAAATGTTTCCACGAGTCTGGTCGGCTGCGTAGGTAATCAGAGATTCTCCGAGGAGGACAAGTGCCGAAATATTCGATGGGTGATGAAGAGTATTATTCGATGGGTGATGAGGGGTATTGGCAGAACCCGGGAAAGCTCCGGGCCTTGGTGGAAGCGGGAGCGACCCTCGTTCCGAATGTGAGGGTCACCTACTTCCCATTGGGCGATCCCGATCTCGATACGACACCGGTGGCAGTGATACTTAAGATGGATCCTGGCTATGTGGTGACGCGTCATGCGCACCCCTGCGAACGGGTGGAGTTTATTGTCCGCGGCTCGTTAGACGTTGGTGATCGCATTCTTGACCCCGGCTCCGTCATGGTGGCACGGCCGGGCGAAGTTTACGGGCCGAAGGTCGCCGGTCCCGATGGCTGTACGACCGTCGAGATCTTTTCAACGATGGAGGGAGCGTACGTACGGCTCACGGAAGCAGAAGATGGGCAACTGGTCTCGATGAACTTCCTCGAGCACCCAGAACTGATGTCCGAGGTAGGCCACCGCTGATACGTCTGCACTGACATTTCCAAGTGCCGATGGACGCATTGGACGTCGGCTCCTTCGGCCAGCAGCCGATCAGCTTCCCGAAGCCTGCGGACCGGACCATCTGCTCGGCGTGTGTCGTCTACCTCATCAGGAACTCCTCCTGCCCGACGAGTACTCGTGAACCCGTACCAGCCAACAAGGCTCGCGGCGCGGTCACGGCGTGCCGTTCCCCGG
>DAIUEV010000038.1:21762-24155 GCA_036844945.1 Acidimicrobiales bacterium
CCGGCATGAGCATCCACAAGCGAGTGACCCAACGACGTGGCACGACGTGGGTCGTGCGGTTCAGGGATCCCCTTCCACGTGAGCGCACCTTCGATCGGAAAGCCGACGCTGAGCGGTTCGAGCGCTACGTCCGTCATCAGGTCTACACCGACCAGTAACTCCATCCCGATTCGGCTCGCGTCAATCTCCGTGAATGGTCGGAGCGCTGGTGGCCCACCATCGTCACCAATCAGCGAATAGGTGCCCCAGTCGCCGGGAAGGAAGGTGTGCCGCCCTGCGCACCATGGGGATACCCGCCGCTCGGATGGATCACAATCAAGCGTGGGACGCCTCGACGCTTTCCGGTAGGCGGTGCGTGTCATGCGTTCTGGGACCCGGACGCCCTCGCGCTCGTTGCCTTCCGGTGGATGAGCCGTTCGAGGTGCTCGCCCACGTACGCAATGATTCGAGCCTCGTCAAGAGAGTCGGCCTGCTGTTGGAACGATCGTCGGGCGTCCTCGGTTTGCTGCTCGTGCAGGACGCTGAGGGCTGCCCAGCCGAAAGAGGCATATCGGGAGTCGGCTAAGCCCCACGACGGGTAGGCCGTGATCGGTGGTCCAGGTCAAGGTGACCAGTACCGGCTCGTCGTCTCCAAGAGTGGCCAAGACGCAGGCGAGATCCCTCAAGCCCTGCAAAGTGGACATGTGATCGCCCGGGTTGTGAGTACTTCGGACCATCTCGATCAAGCACCGCCCAGCTGCCAGGTAGTCACCCTGTTGTGCGTGAACCGAGGCGAGTTCGACCATCGCCATGTTCCGAGCGAAAGGGTTGTCGGCGAGCGCGGCGGCCTGTGCCGCTTCGTCGAGTAGCTGGCGTGCCCGCGAAGGGTCGGCCGTAGCGAGCCGGGCCGCCAGGTACATGGGCGCCCAGGCAAATCAGCTGTTCATGTGAGGATCCCGATCCTCAATGGACGGCGGAGATCTCCTTTTGATCTGAGACCCAACACACCGCAATACCGAGGCATATGCTTCCGGAGTGCCAAGGCGAGCGCTTGAAGACCTTTCCCGGGACGAGTGTTTCGAGCTGCTCGGGAAAGCAACCGTGGGTCGGTTGGTCTATTCGGACGAACTCGGACCAGCAGCCGTTCCGGTCAACTATGCAATAGCAGGACAGAACATTGTGTTTCGCTCCGCGGACGGATCCAAAATGCATGGGTCACGGAACGGTGGTGTCGCCTTCGAAGTCGATCACATCGACTACGCGAGCCGCTCGGGATGGAGCGTCCTTGTTCGTGGCACCAGCGAAGAAGTTGAAATGGAGCGCGTTCCCGAGCTGCTGCGGCAGATCGATGGCGACGTGCCGTTGCCTTGGAAGACGGGTGTCCACAGAATCTGGGTGGTGATCACACCAGTTACCGTTACCGGCCGTCGCATGGCGGGCCTTGTCTTCGAACCCCTTTTTTGAGCCGGGCCGCGCTTCGGTTCGTGCGGAAGCGATCTGTTTGGAGCTTTGGTCAATCACCCTCGACCTGTTCGGGGGTGACGATCGCCGATTGCAGTCCTGAGTCGCTACTTGCTCGAAACTTCGTCCGTCTCCGTCCGTGAGAGGTTGAAAAACAGGGTCAAACAGTGCCAAACGATGAAGGGTGAAGCATCTGGTCAGCTGGTAAATGAGCTGGTGGGGGAGTCGTCCGGATCCTCTTCACACGACTGAGGTCGAGGGTTCGAGTCCCCCAGCGCCCACTCGTTTCCCCCTGGTAGGAACGTCAAGTGCGGCCTCTCCTCGACGCCAGGCGGAACTCCGTCCGTCAATGATCGGAACTGGGAGGTTGGATGGCGACGACGGGCGACGCAACGTGACCGCCACCGGCAGGGCGACGCTGGACTCGCTTCGAGTGCTCGACTTCGGTGATCGCGCCTCGACGGCCTGGTGCGCCCGGCTGATGGCCGATCTTGGTGCGGATGTGATCGGCGCCGAACCACCCGAAGGGCACCCGGTACGATCCGACCCACCCGCCGCGGCATACGTTCTTGCGAACCGCCGCCGTGTTGACCTGCCTACAGCTCTCAGCTTGGTGGTCGAGGCCGAGGTCATCTTGACGAGTGAATCGACGCCGGAAACCAAGGTCGGCGCGCTGCGCCATCTCTCGGCCAGCGCGCTGATCGTTGCCATTACCCCATACGGACTGAGCAGCACACGGTCCGACCAGCCAGGCAACGACCTGACTGCCTACGCCACAAGCGGGTGGGCGAGCGTGAACGGCTTGGCCTCGCTCCCGCCATTGAAGGGGACCGGATACAACGCTTCGTACCAGACCGGCACGTTTGCTTGGGCTGCGGTCACGGCAACCCTGCTCAGTGAGCCGGCCGGCGAAGTACTCGACATCGCCGAGCGCGACGTGCTGTGCTCCACGC
>DAIUEV010000039.1:0-14059 GCA_036844945.1 Acidimicrobiales bacterium
CGGTCGCCCGCAACCAGTACGAGGACGTCGTGATGGGAAACATCGACTACGCCGTCGGCGAGCTGGCCATCGAACAGGGGCGACTGGCCACCACGAACAATCTCGAGCAGAGCCAGGAGCAGGAGGCGACCGCGGCGCTCAACCAGGTCCACTCGCTCCAGATCGCCAACCAGCAGGCGGCCGCCCAGGCCCAGGCCACGCTCAACCAGGTCAAGGGCGCGCTGGCGGTCGAGGTCGCCCAGTACGCGGAGCAGCAGGCCATCACCGAGGCGGCCTACGCCGCCTCCCACCCGTCGAGCGCGTCGTCCGCTTCGCGCAACGCCACCCTCGACGCGACCGTCGCCGTCACCCTGGTCGGTCCAGGTGCCGCCCAGGCGGTCACGGCGGCGAACAACGCGGCAGCTGCCAGCGGAGCGCCACCCGTCGCGGGCACCGCGGTCGGGTCAGGCGCCGGCGCCGCGGCGGTGGCCGCCGCCGCGGCGCAGCTCGGCGTCCCCTACGTCTGGGGCGGCGAGACGCCTGGTCAGGGTTTCGACTGCTCCGGTCTCACCCAGTGGTCGTGGCGCCAAGCCGGCGTGGCGATCCCCCGGGTCGCCGTCGATCAGGCCGCCGCGGTGCCCCACGTGCCGCTGAATGCGCTTGAGCCGGGCGACCTCCTCTTCTATTACAACCTCGACGACGACAACACGATCGACCACGTCGTGATGTACGTCGGCTCGGGCCCCTACGGCAGCCAGACGGTCATCGAGGCCCCGTTCACCGGGTCGACCGTCAAGTACGCGCCGCTGTTCACTGACGGTCTCGTGGCCGCCGGTCGCCCCTGACCTGCTCCGGACCGGCCCGGAAAGCTGGCCGCGGAGTCTCGTTACCATGGAGCGGGTGGCCAAACAGAACTCCCCGGTGAAGGCCGATCCGCGGTCCGGGGAGCATCGCCCGAACGGGAAGCACCCGGGCCCCCAGAAACCGAAGCGCATCGACGGCGCGTCGAAAGCCAAGGATCGGAGCCCCACCGCCGAGAGGCTCTCGGACGTCGACGACTGGGGCCGCTCCGAGCGCATGCGCCGGGTTGTCCGGCAGCTGTACAACCCCATCTACCGATCGTGGTTCCGGGTCGAATGGGAGGGCCTCGAGAAGATCCCCGAGAGCGGGGGCGCGCTCCTGATCGCCAACCATGCCGGCGCGCTCCCACAGGACGCCCCGGTGATCATGCACGGCATCGAGACCGAGCTTGGCCGCCCGGTCTACGGCATGGCCGACTACTTCTTCCGGACGGTCCCGGTGGTCGGCACCCTCTGGTCCCGAGCCGGCGGCGTCGTGGCGAACCCCGACAACGCCTACCGACTGCTCCGGCGGGAGGGCCAGCTCGCCCTGGTCTTCCCCGAGGGCTCGAGAGGCCCCTCCAAGCGCTACACCGAGCGGTACCAACTCCGCCGGTTCGGTCGCGGCGGATTCGTCGAGATCGCGATGCGTGCCGGCGTCCCGATCGTCCCGATCGCGGTGGTCGGCAGCGAGGAGGTCATGCCCACGCTCTTCCGGGTGCCCCCGCTCGGACGGCTGCTCCGGCTCCCCTACTTCCCGGTCACGGCCAACATGCTGGCCCTCGGCCCCCTCGGCCTGTTCGTCCCGCTGCCGGCCAAGTTCCGCCTGCGGGTGATGGACCCGGTGCGCTTCGACGTCCCGCCCGACCGGGTCCGCTACTCGCGTGCCGAGGTCATGGAGGCCGCCGAGCAGATCCGGGCCGACCTGCAGCAGTCGGTCCACGCCCTCGTCTCGGAGCGCCGGAGTGTCTGGTTCGGCTGAGCGGTCCCGCCGCATCCTGGTCACCGGGGCCCACACCTTCTGGGGCGGCCGGGTGGCCCAGGTGCTCGAGGCCGACCCGGAGGTCGAGGTGGTGGTCGGGATCGGCACCCGGGACCCGACGGTGCCCCTCGAGCGGACCGACTTCGTGCGGGTCTCGGACCACACCTACTCGACGCTTCACCGGATCGTGGCGGCAACCGACGTCGACACGATCGTGCACACGGGCCTGGTCGTCGACTCGACGCTCGGCCCGGCGTCCCGACTCCACGACGTGAACGTCATCGGGACGATGAACCTGCTGGCCGCGGCGGGCGCGACCGGCCGGGTCCGATCGCTCGTGGTGAAGTCGTCGGGCCTCGTCTACGGGGCCAGCTCGCGCGATCCCTACGCCTTCACCGAGGCCATGACCCGCAGCGCCCCGGCCCGGACGTCGATCGAGCGCTCGCTGCTCGAGGCCGAGTCGCTCGTCCGGGACTTCGCGCACGACCGTCCCAAGGTGGCGGTCACGGTCCTGCGCTTCGCCAATGTGCTGGGCTCCGAGCTCCGGGCCCCCCTGTCGCGCAACCTCGCCCGCCAGCTCTGCCCGGTGATCTTCGGCTACGACCCGCTGCTGCAGTTCGTCGAGCAGACCGACGTGGTCCGCGCCCTCCTGCACGCGGTCCGGCACCGCGCCCCCGGCACGTACAACGTCGGCGCGCCGGGACGCCTGCCGCTCAGCGAGGTCGCCGCCATCTGCGGCGCGCGGCTCGTGCCGCTGCCGCCGTGGAAGCCCGGCCTCTTGGTGGGGCCGTTCGCCCGGCTCCGACTGCTCGACTTCCCGACGGACCTCGAGGCGCTGCTGCGCTATGGCCGCGGCCTGGACACCGCCCGCTTCGACGCCACCGGCTTCACCTACCGCTACAGCAGCCTCGAGGCGACGCACGCCTTCGCGCGAACCCTTCGCCTGCGGCGCCGGGTCGGCGCCCCCGAGGAGCAGTACCGTTACCAGGAGGACGTCGAGCGGTTCCTCCGCCACGCCAACTCGGTCGCGGTGCGCCCGGCGGCGGTGGGTCCGCCCGAGGACCTCGCCTAAGGAGGCTCCTGCGTCCCGGCCGGCGTCACCCATCGCCACGATCCCGACGGGCTCCGACGAGCAGCGAAGGGCGCGACGCGACACGAAGGCCGGTCCGCCTCGGCAACGCGTGGCGACGCGCACGGATGGTGAGGACGGCGTGCCGGCGACCCCGGGAGCGGCGGCGGACCCCGAGCGGCGGCAAGGACCTGAATGCTCAGACTCTTCACTGACCGCCTGGAGTTGACGCCCCTGCCGGCGGAGGCGGCTGCCGCCTTGCCGGAGGATCGGGAGGCGGCGGGTCACGCCCTCGGTGCAGGGCTCTCCGCCGAGTGGCCCGATCCCGGTCTCGTGGGTCTGCTCCGACGTCAGGCCCACGCGTCGGCGGACACGGAGCGTTTCGGTGTCTGGGTGATGATCGAGCGCACCAGTCGAAGCGTGGTCGGCGACATCGGCTTCCATGGGCCGCCCGACGACGCCGGCACGATCGAGGTCGGATACAGCGTCATCCCGAGCCGTCGCCGTCGCGGTTATGCAACCGAGGCGGCCGGCGCCCTCGTTGGATGGGCCCGCAACCAGCCGGAAGTCCATGGCGTCGTCGCCGGTTGCGACCCCAACAACGCGGCCTCCATCTGCACCCTCGAACGGGTCGGCTTCCGCCGGACCGGTGCGGCGAACGGCGAGATCAGGTGGCGCTACGGCGGCCAGCCCGGAGTGTGACCGGGGCAATCCCGGACGACCCGAACAGGGGGAACCTGACCCTGACCTGGGGTCCTCTGCCCTCGCCGGGCCCCCTAACCCGCCGGTGGCGTGGTCAGCCACCCCGAGAGCAGGTCGGCCCGGCGGAGCTGCCACTCCTCTGTGGTCATGGCGTAGCGCACGTGGTCCTCCCACTCGCCGTCGATCTCCAAGAAGCGCTCGGAGATCCCCTCGAGGCGCAGATCGAGCTTCTCGGCCACCCGTCGGCTGGCGGTGTTGCGCGGGATGATCGACACCTCGACTCTGTGCAGCCCGAGCATCTCGAAGGCGAAGCGGAGCGTGACCACCACCGCCTCGGGCACCAGGCTCTGGCCCGCCCAGTCGCGGTCGATCCAGTAACCGATCGAGGCGCTCTGGAACGGCCCGCGCTGGATCGAGGACAGCGTGAGCTCGCCGACCAGGCGGGGCCCGACGAAGATCCCGAAGCCGTAGCCCGAGCCGATCTGGCGTTCCCGCTCCCGCAGCGCGCAGCGGGCCGCGAAGCTGGCCCGGTCCTCGGAGGCCGGCGGGACGCCCGCCGGCCGGGGCTCCCAGGGGATGAGCCAGTCGCGGCAGCGGGCCCGGATCTCGTGCCACGCCTCGTAGTCGGACTCCCGCAGCGTGCGCAGGGTGATCCGGTGCCCGATCAGCTCGAGCGGCGCCGTCTGGGACGACCTCCCGGTCCTCATGGGACCGTCCGCGAGCCGGGGCGATCGCCCATCCGCGCATCGTGACAGGTCCACCAGGCAGGCGCCAACGCCGCTCTTCGTGCCTAGTTCGCGATGCTGGCGGCGATCCCGTCGAGCAGGTCGGCCTCCGAGACGACGCAGTGGTCGAAGGAGAACCGGGCCATGGTCTCTTTCAACACGACCACGCCCCCCACGATGACGTCCTCCCGGCCGGGGGCGATCGCCGGGCGGCGGGCCCGGGCCACCGCCGGCTCGGCGGCCAGCCGGTCGCACCACGAGGCGACGTCGGCGGCGGTGAGCACGCTGTGGTGGATCCGCTCCCGGTCGTAGTGGGTGAGCCCCTGGACGAGCGCGCCGAGGGTGGAGACGGTGCCGGCCAGCCCGACAAGGGTGCGGCCCGCCTCGGCCAGCTCGGGCACGGTGGCTTGCGCCCGGGCGAGCTCGCGGTCCACGAAGGCGGCCGCCTCGGTCAGCTCGGCCTCCTGTGGGGGGTCGTGGTGCAAGAAGCGCTCGGTCAGCCGGACGCAGCCGAGGTCGAGCGAGATCGCGCTCGGCTCGGGGGTGCCGGCCACGAGCTCGGTCGAACCGCCGCCGATGTCGATCACGACGACGGCGTCGGGGGCGACGTCGAGCGCGGCGGTCGCCCCGGCGAACGCCAGCGCCCCCTCGGCCGCGCCGTCCAGGAGCTCGGCGTCCACGCCGACCACGCTCGAGGCGGCGGCCAGGAAGGCGGCGCCGTTCTCGGCGTCGCGCACGGCCGATGTCGCGACGAGCCGGGCGCGCCCGACCCGGCGCTCGTCCATGAGGCCGCGGTACTCGGCGAGGACCGCGAGCGTCCGGGACACCGACTCGGCGTCGAGCGCGCCGGTCGAGTCGACCCCCTTGCCGAGCCTGGTGATCCGCATGAGCCGGACGTCGTCCCCGCCGTCCCCGGTGATCAGCAGCCTGGTGGAGTTGGTCCCGCAGTCGAGCGCGGCCACCGGCTCACGAAGCACCGTTCCCACCGGACTCTCCTACCACCCCGGGCCCGCCCGGAAGCCGCACCGCCTCGGGCAGCTGGTCTGCCACCCAGCGGCCGACCGGGTCGTCGCCGCCGGCCAGCCAGAACGCCAGGTGGGCGTGGAGACACTTGACCCCGCTGCGGGTCCCGCCGACCCCGCCGGCCGGCCGTGGCCCGACGTGGGTGCGTTCGACGGCCGCGTCCCGGGCCGCCGCGTAGCGGGCGTGCGCCTCGGCCAGGGCGGACGCGTCGACCTCGCCCGCCGCCCGGCGGACCCCACCCGCCGACTCGAGCCGGCTCACCGCGTCGCGCAGGTCCCGGTCGACCAGCCAGTAGCGGGTCGGCATCGGGGTCCCGTCGAGGAGGAACGGCCCGTTCTCGATGACCACCGGAGCCCCGTCCGCCCGGCGCCGGACCACCCGGAACGGGCCGAGCGGGTCGCGCCCGAGGAGCTCGGCGACGGCCCGGGCGTCGTCCTCCTCCCGGCGGTGCTCGTCGCCGGGGGCGACGCTCAACGCCAGAACTCGAGCGAGTGCAGGATCCGGCCGAGGAACCCGGGATGTGCGGTCGGCACGGGGTCGGCGACATGACGGGACCGGCCCCCCGGCGCGGTCGCCCCGCTCGTGGCGGTGCTGCCCTCGACGGTGCCGGGCGGGAGCTCGGGGGCCGCCGACGGCGACACGGGGGCGTCGTTGCCGGGGTCACCGGAGTACGGGTCGGTGGCCCCTCCGGCCGTCCCCGGGGGCGGGAGCACCTGGTAGGCCTGCTCGCCCGGCACGATCAGGCCGAACTGCTGGCGGGCGATCCGGGCGACCTCGCTCGGGGTGGACAGGTTCTTCGACTCGACCCGCAGCGCCCGGTCCTGCGCCTTCAGCTCGTGCAGGGTGCTCGACGCCTGCGCGAGGGTGCGGCGCTGGGCGATGAGCGCCCCGGCGGGGAACCAGGCCACGAGGATCACCGCCGAGGCGGCCACCGACGCCACCAGGACGGCGACCCCCCGCCGGCGCGACTGGGCGTCGCGGCGCTCGGTGCGGGTGGACGGCCCGCCGGCCCGCCGCCGCCCGGCGCGGGCGCGGCGGTGGCGCTCAGCCCGGGCCACGACGCTTCGGGGCCCGACGTCCGCCCGCCAGGGCGGCGGCCCCCAAGAACCGCGCCGACTCGGCGAGGTCCTCTTCGATCCGGAGCAGCTGGTTGTACTTGGCCACGCGGTCGGACCGGGCCGGCGCGCCCGCCTTGATCTGGCCCGTCCCGAGCGCCACCGCGAGATCGGCGATCGTCGTGTCCTCGGTCTCCCCGGAGCGGTGCGAGATCACCGACGCATACGCGTGCCGGCTGGCCAGGCTGACCGCGTCGACCGTCTCGGTCAGGGTGCCGATCTGATTGAGCTTGATCAGCACCGCGTTCGCCACCCCGAGCTCGATGCCGCGCTCGATGCGCTCGGGGTTGGTGACGAAGACGTCGTCGCCGACCAGCTGGATCCGATCGCCGAGGGCGTCGGTGAGCGCGACCCACCCGTCCCAGTCCTCCTCGGCCATGCCGTCCTCGAGGGAGACGATGGGGTAGCGCTCCACCAGGTCGACCCAGTAGGCGACGAGCTCCTCGGAGCGCAGCGTGCGCCCCTCGCCGGCCAGCTCGTAGGTCCCGTCGCGCCACAGCTCGCTCGTGGCCGGGTCCAGCGCGATCGCCACCTCGTCGCCGGGGGTCCGCCCGGCCGCCTCGATGGCGGCGAGCAGGATCACGACCGCGTCCTCGTTGGAAGGGAGGTCGGGGGCGAAGCCCCCCTCGTCCCCGACCGCGGTCGACAGGCCCTTCTCGTGCAGAAGGCTCTTCAGCGCGTGGTAGGTCTCAGTCCCCCAGCGCAGCGCCTCGGAGTACGACGCCGCCCCGACCGGCATGACCATGAACTCCTGGAAGTCGACCGAGTTGTCGGCGTGCACCCCGCCGTTGAGCACGTTCAGCATCGGGACGGGCAGCACGTGGGCCTGGGTGCCGCCGATCGCGCGGTAGAGCGGCAGCTCGAGCTCGCTCGCGGCGGCCTTGGCCACCGCGAGCGAGGTGGCCAGGATGGCGTTGGCCCCGAGGCGGCCCTTGTCCGGCGTTCCGTCCAGGTCGACCAGGCCGAGGTCGACGCCGCGCTGGTCGAGCGCGTCGAGGCCGGCGACGAACCCGGCGATCTCGCCGTTCACGTTCCCGACCGCGCCGAGCACGCCCTTGCCGCCGAATCGGGTCCCGCCGTCGCGCAGCTCCACGGCCTCGTGGGTCCCGGTCGAGGCGCCCGACGGGGCGATGGCCCGACCCCGCGCGCCGGTGTCGAGGACCACCTCGACCTCGACGGTGGGGTTCCCCCGAGAGTCGAGCACCTCACGTCCGACCACGTGCTCGATGGTGCTCACTGAACGCTCCTTGGCCCCTCCCCTGGCGAGGCGCCGCCGGACCACGCTAGCGGCTGGTCACGCTCGGATCGGGGAACGGTCCAGTTCGGAGCACTGTCGCAGCGTCGTGTGGTGCCGCGTTCACGTTGCGTGACGCAGTGGTGACGCACCGCGCGTCAACCCGACGCGCGACGCGCGCCCTCGACCGCGACGATGCGGTCGCGCTCGGCCAGCGCGACGGCGCGCAGCGCCTCCTCCGGGTCGATGCCGGCCTCTCCGGCCAGTCGGACCAGCTCGTAGAGGACTCGACCGAGCCGCTCGCCCGTTGGGTCCGCGCCCAGCGCGTCGAGATCGTCGACGAGCGCCCGGCGCGACGGGACCGGCCCGTCGTCCCCCAGCGCAGCCGCCTTGCGCTGCAGCTTGGCGGCGAGCAGCAGTGCCGGGAGGGCGGTCGGGATCCCGTCGGTGACGCTGGCCCGCCCCTTCTCGGCCGCCTTCAAGAGCTCCCAGTTGGCCATGACCGCGCCGGCGGTCGGCGCGCTGACGTCGCCGAAGACGTGCGGGTGGCGGCCGACCAGCTTGTCGTGCACCCCCCGGGCCACCTCCGCCACGCCGAACCACCCGTCTTCGGCGGCCAGTCGGGCGTGGAAGAAGACCTGGAAGAGGAGGTCGCCCAGCTCCTCTTCGAGATGGGCGGCGGCCGCCTCGGCCCTCGGGCCCGCGGTGGTGGCGCACTCGGTGACCTCGGCGATGGCGTCCAGGACCTCGTAGGTCTCCTCGACGAGGTGGCGGGTGAGCGAGGCGTGGGTCTGCTCGCGGTCCCACGGGCAGCGCTCGCGCAGGGTGCGGACCAGCTCCTCGAGCCGCGTCATCTCGGCCGCCACCGGGGCGGCGAGGCGGGTGATCCACACCGAGGTGAGGTGGTCCGGCTCGACCGCGCGGTCGAGGTCGGCCCAGGGCACCACGGTGACGGTCTCGTCGGCCAGGCCGAGGTGGTGCAGCACGACGGCCGGAGCGGGCTCGGGCTCGCCGGCGCCGATCGCGAGCTTGAGCCGTGACAGCACGTCGCGCGACCAGCACTGGGCCACGAGGAAGGGACCGGACCGTCCGGCCAGCTCCACCTCGCAGCGCGTCCCGTCGACCAGCTGGGCCCCCGCGGCCACCGGGTCGAGCTCGAGCGCGGCCCAGGCGAGGTCGAGGAAGGAGAGGGCGGGCACGACCTCGACCTCCACCCGCGGGTCGGCCCGCAGCAGCTCGACCGTGGCCTCGGCGACGAGCGGAGACCCCGGGACCGCGTAGACGACCCGCCGGTCGGGGCCCGCCGCCGCGACGAGGTCGTCCACGATCCGGCGGTAGACCTCGTCGAAGTCCGCCGCCGCCTCGTAGTGGTGGTCGAAGGACGGGAGGTCGGGCAGGGCGGCGGCCGCGGGGTGCCTCCGGGTGCGCAGGAACGCGGCGTCGGCCCCCACCAGCGCGCGCCGGGCGGTGTCGCCGAGGAGGTCGGCGTCACCGGGCCCCAGCCCGACCACCGTGATCCGCGGTCCCGACCCGGGGCCGGGACGGCTCACGGCTCCAAGAGGTCGGTCTTCGGCGGGGTGAGCGGGGATTGGATGCCGATCCCCGACGCCCCGGACCACCGCCCGTAACGCGGGTCGATTGACACCCGCGCGGTCTTCGTGAGGCCGGAGAGCTGCTTCGTCGCCTTGGCCGACCCGTCCGCCAGGATGGCCTGGCGGACGGCCGGGATGACGGCGTCGAACGCGGCGGGCTGCTCGCTCGTGACGACGAGCAGGAGATACGAGCCGTTGTTGGCCAGCGGCTGGCTGAGCTGGCCGACCGCGAGGCCCTTCACATCGGCCGCGACCGTGTCGTACGCGCCCTCGTTGGCCGAGAAGCACCCGAGCGCGCCGCCGTTCGCCGCGCTCTGGGTGTCGGTCGAGTCGGCCTGGGCCGCCGTCGCGAACGGCTCCCCGGCGACGATCGCGCTGCGGACGGTGTTCGCGGTGGCCTGGTCGGTCGTCTGGATCCCCGAGAGGCAGATCGTCTGGAACGCGGACTGGTGGCTAGAGAAGAACCTCGCCAGGTCCGTGGTGCCGAGCCCGTAGCCCGCCGCGTGCGAGAGCACGAGGTCGCCGGCGGCCTGGGCCCGGACGAGCTCGTCCACCATCGCGGTGGGGAGCGTGGAGACGATCGCGGCGCCGCTCGGCGCGCAGACCGCGCTCTGGCCGGTGGCGGCAGCGGCCTCGGCCAGCGTCGAGGAGATGTTGCCGAGCAGATCGGAGCGGCCGGCCGCGAGCGCGGTCGCGTCGAAACTCAGGTGCTCGCTCGCCGCGAGGTGCTCGACCAACAGGTTGTTGATCTGCTGGCTGAGCCAGAAGTCCACGTAGCGGGTGTCATAGGTGGCGCCCCCGTTCCTCGTCATCGTCGGGAGCGCGGCCTGATTCGCCGATCGGACGGCCACGCTCGCGTCGAGGTAGCAGCCGAAGGCCTGGTTCTGCTGGATGACCGCGAGGTCGCGGTTGAGGGTGGCCCGGGAGATCGACACGCCGTCGACGGTGAGGGCGTTGGCCGGGACGGAGAACGCGCCGGCGGCGACGACCGCGGCGACGGCCGCCACCGCCGCGACGGCGCCGACGAGGAGGGGGGGACGCCTCACGCGCCCGGCATGTTACCGGCGGGGCCGGCCGGCTCTTCGGCCGGCGGGACGAGCCCGTCGAGCAGGGCCCGCAGCGCGCCGGCGGCGTGGGCGGTGTCCTCCACCGGGACGACCAGCTGCTCGAGCCCCTCCCGGTAGGAGGCGTCGCGGGCCAGCCGGTGCAGCCGGGCCTGGGCGCTGGCCGCGAGTCGCAGCCCGGCGATCCGGGCGACCGGGCGCCGGCCACCCCGGGCCGCGCCGACGGTGACCTCGGTCACCCCGATGCGCAGGCAGGTCGCCCGGAGGCGGGCCAGCTCGAGGAGCCCCTCGGCGGCGGGCGGCGGCGGGCCGTAGCGGTCCAGCCACTCGCTGGCCACGTCTTCGACGTCCTCGACCCGGCGGGCCGCGGCGATCCGGCGGTAGCCCTCCAGGCGGGCGTCCTCGGCCTCCACGTAGTCCGACGGCAGGTGGGCGTCGCCGGGGACGTCGATCGAGACGGTGGCCGGCTCGGGCTCGCGGATCCCCTTGGCCTCGGCCACCGCCTCCGCCACCATCTGCACGTACAGGTCGTAGCCGACCGCGGCGATGTGGCCCGACTGGTCCCGACCGAGGAGGTTGCCCGCCCCCCGGATCTGCAGGTCCCGCATCGCGATCTTGAATCCGGAGCCGAGCTCGGTGTGCTCCCCGATCGTGCGCAGCCGCTCGTAGGCCGCCTCGGTGAGCACCCGCTCCGCCGGGTGGAACAGGTACGCGTACGCGCGCTGTCCGGCCCTCCCGACCCGCCCGCGGATCTGGTGGAGCTGGCCGAGACCGAGGAGGTCGGCCCGGTCGACCACGAGCGTGTTGACCGTCGGCATGTCGATCCCCGACTCGATGATGGTCGTGCACACGAGGACGTCGTAGTGCTGGTCCCAGAAGTCGAGGACCACTTGCTCGAGGGTGCCCTCGTCCATCTGGCCGTGCGCGATCGCGATGCGCGCCTCGGGCACCACCCGCGACAGGTGCCGGGCGACCGCGTCGATGTCGGCCACCCGGTTGTGGAGGTAGAACACCTGGCCCTCGCGCAGGAGCTCGCGCCGGATCGCCTCGGACACCGCGGATTCGTCCTCCTCACCGACGTAGGTGAGGATCGGCTGGCGGTCGCTCGGCGGTGTGTTGACCATCGACAGGTCCCGGATCCCGGTGAGGGCCATCTCGAGCGTCCGCGGGATGGGGCTCGCGGTGAGCGTGAGCACGTCGACGCCGTTGCTCATCGCCTTGACCGCCTCCTTGTGGGTGACCCCGAAGCGCTGCTCCTCGTCGACGACGAGGAGCCCCAGGCGCTTGAAGGAGACGCCCTCGGAGAGCAGCCGGTGGGTGGCGACGACGACATCCACCGACCCGTCGGCGAGCCCGTCGACCACGGCGGACGCCTGGGCGGGCGAGAGGAAGCGGCTGAGCATCTCGACGCGGACGGGGAACCCCCGGTAGCGGTCCGAGAACGTTGCGAAGTGCTGGCTGGCGAGCAGCGTGGTCGGCACGAGGACGGCCGCCTGCCTGCCGTCCTGGACCGCCTTGAAGACGGCCCGGAGCGCCACCTCGGTCTTGCCGAAGCCGACGTCCCCGCAGACCAGCCGGTCCATCGGGCGCTCGGACTCCATGTCCTCCTTCACGTCCGCGATCGCCCGCTGCTGGTCGGGGGTCTCGGTGTAGGGGAAGGCGGCCTCGAGCTCGCGCTGCCAGGGGGTGTCGGGGGCGAAGGCGTGGCCGGCCACGCTGGCGCGGGCCCGGTAGAGGTCGACCAGCTCCTGGGCGATCTCACCGGCCGCCGCCCGGGCCCGGGCCCGGGTGCGCTGCCAGTCCGCCCCGCCCATCTTGGAGAGCGTCGGCACCTCGCCGCCGGAGTAGGGCGTGACCGCCTCGATCTGG
This sequence comes from Acidimicrobiales bacterium, assembly GCA_036844945.1. Classification (GTDB taxonomy): domain Bacteria; phylum Actinomycetota; class Acidimicrobiia; order Acidimicrobiales; family RAAP-2; genus Palsa-461. Next base: position 12,194 of record DAIUEV010000039.1, read on the forward strand.
TCGACCGGCAGGTAGAGGCGGTCGCTCCCCCGGTACTCGAGGACGAGGTAGTCGCGGGTCGCGCCGGCCACGCTGCGGGTGGTGACGCCGGCGTAGCGGGCAACCCCGTGCTGGCGGTGGACGACGTAGCTCCCGGGGGCGAGGTCGTCGAAGAACCCGTCGGTCGGCCGGGTCCGGGAACGGGGCCGCCGGTGGGGGGTCCGGCGCCCGGTGAGGTCGGACTCGCCGAGCACGGCCACCTTGGGCTCGTCGAGCACGAAGCCGGCGGACAGCGGCGCCACCACGACGGTGATGCCGGGGGCACCGTCGGCCCGGTCGGTGACCCGCGCGCCGACCCCCTCCCCGGAGAGCACGTCGGCGAGACGGGTCGCCGCGAGCGTGCTCGTGGTGCACAGCACGATCGAATAGCCGCGACCCGACAGCGAGACCAGCTCCTCGGCCAGCCGGGCCGCGTCCCCCGCCACCGTGCCGATCCCCCGGCCGGCGAGGGTCGGGACGTCGGGCCCCTCGGCGACCGGGGGCACCGACAGCACGGACGCGTCGGACTCGGCCAGAAGCCGCTCGAAGGCGACATGGAGCCTCGGCAGCGCCGCATCGCCAGCCGGCCGGTCGCCCCAGGTGGCCGCCAACGTCTCGGTGAGCGCGCCCTCCTCCTCGTACACCTCGACGGCGCGGTCCCGGAGCCGGCGGGGCTCGACCAGCACGATCTGGGCCTGTCGCCCGAGCAGGTCGGTGAGCAGCGTCTCATCGTCGGCGAGCCACGGCAGCCACGCCTCCATGCCGTCGAAGACCTCGCCGTCGGCGAGCCGCTCCCACTGCCCGCGGCTGAGCGTGCCGCGCTCAGCGAGGTCCCGGGCGCGCTCGCGCATCTTGGCGGTGAGCGGCATCTCGCGGCACCCGAAGACGACCGCGGCGTCGAGGTCGGCCGTCGATCGTTGGTCGCCCACGTCGAACGCGGCGAGACGGTCGACCTCGTCGCCGAAGAGGTCGATGCGGAGCGGACCCTCGGCGGTGGAGGGGAAGACGTCGACGATGCCGCCCCGGACCGCGATCTCGCCCCGGTGCTCGACCTGGTGCTCGCGCCGGTAGCCGAGCTCGACCAACCGCTCGAGGAGTTCGGACTGCTCGACGCGCTCCCCCGGGCGAACCACCACCGGAGCCGCCGCCTCGCGCCACGGGCCGAGCCGCTGGAGCACCGCCCGCACCGGCGCGACCACGACCGCCAGCCCCGGGTCGCCGGGGACCGGCCGGTCCCCGAAGAGCCGCCACAGCACCGACAGCCGGGTGCCCATGGTGTGCACGTCCGGGCTGACCCGCTCGAGGGGCAGCGTCTCCCACGGCGCGAACACGGCGACGGCGCCGTCGTGGTCGAGGAAGCACGAGAGGTCGTCGGCGAGGCGCTCGGCGTCCGCCAGGGTCGGGGTGACCACGAGCACCGGGCGGAGCTCGGAGAAGTGGGTCAACCCGGCCAGCACGAACGGCCTCGTCGCGGCGCTCGCCGCCAGCGTCGCGTTCGTCCGCCCGAGCACGTCGGCGAGGGCGGGATGGGCGCGCAGCAAGGGTGGCAGCGCGGCAAGCGGTCCCGCCCGTTCGGTCTGCAACGTCAGTGCCACGTCAGGGGTTCGAGGCTCGGGCGTTGAACTGGTTCATGGCCGCCGCAAGGCCGAGGCTGGCGATCGTCTCGACGGCGTCGGCGGCACGCTTGGTCATCTCCCCGAACAGCTCGCGATCGGCACGCGAGGGGCGGGAGAGGACGTGGTCGGCGCCGGGCCCGCCCCGCGGCTTGCCGATGCCGATCCGGATCCGGACGAACGCGTCGGTGTGCAGGTGGGCCTCGATGGAACGCAGCCCGTTGTGCCCGGCCAG
>DAIUEV010000039.1:14159-23987 GCA_036844945.1 Acidimicrobiales bacterium
ACGCGTCGGTGTGCAGGTGGGCCTCGATGGAACGCAGCCCGTTGTGCCCGGCCAGGCCCCCGCCCGACTTCACCTGGAAGCCGCCCGGGGGAAGGTCCAGCTCGTCGTGCACGATGACGAGGGTCTCGGGGTCCTCGATCCCGAATCGCCGGACGAGCGGGCCGACGGCGTTGCCCGACTCGTTCATGTAGGTCGTGGGAACCGCCAACGCGACCCGGCGATCGCCGATGCGGACCTCCTCGACGCTGGCCCGCAGCCCCCGGGCCGGGCGGAGGCGCCCCGAGCCGTGCCGCCGTGACAGCTCGGCGACCGCGTCGGCCCCCAGGTTGTGCCGGGTCCCCGCGAACTCGGCACCCGGGTTGCCGAGGCCGACCACGAGCAGGTCGGCCGGCGTGCCGCGGTGTCGCGCACCGTCCCCACCCCGCCGGCCGTGCAGCAGGCGGCGCACGGGGGACTACCCCTCGTCGCTGGAGGAAGGTGCGGCGGCCTCGGCCGGCTCGCCGGCAGCGCCCTCGCCCTCGACAGCCTCCTCGCCTTCGGCGGCCGCCTCGCCTTCGGGGACCTCGACCACCTCGACCCGCGGCGGCTGCCCGACCGCCACGGTCACCTCGCCGTCGACGTCCGTGGTGACCGCGTCGGGCAGCGGGAGGTCGGCGACCCGCAGCGAGCTGCCGATCGTGAGCCCCGAGATGTCGAGCTCCAACGAGTTCGGGATGTCGGTCGGGAGCGCCCGCACCGTCAGGGTGAAGAGCTGCTGCTCGACCATGCCGTCGCCGTGCTGCACCTCGAGCGCCTCGCCGACGAGGTTGATCTGGACCTCGGCCGAGATGACCTCGTCGCGGCGGACGATGACGAAGTCGACGTGGGTGAGGGTCCCCTTGACGGGGTGGCGTTGCAGCTCCCGGGCGAGTGTGAGGTAGGTCTGCGAGCCGGCCTGCAGCGAGAGGAGGGTGTTCGTGCCCGCCTCCCCGGAGAGCGCGTTGCGCAGGTCGCGCGCCCCCACCGCGACCGAGACCGGGGCGGTGCCGTGCCCGTAGACGGTCCCCGGCACCAGCCCGTCGCGACGGAGGCGACGGGCCGCGCGGGATCCGATGGCCCTTCCCACCTGGGCCTCCAAGACGATCTCGGGCATGGGTCTCTCCTCCGGTGATGGAATGCTCGGCCGGTTTTCCCCACTCCTCCGGGGCCGACGGCCCGGAGCGGGCGCGGCGAAGGTTTGCGAGGATCGGCGTCCAGGCTACCTTCCGCCGGGACCGGCACCGGCAGGGCCGTGGCTGATCGTCCGGTCGGGGCCGCTCCGGTAGTGTCCGGCCTGCCCCCCGAATCGACCGCTTCGATGGAGTGTCGCCCTTGACCACCCGCAGACTGCGCACGCCCCCGCCGTCGAACGATCGGCTGCAGCGGGCGTCGTCGTGGGCGGGAGTGAAGCAGGGCGACCGGGTCGAGGTGGAAGGGACCGGGATGCGGTCGGCCGAGTGGGAGTTCGTGGCCCACGTGACCAACACGGCGACCGGCGAAGACTGGGTCGAGGTGGTCGGCGGGACGCACGGGGACCGCAAGGTGCGCTCGTTCGCGCCGGGCCGGATCTTCGCCCCCGAACGGCGGGGGCGGGGCCCGTCGCTCGCCGAGGCGCCCCGCCTCCCGCTCGAATAGGAAAGGACCCTCTCATGAAGTACGTGAAGCTCGGCAAGACCGGGATGGATGTCTCCCGGATCTGTCTCGGGTGCATGAGTTATGCCGACGGCGCACGCGGCGGCCACCCCTGGGCGCTCGACGAGGAGTCGGCCCAGCCCTTCTACCGTCGTGCGATCGAGGCGGGAGTCAACTTCTTCGACACGGCCAACGTGTACTCGGCCGGCACCAGCGAGGAGTACCTCGGCCGGGCGCTCGCCAAGTACGCCAACCGCGACGAGATCGTGCTCGCCACCAAGGTCCACGGCCAGACGCACGAGGGTCCGAACGGGGTGGGCCTCTCCCGCAAGCACATCCTGGCCGAGGTCGACCACAGCCTCCGACGCCTCGGCGTCGACTAATCGACCTCTACCAGATCCACCGCTTCGACCGCCGGACGCCGATCGAGGAGACCCTCGAGGCGTTGCACGACACGGTGCGGGCGGGGAAGGTGCGCTACATCGGTGCCTCGTCCATGTGGACGTGGCAGTTCGCGAAGGCCCTGTACCTGGCCGATGCCCACGGATGGACCCGCTTCGTGACCATGCAGGACCACTACAACCTGCTCAACCGGGAGGAGGAGCGCGAGATGCTCCCCTTCTGCCTCGACCAGGGGATCGGGGTCATCCCCTGGAGCCCGCTCGCCCGCGGCCGGCTCACCCGGGACTGGGGCGAGCAGACCGAGCGCTCGGAGAGCGACGCCTTCGGGTCGATCCTGTACCAGGACTCGGATCGCCAGATCGTCGAGCGCGTGGCCGATGTGGCCGACGAGCGCGGCGTGCCGCGCGCCCAGGTGGCGCTTGCGTGGCTGTTGTCCAAGCGCGCGGTCACGGCGCCGATCGTGGGCGCCACCAAGCTGCACCACCTCGAGGACGCCGTGAGCGCGGTCGAGCTCGAGCTCAGCCCCGAGGAGATCGCCCGGCTGGAAGAGCCCTACGTGCCGCACGCGGTGGCCGGCTTCGCCTGAGCCCGTCCGCGCGCGCCCCGGCGGCTTCCCCTCGAAACGGACCCACCGACGGGAGTGCCGGGCCTACACCTGGTTGGCGCCCCCGAAGATCTGCGAGACCGAGGTCTCGCAGAACACGGCGTCGATGGCATCGGCGATGATCTTCGCCACCGACAGCACCTCGAGCTTGTCGAACTGGCGGTCGGGCGGGATCGGCAGCGTGTCGGTGACCACCACCCGGGAGATCTGCGCCTTCTCGAGCCGCTCCACCGCGGGGTCCGAGAGGACGCCGTGGGTCGCCATCGCCCAGATGTCGGCCGCCCCGGCGTCGGCCAGCCGCTCCGCGGCCGCGCAGATCGTGCTGGCGGTGTCGATCATGTCGTCGATGAGCACGCAGTGTCGCCCCTCGACCTCGCCGACCACGTGGCGAACCTCGACCTGGTTGAAGGTCCCCTTCGGCCGTCGTTTGTGGACGAGGGCGAGGTCGGCGTTCAGCTGCTGGGCGAAGCCCTCCGCCACCCGCACCCGCCCCGAGTCCGGGGCCACGATGACGAGGTCGCCGTGCGACTGGGTCCGCAGGTACTCCTCGAGCACCGGGCTCGCCCGGAGGTGGTCGAAAGGCACGTCGAAGAACCCCTGGATCGCGCCCGCGTGCAGATCGACGCTCACGACCCGGTCGGCCCCCGCCGCCTGGAGCAGGTCGGCGACCAGCTTGGCCGTGATCGGCTCGCGGCTGGTCGACTTCCGGTCCTGGCGGGCATACGCGTAGTTCGGGCAGATCGCGGTGACCGTCTTCGCCGAGGCCCGCTTGGCCGCGTCGATCATGATCAGCTGCTCCATGAGCGAGTCGTTGACCGGCCTCGAATGGGTCTGGAAGATGAAGACGTCGGCACCCCGGATCGAGGTGTCGTAGCGGCAGTAGATCTCGCCGTTGGCGAACTCCCGCAGGTTGGCCTCGCCCAGCTCCACGCCGAGGTGCCCGGCGATCTTCTCGGCGAGGGGTCGATTCGAGCGTCCCGACACGAGCTCGAGCTTCCGTTTCGAGATCAGCTCCACGGCAGCACGCTAGCCCGAGCCTCCCGGGGCGGACCGGGCCGCTCCGCCGGCCCGGCGCTCAGCCGGCCGGACGCGACTCGAAGGGGGCGACCCTCTCGCCATCGGCCACCACCGACCCCGGGCCGAGGGCGGCGAAGGGCCCCACATGGGCGCCGGACCCGATCCGAGCGCGCTCGCACATCGAGTAACGGATCTCGCTCCACTCGCCCACCTCGGTGTCGATGAGGGTCGAGTCGGGCCCGATCTCGACACCCCGGCCGACGACACAGGCACCCCGGAGAACCACGCCCGGCCAGAGCGCCACGTCCGGCGACAGCTCGACACCCGTGTCGACGTAGGTCCGCTCCGGGTCCCACATGGTCACGCCACGTCGCATCCAGCGCTCGTTGATCCGGTCGCGCAACTCGGCCTCGGCGGCCGCCAGTTGCGCGCGGTCGTTGACCCCGGCCGTCTCGACCGGGTCGTCGATGACCATCCCCCGCACCGAGTAGCCGGCCCCCGACAGCACCTCGACGACGTCGGTCAGGTAGTACTCGCCCTGCGCGTTGGAGGGGCTGAGCCGGCGCAGCGCGGCCGGCAGGAGGGCTCGGCGGAAGCAGTAGATCGACGTGTTGACCTCGTGGATGTCTCGCTCCGCGTCACTGGCGTCGCCCTCCTCGACCACCCGCACCACCTGCTCACCCGAGCGCACCACCCGGCCGTAGCCCGCGGGGCTCTCGACTTCGGCGGTCAAGAGGGTGCCGGCGGCGTCGGTCGAGCGATGGTGGCGGACCAGAGCGGCGAGCGTCGGCGGACGAAGCAACGGGGTGTCACCCGGCAACACGACGACGTCCGCGTCCTCGTCGTCCTCGGGCAGGCCGGTGAGCGCCACCGCGGTCGCATCGCCGGTCCCCCGCTGGACCAGTTGCTCGACGAACTCGATCCTCAGCCCGTGCGGCGCCTCGTCGGCGAGGGTCTTCGTGACCCACTGCGCACCGTGGCCCACCACGACCACGACGCGGTCGAGCTCGAGCTCGGCCAGCGCGTCGAGGACATGGAGCACCATCGGCCGTCCACACAGTCGGTGGAGCGGCTTGGGGCGCTCCGAGCGCATGCGGGTTCCCTCCCCGGCGGCCAGGACGATGGCGTGCAACGGTCCTCTCACGGTCATGCCTCATTCTCCCCCCCATGGCCACCGAGCGCTCACACCATTCGGCTCGCCTCGGGCTCACCGCGCCGGCGGTAGCGTCGCGGGCGGTGGGCACCAGGTGGTTCTCGGCCCGGGCGATCGGCATGCACGTCACGCTGGCGGTCCTCGTCGCCGGCTGTGCGGCCCTCTGCGACTGGCAGGTCCATCGGGCGCTCTCGGGCAACGAGCTCAGCTGGGCCTACGTCTTCGAATGGCCGTTCTTCGCCGGCTACGGCGTCTACGTGTGGTGGCGGCTCGTCCACGAGCAGCCGGCCCCTACGGTCCCCGGCTCGGTCGATACCCCTTCGGAGGAGCCGCGGCCGGCCGCCGCCGATCCGGCCGACGAGGAGCTCGCCGCCTACAACCGGTACCTCGCCGAACTCCAGGCCGCTGGCAAGCCGAAGCGCTGGTAGGAGGGTGTTTTCTGGCGGCTTTGGGCCGGTCGCAGCGACGTCGTCGTTTGTCACCGAGGGAGTGAGACCCTAGAGTTTCCGGCCGTGTCGGGAACATACGCGGAGCCGGGCTCGCAGACGATTTACACGAGCGGGCGCCGGGACCAGGTCACCGCGCAGTGCCGCAACTGCGGGTACGACATCGTGTTCTTCGACGGGCCCGACCGTGGGGACTGGCGTCACCTCGTCACCGGCGACCATCAGTGCGGGGCCGGAACGCTCGCCGCGGAGGCCTGAGGCAGCTGGCGGGGGAGGGCTCGAACCTCCAACCTCCGGATCCAAAGTCCGGCGTTCTGCCGATTGAACTACCCGCCAAACGTCTTCGCGTTAGCACATCCGACCAGGTCGCCCGCGGTGACGATCGGCCGGCAGGTCGGCCGCCCACGCCCTTATCGGCTCCTTAAACACGACCGATAGGCTTCTCACCAGCCAAAACACGCGCGCCCGTCTGTGATCCGCGCACCCGACGTGTGCGCGACACGTGGCCCGAGCCGGAGAGGCGGCGCACGATGAGAATCCTGGTGATCGACGACGATCCCGCCGTGAACGCCTCGCTCGAGCGCGCGCTCCGCCTCGAGGGCTACGAGGTCGTGACCGCCGCCGACGGGACCTCGGGCCTCGAGGCGCTCGCCCTCACGCCCCCCGACGCCGTCGTGCTCGACCTCGGGCTCCCGGACATCGACGGCCTCGAGGTCTGCAAGCGGATGCGGGCCGCCCGCGACGACACCCCGGTGCTCATGCTCACGGCGCGGGACGCGGTCAACGACCGGGTGCAGGGCCTCGACGCCGGCGCTGACGACTACCTGGTCAAGCCCTTCGCGCTGGCCGAGCTGCTCGCCCGCCTGCGCGCACTGCTGCGCCGGCGGAGTGGCGAGGAAGGCGAGGTGCTGCGGTTCGGCGACCTCGAGCTCGACCTCGGGACCCGAGAGGCGCGCCGGGGCGACCGTCAGTTCCCCCTGACCCGCATCGAGTTCGATCTGCTCGAGCTGTTCCTCCGCCATCCCCGACAGGTGCTCACCCGCGACCTGATCCTGGAACGGGTCTGGGGATACGACTTCGACTCGGGCACCAACTCGCTCGCCGTCTACGTGGGCTATCTGCGCCGCAAAACGGAGGAAGGCGCCGAGCCCCGATTCATCCACACGGTCCGGGGCGTCGGCTACGTGCTGCGGGAAACGTGAACCTCCGCCAGCGGGTCAGGGGTTCGTGGACCGAGGTCCGCCGTCGGCGCGGCGAGGCGAGCCGGTTCATGCCGGGGGTCATGAGCTTCCGGGCCCGCATGGTGCTCGCCGCGCTCGTCGTCGGGGGCTTCGCCATCCTGTTCGCTTCTGGCGGCGCCTACCTAGCCTCCCGCAACGCCCTGCTCAACTCGGTGAACGGGAACCTGCAGCAGACCCGGAGCGACGTCGAGTCGATCTGTTCGCCGCCGTCGCACTGCACCGTCAACTCGACCACCGGGCTGATCGCCAACATCTACGGCGCGACGGCGCAGTTCTACGTGGCGGGCAGCGCCCCGGCGGATCCGGTCCTGCCCATCACCGCACAGGTCCGGGCGGTGGCCGCCGGTCGGATGCACGCCTACTACACCGACGTGAAGGTCGGCGGCGAGGAGAACCGCGAGTACGTCACCTTCCAAGACTTCACGGTGAACGGAGACGGCTTCCTCGCCTCGGCGAGCGGGGCACTGCTCGTGGCCACTCCCCTCACGGGCGTCAACGACCAGCTGGGCCACCTCGGCCTCGCTCTGCTGCTCGTCGCGCTGGCGGCCTTGACCCTCGCGGCGCTGCTCGGCTGGCTGGCTTCCCGAGCCGCGGTCGGACCGCTCAACGACCTCACCGCGTCCATCGAGGACATCGCGCGGACCACCGACGTCTCCGAGCGCCTCGAGCCGGGCGGCCAGGACGAGCTCGGCCGGCTGCGGCGGGCCTTCAACCGGCTGCTCGGCGCGCTGGAGCTGTCGCTCGAATCCCAGCACCGCCTGGTGCTCGACGCCAGCCACGAGCTGCGCACCCCCCTCACCAGCCTGCGCACCAATCTCGAGATCGTGCGGCGCATCGACGAGCTCTCCGAACCCGAGCGCGACGTGCTGGTCGCCGACGTCCTCACCCAGATGCAGGAGCTCACCAATCTGGTCGGTGACCTCGCCGAGCTCGCCCGCGGCGACCACACGGCGCAGCGGGCGGCTCCGTTCCGCCTCGACCAGCTGGTCGACGACGCGGTGGAGCTCGCCATCTCCCACGGACGGCCCCGCGGCGTGTCGTTCACCACGAATCTCGACCCGACGTGGGTGGAGGGCCGGACCGACCGGATCGGCCGCGCCGTCGGCAACCTCCTCGACAACGCGCTCAAGTGGAGCCCCGACGGCGGCACCGTCGAGGTGCTCTGCCGCGGCGGCGAGGTGGCGGTGCGCGACCACGGGCCGGGCATCGAGCCCGAGGACCTGCCGCACATCTTCGACCGCTTCTACCGGGCCCGGTCGGCCCGCGCCCTCCCGGGCTCGGGCCTCGGCCTGGCCATCGTCGCCCAGGTGGCGAGCGAGGAGGGCGGCTCCGTGCAGGCCGGCAACGCCGACGGCGGCGGCGCCATCGTGTCCATCCAGCTGCCGGTCGCGGCCCAGCCGGCCCAGGTGCCGACCCCGCGCTAGGGGCACCACCCAGGGCAGAAACGTGGCCTGACCGGCCACTTGGGGTACTCGTAGGGCATGGACGCACGACGCTCGGAGGGTCGGCCCGATGAACGGCGGCGGGCCTGGCGCGGGCTGCTCGTGCTGCTCGCTGCGGTCGCGGCCGTCGGCGTCCCGATCGCGGTGCTCGAGGGCAACGGGCGAACCGTCGGCCTCGTGGGTGACTCGCTCACGGCCGAGTCGGTTCCGGCGATCACCGCCTACCTCGCCGCCGGAGGCGACAAGGTGGACGCGATGGCGTTGGCCGGCAGCGGGCTCCTCGACACGACGGTCGACTGGCTCGCCCACGCCCACCAGCTCGTCGCGCAGGACGACCCGTCGGTCGTCGTGGTCGAGTTCATCGGCGACTACGGCTTCGGCGGGGAGCGGCCCGGGATCGCGCCGTACTCGCCGGCCTTCTACCAGGCCTGGGCGACGGCGTCCCAGCAGATGGAGGACGTCCTCACTTCACGGGGCGCCACCGTCTACTGGGTGATCGGCCCGCCGGTGGCGAACCCGATGCTCCAGGGCATCATCGCCGCCCTCGACCACATCTACGAGCACCTGCACGCGCCGAACACCGCCTCGGGCCGGCCGCCGCTCATCGACGTGACGCCGGCGATGACCGGCGGCACCGGGGTGTACCGCGAGGACCTCCCGGGCCCCGGCGGCCTCCCGATCGAGGTCCGGACCCCCGACGGCACCCACTTCACCCTGTACGGGACGACCCTCTACGGCCGGGCCATCGCGGCGGCGGTGCTGTGAGGCCTCGGGCCAGGAGATTGGTCCGGAGCGCCGCCAGGGCGGCCTCCCCCATCCCGCCCGGCCCCCGCAGATAGGGGCCGACGCCGCCGTAGCGGGTGTCGAGCAGGTCGAGGGCGCCGGCCATCGCCCAGCGGGGGGCACCGAACAACCCCCGGGCGGCCGATTCGTCGATGCCCCGCGCGGTGAGCGACGCGACCAGGGGCTCGAGGCGGTCCGCGAGGGCGTAGGCGGAGGACAGTTCATAGTCGTCGAGCACGGTTTCCCGGTCGACGTCCAGCCAGGTGAGCAGCAGCGCGGCCGACATCCCGGCCCGGTCCTTGCCGCCCATGCAGTGGACAATTGCCGGGTAGACGCCGGGGTTGGCCAGCTCGGTAAGGAGGCGGCCGAACGCCGGGCCGGCGACCTCCAGCATGGCGCAGTAGTCGTCGAACAACCACCGCTCACCCGATTCCCGGTCCGGGAGGTTCTCAGGGTCGAGCGTGGCGAGGCGGCCGCCCGACACGGTGAGCACGACGTGCGGCCTCGGCCCCGGGGCCATCTCGCGCTCCTCGTCGCTCCGCAAGTCGAAGATCGTCCGTACGCCGAGCCGGTCGAGGCGGTCGAGGTCCTCGGCGGTGCACTCGTGCAGGCTGTCCGAGCGGAAGAGCACGCCCCATTGGGTGTGGCCGCCCAACCGACTCGGGTAGCCGCCGAGGTCACGGAAGTTCGCCGGACCTTCGAACTCGACTCGACGTTCCGCGGCGACGACCACCGCGTCGTCGACCGTCAACGACACGTACTGACGTCCCGAGGGCACCCCCTCGAGCCGCGCCCTGCCGTTTTCGGAGGCGACTTCGAGCACCGGAGCATGCGTGTGCGGGTCCGGACTCGAGCCCAATCCGACCCGAACGGTGGTCGCACGACGGTCGGCACGCCAGGACACCCGCAAGACCCCCGGGTCCTCGAACGCCACTCCGACGTCGCTGATCACCTCGAGGGCCCTATGGCGCGATCCCTGAGCCGGCCTGCAGCCGCGGGGAGCGAGACCCTAAATGATGGGGGCGCAGATGGGTGCGGGCGCCGGAGCCGGCGAGGTCGCCAGGATCGGAGGGACGGTCGTCCCGATCGG
>DAIUEV010000040.1:0-23637 GCA_036844945.1 Acidimicrobiales bacterium
ACCATCGTCTCGGCGACGACGCCCATCGCCGGCACCGCCGTCACGTCGGTGCGCTCCCGGAAGCTGACCCCCGGCTCCTTCGTCGCCACGTCCACCGTCTCGAGCACCGGTCGGTTCAGGGTGGCCAGCGGCTTCATGCTCACCCGGACCACGACGAGGCCGCCGGTCGACATGCCGCCCTCGATCCCGCCCGCTCGCGTCGTCCGCCGTTCGTAGCCACCCGAGGACTCGGCCTGGCCCGGCGCCCAGTAGACGGCGTCGTGGGCGACCGAGCCCCGCAGCCCGGCCAGGTCGCGGCCGTCGCCGAGCTCGACCGCCTTCACCGCCTGGATGCTCATGAGCGCCTGGGCCAGCAGGCCGTCGAGCTTGCGGTCCCACTGCACGTGGCTGCCGAGTCCGACCGGGACGCCGTAGGCGAGCACCTCGACCACCCCGCCGAGCGAGTCGCCCTCCTTCGCCGCCGCCTTGATCTCGGCGACCATCGCCGCCTCGGCGTCGGGGTCGAAGCAGCGGACCTCCGAGGCGTCCACCGCGTCCAGGTCGCCCGGCCCGGGGCGAGGGCCGCCCTCGGCCTTCGCCGGCCCCAGCTGGATCACATGACTGAGGACGGAGATCCCGAGCTGCCCGAGCAGGGCCTTGGCCAGGCTGCCCGCCGCCACCCGCGCCGCGGTCTCCCGGGCCGAGGCCCGCTCGAGGACGTCGCGGGCGTCCGCGAAGCCGTACTTCTGCATGCCGGCGAGATCGGCGTGGCCGGGGCGGGGCAGCGTGAGGACCGTCTCGGGCGCGCCGGGGTCCGGGGACATCTCATCGGTCCACTTCGGCCACTCGGTGTTGCCGATCTCGATGGCGACCGGCGAGCCGAGGGTCCGGCCGTGCCGGAGCCCGCCGATGAGCGTCACCTCGTCCTGCTCGAAGCGCATGCGGGGGCCGCGCCCATACCCGAGGCGCCGTCGGGCCAGCTCGTCTTGGACCTCGGCGATCCGGAAGGGCAGCCCCGCGGGGAGCCCCTCCACGATCACCACGATCGAGCGGCCGTGCGACTCGCCGGCGGTGAGGAAGCGCAGCACGGCCCCTCAACCTACTTTCCGGGCGCGAGGCTCCCTGATCGACGAGCCGGCCGCGCTCAGGTGTGCGACAGCCACAAGTGCACGGCCCAATGGCCCCACAGCACACCGAAGGCCGCCCCGAGCGCGAGCGGCGGCCCGAACGGGAGGCGGGTCTTGCGTCCCGTCCCCTGGGTCACCATGAGCAGCACGCCCAGCGCGGTGCCGGCGACGAACCCGGCGAGGAACCCGACGTAGAGCTCGCCGAAACCGAGCCACCCGAGCGCCGTGCCGATGAGCCCGGCCAGTCGCACGTCCCCGTAGCCGAGGCCGCGGGGGAAGAACCACCAGAGCGCGAAGAACACCGCGAACGCGGCGGTGCCGCCGATGGCCGCGTCCCCGAGGGCACGCCATCGGTCGTCTGCCCACGACGCGCTGAGGAGCCCCAGCGCAAGTGCGCTTAGTGTCGCAAAGACGATCACCCGGGGGACGATCCCCTCCCGGGCGTCGACGACCGACGCGGCGACCAGGCCGGCGAACAACGCGCAGAAGGCGGCCAACGGCGGTGTCGCGCCGATGCGGACCGCGGTCAGCGCGAAGAAGGCACCGGTGAGGACCGCGGAGGCGACCAACTCAAGCCGGGGCGGGACCCGGAGATCGACTGTCGCTTCTGCGGTGACCCCGGCTCCCCCGGTCTCTTTCGGGTCGCCCTGGCCGGACGGTTCGACGGGGCGGACGATGCGGCCGGTGACCGAGTCGAGGACGCCGCCGATGACGACCCCTCCGGCAGTGCAGCCGGCGATCAGGGCGGCGTTCACGACGCCATCCTGCCCGCGCCGGGGTTAGTAGTAGGGGTTCTCCCCGCCGGTGTGGTCGGTCACGTCCAGCACCCGGGTCACCTCGGGCACCTCTTCGCGCAGCGCGACCTCGATGCCCTGGGTCAGCGTCATGCGCGACATCGCGCAGCCCTGGCACCCGCCGGACAGTCGCAGGTACGCGACGCCCTCCCCGGTGTCGAACGCCACGAGATCGGCGCGACCGCCGTGGGCGGCGATGGAGGGGTTGATCACCTGCTCGAGCACCGTCATCACCCGCTGGGCCGCGGCACCCTCGAGCCCCGCCGCCAGCACTTCGGGCGGCACCCCGGGCGAGGACTCTTCGGGGGTCGGCGTGTTCGGGTTGACGAGCATGAGCCCGCCCTCGCCCTCCTCGGACCATTCGAGGCGAGCCCCGCGCAGCCGGTCGATGCTGGCCGCCGGGACGACGACCACCAGGTCGTCGTCGACCGAGACGGCGTCGTCGTCGGAGGCATCCCGCAGGGCCTGGAAGTAGAGGTCATAGGCGAAGTTCCCCGCCTGGACCCCGCGCACCTCCAGCCACAGCGCCAGCTGCTCGGGCTCGGGCTCGGCCGCCATCGCCTCGATGACCACCTTGCGGGCGCCCTCGGTCACGCTCACCAACGCGTCGGTGACCTCGTGGGACAGTTCCTCTACCGATCGAGCCATGGGCACATCATAGGAGGCGACCACCGGACGGCCGGCGCCCGGACCTACTCCGCCCGCAGCAGCAGACCCGCTGGGGTCCGCGCCGCGATGCGCCCGGGCAGGGCCGCCACCACGTTGGCGAGGACGAGAGAGCCGACCGCGATGACGGTCACGGTCAGGGCCGGGACGGTCGGGGCCGGGATCGCGTGGATGCCGTTGGCGAACACGTCCCACAGCAGGCGCCCGACCAGGATGCCGAGCGGCACCCCCACCACCGTCCCGATCGCCACGGCCGTCGTCGCCTGCCAGGCGACCACCGTCGCCAGCTGACGGCCCGAGAGTCCGAGGGTCCTCATGATCGCGAGGTCGCGCCGCCGGCGGCGGACCGACGCGATCAGCGTGATCCCCAGCGCCACCACCGCGCCCCCACCGAGGCCCGCGCCGAGCACCGTCGGGATCGTCTCGATCGAGCTCGAGTTCACGATGACCTCGGGCCGCAGGACCGCGGTGGCCCCGTCGGCCGGCCGGTCGGAGTCACTGTTGTTGATCTCCTCGCTCACGGCCGCGAGTGAGCGCAACGCGCCGGCCGAGTCGCCGCCCTTCGTCCGCACGAAGAACACCTGGGGCCCGGGGATCGTATTGCCTTGGGCGTTCCGGATCGCCGGCGGGATCAGCGAGAAGTCGATGATGCCGCCATACCCCATCCCGGGCCCCATGATCGCCGGCATCGTGGCGGTGCCGGCCACCACGAGACGGGCCGCGTGTCCCCGCCCGGTCTGCACGACGAGCGTCGCGCCGAGGTGGGTGCCGAGCGCGGCCATGTCGCTCACCCCGAGGACGATCTCGTTCGAGGCCCGCAGATCGGTCCCCGACGAGACCGGCGGCTGCACCGCCGCCCCCGGGTTCATGCCGATCACCTGGATCCGTTGGCCGTCGATGCTGGCCGACGAGAAGTAGGCGCCGGACGCCGCGGTCACGTACGGGTCGTGGGCCAAGAACCCTTCGGCGAGGTGGGCGGGCAGGTCCTCGTCGCCGGCGAACCCCGAGAACAGCGCGTAGTTCCAGTTCCACCCATAAAGCGGGGGTCGGGAGATGAGCGAGTTGAGACTGGCCCCGAAGGTCACCGTGGACACGATCACCAAGATGGCGAGCGAGGCCCCGAGGATCGCCGAGCGGACGGGCACCGCCTCCCGGGCACCGCCGGACTCGAGGGCGAAACGCACCCCGGTCATGGCTGGGGCCGAGAGGCCCGAGGAGGCGACCGCGCGCCCCACCGCCGACGGCCGTTCGCTGGCCTGGGCGCGCCGGCGCACCCGCTCGGGGGCCAAGCGCACGGCGAGCAGGAGCGCGACGGCCAAGAGGACGACGACGAACACGAGGAAGCCCAGCCCGAGCACGGTCCAATCCCAGCCGAACATGTACGGGTAGACCGGCCGGACCGGCCCGAGTGGGAACAGCGGCGAGCACAAGAAGGCGACGACCGCGGCGAGCAGTGCGCCGGCGACGACCGCGGCCATCGACCCCATCGTCGCCTCGGCGAGCATGGTGGCCGGACCCGCCCCGAGGGCGCGCATGGTGTCGAGGTCGTTCCCCTCGATCCGCCGCTGTCGGCCGATCACCTGGCCGACGATCACGAGGGCAGCGAGTGCGGCCAGCCCGCCGAACACGGCCAGAGCGATCGACTCGGGCTCGATGGCCCGGTCGGCCAGCCCCACGACTGGCGCGGCTCTCTCGAAGCCGACCGCGGCCAGCAGCTTGCCCGGGATCACCCGGGCCAGCTCCGACTCGACCGCGGCCTCGTGGCCGCCGGCAACCACCAGCGCGCTGTACGAATAGGTGGCACAGCACAGGTCGATCCGCCTGGTCGCTGCCGGGGTGATCAGCACCTCGGCTCCGCCCAGGGCGTCGTAGTCGTCGGTCACGACGCTCTGGGGGAACACGACCAGCCCGACGAGCCGCACGCGCAGCGTGGCCGCCGGGGGCGGATTGTTGGCCCCCGACAACAGCTCCGCATCGGAGTTGAGCGTGACGGTGAGCACCGAGCCGACATGGAGGCCGAGCTCCTGCTCGGCCTGTGCGTTCAGCACCGCCTCGTGCGGATCGGCCAGGTCGGGGAGCCGGCCCGAGACGAGCGTCACGGCGTCCCGGTCGAAGTACTCGGTCCCGGTCGGCCCTTCGATCGAGGGCGGCTTGGCTCCGGGGCCGACCCGGAGATGGACCCCCTGCAGCTGGTCGATGTTGGCGTCGAACCCGACGACGGTCGACTCGCTCTCGACGTAGCGCAGCGCCGCGATGCGTCGTGGCGTCGACGGGCGGTAGCCGCGCGTCTCGGCCGCCCCGAGGGCGGGGTTCAAGAACGCGTCGAACACCTGGAGGTCGGAGGGGTGGGTGCTGGCCAGGTACACCGGATAGGAGGACTGGGTGCGGCGGGCCCCCGCGACGGCGCCCAGCGCGACGCCACCCACCAGTCCGAGCAGGAGCACGATGGCGAGATAGCCGCCGCGCCGCTGTCGGAAGGTGGCCCGGAACCGGTACCAGGCGGTCGAAAGGACGGCGCTGCTCACCCGGCCGGGCGGGCGCGCCGGACGACCGCCCCCGCCTCCCTCGCCGATCCCATCCCCGAGCAGCCTCTCCCACCGGGCTCGGTCGGCCAAGGGGGCTGCCAAGTGTCGGCCGGTCGTACCAGCACCCGAAGCGGGCGGTACGGGTCGGAAGCCGCCGGTCAGCGCACCTCGACGTGGTCGAGGTACTCCTCGCGCCAGAAGCCGTAACGCTCCTCGGGGAGGTGCAGCGCGTGGGTCGGCCCCAGGCCCTCGACGAAGGGGGCGTCGTGGCTGACCGCCACGATCGTGCCCTTCCAGGCCCCGAGCATGGCCCCGATCGCGCTGACCGAGGCCGGGTCGAGGTTGTTGGTCGGCTCGTCGAGCACGAGGAGGTTGGCCCGCCCGGCCGCCAGCATCGCCAGGCTGAGCCGAGCCCGCTCGCCGCCCGAGAGCGACCCGGCCCGCTGGGCCGCCGTCGCCCCGGTCAGACCGAACGACCCGAGCAGGGACCGCCGGTCGGACTCCTTCACGAGCACCGTGTCGTCGAGGTTGGTGAGCGCGTCGGCGTCGAGGTCGATCTGCTCGTGCTCCTGGGCGAAGTAGCCGACGTCGACCCGATAGCCGAGCTCGACCGTCCCGTCGCTCGGTTCCTGGACCGACGCCAGGCAGCGCAGGAGCGAGGACTTGCCGGCCCCGTTCCGGCCGATGACGACCACCCGGTCGCCGCGGTCGACGACGAAGTTCACGTCGAGGAGCACCTTGTGGTCGCCGTAGGTGACGGCCAGGCCCTCGGCGCGCAGCACCACCCCGCCGGAGCGGACCGGCTCGGGCAGCTTGAACGTGACCTTGCGGTCGCGCTTGATCACCTGGGTCCGGTTGGCCTCGAGCTTGGCCACCTGGCGGTCGAGGATCTTCGCCTTGCGCGCCTGGGTCTCGGTCGAGTGACGCCACTTGTCCGCCTGGGCGCGCATCTTGGAGATCTTGGCCGACTCCATCCCGGCGGCCTTCTCCCGCCCGGCGATGTCGGCCTCGAGCTGGCCCCGGAACGCGCTGTAGTTGCCCTTGAACTCCCGGACCGATTGGTTGGCGAGCTGCAGCACCTTGCTGATGGCGCGGTCGAGGAGGCGCAGGTCGTGGCTCACGACGAGGAGCGCACGGCGCGACTCCGCCAGCTCGTCCATGAGCCACAACTTGGCGGCCCGGTCGAGATGGTTGGTCGGCTCGTCGAGGATCATGAGGGCCGGCTGCTCGAACAGCACCCGGATGAGGTCGACCCGGCGCCGCTGGCCCCCCGACAGCGAGCCGACGTCGGCGAAGAACAGCTCCTGGGGGAAGCCGAGGCCGTCGGCCAGCCGGCCGAGCTCCGCCTCGACCTCGTAGCCGCCGGCCAACCGGTAGCGCTCCTCGAGCGCGCTGAAGTCGGCGACCCGCGCCTCGGTCGGGGACTCCTGCAGGGCTCGCCGGGCCCGGTGGAGCTCGTCGTCCAGGACGTCGAGCCCGCGCGCCGAGAGGACGTGGGAGAAGGCGCTCGAGTCGATGCCGAGCCCCTCGGGCACCGGGACCTGCGGCAGATAGCCGACGGTCCCGGTCCGCTGGACCTCGCCCGTGGCCTTCAGGTGCCGGGGGGCCTCCCCGAGGAGGAAGCCGAGGAGCGAGGACTTCCCGGCGCCGTTCGGGCCGACCAGGCCGACCTTGTCGCGCGGCCCGATGACGAACGACGCGTCGCGCACGAGCGTGCGCCCACCGATCTCGATGGTGATGTCACGGCCCGTCAGCATCCAGACATTCGACCACGCGCCGGACCGCCCCCCGGACCGCCGCGCCCGGCGCCGTCACCGCCGGTCACCGGCGCAGGGAGATAACGTCGTCGCGCCATGGCCCCGACCGCGGTTCCGAACGACGCGCACGAGTGGGTGAGCTTCGAGGACGACGACGAGGAACGCACCTGGGTCTTCGACGTGACGTTCCTCACCTCCAACTGGACCTGCATCTTCGGGCGCGGGTGCCAGGGGGTGCTCACCGGCCCCGCCGAGGACCTCCAGCACGGCTGCTGCTCCTACGGGGCCCACTTCGTCGACGGCGCCGACCGCCGCCGGGTGGAGAAGGTCGCCGCCACCCTCACCGCCGAGCAGTGGCAGTTCCGGGCCAAGGCGAAGAAGGGCGGCATCGCCAAGAAGGACCGGGCCGGTGAGACGGTCACCCGGGTGGTCGATGGCGCGTGCATCTTCCTCAATCGCAAGGGCTTCCCGGCGGGGCCGGGGTGCGCCCTGCACCTGGCCGCCCTCGAGCGGGGCCGCAACCCCCTCGAGCTGAAACCCGATGTGTGCTGGCAGCTCCCGCTCCGCCGCGACGACACGGTCGGCGACGAGGGGCATGTCACCACCACCATCACCCAGTGGGACCGCAAGCACTGGGGCGCCGGCGGCGAGCAGTTCCACTGGTGGTGCACGGAGTCCAAGGAGGCCTTTGTCGGCACCCGCCCGGTCTACGAGGAGATGGGGCCCGAGCTCACCCAGATGGTCGGCAAAAAGACCTACCGCCGCCTCAAGGCCTACCTCGCCGACCGCGACCAGCGGGTGACCGAGCGGGTGCCGCTCCCCCACCCGGTGCTGCGCAAGCGCTGACCGACCCGCTCCGGGTCGTGGGCGCGGATGAGCCGATCAGTCCGCCACCGGGTCCTCGTCGTCATGGTGGCCGTCGTCCCAGCCAGGGACGTTCGAGCCGAGGATCCGGTCGTACCGGTCCTCCTCGGCCCGACACCACGAGGCGTGCACGTCCTCGGGCTCGGCACCGCACTCCGGGCACCGCTCCCCAGCCGTGGCGATGGAGCGCTTCAAGCTGCGCGCCTCTTCGAAGCGCCGATGGCGTCCCTTCTTCACGGCGAACTCCTTACTGGGTAGTGAGTCATTTCGACCCTCTGCGAACTTCTCGGCAGGTCCGAAGACCAGTTTCTCGCCACCCCCTACCAGGGCACCGACGGCTCGCACCGTGCTCGTCACACTATCCGGGGGGAGTAACTCACCAACTACCCGTCATTGCGACGATCCGACGCGATCTCGGCGAAGCCCGCGGCCCCTTGTGCCGAAACCCTGCGCTGACCTGCCCATTGTAGTGCGAACGCGGCCGATTCGGGCCGGGTCCACAATGGTTCCCGTGGAGGCAACTTTCGACCCCGAGGCGATGATCGAGCGATTCCGGCAGCGGGCCGAGGCGGTGCGCCAGCGGGGGCTGCCCCCGGTCGAGGGCCCGGAGCGGCAGCGGTTCCGGGAGCAGGCCCAACTCGACTACATGGACTTCGCGATGCTCGGCGACGCCACCGCCGTGCTCGACGAGGGGATCCTCACCCTGACCGTCGACCTCCGTCCGCCCGAGGCCCGCGGGTAGTCATCCGCCGTAGCTCATCCGGGTGTCCTCCATCCGGAGGACCTCCGCCCCCTCCTCCTCGGGCCCGGCCACGGCCACCACCTCGCCCAGCGCCAGGAGGTGGCTGCCGAGGTCGTGCGCGGAGTGGAGCCGGCAGTCGACCCAGGCCAGCGATCGGGCGAGCACCGGGCAGCCGGTCGGCGTGACGGCCACCGCTTCCCCGGCCATGGCGGTCGGGAGACCCGAGTCGTCGAGCTCGACCTCGGTGACCGGCTTCACGAACCGCCGGACCAGGGCCCGGTCCTCCCGGACCAGCACCGAGACGGCGAAGGCTCCACCCGCCGCGACGAGCCCGGCCGTCACCGAGCCCGCCTCGAGCGCCACGGCCAGGAGCTTCGGACTGGTGGCCACCTGCACCACGAGGTTCGCGGTCATGAGGTTGTGGCGGCGCTCGCCGTCGAGGTCACCGGCCGACCCGATGACGAACAGCCCGGTCGGGAGCGACCACAGCACCCGGCGCCGGAGCCGGTCGTAGGCGTCTTGGTCCACACCGTCGGGGAAGGGCCCGACGAGCTCGCCGCTCACGAGAGGATCCCCTCGCCGGGCTGGGTCGTGGTGGTGGTGGACAGGGTGATGCCGAGGAGCTGGTTCACGAGGTTGACGGCCTGGCCCAACTTGGCCTCGGCCTGGATCCGCTCCCGGATCGACTTGTCGAGACGGGCCCGGTCGGTGCCGCCCGAGTCGTAGCAGTCGGTGCCGGCGTCATAGGCGAGGGCATATCCCGACGACAGCAGGTTGGTCAGTTCGGTGTCGGGCGTCGGCAGGTTCCCGTTGGCCGACTGCGCGTCCGAGATCAGCACCCCGCAGTCGGTGTGCAAGATGCCCGTCCCCTTGTGGTTGACGACCGCCTGCTCGACCCGGTGGGCGTCGCCGAGCACCGTCCCGACGGACTGCCCGAGGTTGGTGCCGTTCACCCAGGAGCGCACCTGGGCGATGGGCGAGCCCGAGTGCTGGGTGCTGGCGTAGGCGAAGAACGCCCCGACCCCGATGGCCACCACGGCCGTCCCCGCCGCCACGATCTTCCAGCGGGCCGGCCGCTCGCTCACTCGGCCCGGAGCAGGTGGTAGTCGCGCCGGCCCTTGCGCAGCACCACGTAGCGACCGGCGAGCAGGTCGCCTTCGCCGAGGACTCGCTCCGGCGTCTCGACGGGTCGGTTGTTCACGTAGATCCCCCCGCTCTCGATGAGGCGTCGGGCCTCGCTCTTCGACTTGCACAGGTTGGTCCGCGTGAGGGCGTCGACGATGTCGATCGCGGCGGCGCCGTTGCCAACCAATTCGGCGCGCCCGAGGCTGCTCGAGGGGGCGTCCTCGAAGACCTCGAGCAGGGTCGCCTCGTCGAGCGCGCCCAGGTCGTCGCCGAACAGCGCCGCGGCGGCCCGCTCGGCCCGCCTCGTCTCGTCCTCGCCGTGCACGATGTCGCACACCGCCCGGGCGAGGGCCCGCTGTGCGCTCCGCCGCTCGGGGTGTGCGGCGGTCTCGGCGTCGAGGGCCCCGATCTCCTCGTGCGAAAGGAAGGAGAAGAACCGGAGGTACTCGCCGACCTTCACGTCCTCGGTGTTCAAGAAGAACTGGTAGAAGCGGTACGGGCTCGTCCGGGCCGGGTCCAGCCACACGTTGCCGTGCACGCTCTTGCCGTACTTCGTGCCGTCGGGCCTCGTGACGAGGGGGGTGGTCAGGCCGTACACCTTGTCGCCGGTCACCTTGCCGACCACCTCGACCCCGAGCGAGATGTTCCCCCACTGGTCGCTTCCGCCCAGCTGGAGGTCGCACCCCTCGTCGAGGTGCAGTCGGACGAAGTCGTAGGCCTGGAGGAGCATGTAGCTGAACTCGGTGAACGAGATCCCCTCGTTGGCGCGCTCGAGGCGCGTGCGCACCGAGTCCTTCCGCACCATCTCGTTCACGGTCGCGTGCTTGCCGACGTCGCGAAGGAACGTGATCAGGCTGATCGAGGTGAGCCAGGTGGCGTTCTCGAGGAGCGCGGCCTTCGTCCGGCCGGCCACATCGGTGAAGTCGAAGAACCGGGCCATCTGCCCCCGGATGCCGGCCACGTTCTCGGCCAGCTCCTCGGGGCTGAGCAGGTTGCGCTCGTCCGAGGTCCCGCTCGGGTCGCCGATGAAGCCGGTCCCGCTGCCGGCGAGGGCGATCGGGCGGTGGCCCGCCTCCTGGAGCCGCCGCAGCAGGCACAGCTGGAGGAGGTTGCCCACCCCGAGGCTGGAGGCCGACGGGTCGAAACCGATGTAGGCGGTCATGCCGCCGGCGTCGAGCTTGGTGAACAGCGCCTCGTCGCTGACCTGGTGGATCAGCCCGCGAAAGCGGAGGTCGTCCACGAGGCCGGTCACGGCGGAAAGCCTGCCATACCGCTCCTCGCGCCCCGCCCGCCCCCTATGGCACCGCCGGGGTCGACGCGGTCACCTCGGTCGCCTCGATCGGCTGCTCGACCCCGCGCAGCGACAACGGGGCGAGCGGGGTGAGCCGCCAGCCGTCGCCGGTGAGTTCGCCGGCCGCGTCGGCGGTCACCAGCACCGATCCGGGGGCGGCCGCCTTGACGAGGCGCGACACGAGGTTCACCACCGGCCCGAAGTAGTCGCCCTCGCGCGAGGTCACGACCCCCCGCCCGACCGCCGCGCGGGCGGGCGGCAGGAGCCCGTCGTTTTCGACCGCCCGGCACACCTCGAGGGCGATTCGGCAGGCGGCGTCGACGGTCGGCGCGACGAAGAACGCCTCGTCGCCGATCATCTTCACCACCCGGCCGCCGGCCAGCACCGCGCTCGACCAGGCATCGGACTCGAAACGGGCGAGGGCCATGGATTGGTCGCGCAGGTCGAGCCCTTCCGCCCAGGCGGTCGACCCCACGAGGTCGACGAACCCGAGCGCCACCATCTCGCTGTCGCGGGCCTCCTCGGTCTCGAGCATCCAGGCCGGCCCGCGGACCACCGCGGCGCGGCGCACGGCCCGGTCGAACTGCGCGAGCAGGACCCGTGACAGCGCCTCGGGCACCGCGGTGAAGGCGAGGGTGGCCCGCTCGGACATGTGGGCCCGGGCCAGCTCGTCGGTGCCCTCCCGCCCCGAGCCGGGCCCGAGCTCCGAATAGAACAGCGCGACCGCCGCCTCGGCGATGTTGGTCGAGGCGGCGCCGAGCACCCGGGTGAACGCGAGGATCGCCTCTTCCCCCATGATCGATGCGCCCTGCAGGAACGTCGCGACCAGCGGGTCGAGCGTGCCCGGGACCCGACCCTGGGCGTCGGCCGGGAGCCCGGCGGCGAGGAGAATTCGCTGCACCATCTCGGGGGTCGTGCCGCGCCGAGCCGCCAACTCCTCGATCGTGATCGGGGGTGGCTGGTGCAGCCCGATGAGCTGACCGGCGACGCCCGGGAGGCCGCCCAGGTTGTGCGCCTCGACCATCTGCTCGATGGTCGCCCCGCGTTCGGTCAGGTACTCGAGCAGGGCCAGGCGCTCGGTCGCACCCGGCGACTCGGGCTTGTAGAGGCCCGCGTGCTCCCACGCCGAGGTGTCCACCGTTCCCATGGTCCCAACGGCCTCCGACGAGCCGCCCTACCCGAGCACCGGGGCCACGCCCTCGGCCACCGCCTGATGGATCCGCTGGTGCAGCGCCGCGTTGTCCTCACGCCTCGGGACCTCGACCCGGACCACCGAGCGGCCGCTGGCGGCGGCCAACGCCTCGTCGAGCCCCTCGATCGTCGCGACCTCCACGGCCGGGAGGCCGAAGCCGCGGGCGACTTCGAGCACCGCGGTCCAAGGTGGCGTGCCGAACAGCTGCTCGAACGACGTCCGCCCGAGGCCGGCCGCCTGGGGAAGGAAGCTGAAGATGCCCCCGCCGCCGTTGTCGATCACGACGAGGGTGCAGGGCGCCCCGGTCTCGACGCCGATCTCGACCAGCGCCGAGACGTCGTGCAGGAAGGCGAGATCCCCGAGCGCCGCCACCACCGGCCCCGAAGCCGCCGCGACCCCGAGCGCCGTCGACGTCACCCCGTCGATCCCGTTGGCGCCCCGGTTGGCCAGCACCCGGGGCGGATCGGGACGGGGCGCCCCGTACCACTCGACGTCGCGCATCGGCATCGACGAGGAGGTGAACAGCGTGGTGGCCGAGTCGAGCGCGCCGAACAGGTGGCGGGCCACGCCGGGCTCGGTGGCCCGCCCGCCGGCGCTGAGCGGGTCGTTCTCGAGCACCTTGGCGATGGCACCCTGGGCGGCCGCCTCGGCCCGCTCCCAGGCGGCCCCCCATTCGGCCGGGGCCGCCGGGGACGCGCCGGCGAGCTCGGCCAGCACGATCCCGGGGTCGGTCCGATACGTCTCGGCGACGATGCGGGCCGGGTCGCTCGGGGCGGCGCCGGCGGCCACGACCCGACACCCGGATCGGGCCACCGTCTCGAGAAACTCGGCCAGCACGCGCGAGGTCCAGGGCTGGCCGAGCACCAGCACCGTCTCGGGGACGAGGGCGCGTCGCGCCGACGGGTCGCGCAGGATGGCGTCGACCGCCGAGACCACCGACGGGTGGGAGACCCTCAGGCGCGACCGGGGGTCGGCTAGGAGCGGCCAGCCGAGCCGCTCGACCAACGGGAGGGTGACCTCCGGGGTCGGTGCACCGGCGCCCGCGATCACGATCCCGCGCCCCGGCCGGTCCACCCGGGCCAGCACCGGGCCGGTCGCGGCCCCGGCGCTCCGACCCGGGTCGCCGGGCAGCGGAGGCGGCAGCGAACCGATTTCCCCGAGGAGCGGCTCTTCGAACGCGAGGTTGAGGTGCACCGGCCCCGAGAGCGCCACCGCGTCGGCGACGCTCCCCGCGCCGAGCGCCCGCCACCAGCCGCGGTCGGCTTCGCGGGGGACGCCGGGGTCGAAGGATCGCCGGACCGCGCTGCCGTAGAGGCCGCGCTGTTCGATGGTCTGGGGGGCGCCGACCTGGTGCAGGCGGGGCGGGCGATCGGCCGTGCAGACGAGTAGCGGGACGCCGGCGTGGCTCGCCTCGACGACGGCCGGGTGGAGCTCGGCCGCCGCGGTCCCGCTGGTCGTGCACACGACGGCGGGAAGCCCGGTCGCGAGCGCGGTCCCGAGCGCGAAGTAGCACGCGCTCCGCTCGTCGAGCCGGACGTGCACGGTCAGCTCGTCTCGCCCGGCCAGCGCGACGGCGAGTGGGGTGGAGCGGGAGCCGGGACACACCACTGCGTGGCGCACACCGGCGCGGACCCACTCGTCGACGAGCGTCGCCGCGAAGGTGGCCTGCGTGTCGGCGATCGGTACGCTCACCCGCGGTGCCCACCCTTCACGCCGAGACCTCCGGCGAGGGCCCGACGCTCGTCCTCGCGCACGGGTTCACCCAGACCGGGCGGCTGTGGGGCCGGTTCGGCGCGCTGGTCGCAAACGGGCGCCGGGTGGTGGCCGTGGACCTGCCCGGCCACGCCGGCTCGACCGACGTCGAGACCGACCTCGTGCAGGGCGGTCTGCTCCTCGCGCAGGCCGGCGGGCCCGAGCCCTTCGACCTCCTCGGCTACTCGCTCGGTGCCCGGTTCTCGTTGCACGCCGCGCTCGGTGACCCCGGTCGGGTCGCCCGCATGATCCTCTTGAGTGGGACCGCCGGCATCGACGATCCCGAGGCGGCCGCCATCCGTCGACGGCGCGACGAGGAGTTGGCCGCGTCCCTCGAGACGTCCGGTGACGTCGACACGTTCGTGCGGTCGTGGCTGGCGGCACCGATGTTCGCGACCCTCCGGTCGTCGAATGCGGGTGCACCCGAGCGCGGGCGCAACACGGCGGCGGGCCTCGCGTCGAGCCTCCGGTTGGCCGGGGCGGGCGCACAGGTGCCGGTCTGGGACCGCCTCGGCGACCTCGAGATGCCCGTCCTCGTGGTGACGGGAGCGACCGACCCCCGCTACCAGGCGCTCGGGGCCCGCCTCGTGGCCGGGGTGCGGGACGGGACGCTCGTCGTCGTCCCCGGTGCCGGCCACGCCGTGCATCTGGAGCAGCCGGCGGTGACGGCGGCGATCGTGCGCTCGTGGCTCGCCGAGTCCGGACGCCCCGGGGGCTGAGCGGCTCACAGCGCGATCCCGAGGGTGAGCAGGGCGCCCACCACCAGCTGGATCCGGCCGGTGGCGGCGAGCACCGGCAGGAGCCCGCGGCCCTCGGCCCCGCCGGCGACGAGCCGGGCCGGCGGCACGGCGAGCGGCGCGGCCAGCAGTGCGAGCAACGCGTACGGCCGCCACCACGCGACGAGGCCGACGCCGGCCAGGGCGGCCGACAGCGCGCCGAGGTACAGCCAGCGGGCGCCGGGCTGGCCGAGCCGGACGGCCAGCGTGCGCTTGCCCGACGCGGCGTCGCCCACGATGTCGCGAAGGTTGTTCGCTTCGAGGAGCGCGACCGAGAGCAGGCCGACCGGCACCCCGGCCGCCACCGCCGCCGCGGTGAGCCGGCCGTGCTGGACGTAGGCGGAACCGGCGGTGGCGACCAGCCCAAAGAAGACGAAGACGAAGACCTCGCCGAGGCCGAGGTAGCCGTACGGCCGGGGGCCGCCGGTGTACAGCCACCCCGCCGCGACACAGGCCGCGCCCACGCCGACGAGCCACCAGGCCACGGAGGCCGACAGGGCCAGGCCGGCAGCGCCAGCGACCCCGAAGGCGGCCAGCGCGGCGTTCCTGACCCGGGCCGGCGAGGCGAGCCCGGACGCGGTCAATCGGAGCGGACCCACCCGTCGATCGTCGGAGCCCCGCACCCCGTCGGAGTAGTCGTTCGCGTAGTTGGTGCCGACCTGGATCCCGAACGCCACGACCGCGGCCAGCGCGGCCCGCCACCACACGACCCCCCCGAGATGACCGAGGCGCCCCGCCGCGGTCCCGACCGCGACCGGCACGGCAGCGGCCCAGAGGGTGCGGGGTCGGGCCCCGGCCACCCAGAGCCGGACCCGGCCGATGGCGGGCGTGCCGGCGTCTGCCGACACCTCGGTCATGGCCGACGCGGGAACCGTGAGGAGTCCGGGGCTCTCCGCACCACGTCGGCCTTCCGCCCTTTCTGCCCGTCGGTCAGGGTGAGGAGCATCGGCGCCCGCCCGTTGGATTGAGGCGGCGGGGCCACGTCGTCCTACGCTACCGGGCCGGATGCGCCGCCTCGTAGCCCTGGACCTCGACGGCGGGCCCCCCTTCGTCGAGGCGCTGACCCGGGTCTGGGAGCGTGGCGACGCCGCGGCGGTGCTCGACCGTCGACTCCCTCCCCCGGGAAAGGCCGAGCTCATGGCGCTGCTCCGAGCGGGGAGCGTGCTGGACGCCTCGGGCGAGCACCCGGTCGCCGGTGGCGAGGAGGTCGAGCCCGGCGACGCGCTCGTGATGGCCACCTCGGGGTCGCTCGGACGGCGGCGGGCGGCCGTGCTCACCCACCAGGCGGTGGTCGCGTCGGCGGCCGCCACGACCGCGGCGGCCGGCGTCGACCCGGCCCGCCACCGGTGGCTGTGCTGTCTCCCCCTCGCGCACATCGGCGGGCTGTCGGTGGTGACCCGATCACTCCTCACGGCCACGCCCCTCACGGTCCTGCCCGCGTTCGACGCGTCGGTGGTCGAGTCGATCGGTCGGCGCGGCAAGGCCACCCACGTCTCCCTGGTCCCCACCGCGCTTCTGCGGATCGACCCATCCGTCTTCGAGCGCATCGTCCTCGGCGGCGCCGCACCCCCCCACGGGCTGCCGGCCAACGTCACCACGACCTACGGCCTCACCGAGACCGGTTCGGGCGTGGTCTACGACGGGGTCCCGCTCGAGGGCGTCGAGCTCGCGTTCGGCACCGGCGGCGCCGACGGCGGCGCACCCGGCGAGATCCTCCTGCGCTGCCCGATGCAGCTCCGGGCGTACCGCGACGGCACCGACCCGACCGTCCCGGGGCCGGACGGACGCGGCGGGTGGCTCGCGACCGGCGATGCCGGGCGGCTCGATGCGGAGGGCCGGCTGGTGGTGGACGGCCGCCTGGCCGAGGTCGTCGTGACCGGGGCGGAGAAGGTCTGGCCGACCTCGGTCGAGGCGGTGCTCGTGACGAACCCGAGGGTCGCCGAGGTCGCCGTCTGGAAGCGCCCCGACCCCGAGTGGGGCGAGCGGATCGTCGCCTGGGTGGTGGCCGCCGACGCCGCCGAGCCCCCGACCCTCGACGAGCTCGCGCGGCTGGCCGCGGAGCAACTCGGACCATGGGCGGCCCCGAAGGAGCTGGAGCTCGTCGATGCGCTTCCGCGCACGGCCTCGGGCAAGGTGCGGCGCACCGCCCTCACCTGAGCGTGGCCGCCGCGTCGTTACCCGGGGCGACTCCGCGACACGATGGCCGTCACCGCCTTGCGCCCCAGGCCCGACACCTCGGCGAGCTGTCGGATCGAGGCGCCGGCGCGATGGGCCACCTGGATCATCGCGTCACGAAGTTCTTCCTCCCTGGCCACCCGCTCCGCGCTCAGGCCGACCACCACCAGCGCGGCGCCGATCTCCCCTTCGGCGTCGCCACGGTATTTCTCCATCGCTGCGGTCGCCGAGGTCACGTCGGCATTGGTGTAGTTCATGGCTCCTCCCGGAGTGCCCGGGCGAGCTTGTCCCGAACGGCCATCAGCAGCGGGAGGCGCGGGGACACCTCTCCGGCGCCTTGTGCGTCGTTAAGGTGGGCCAGCGTCATCCCAAGAAGCTCCAGGGCTTCGACACGCTCGAACTCGACTCGGACCACTGGTCCAATAGTAGCCATGGGTGGTCCCGTTCGGACCAGCGTCTCATCCGGCGCCGCCGGGGGAAGGTGGTCATGAACCGCCTCGCCAACGAAACCAGCCCCTACCTGCGCCAGCACGCCGAGAACCCCGTCGACTGGTACCCGTGGGGCGACGAGGCCCTCGAGCGGGCCAAGGCGGAGGACAAGCCGCTGTTCGTCTCGATCGGCTACGCGGCCTGCCACTGGTGCCACGTCATGGCGCACGAGTCGTTCGAGGACGAGGAGATCGCCTCGATCCTCTCGGAGTTCTTCATCTCGATCAAGGTGGACCGAGAGGAACGGCCCGAGCTCGACGCCATCTACATGGCGGCGGTGCTGGCCCAGAACGGTTCGGGGGGCTGGCCGATGTCGGTCTTCTGCACGCCCGACGGGCGTCCCTTCTACGGCGGCACTTACTACCCGCGGGTCGACCGAGGCGGGTACCCCGGGTTCCGGCGGGTGATCAGCGCGCTCGCGCACGCCTGGACGACCCAGCGCGACGTGGTCGAGCGCCAGGCCGAGGAGCTACTCCGCGCCGTCGACCAGCAGGTGACGCTCGCCGACTCCCTCGCTCCACCCTCGAGCACCTCGTGGCCGCCCTTCGCCGAGCTCCTCGACGCCGTGGTCGCCCACCTGAAACGCACCTTCGACGGGGAGTGGGGCGGCTGGGGCTCGGCGCCCAAGTTCCCCCGCCCCACGCTGATCGAGCTGTGCCTCCGCCACCACGTCGTCACCGGCGATCACGAGTCGCTGACCATGGCCACCCGCACCCTCGACGCGATGGCGGCCGGTGGCATCTACGACCACCTGGCCGGGGGCTTCGCCCGCTACTCGACCGACCGGGAGTGGCTGGTCCCCCACTTCGAGAAGATGCTCACCGACCAGGCGCTGCTCGCCCGCGCCTACCTGCACGCCTGGCGGGTGACCGGCCGGGACGACTACCGCCAGGTCATGACGGAGACCCTGGACGCCATGCTGGGCGACCTGGCCACACCCTCCGGTGGCCTCGCCTCCTCCATCGACGCCGACGCGGGCGGGAAAGAAGGCGCGCACGCCACCTTCACCCGGGCCGAGCTCGACGCCGCGCTCGGGGCCGCGGGCCTCGGGGACTCGGCCGATGAGGCGGCCGACTTCTACGGCGTGAGCGCGTCCGGCAACTGGGAGTCGACCAACGTGCTCCGCCGGCCGCTCGGCGCCGCGCTCGCCCGCCCGCCCGCGATCGACGCCGCGCGTCAGGCCCTGCTGGCGGCGCGGCACGCCCGGGTCCAACCGGGCGTCGACGTCAAGGTCCTCACGGAGTGGAACGCGATGGCGGTCTCGACCCTCGCCGAGGCGGCCGCGGCCACCGGCGAGGACCGCTGGGCACGGGCGGCCGAGGCGATCGCCGGGGTGCTGTTCGGCCCGCTCCGGCGCCCCGACGGCCGCTGGCTGCGCAGCCTGCAGGGGGACGACGCCCGCCACCTCGCCCTGGCCGCCGACTACGCCTGGCTGCTCGACGCCGCCACCCGGCTCGGCGAGCTGACCGGCCGGGCCGTGTGGACTCACCGAGCCACCGAGGTGGCCCGCAACCTGCTCACGCGCTTCGGCGACCCCGACGGGGGCGCGCTCTTCACCACCGGCGACGACGCGCCCGCGCTGATCGTGCGGCCCCGCGACCTGCTGGACGGCGCCGTCCCCTCGGCCAACGCGGTGGCGGTGGGGGCGCTGGCCCGGCTCGGGGCGCTCACCGGCGACGAGATCCTCACCGAGGTGGCCCGGCGCATCGTGGCGACGGTCGCCCCGGTGCTCTCGGCCAACCCGGTCGCGTTCGCCGACATGGTGGCGGCGTGCTCGCTGCTCGACGGTCCCCGCGAAATCGTGGTGGCCGGAGACCGGCCCGACCTGCTGG
This sequence comes from Acidimicrobiales bacterium, assembly GCA_036844945.1. Lineage (GTDB taxonomy): Bacteria > Actinomycetota > Acidimicrobiia > Acidimicrobiales > RAAP-2 > Palsa-461. Next base: position 19,087 of record DAIUEV010000040.1, read on the forward strand.
CGGTGGTCCGGGCGCGCTGGTTGCCCGACGCGGTGCTGGCCTGGGGCGAGCCGATTGGCTCGCCGCTGTGGGCCGACCGGGCCCCGGGGGCCGCCTACGTCTGCCGCCATTACGCGTGCCTGCTCCCGGCGACCGACCCGGCTACGCTCGAACGACAGCTGAGAGAGCCAGGGGGCTGACACGTCGGTGCGGGCGCGGTTCGGGCGACCATCGATCACCGAGGAGTTGGGCCCACCGCACCGGGGGGGCGGAGGCGGTCGGGCGGCTCCTGTCCTTCGCGCACCTCTGCCCAGCCGCGCCGATCTGAACGGCGGCTCCCAACTCTCCCTGCTCGTGCTCGCGTGCAGCGAGGACGACACCACCGCCATCGACCTCGCGTCGGGCGCCCTCATCCGGGTGCGGGTGCCGTGGCCGGTCGGCCACGACCCGGACCTCGCGGCCTTCGACCTCGTCGAGGCGACCCTGGCCGAGGACCCCGAGACCGACGACCTGGCCGCGCCCGAGGCGGCCACCGCGGCTGCCCTGCCCCGCCACGTGGGGACCATGCGGCCGCGCAAGGCCCGCAGATTGCTCCAGGCGCTCACCGCGTCGCCCGACGGGCCGCTGCTCGGGTTCCCCGGCGCCTCCGCCCCCTACTGGGAGTTCCGCGGCCAGCGCCCGTCGGCCGCGCTGATCGTCCCGTCCCGCGGGCCCCAGTTCATCCGCCGGGCCCGCGAGGGCTCGACATGGGTGCGCTTCGGCTGGGACCGCGACGACGTCTGGCTCCCCGTCGAGTCGGCCGACGCCACCCGGGCCCTCGACGCGGCCCGCCGCGACCGGCTCTCGGGCAAGGCCCTCGCCACCGCCCTCGGGTTCCGCCCCTGCTACCTGCTCGTCACCCTCACCCAGCCGCGCGACGGCCACTGCTACAAGGTGTGCACGGCGGTGTTGCCCCGGGGCTGACCGCCCCGGGCCGGCTCAGCGGCCGAGCCGCCCGGCCGCCAGGTCCTCGGCCATCGCCCAGCCGAAGGCCACCAGTCGGTCGCCCCGGCCCACGTTGACCGACTTGAACAGGGCCGCGAGCGCCGCCTCGGGCGCCGACTTCGCCGACTCGAAGTCGAGGCCGCCAACGGGCGGGCCGGTGCCCTTGGTCACAAAGGTCCGGTCGTCGAGCCGGTTCTCGGCCCCGAAGCGCTTGGCGAGGCGCCGCGCCCAGGCCCGCTCCTCGCCGCTCGGGCGGTGGTCGGGGCGGGGCACGACGTCGGTCAGCTTGGCGAACGCCCGAAAGCCGTCCACCGAGAGCAGCTGGGTCCCGAGGAGGACGTCCTCGTCGGGGAAGGCCAAGAGGGCGCGCCGGTACTGGTCGGCCATCATCGCCTTCAGGGCCGACTCCGCCTTGGTGGTCCGGTCGGTGGTGGCCAGCCCGACCAAGAGCGACGGCGTGCCCCCGATGCGCTCGAGGGTGCAGAACGAGTAGCCCCGGAGCTTGGTGCCCTCGCGGGCCTGGGTGACGAGCACCCACTCCTCCCGTTGCTTGGAGACGAACCCGATGTCGAAACAGACCTCCCGCTCGGCGGAGAGGTCCGCCATCTCGACCAGCTCGGTGTCGCTGAGGGAGGTGCAGTCCTTGGTGCTCGCTGCCATCGCCATGGGCCAATTCTACGGGATGCTGTGACCCGGTCCCAACCGAACGCCCCCCCCGGGCCGTCCCGACCCAGGTCAGGCGGCCAGGATGGCGTTCGGGCCGAGCAGCGTCTTCAGCTCGCCCACGAGGCCGTTGCGGCTGTTCACGTTGAACTCGGGGGGGAGCCGCAGCACCTTCTCCCCCACGTGCAGGAGGACCGGGCACTGCCCGGGGTGCTCGAGCAGCACCCCCTTCAGCCGGTCGACGTTGTCCTCGGTCAGCTGGCCGAGCGGCAGGCGGATCCGCAGCTCCTGGGCCGAGCCGTGGGAGAGCTCGGGCCTGCGCAGCTCCATGCAGACGAGCTTCGGGGTCTCGTCCCGCAGGTCGAGGCGCCCCCGGACCACCACGATGGCGTCGTTCTCGAGCATCGTGCCGTACTCGGCCATGACCCGGGGGAACACGAAGACCTCCATCGAGGCCTCGAGGTCCTCGAGCACGAAGCGGGCCATGAGCTCGCCCTTCTTCGTCCACTGCCTCTTGAGATCGGTGACCACGCCGCCCACCGAGCGGACGACCCCCTCGGCCATCGGGCCGCCGTTGGCCTCGGCCATGCCGGCGTCGCGCATCTCGGCGAGCGAGCAGTCGGTGTGCCGGCCGAGGGAGCCCTCGAGGCCCCGCAGGGGGTGGTCGCTCACGTACAGGCCGAGCATCTCCTTCTCGAAGACCAGCCGCTGGGTCTTGTCGAAGTCCTGCTCGGGGATGGGCACCCGGGTGCCCTCCCAGTCGCCGCCGTCGATGGACTCCTCTTCGGCCGCGAGCGACGAGAACAGCGTGGCGATCCCGGCGTCGAGCTCGCGGCGGCGCTCGATCGTCCGGTCGACGATCTCCTCCAGCACGAGCCACAGGCCCTGGCGGGGGTGCCCGAGCGAGTCGAAGGCGCCGGCCTTGGTCAGTGACTCCATGGTCCGCTTGTTGAGCACGATCGGGTCGACCCGCCGGCAGAAGTCGTAGACGTCGGTGAAGGGGCCGTTCGCCTCGCGCTCGGTGACGATCCGCTCGACCAGGCTCTCCCCGACGTTGCGCACCGCCGCCAGGCCGAAGACGATGCCCGGGTCCTCGTCGCCGGTGCGCGGGGTGAACTCGGCGGCCGAGCGGTTGACGTCGGGCACCGCGACCTCGATCCCGAGCGACCGGCACTCGGCCAGGTAGACCGCGGTGCGGTCCTTGTCGTCTTTCACCGAGGTGAGCAGCGCGCTCAGGTACTCGACCGGGTAGTGCGCCTTCAGCCACGCGGTCTGGTAGGCGACGAGGCCGTAGCCGTAGGCGTGGGCCTTGGGGAAGGCGTAGTCGGCGAACGGCTCGATGATGTCGAACAGCCGGTGGCCGAGGTTCTCGCCGTAGCCGGTCTTCACGCACCCGGCGACGAACTTCTCGCGCTCGAGCGCCATCAGCGCGCGGTTCTTCTTCCCGCAGGCCTTGCGGAGGTTGTCCGCCTCCTCGAGCGAGTAGCCGGCGAAGCGCTGGGCCACCCGCATCATCGACTCCTGGTAGATCATGAGCCCGAAGGTGTCGTGGAGGAGCTCCTCCATCTCGGGGTGCAGGGTCTCGATGGGCTTCCGGCCGTTCTTGCGGTCCGCGTAGTCGTTGTGCATGTTGGCCGCCATCGGGCCGGGCCGGTAGAGCGCGACCAGGGCCGCGACGTCGTCGAAGCTGGTCGGCGCGAGCGACCGCAACAGCGAGCGCATCGGCCCGCCCTCCAGCTGGAAGACCCCGATCGAGGTGCCCTTCTGGAGCATCGAGAAGGTGGGCTCGTCCTCGAGGTCGATCTCGCCGATGTCGATCCCGATGCGCCGGCCGGTCGTCGACTCGATCACGTCCAACGTGCGCTCGATCACCGACAGGTTCCGCAGCCCGAGGAAGTCCATCTTCAAGAGCCCGAGGTCCGAGACCCCGTGCATCTCGTACTGGGTCACGATCGGTGCCGCGGCCGGGTCCATCCCCGGCTCCGGCTTGCGCTGGATCGGCAGGTGCTCGGTGAGGGTGTCGTGGGTGACGACGACCGCCGCCGCGTGGATGCCGTCCTGGCGGCGGAGGCCCTCGAGTCCCCGGGCCACGTCGATGACCCGCTTGGCGTCCGGGTCCTCCTCATACATCTGGCGCAGCTCGGTGGCGACCTTGTAGCCGTCCTCCATCCCCGGGACCGGCTCGAGGCAGGCGTACAACGGGGTGTCGCGGCCCATGACGAGCGGGGGCATCGCCTTCGCGATCTTGTCCCCGACCCCGTAGGGGAGCCCGAGGACGCGGGCGGCGTCGCGGACCGCGGCCCGGGCCTTGATGGTCGAGAAGGTCACGATCTGGGCGACGTGGTCCCAGCCGTAGCGCTCCGAGGCATACCGGATCATCTCGGCCCGGTAGCGCTCGTCGAAGTCCATGTCGATGTCGGGCATCTCCTTGCGGCCCGGGTTGAGGAACCGCTCGAAGATGAGGTCGTAGCGGATCGGGTCGATGTCGACGATCTTGAGGCAGTACGCGACACAGCAGCCCGCCGAGGACCCGCGGCCCGGGCCGACCCGGATGTGGGACCGCCGGGCGTGGTCGATCAGGTCCCACACGACGAGGAAGTAGGCGGCGAAGCCCATCGACGAGATGACGCCCAGCTCGTAGTCGAGGCGCTCCACGACGTGGATCGGGACCGGGGCGCCGTAGCGCTCCTCGGCCCCCTTGAAGCTGAGGTGCCGGAGATAGGCATTCGCCCGCTCCTCGTAGGTCGCCCCGGTGAACTCGTCGGGAACCGGGAACTCGGGGAGCTTGGACGTGCCGAACTCGATCTCGACGTCGGCCCGTTCGGCGATGAGCAGCGTGTTGTCGCAGGCGTCGGGCGCGTCGCGGAACAGGTGGCGCATCTCGGCCGCGCTCTTCAGGTAGTGCTCGGTGCCCTCGAACTTGAA
>DAIUEV010000041.1:0-22560 GCA_036844945.1 Acidimicrobiales bacterium
CTCACCGCCGCGACACCCCCGGCCGGCTCTGCTCCGTCGCAGCGTCGCGGTACAGGGCGGCCAGCCCGGCGGCGCAGGCGTCCCAGCTGAACGACGCCGCCCTCGCCTTCCCCGCGGCGGCCAGCGCCTCGGAGCGGTCCTTCGAGTCGAGCACCTCGGCCAGGGCGCCGGCGAGGGCGGCGGGGTCGCCCGGGCGCACGAGCAGCGCCCCGCCGCCGAGCACCTCGGGCAGCGCCCCGGTCGCCGTCGCCACGACGGGTATCCCGCGCGACATCGCCTCGAGCGGCGGGAAGCCGAACCCCTCGTAGAGGGAGGGATACGCGAGCACGCTCGCGCCGTCGACGAGCTCGTGGACCGAGGCGGCATCCAGCCACCCGGGCCGCACCACGCGACCCCGGTGCTGCGACCGCGCCACCGCGTCGGCGAGCGCCGTCTCTCCCCAGCCGGCCGGCCCGGCGAGGACCAGCGCGACATCGGGGCGTTCCCCGGCCAGCATGTCGAACGCGGCCACGAGACCGGGGAGGTCCTTGCGCGGCTCGGAGGTCGCCACGCTCACGATGTAGCGGTCGACCCCGGCGGGGAGCGTGACCGAGTGCCCGGCGGCGCCGGGCTCTTGGTGGGGTATCCCCGAGTGGACCGCCCGCACCCTGTCGGGATGGGCCCCGAAGGCCTCGATCACCTCGGCGGCGACGTAGGCCGACGGCGTGTGCACGAAGGCCCCGTGACGCAGCGCCCGGCGGATCAGGTCCGGGTAACGCAGGGTCGGCGGGTCGCAGAGCTCCGGATAGTGCAGCACGGTCAGGTCGTGCACCGTGACCACCCGGGCAGCGCGACGGGCCGGCGGGACCACGAAGTTGGTCCCGTGCACGACGTCGCTGGGTCCCACGAACCACTCGACCGGCGGGAGGTCGGCCCGGCGCCACGCCCAGTGCAAGGGTCGTGCCGGCATCGCGCGCTGATGGGACGCCACCCCGTCCGGGAGCGAGGGCCCGAGCAGGCCGCGGCGACGCCAACTCACCGCGAACGCGCGCACCGACACGTCGTCGCGGCGGCCGAGCCCCCGGAGCGCCCCGAGACAGAACTCCCCGACCCCGGTCCGTTGCCCGATGAGCGGCGTCGCGTCCACCGCCACCGCCAGGGGGTCCGCGGTCACCGGGAGAGCCTCGCACACCGGTTCCGGCCGCCCGTGGCCCGTGGAGGTGACCGGTAGGGTGACCGAGTGCTCGTGGCCCTGGCCGGTGGCGTCGGCGCCGCGAAGCTGTTGGCCGGTGTGACCGCGGTGGTCGACCCCGCCGAGGTCACCACGGTGGTGAACACCGGCGATGACCTTGTCCTCCACGGGCTCATGATCAGCCCGGACATCGACAGCGTGACCTATGCGCTCGCCGGCATCGACAACACCGAGACGGGATGGGGAATCGCCGGGGAAACCTGGACCGTGGCCGAGAGTCTGCGGGCCCTCGGCGGATCGACCTGGTTCCAGCTCGGGGACCGCGATCTGGCCACCCACCTCTATCGGACCCAGCGGCTCGCCGAGGGCGCGTCGCTCAGCCGTGTCACCGCGGAGCTGGCCGTCGCCCGGGGGGTGCGCACCACGCTCCTGCCGATGTCCGATCAGCCGGTCCGCACCCGGGTGACGCTCGCCGATCCACCGCTCGGCGAGTCGCCCGAGGTCGCCTTCCAGGACTACTTCGTCCGGCTCCACCACGAGGTGCCCGTGCGGGCACTCCGGTTCGACGGGGCCGATGAGGCCCGGCCCGCCCCCGGGGTCCTCGAGGCGGTCGGCGCGGCCGACCTCGTCGTGTGCTGCCCGTCGAATCCGGTCGTCTCGATCGGCCCGATCCTGGCGGTCCCCGGGATCCGGACCGCCCTCGAGGCGCGGCGCGACCGGGTGGTGGCGGTGTCGCCGATCGTGGCGGGGGCGGCCATCCGGGGCCCGGCCGACCGCCTGTTGCGCGAGCTCGGACACGAGGCCAGCGCGCTCGGGGTGGCCCGCCTCTATGCGCCCTGGGCCGCCACCTTCGTGATCGACGAGGCCGACGGCGGCCTCGTCCCCGCCATCGAGGCGCTCGGGGTCCGCTGTGTCGTCGCGCCGACGCTGATGACGGACCGCGCCCGTGCGGCAGCGCTGGCGAAGGTGGTGCTCGATGCCCCCTGACGCGGTCGGGACGGCGGGAGCCGTCGCGGTGCTGCCGCTCCCGGGCATGCCCGAGGTGCGACCGGGGGACGACCTCGGCGACCTGCTCTGCCGGGCGATCGACGCAAGCGGCGTCGCGCTCGTCCACGGTGACGTGCTCGTCGTGACCCAGAAGATCGTCTCCAAGGCCGAGGGGCGGCTGGTGCCGGTCGATCCTGACGACCCGGCCGCGAAGGCGGCACTCGTCGAGGCGGAGGCGGTGCGGGTGATCCGGCGTCGGGGCGACCTCGTCATCACCGAGACCCGCCAGGGGTTCGTGTGCGCCAACTCGGGGGTGGACCTCTCCAACGTCGAGGAGGGGTGGGCCGCCCTTCTTCCCGTCGACGCCGACCGCTCGGCGCGGGCGATCCGGGCGGCGGTCGGACACCGCTACGGGATCGAGATCGGGGTGATCGTCTCGGACACGTTCGGACGGGCGTGGCGGCGGGGGGTGACCGACATCGCGATCGGGTGTGCGGGCGTCGCGGCCGTCGTCGACCTGCGGGGGACTCTCGACGCCAACGGCCGCGAGCTCCAGGCAACCGAGGTGTGCGCGGCCGACGAGATCGCGTCGGCCGCGGATCTCGTGATGGGCAAGGACCGCAACGTCCCGGCCGCCGTCGTCCGCGGAGTCCCGTCCTCGTGGCTGCGGCCGTCCTCGGTGGCGGCCGAGATCATCCGGCCGCCGGCCGAGGATCTCTTCCGCTAACGGTTCGAAAAGAACTCGATCACCGACGCGAGGCCGGCCGAGAGCGGAGTCCAGGCCTGCCACCCGAGCTGCATCGCCGCCCGGGCGGGGTCGAGACAGCTGTGGCGGACGTCGCCCGGTCGTGGCGGGCCGTGCTCGGCGGGCGTGGCGACCCCGGCCGCCTCGGCCAGCAACCGGTAGATGTCGTTGACGGTGGTCCCGATCCCCGTGCCCACGTTGCACACGAGACCGCCGCCGCGAGCCGACGCCCGCACGAACGCGTCCACCACGTCGTCCACGTACACGAAGTCACGGGTCTGCTCGCCGTCACCGTCGATCGTGACGGGCTGGCCGCGCACCAGCCGCTCCGCGAAGATCGCGACGACCCCGGATTCGCCGTGGGGGTCCTGACGCGGCCCGTAGACGTTGGCGAGCGCGAGGGCGGCGAACTCGACTGCATAGAGCTCCCGGTAGGCGACGAGGTAGTCGATGGCCGCCTTCTTGGACACCCCATAGGGCGACAACGGCCGATGCGGCAGCGTCTCGGTGAGCGGCAGCTTTGAGGGGTCCGGGTTCCCGTACAGGGTGCCGCCGCTCGCCGCAAACACCACCCGGTCGGTCGACGCGGCGCGGGCGGCCTCGAGCACATTGAGGGTGCCGAGCACGTTCACATGGGCGTCGAAGATCGGTTCGGCGACCGACACCGGCACCGAGGCCTGGGCGGCCAGGTGGAAGAGGACCTCGGGTCGCCGTCGCACGGTCAGGTCGACCATCTCGGGCAGCCGAATGTCCAGCTGGTGGATGCGCAGCGCCTTTCCGCCGGTGGCGCGGGCCTCGGCCAGGTGGGTCAGCGAGCCAGTGGACAGGTCGTCGACGACGTCGACCTCGTGGCCCTCGGCCAGGAGGCGGTCCACCAGCGCGGAACCGATGAACCCGGCTCCACCCGTCACCATCGCCCTCATCGTCGCTCCACGCGTCCGGGGGCCGTCAGCCCGGCACTCTCTCGCCCGCCACGGTGCGACCCGGTTCGAGCTCCACCCCGAACCCGATCACCGACCCTCGTCGCACCCCGCACTCTGCTCCAATCCGGGCCCCCGCTCCGAGGATGCTGCCCTCGACGATCGCGCCATGCTCGAGGAGCGCTCCGGCCATGACGACCGACCCCCGCACCTGTGCGCCGGACCGGACCACCGAGCCGGCCCCGAGCACGCTGCCCTCAACGCTCGCGTCATGCTCCACGACCACGTCCCGGCCGAGGTAGGACGGCCCCGTCACCTCGCCGTCGATCGCCGCGGCACCCTGGTTCCACACCCCCCGCTCGTCGCGTTCGGCACCGGGGCACGGCGCGCCCGGGCGGGTCCCGTCAAGCAGGTCGAAGTTCGCCTGCAGGTAGGCGTCGGGAGTCCCGGTGTCGAGCCAGTACGACGGCTCGGCCATCGCGAAGAGCCGGCCGTCGGCCGCCATGGCGGGGAAGGTCACCCGCTCGATCGACACGCGCTCGCCGAGAGGCACCCGCTCGAGGAACGACGGCTCGAACACGTAGGTCCCGGCGTTGATCAGGTTGGTGGGCGCTGCGTCGGCGGGCGGCTTCTCGATGAACTCGAGGACCCGACCGTCGGGGTCGGTCGTCACCACCCCGAAGCGGGAGGGATCGTCGACCGGGTAGAGCCGGATGGTGCCCTCGGCGCCATGGGCGCGGTGGAATGCCACCAGCGCGTCGAGGTCGAGATCTGTGAGGACGTCCCCGTTCACGACGACGAACGTCTCTTCGACGTCCGCCTGTGCGGCGGCGAACCGCACCGCGCCGGCCGTGTCGAGCGGGTGGGGTTCGCTCGCGTACGTCAGCCGCACCCCGGCGGCGACGTCGTCGGGATAGGCGCTCATGAACGCATCCGGGAGGTACTGCAACGACAGCACCGCCTCGTCCACGCCGTAGGAGCCGAGGTGCTCGAGGACCCGTTCGATCATCGGCCGCTCGACGATCGGGAGCATCTGCTTGGGCGTGCTGTAGGTGAGCGGGCGGAGCCGGGTCCCCTCCCCGCCCACCAAGACGACGGCTTTCACCCCGTGGTGGTCGTCGTGCCCGCCGTCGTCGTGGTCGTCGATGTGGCCGGGGGGGTCGTCGTGGTCGTCGACCCTGCGATGGTCGTCGTGGTGGTCGTCCCCCCGGACACGCTCCCCTCGAGGCTGAGCATGGCGTCGATGATGCTCTGGGATGGGCGGGGCAGCTTCGCGTCTCTCGGGACGAAGCCGACCGTCACGAGGGTGCGAGCTCCGATCTTGAAGGTGGCCGGGTCGTTCAGGAGCGTGCCCTTCGTGCTGACGGCGTTGGGCCAGGTCTCCCCGCGCACGATCCCCTTCTGGCCGGCGTCCGGCGTGCCGGCGGCGCAGGTGGCACCGTTTTTGAACGTCCCGTGCTTCGGCACCTTGAGCTCCTTGGCCGTGAGCGCCGCACCCGGGTAGTTGGAGAAGAACGCCGAGAGCACCGCGTTGGCCCCGGCCTGGTTGCCGCTCTTCGGGGACACGTTGAGTACCCCGTTGCCGGGGGTCGTGATGCCCGCGACCGACGAGTTCGTGCTGGCCGCCAGCGGGCTGATGACCTTCCCGCAGATGTCGATCGAGTACCCGGCGTAGAGGGTCGTCCCGACGGCCGGCTCCACCTTGGTCGTGTGGTGGTGCTGGTACTCATAGCGCGAGTAGACGATCGAGACGAGCCCGATGATCACGAGGACGACCAGCGCGGCGTACCAGTTGGCCGGGACCTGCCCGCGGTAGGTTCGCCCGCCACCGGTCGCCGCGGCGCGGCTGACCCACTTCCCAGTGGAACTCGGAGGCATTGCGGGAGTGAACCCTACTGCCTGGGGCTGGCGCCCCCATTTCGGACCGGGCGCTTACGACTGAGCGCAACGTAGAGTGACGCCGTCTCGGGATGCACCGCTGCCAGGTCGAACGCGTCCCGGTCGCCGCGAGGGGGCCCGCCCACGAGGTGGGTGAGGAGCTCCGCCATGACCCGTTCCACCCCGGCCGGGTGGCCGTCGGTGTCCGCGCAACGGAGAAGCCGCCGGTACAGGCGCTCGTCGTAGGGGCTCACGAGCAGGCCACGACGGGCGGCGGCGGCGGCTGCTCGAGGATGTCCGGCGCGGAGCCTCGCATCGGCCACCCGGCAGGCCACCTCGGAGACCGCCTCCTCGATCTCGGCCTCGATCCCCTCGAGCACGGTCCACTCGGCGTTGCGCAGGCCCTCGAACGGCCGTCCCCGGACCAGCTCGAGCGCCCGGGCCGACGGCTCTTCGCCATCGGCACTCGCCAGGCGGCGGAACCGGACCCAGTCCGTCGTCACGGTCGCGGCGAGGCGGAGCGACCCGTGCGAACGGGGCAGGTGATCGCGACCTGCCGACGACCGACCGAGCGCCCGGCGAGCCGACGACGCGGTCGAGTGCAGTGTGGCCGGAGCCATCAGCCGGTCCGGCCACAACGCCGTCGCCCATCCGTCGTTCGACACGCCTGCGGGATGCAACGCGAGGTACACGACGAGCTCCAGTGCCGATGCCCGGGCGAACCCACGGGTGAGTCCCCGGATCTCCGCGGGTCCGAGGATGGACACCTCGACCTCGGATTCGCTGCGAAGCGCAACCTCCTCCCCAGCCATCGTGGACTCGAACACCGCGCACACCGTCCGAGGAACGGTCGGCCCCGGACGGCAGATCGTCCCGTCACGACGGCTCGGACGGATCCGCGCTGGCAGGAGACGGACCGGTTCGGATCTCGTCCATGCCGTCATGTCGGGGCTAATGGGTCGCCGTCAACCGGCTCGCCAGCGTGCACGGTCGATCTCGCCTGGACCTTGCCCGGCACTTCGCCACGGTGACGCCATGCCAAGCTCTTGTCGTGTCTGAAGGGCCTGGGACGATCGTCGTCATCGAGGACGACCCGAACATCGCCGACCTCGTCGACATGTACCTGCGGCGGGACGGGTTCCGGGTGATCCAGGCGACCTCGGGCGAAGGGGGCCTGGATGCGATCACACGCGAGCGCCCGCGGCTCGTCGTCGTGGACATCGGCCTCCCCGACCGGATGGACGGCCTCGAGGTCTGCCGGACGCTGCGGTCCTCGAGCGACGTCCCAATCGTCATCCTCACCGCCCGCGACAGCGAGATCGACCGGGTGCTCGGCCTCGAGCTCGGTGCCGACGACTACGTCACCAAGCCGTTCTCCCCCCGGGAGCTGGTGGCCCGGATCAAGGCCATCCTCAGGCGCTCGGACCAGTCGACCCGGGCCGGTCCCGCCGGTCCGCTCCGGGTCGGCGACGTCGAGGTCGACACCGACCGGCACGAGGTCCGGCTCGGCGGACAGGTCGTGGCACTCACGGCACGGGAGTTCGACCTCCTCGCCTATCTTGCTGAGAACGAGGGCCTCGTCCTCAGCCGTCGTCAACTCCTCGATGGCGTCTGGGGCGCCGACTGGGTCGGCGACGACCGGACCGTGGACGTCCATGTCCGACAGCTGCGTAAGAAGCTCGGTAGCTCGCTTCCGCTCTCCACCGTGTGGGGCGTCGGCTACCGGCTGGGCTGAGGATCCGGAACGAGCAATGGCCGCCCGATGAGGACTCGGCTCCTCCTCGTCATCGTGGGGACGGTGGTGCTGATCATGGTCGCCGCAGGGGCGGGCACCTGGCTCCTGGCCGCCCAGTCGACCCGCAACGACGCGATCACCCAGGTGCTCGCGAGCGCCAAGTCGTTTGCCGCGATCGGATCCGGGGAGATCTCGATCGGCGTACCGAAGATCAAGTCCCGGGCGATTCAGAAGGCGATCGTGACGGCCGAACTCCAGAAACTCGAGCAACTCCTCCACCTCACCTCCAAACTCGACGGGGCGAACTTCCTCCCTGCGGCCGTCCCGTCGGATCTCCACAGCCCTGTCGTCCCAAGCAGCATTCTCAATTCGCTGGCCGATTCGACCGCGGTCGGCTCGTCGACCGCGGTCGCCGGATCGACGGGCTCGGTTGCATGGGCCGCCGAGGTAGTCGGGCTCCACGTCGAGGTCACACGGGCCAACGGGACCTCGGCGAGCATCAGCCGCCGCTACGTCCTCGTCCTCCGACGAGACATCGGGAAGCCGTCCGTCTCGGGGTATTTCCTGATCCTCGCCGGCGCCGTGGTCGCGTTCGCGGTCGTGGTGACGCTCGCCCTGACGCGGCGTCTCACCGGTCCCTTGCGCCGAGCGGTGGCCACGACCGAGCGCATCGCCGCGGGTGACCTCGATGCCCGGGTGGGCGCGCAGCCCGGCGACTTCCCGGAGCTCACCGCGCTCGCCAACGCGATCGACGCCATGGCGGGCAGCCTCGGGCGCCTACGTGCGGCCGAACGGCAATTCCTGCTCTCGGTGTCCCACGAGCTACGCACGCCGCTGACCTCGATCCGCGGGTACTCCGAAGCGATTCTCGACGGCACCGCCGTCGATCCGTCGCATGCGGCCGCCGTGATCGGCAACGAGTCGCGGCGACTGGAGCGCCTCGTCGGCGACCTTCTCGACCTGGCCAAACTCGACGCCCGGACGTTCTCGTTCAATTTCCGGACCGTGGACGTCGGCGAGGTGGTCGAGGAGGTGGCCGAGGAACTGCGTCCCGTCGCAGCCGGGGCCGGTCTCGAGCTTCAGGTCCACCCACCCGAGCACGCGGTCTTTGCCCGGGTCGACCCGGACCGCCTTGACCAGGTCCTCGCCAATCTGGTCGAGAACGCGGCGAAGTACGCGCGAACCAGCATCATCCTCGGCACGGTCGCGAACGGATCGGAGGCACGCCTCGTCGTACAGGACGACGGCCCGGGCATCGCGCCCGACGAGATCGGCCGGATCTTCGAGCGGCACTACAGCGCCGATCGGCATGCCCGCCCCGGCCGGCCCCGAGGGTCGGGCCTGGGTCTCGCCATTGCTTCGGAGCTCTCGGCAGCCATGGGAGCGACGGTCCGTGCCGAGTCGCCGATCGGCCCGGGCGGCGGCACCCGGATGATCGTCCGGCTGCCGACCGTCGCTCTGGTCCCCGCGCAGAGCTGACTTCGGTTCTCCTTCCCGGCCTCGCCGGGACAGCCAGGTCCGGACTCACGACGTCGGCTGTGCCCTTTACAAATCCCTCACATCTCCCGAACGGGCCCCTGACCCCTGGGTGGCTCACTAGAGCCAAGCCGGTCAGACCGGCGGGCCGAGTAGCCCAAGCCGACACCCCCGATCGACGCTCGGCCCAAGTCAGGAGAAACACAACATGCGCAGGACACTGAGCAGGACGAAGAGAACGGCCATCGGGGCCGGCGCGGTCCTCGGATCGCTCGGCCTCGGCGGGGCGGGATTCGCCCTCGTGAGCGGCGGGAACGCCGGGGCGGCCAGCTCGACGGCGTCGAGCCCCGCCCCCGGGAGCACCACCGCCAAGGGCCACGCCCACATGCTGCTCCGGCGGGCGGTGAACGCCACCGTCACCATCAAGACCAAGGACGGCTACGAAACCCTCGAGCTCGCTCGGGGGACGGTGACGTCCATCTCGTCGAGTTCGATCACGGTTCAGTCCCCGAACGGGACTTCCATGACCGCGACCATCAACTCGTCCACCCGGTTCCACAACACAACGGAGCAGCAGCTCGCTAACGGTGACAAGGTCGGCGTCCTCTCCTACGAGGGCGTGGCCCGCTGGGTCAACGCGCCGAAGTCATCGACCTCGGGCTCCGGCTCGACCTCGACGCCGTCCAGCTGAACCTGTTCGCCCTCGGGCGACCTCCGGGACCGACCGCCCCGGCCGGGTCTTCGGCAGCTCCCCTCGCTGCCGGAGGCCGGGCCCCGGCGGTCGGTCTACGTCTTGACCGGGGGCGATCTCTTCGAGGCCGGAACAGTCGTGGTCGAGACCGGCAGGGACTGATCGGCACCGTAGGCCGACGACATCGTCACGAAGTCCCGCTCCCAGTACGGCTCGAAGTAGCGGCTGGTCCCGCCGCTCATGCTCGACAGCAGATTGGTCCCATTGGCCGGGGTGGCCGGTTGGCCCGGCGTCGGTGCAAACGTGGCCATGTTCACCCAGTCGGTGTTGATGTCGAGCTCCATCGCTCTGACGCAGCCGGCCGCCGCGAGCACGTCGGCCAAGCTGGTGATGTTGAGGGAAGGCCCGCCGACGTAGACGAGCGCCCCATCCGCGGTGATGCCGACACCGGAGCGCCACACGTAGATCTGGTTGCCGAGCGTGAACCCCCACTGCGCCGTGTCGTTCGAGTTGAGCCCGGGCACCGGCCGGCCGTTGTCGACCAGCAGGTCGAGGTTCTGGCGGACGGACACGACGTAGGGGGTCATCGACACGTCGCGACCCCACTGGCCGACCGTGGCGATCCCGTCCGAGTACACCACGAGGGACGCAGCTCCGGTGCGCAGCGGGAGCTCGGTGTGGCCGTCGGTGTAGTAGCCCCCGTTCGCGTTCGACATGAGGAAACCTGAGTTGAACGCGGCGACGAGCGACATGGCGGCATCGGTGGGCACCGGTGCGGTGTGCGCATACGGCCCGCCGCCGGGGATGATGCTCCCGGAGTACAAGGTGGCATGGAGGAGCTGCGTGTCCATCCAGGCCACTCCGACGACCTGACTCGTATGGATCGGGTCCGGCCGCAACTCCGTCGTGTAGACGGCCGGCACCCCCTCGACCGGGCGTCCGACCGGCGACCACTCCCCCTCGCCGGGCAGCGCCGGGGAGGCGAGCGGGGTGATCGGGGTCGGCGGTGGCAGGTGCGGCGGTGTGAGCGGGCTCGTCGGGATTGTGACCTGACGAATGGGCACCCGGATCGCACCCTTCGACGGCTTGCCCCCCACCGGCGGCTGGTGGTGCGAGTACCAGACGTTCTCGATCCAGTTGACCACGCTGGCGGCGCCGTGCTCGCGGAACCATTCGGCGGCCCGAGCTCCGACCGAGGAACCGTTGGCCGGATCGTTGAGCGCAGACCCAAACGAGATGCCGAACGGGATCATGAGCCCGAGGAAGAGGACCAATCCAACCAGCAAGACCCGACGGCGGTTGCGCTTCCGGCGAGCACGGGTCTGGTCGGCGCGGACGGTCGAGCCTTCGGTCACCTCGGTGCCGGGCGCCGACGGGTCGGTCATGGGAGCCTCAGGATAGGAGCGCTCGCACCTGAATCCGGACGCGGGTCGGGTCGGGCCGCGGTCGTCACCGGGCCGTCACCGTCCTTGGACCTGCCCGTTCCGGGCACCCTCTAACCTTTCCACCGGTGGCCCGCCGACTCGCGACCCAGCCCTCCGACGGGCAGGACGGCGCCGTCCCGCCGGGGGTGGGCGGCACCCAAGGGGACCAGGGGATCTCGGCTGGCCCGGCATGGTCGCCGGGCGCAGCTCTCCGGTCGCTGCGGCCGCGCCAATGGGTCAAGAACCTCCTCGTCTTCGTCGCCCCGGCGGCCGCTGGGACCCTCAGCCATGGGGCCACCGTCGGCCGGGCGTTCGCTGCCTTTGCGATCTTCTCGGCCGTGGCGTCGGGGATGTACCTCGTGAACGACGTGCTCGACGCCGAGGCCGACCGGCTCCACCCCGAGAAGAGGCATCGTCCGGTCGCGGCGGGTCACATCTCGATCGCCCACGCCCTCGCGCTGGGCGGCCTCCTCGTCGCCGCCGGCCTGGTGGGCTCCTGGTTCGTCGCCGGCTGGCGGCTCCTGGTCGTGATGGTCGTCTACGGGTGCATCAGTGCGGCCTACAGCCTCTGGATCAAGTACGTCGCGGTGGTGGAGCTCGCCTCGGTGGCGTCCGGCTTCGTGCTGCGCGCCATCGCCGGGGGCGTGGCCGCTCACGTTCCCCTCTCCGACTGGTTCCTCGCGGTCACCTCGTTCTCCGCGGCGTTCATCGTCACGGGAAAGCGGTTCGCCGAGCACAAGAGACTCGGCGACGACCGCGAGTCGCACCGCCCCGTGCTGCGCGAGTACACGCCGAGCTTCCTGCAGTCGACCCTCACCCTGACGGCCACGGCCGCGGTCACCACGTACTGCTTGTGGGCGTTCGACCGTTCGGGGACCGGGCTGCTCTCGCACCCGAGCCACAACGTCGTCTGGATCCAGCTCACCGTCGTGCCCTTCGCGATCGCCATCCTCCATGTCCTGCGGGTGCTCGACGCGGGCGGCGGGTCGGCCCCTGAGGAGCTGGCCCTGCGGGATCACTGGCTGCACGTCTTCGGCGCGGTCTGGCTCCTCTTCTTTCTCATCGGCATCTATGCCTGAGGCGGGGACGGGGGTGAGGACGCTGACCGGCTGGGGGGGCACCTCACCCTCGGCGGCCCGGGTGGTTGAGCCGGTGGATGCCGACGAGATCGACGACGCGCTTATCCGACCCGACGGCCCGACCCCGCCCGGTGTCATCGCCCGGGGCCTCGGGCGCAGCTACGGCGACGCGGCGCAGTGCGCAGGCGGGGTGGTCCTCGACACGCGGCGCCTCGATCGGATCGGTCCTATCGACCCTGAGACGGGCGTGGTCGAGGTCGGAGCGGGCGTGAGCCTCGCCGAGCTGATGCGGACCGGGCTCGCATCGGGCTGGTTCGTGCCGGTGACGCCGGGCACGCGCCAGATCACGGTCGGCGGAGCGATCGCCGCGGACATCCACGGGAAGAACCATCACGCGGACGGGAGCTTCGGCTCCCACGTTCGGTCGGTGACGCTGGCGACCCCGTCGGGGGGGTACGAGGTCGGCCCCGAAGCCGACGCCGACCTCTACTGGGCCACGGTCGGCGGGATGGGGCTCACCGGCGTGATCACCGGGGCACGGGTGACCATGCGCCCGGTCGAGACATCGTGGATGGTCGTCGACACCGAGCAACACGACAACCTCGACGGGCTCATGGGCGCGCTCGAGCGGGTCGACAAGGACCATCGCTACACGGTCGCCTGGCTCGACTGCTCGGCGCGCGGAAGGCGGTTCGGTCGGGGCCTCCTCGATGCCGGTGACCACGCGACCTCGGCCGACCTCGGTGGGCGCCGGACCGGCGACCCCCTGGCCCCGCCGGGCGAGTCGCGACTCGGCCTCCCGCCGCACCTCCCCGGGGGCTTGGTCAACCCGCTGACGGTCGCCGCCTTCAACGAGTTCTGGTTCCGCAAGAGCCCGAGCCGTTCGGGCAGGTTGCGCCGGCTGGGCGGGTTCTTCCACCCGCTCGACGCGGTGGCCAACTGGAACCGTCTGTTCGGCCGGCGCGGGTTCGTCCAGTACCAGTTCGCGGTCGGCAACGAGCACGGGGAACTGGTCGCCCGGGCGCTCGAGGCGCTGCAGGTGGCGTCGACCCCCTGCACCATGGCCGTCCTCAAGCGGTTCGGGCCGGGGGATCCCGGTCCCCTCAGTTTCCCGATCGAAGGCTGGACGCTGGCCCTCGACGTCCCGGTCGGGCCGCCGGCGCTCCCCGCCGCCCTCCGGCACCTCGACGAGCTCGTGGCCGAGGCCGGGGGCCGCGTCTATCTGGCCAAGGACTCGCGGCTCGACCGTTCGACGTTCGCCACGATGTATCCGAGGCTCGCCGACTTCGAGGCGGTGTGCCGGCGGGTCGACCCCGGCGGGATCCTGCAGTCCGATCTGTCCCGGCGGCTCGGCATCCGAAGCGACCTGGCCCGGTGAACGACGCCTTCGGCCGGCCGGGCTCGGTCATCGTGTTCGGCGGCACCTCCGACATCGCCCGGGCCCTCCTCCGGGAGCTGGCCGGTGCGGGATGCGACCGCGTGGTGCTCGCCGGCCGCGACGAAGCGCGTCTCGCCGAGGCGAAGAAAGAAGCGGAGGCCGGCGGCACGGCCTCCGTGACGACCCTGATCTTCGACGCCGAGGACGTGGCGCAGGCCGAAGCGGTGGTCGACCGGGGTTTCGAGATGGTCGGCCGGGCCGACCTCGTCGTCATCGCGGTCGGACTGCTGGCCGACCAGGCCGAGGACGAAGCCGACCCGGCCCGGGTCGCACGGTGCATGACGGTAAACCTCACCTGGCCGGCGGCGGCGCTCGCCCGGGTGGGGCACCACCTGCGCGCCCAGGGGTCGGGGCGAGCCGTCGTGCTCTCGTCGGTCGCTGGCGTGCGGGTCCGGCGCGCCAACTTCGTCTACGGCTCGGCCAAGGCGGGGATCGACGCCTATGCCCGCGGGGTGCACCAGACCCTGGCCGGCACGGGGGCGGGCGTGATGGTGGTGCGCCCCGGCTTCGTGCGCACGAAGATGACCGAAGGACGCCCCGACCGGCCGCTGTCCGCGACCGCTGAGCAGGTCGCCCGCGACATCGTGAAGGGCCTGCAGAACGGGGCCGAGGTGGTGTGGTCGCCGCCGGTCATGCGCGCGGTGTTCTTCGCGTTCGGGCTCCTGCCCGAGCGCCTGTGGAGGCGTCTTCCCCTCTGAAGCCCGGCGGGCCGACTCTCGAGCGTCACCGCCGAATCGCCTCTGGCCACCCCACACGGCTTGCCGTCGTGCGCGTTCATCGCCCCTGGTGAGCGAGGCGGATGTTTAGCGCGCGCGGGCATCGAGGTATCGGATGGGTACCGCGCGCCACGCGGTGGTGCGCAGGACAAAGGAGTCCCAGTCATGGGTGTCGGCTCGAGCATCGTGGTCTTCGCCGTGGGCGCGGTCCTCCGTTTCGCGGTCACGGTGAGCTCCACCCACTTCAACGTCGGGACGATCGGCGTGATCCTGATGGTCGTGGGGGCCGTCGGATTCGTTATCTCCCTCATCTTCTGGTCGTCGTGGGGCGGCTTCGGCGGCTACCGCCACGAGCGCAGGGTCGTGCGTCCCGACGGGACCGGGAGGACCGAGGAGTGGGAGGACGTCGTCCGGAGGCCGTGATCCCGGCTACCGGGCCTCGGCCGGATCGGCCTTCGCCGACCCACGGGCTTCTGGCGAGGCGACACGCGGACGGCGTCGCTCGTCGCCCCGCAAGGGCTCCCCGCAGGTGTCGCAGACGAGGTGGGAGAACAGCGGGTGCCCGCAGCGGTGCTCGAAGACCGCCGGCGGGCCCTCCGGCCCGGCGAGGTGCTTGTCGCCCCACTCCCTCAGGGTGACGATCACCGGATAGAGATCGAGGCCCGCCTCGGTCAGGAAGTACTCGTGACGGGCCGGGTGGTCCGAGTACTGGCGTCGCTCGAGGATGCCGCCCTCGACCAAGGTCCGTAACCGCGCCGCCAGGGTGTCGCGGGGGGCGCCGATCCGGCGCACCATCTCGTCGAATCGCCGGTTGCCGAGAAACACCTCCCGGACCACGAGAAGCGCCCACTTCTCCCCCACCACCTCGAGGGAGCGGGCCACCGAACAGATTCTCGGCTCTGGGGTCTTGGACGCCATATCCCCAGTGTAGCAATAAGTTTGAAAAGTGGATGCACAAGCGGTCCGCTGCCCCTATAGTGGGTCCGAAAACCGGACGAACTGGAGGAGCGCCATGCTGCTTACCCGAGGACCCGAGGTCCCCGCCCTCGACCGCCGAAAGGTCACCGCCGTCGTGCTGGTGCTCTCGGCCGCGCTGTTCATGTCCAGCCTGGATCTGTTCATCGTCAATCTGGCCTTCCCCTCCATCGGTCGCCAGTACCCGGGGCACAGCCTCGGGACCCTCTCGTGGATCCTGAACGCGTACACGGTCGTGTTCGCGGCGGTGCTCGTGCCGGCGGGGCGGTGGGCCGACCGGATCGGACGCCGCCGGGTCTTCACTGCCGGCGTGGCCGCCTTCGGGTTCGGATCGGTCCTCTGCGGGCTGGCCCCGGGGGTGCCCGAGCTCATCGCGGCCCGCGTCGTCCAGGCCGCCGGGGCGGGGCTCATGGTGCCGTCCTCGCTCTCGCTCCTCCTCGCCTCGGTCCCGGCCGACCTCCGCGCCAAGGCGATCGGCACCTGGTCCGCGATGGGCGCGTTCGGGGCGGCGCTCGGCCCGGTGATCGGCGGCAGCCTCGTGCAGATCGGGTGGCGTTGGGTGTTCTGGATCAACGTCCCGGTCGCCGTCGTCGCGGTCGCCCTCAGCGCGCGGGTCGTCCCCGAGAGCCGTGACGAGCATTCGGGCGGTCGCCCGGACCTGCTCGGCGCCGGGCTTCTCGCCACCTCCGTGGGGCTGCTCGCGCTGGCGCTGGTCGAGGCGCCGGCTTGGGGCTGGGGGTCGACCCCGTTCGCGCTGGTGCTGGCCGGAGCGCTCGGGGCCGGGGCACTGGTCGTCGTCCGCTCGAGGTTGCACCACGCCCCGGTCCTCGACCTCGGGCTCCTGCGGTCGCGCAGCTTCAGCGGCGCGCTCGTGGCCTCGCTCCTCTACTACGGCGCCTTCGGAGCGTGGCTGCTCGCGCTGGTCGAGTTCCTGACCGGGGTGTGGCACTTCTCGCCGGTCCGAGCCGGCCTCGCCATCGCCCCGGGTCCGTTGACCGTGCTTCCCTTCGCGCGGGTGATCGCGCCACGACTGGCCGTGCGCTTCGGCGGACCGGGCCGGGTCGCGGCGCTCGGAGCGGCGCTCAACCTCGTCGCCCAGGCCTACTTCTACGCCCACCTCGGGGCCCATCCGTCCTACGTCTCTGACCTGCTGCCGGCCCAGCTCATCGGCGGGGCCGGGGTGGGCCTGGCGATCCCCTCCCTCCTCGGTGCGGGCACGGCGTCACTGCCGCCCGACCGCTTCGGCACCGGCAGCGGGATCCTCAACACGTCGCGCCAGATCGGCGCCGTCATCGGGGTCGCCGCGCTGATCGCGGTGCTCTCCCACGTCGCGCCGCACGACCCGGTGGCCGCGTTCCGTCACGGCACGCTCCTCGTGTCCGGGCTCTTCGCCGGGGCCGCCGGAGTGAGCGCGGTCGTCCTCGGCGCCCGCCCCGCCGGCGCCCGGAGGCTGGCGGTGGGGCCCGCCGTCGTCGACCTCCCGGGGGCGCCCGAACCGGTACGGGCCCGATGAGCCCCCTCTTCTTCTCGAGGACCCTTCCGGAGCCGGCCGCCCGGAGCGTCGAGCGCATCGGCCGATGGCGGCCCGGCCTCACCGGGGTCGCGCTACGTGCGCCCGCGGGGCCGGGTCGGGCCGGACGAGTCACGATGGCCGTCCGGGTTCGCCGCCTCGGTCGCCCGGTCCCGATGGAGTTGCGCGTCTCGCCTTGGTCCGGCCCCGCCGACACCCACGTCGAGCTCGTGCCGCTCCGCCGGGTGCGGCCCAGTCGGAGCTACTTCGCGACGGGCCGCCGGGTGCTCGCCGACGTGATCGGCGCCCTCGGGGACCCGGCCCGGGCGACCGACCGACCGGCCCGGATGGGCTAACCGGTTCCTCGCCGGCCGTGGTGGCGACGCCGTCGCGACCGCTCGGCAAAATGGGCCCCATGGAGATCGACACCCACATCGATGCGCTCGCTCGCGACGGGGAGCTCTTCGTGGCATCCGCCGCCCGGACCGGCCCGGACGCGCCGGTGCCGTCCTGCCCCGAGTGGAAGGTGCGGGACCTGGTCGGCCACCTCGGCGGGGTGCACCGTTGGGCGACCACCCATGTCGCCGAACGCCGGACCGAGATGGCGCCGTGGGTCGGCGATCCGGGGATCGCCGACGACGAGCTCATCGAGTGGTTCCAGGACGGCCACCGGACGCTCGTTGCCACGCTGCGCGGCGCGGACCCCGACCTCGAGTGCTTCACCTTCCTCCCGGCCACGAGCTCGGTCGCCTTCTGGGCGCGCCGCCAGGCCCACGAGACCGCCATCCACCGCGTCGACGCCGAGCAGGCGGTCGGGATCGCCACGGCCTTCGATCCGGCGTTCGCGGCGGACGGGGTCGACGAGCTGGTGATGGCATTCGCGCCGACCCCCCGTGCGCGGGTCGACGCATCCGAGCGCCGGGTGCTTGCGGTCGCGGCCACCGATGCGGAAGGTCGGTGGCTCATCGGCCTCGGCCCCGCCGGGGCCGACGCCCGGCGGGGCGGGGGCGACGCGGACTGCGAAGTCTCCGGACCGGCGTCGGATCTCTACCAGCTGCTGTGGAACCGGGTCCGGGTCGAGGACACCGGCGTCGCCGTCGGCGGCGATACCGGTCTGGTCGACCGGTGGCGGGACAGCCTCAAGGTCTGAGCCGCCAGACTGGCCCTAGAGGTCCTCGAGCTCGGGCAGCCAATACGCCTCGGCCGGCAGGCCGCGCTCGGCCCGCGCCCTCGTGAGCAGTTCGGCGACGAACGCCGCCTTCTTGGCCACGTACACGTCCATGTCCCCCGCGGCGAGCTCCTGGTTGGTTCGCTTCAACTCTGCGTAGGCATCTCGGGCCTCGGGGTCGGACGCCAACACCTCGCGCAGCAGCCAGTGGTCGACGTGGGCCTTCGAGTCCTCGACGACGAGATAGAGGTGATGTCGCGGCAGCACCACCCCCGCGGGTGGGTGGAAGGCCTCGCGGCCGGTCACCCCCAGGTCCCCGCGCCAGCGGTAGCCGATGGAGGCGAGGCGATCGATGGCCGGCCGGACGTCGGCCTCGGAGAAGACGACGACGTCGGTGTCGATGATCGGCTTGGCGGCGAGGCCGGGCACCGAGGTCGAGCCCACGTGCTCGACCCGCAGCGCGACATCGTGCACCGCCGGCCACACGTAGGCCTCCACGGCGGCGAACCACTCCGTCCAGGCCGGGTCGGGGTCACTGACGACGATCTCCCCGGTCACGCGGGTGGCCGCGACCTCGAAGGCGCCCTCGACGCACACCGCCGTCAGCCCGTCGTCGCTCCCCGCCTCGTGCCGCTCGCCCGCCTCGAAGACCGCTCCGTAGCCGGCCCGCAGGGTCCGCCGGCGGCCGTCGGCACCGCTCGCCCAACCGGATCCGGCCACGACGGCGAGCAGTTGGAGCGACGCGGCATCGTGGGCGCCGACCATGCCCCCGGCGGGGACATGCAGGACGCTGACCCGGACCTGTGCCCGGTCGGCCGTCAGCGGTCCGAGCCGGAAATGCGAGCCGAAGTCCGCGATCGGGATCGAGGTCTCCGCGTCGAATCGGACAATTTCCATGGCCGGTGAAAGGCGCTCCAGAGGGCGATGATCACGCCGGGGTCGCGGCGCTGGACAGTGTACGGGCACATGTCCGGCGGTCCGGATTCGTCAGGCGGGCCGGGAGACCCGGGACGATGTCGACGGGGCTCCCGGCCGGAACCCCGCGGAGGCGCTGGAGGTCACGGGACGCCAGACGGATCCCACCGGTGGTCGGAGCGAGCTCGCCCGACCCGGTCGGACCGGGGACGGTGGGCGCCTCGAGGGTGACCATCGCGTTCCCGTCCTGTTCCCAGTCGGTGGCCGCCGCGGTCACTGCAGAGGTCACGATCACAAAGGGCGTGTTCTTCGGTTCCGGAGGCTCGACGAACCCGGCGACGAAGTAGTGACCGAGCGGCGTCGGCGTCGATGCCGCGCCGACCGCGGCCGGAACACACATCCTCATACGACCGGACCGGAACAACAGGACCCGAGACGGGCCGAGCGCCACCACGATCCGATACGGCGTCGAGTTCAACACCGCGTCGGCTGAGGGGAGCCATGCCGTCTGGCTACCCGGTGGACGGGCGACGATTCGGACCTCGTCCCAACCGGGAACCGAGGCGATCACGGGGAGGGCCAGGAACGCTGGCGCCCACGGGGGCGGCGTGAGGGTGCCGGCCGACGACAACTGGTGGGTCTGGAACGCCGGTACCGGTTGGCTCAGCGTCGCGATCACACTCGAACGCGGGACCTCGGGTCGCACGGTGACGTGACGGTGGGCCGGAGCGGGTGGCGCCGGCGCAGGCCCCGACCGCGAGAGCCAGATCCCCGCAGCTGCCAGTGACAGCAGGGTGGCAACGACGACGAGGCGTCGTCGTTGCACCGTGCGCCGATGCGCCGGCGACGAGCGGTTCGGCACGGCCTTATCCTTGCAGTCGTGTGCGACGGCTCACACCCCTGCCAAGGGTGCCGCACGGTCGAGCGGGTCGGGCGGCGCCGGTTCATGCAGCTGCTGGCGACGGGAACCGCGCTCGTGATCGCTGGGTGTGCCGAGCCGACCCGGGCCCTCATCGGGCGCCGACCGAAGACCCCGGCGACGACGCTCCCCCCGGCCGATTCGTCGCCGGTCGTGGTCGACCCGCAAGGCGGCCCACCGCTGGAGCTCGACGTGATCCCGCCGCCGCGTCCGGGCGTGCCGCACGTCGTCTCGTCGGGCCCCGCCGGCACCCAACAGGTCGCCCTCACGGTCGACGACGGCTACTGCAAGGGGTGCATCGCCCAGTACGTGGCGTTCGCCGAGAGCTCGGGCACTCACCTCACCTTGAATCCCAACGGCGTGTTCGGTGAGCTCTGGACGCCGCCGGTCGTCTCCTCAGTCCGGTCGATGCTGGCGAACAAACAGGTACAGATGGGCAACCACACGTGGGATCACGCCAATCTCCTCCCGCTGTCGAGCGGGGCCATCGCCAAGGAGATCACCCGCAACGAGGAGTGGATCCAGACGACCTTCGGCGTCACTGGTCGCCCCTACTTCCGACCTCCCTACGGCTACTACAACAAACTGGTCGAGCAGGTCGCCGGTGATCTTGGCTACACCCAGATCCTGATGTGGAACGGGACGTTCGGCGACGCAACGCCCGAGACTCCGACGCAGATCCTCGCGCTCGCCGAACAGTGGCTGAAGCCCGGGACGATCATGCTGGGCCATCTGAACCACCCGACGATCCTCGGCTTGTTCGATCAAATCGAGGCGATCATCGCGGAGCGCAATCTCGAGCCCGTGACGCTCGACGAGATGTTCGGCACGTCGCGTCTCACTGGGTGAGTGGACTCCACGTACGTTGCTGTCCGGCGGGTGAAAAGGCTCAGTCGACGAGGGACTGGTACACCGCAACCTGGAGCTCGCGCCTGATCTCGAGCGCGTCGGACGGGACGAACTGGGTCATGAGGAGCGCCGTCACCTGTTCCGCCGGGTCGGTCCAGAAGTAGGTGCTGGCGAAGCCGCCCCATCCGAACTGCCCGAGTGAGCAGGTGACGCCGACCGCGGCAAGGTCGATCACCACCGAGAACCCCAGGCCGAATCCCACGCCGGCCATCCACGGCTGGCTATGGGCCGGCCCCCACTGGGATCGCAGGTCCCGGTTCGACGAGAGGTGGTTCGTCGTCATGAGCGCGAGGGTCTTGCGGCCGATCAGCCGCTCGCCCCCGGAGCTACCGCCGGCGAGCAGCATGTCGCAGAAACGCTGGTAGTCCGCGGCGCTCGAGACGAGGCCGCCGACACCGGAGAAGTAGCTCTGCTCGCACAGGTGGTCGATCGGCAACTGCGGTGCGACGACCAGGCCGTCGGGTCCCCGGGCATAAACCGAAGCCAGCCTCTTCGCCTTGTCCGGGGGGACCCAGAACCCGGTGTCGGCCATACCGAGGGGGCCGAGGACGTGGTCGGCGAGGTAGCGGTCGAGCGGTTTGCCGGACAGGACCTCCACCAACCGACCCACGACGTCGGTCGAGATGCCGTAGTCGAATCGGGCGCCCGGCTGGAACAGGAGCGGCATGGCGGAGAGCCGGGTGACGAGTGCCTGGAGGTCGGCCAGCTCGGCGTGCGGGAGCAGGCTCAGGAGTTCGGCGTCCTCCCAGGGCGGCGTGAGCGAGAGGCCGCTCTGGTGGGTGAGCAGGTCGCGTACGTCGACAGGTCGCTCGGGTGCCCCGGTGCGGGAGTTCCCACCCGCTCCGGTGAACACTTGGAGACCCTCGAACTCCGGCAGATAACGGGCGACCGGGTGCTCGAGGAGGAACTTCCCCTGCTCATACAGCTGCATCAGGGCGAGACTCACGATCGGCTTTGTCATCGAGAAGATCCGGTAGATCGCGTCGCCTGCAAGCGCTCGGCTCGTCGCCAAGTCGGCGAGGCCGTAGACGTCGTCGACCACCGTCACCCCGCGGCGGGTCACCCTCACATGGGCGCCCGCAAGAACGCCTTCGTCGACGTAGCGGTGAGTCAGGTCGCGGACGCGACGTACCGTGGTGGGGTCGACCCCGGCGACACGTCGAGCTCCCTTGCGCGACTTGGGCGAACTCATTGCGCGATCATCTCTTCCAGATACGGCCAAGTCCACGCGCTGGACTGGGCAAGCGCAACCATCGCTGGAATTGTGCGGACAGTCATCGAACGGACATTTTCTCCGAGGATCTGCGCCAGACCAACTTCGAACTCGCACCAGAAGGTTTGGCGATCAGTTCGGGTGGCCTCGGGACCAAAGCCACTCGCCGACTGCTGGAGCTACCCTCCGACCCGGTAGGCGACTTCGAGCTCGGCGCCGTCGGGGTCTCGGAAGAAGACCGAAAGCAACGAGGGTCCGAACCGGGTGACCTCTCCGGGCGAGGCGCCCACCGCGACCAGACGATCCCGGACTTCCTCGAGCTTCTCCTCTGATGCCACGGCCAAGGCGTAATGATCGATCGGACCGCGACCGCCCATCGTCGCTCGGTCTCCGACGATTGACTCTGCGGAGACTTCGAAGACATTCAGGGCACTTCCGCCACCCAAATCGACGATCGCCATTCGCGGGTGGTCCTCGCGGGCCTCGGTGATCGAGATCACTTCGGCCCCAAAAATCTCGCCGTAGAACTCGAGATAACGATCGAGATCGGCAGTCATCGTGGCCACATGATTGAATCCGCAAGTCTCTGGTTGCCCCGCCATCGATCGGCTCCCTTCTGAATCCCTCTGGCGGTCACACTAAGCCTCGATCCACCGATTGACCACCGATGACGTGGCCGACGGAACTGCCG
>DAIUEV010000042.1:0-22426 GCA_036844945.1 Acidimicrobiales bacterium
CGACCTTCGGGTTATGAGCCCGACGAGCTACCAGACTGCTCCACCCCGCGGTGAAGATCCCAGTTTAGCATTTGCCCGTCGAGTCCCTCGACGGCTGGCCCCGGGCGTGGGAGCCTGCCCGGGCACCGTGACCGTGACGCCTGGAGACCGCATGCCGGACCTCGTCGAGCAACTCGAGCAAATCGTCGGTGCGCGGTTCGTCTGGACGGGGTCAAGGATCCACCCCGATGACACCCACGATGAGGCGCTGACGGCGGAGCCCGTCGCCCCGGCTGCGGTCGTGAGACCGGGCTCGACTGAGGAGGTGAGCCGGATCCTCGCCCTCGCCGATGCGCGAGGTGTGGCCGTGATCGCGCGCGGGAGCGGCACGGGGTTGTCGGGGGCGGCCCTGCCCCTCGCCGAAGGGGTTGTGGTGGCGTTCGACCGAATGAACGAGATACTCGAGATCGACGCCGTCAATCAGGTCGCTGTCGTCCAGCCAGGGGTGACCCTGGCTGAGCTCGACGATGCTCTGCGACCTCAGGGGCTTATGTACCCCGTGTATCCGGGCGAGATGGGGGCCTCGATCGGTGGCAACGTCGCGACCAATGCTGGTGGCATGCGGGCGGTGCGCTACGGCGTCACCCGCCACCACGTGCTCGGCCTGAAGGCGGTGCTCCCGGGCGGCGAGGTCATCCGCACCGGCGGACGGTTCGTGAAGTCGTCGTCGGGATACGACCTCACGCAGCTGATCATTGGGTCTGAGGGGACGCTGGCGCTGGTGACCGAGGCGACACTGAAGCTGGTGCCCCGACTCCCCCACGTCGCGACCCTGCTCGCTCCCTTCGGCACCCTGGACGAGGTGACCGCCTCGGTGCCGGTTCTGCTCTCCAGCGGACTCTCGCCGCTCATCCTCGAGTACATCGACGCACTGGCGATGGCCGGAATCACCCGCGCCGCGGGGCTGGACCTGGGCATCCCCGCCGACGTCCAGGCGGTATCCGTGGCCTACCTGGTGGTGATGCTGGAAAGCGCGCACGACGACCGGCTCGACGAGGACGTCGGGACGACCGCGCAGCTGCTCACGAAGGGCGGCGCCCACGACGTCTACGTCTTGCCGCCGGGGGCGGGGAGCGAGCTCATCACCGCCCGCGAACGCGCCTTCTTCGTCTCCAAGGCGGCTGGCGCCAACGACATCATCGATACGGTCGTCCCACGCGCGGCCATCCCGGCCTTCATGCGCGAGGTGGCCGAGCTCGCGGTCGAGCACGGGTCCCTTCTGTCGGCCTGCGGTCACGTCGGCGACGGCAACGTGCATCTCGCGGTCTTTCAGCCCGACCCTCCAAGACTGCACGCCTTCGTGCGAGCGGTGCTCGGCGCGGCCGTCGCGCTCGGCGGTGCGGTTTCGGGCGAACACGGACTGGGAACTGAGAAACGAGCCCACTTCTTCGAGTTCGAGGACCCGGTGCGACTGACGCTCATGCGCCGGATCAAGTACGCCTTCGATCCGAACGGCATTCTCGGCCCGGGGCGCGGCGTCGCCGACACGGCTCCGGGCTGAGCCGCTTCAGCCAGTCCAACGCGGCGTCGCGAACGGCCCCGTTGTCGAGGTGGGCCGCCCATGCGCGGCCTTGTCCCCGGCGAGCCGACCGCGCCCGCTCCCGGGAGCTCGGCTCCGGCCGACCCACCGAGGGGCCGCCCCTTACGTGGTCGAACCGATGGTGAGGTCGACCGGGCCGTTCTCCTGCTCGTGCTTCTCGAGGGCGGCCAGGATCCGGTCGATCTCGGCCGAGTTGTTGGCGGCACCCCGGCCGGTCTTCTCGGCGTAGGCGGCCGCCCCGAGGTCGTGCAGCAGGCCGTCGGCCGCCTTCTTGGACTGCATCGCGTCGAGCTTGGCCTGACCCTTCTGGGCGGCATCCTTGGCCACCGCGGTGGCCTGGGCCGCGCCTTCCTTCACCTTGTCGAGAAAGCCCATCGGAGCACCTCTTGAGCCGGGCCCGCCCAGGGAGGGCGGGCGATCTGTTTCCCCATCTTCGCACGGGCGCCCGGGTCGGCGTCCGGCCGGGTCAGCCGTTCGGTGGGACCGGGGTCCCCGAGAGGGCCGTGGCCGTCGACTTGGTCTTGCCCTTCTTCTTGGGCACCGTCGTGGTGGTCGTGGTGGTCGACGTAGAGGTTCCGGTGGGGTTCAGGAGCGTCTCGGCCTGCTGGAGCGCCTGGTCCATCGCATTGATCTCGGTCTGATACTGGGAGAGCGCGGTCGGGCTGCCCGACTGGAGGGCCGCCTGCGCCGCGTTGTAGTCGGTCTGGGCCTGCTGGAGGTACTGGTTCAGCGCCTGGGCGGTCGCCGAGGCCAGGCTGGAGGAGCCCGAGTTCCCGCCCTGCCCGACGATGGGGACCTGGAGGAGCTGCTGGAGCGACTGCTGCACCGTCGGCTGGATCTGGACGTTCTGGCCGAGCACCGAGATCACGTCGGTGAGCTCGGGCTGGGGGTTGCCGCTCGACTCGACGTAGAGCGGGCGCACATAGAGCACCGCGTTGCCCACGGGCAGCATCAGGATGTTGCCGAGCAGCACGCTCGAGCCGTGCTGGTCGAGGAGGGTGATGGCCTGGGAGACGGTCGCGTTCTGCTGGATCTCGGACTCGGCCAGGGCCGGCCCGACCGTCTGGCCGCCCGGGGTCACATACACGTGCAGCTTCCCGCCGGTGCCGACGCTGTAGGTGCCCATGACGAACGCCGAGAGGTTCTGGCTGGTCGTCCCGGTGGTGAAGGGGACGTACGCGTCAGAGATGGTGAAGCTCTGCCCCTTGGTGCCGGGCTCCTGGAGCACCTGGTAGAGGGGGGACATCGGGGCGATCGAGCCGCTGATGGTCTGGCCCTGCGGGTTGGTGGTGAGCGTGACCTGGAGGGCCTGGGTGGAGGAGCCGGCCCCCGCGCTCGGCGAGAGGGTCCAGGCGCCGTTGGCGTTGTAGAAGTTGTTCGGCGAGGACAGGTGGTAGCGGCCGAAGAGGGCGGCCTGGACGCTGAACATGTCCTCGGGATAGCGCAGGTGCGCCCGCAGGTCGTGGGGCATGCCCGAGGCCGGGGTGAACATACCCGGGAAGGCCGCCTCGTAGGTGCGCAGCACCGGGTCGTTGTCCATCGCGTAGAAGGTCATGGAGCCCGAGTAGGCGTTGACGACCAGCTTCACCGAGTTGCGGACGAAGTTGTAGCTGCCGGGCAGCCCGCTCCCCTGGGGCACGAGCACCGAGCTCGCGTTCTCCGAATAGGGGTAGTTCGCGGTGGTCGTGTAGCCGTCGAGCACCCACTCGATCTGGCCGCCGACCAGCACCGGGTAGGGGTCGGCGTCCCAGCTGAGGAACGGGGCCGCCTTCTGGGCCATCTGCTGGATGTCGCGCACGAACATGATCCGGGACTGCTGGGTGACCTGTCCCGAGATGAGCAGGTTGAAATCCCCGAGCCGGATGGCGAAGGCGGCCCGGCGGAGGAACGAGGAGAGCTGGACGCCGCCGTTCCCGGTGTAGTGGGGATTGCCGGTCCCGATCTCGTCCTCCTTGGTGTTCGCCACCACGTAGCCCGGATAGGCGATGCCGAAGTAGACGTCGGGCTGGGTGACCTTGGGGGCGCCCTTGACCGAGGAGGGTGGCACGTTCTGCACGGCGAAGGTGGGGTCGCCCTTGGCGGTGGCCTTGTTGGCCTGGGCGATCACCATGCCCTCGCCGTGGGTGTACTGGAGGTGGGTGTTCACCCAGGTCGGTGAGGCGATGCCCGACTGGTTGACCTGGCGCACGCCGACGAGGACCGGCTGGAGCTGTCCGGCGATCTTGTAGCGGTCCACCGCCAGCCCGTTAAACGTGTAGTAGCCGTGCGCGTACTGGAGCTTGTTGATGGTCGGGAGCGAGATCTGGGGGTTCGGGTCCCAGAGCCGGATGTTGTCGAAGGTCGGGCTGTTCTCGATGACCTGGGCCGGGGTGAGGGTGGTGTTGGCCGGGTACGACGAGGTGGTCACGTTGCTCGACGTGAGGTTGTAGGCGTAGCGGGTCGCCTTGATGTTGCGGGCGATGTAGGGCGCCTCCCTCGAGTTCTGGGAGGGGTTCACGATCGCCTGGGCGATCGCCGGGTAGATGACCCCGATCACGAGGGCCACGAAGGCCCACAGGCCGACGGCCAGGATCGGCAGGGTCCAGCCCTGGCGGCGGATGTTCCACACGAGCACGGCGGCCGCTGCGAGGGAGATCCAGAAGAGGAGCTCTAAGGCCGGGAGCCGGGCGTGGACGTCGGTGTAGCCCGCCCCCTCGGTGAACCCGTTGGTCGAGGTGACCAGCTGGTACTTGGCCAGCACGTACCCGGCCGCCTTGGCCAGGGCGATGAGCGCGAGCAGCACCGAGAGGTGGGCCTTCACCACCGGGCGGACCCGCGGCCGGGCCCGCTGGGTCCGGATCCCGCCGTTCAGATAGTGGAAGACCGCGGTGAACACCAGGATCACGATCAGCGACACGATCAGCCAGTTCACGAGGAACTCGAGGAACGGCAGCTTGAAGACGTAGAAGCCGGCGTCCATCCCGAACTGGGGGTCCTTGATCCCGAAGCTCTGGCCGTGGGTGAAGAGCAGCCAGTTCTGCCACTCCCCGATCGTCCCGGCCGCCGCGATCAGGGCCACGATCACCGACAGGCCGGCGTAGATCCGGTTGGCGTAGGGGCGGACGATCCGCTGGTAGCGCCGGACCAGCTCGTCCTCCGGGTCGGTGGTGTCGGCCGAGGAGCTGACCCGGTCGCAGACGATCAGGTTGACCCAGAGCAGGACGAAGAAGAGCCCCCCGAAGGAGGCGAAGAGGCCCAGCTTCACCCCGAGCAAGGTGTCCCAGACCGAGGTCAGCTTGACCGAGGAGAACCAGAGCCGGTCGGTGTACAGGGTGGCGAGCGAGCGCAGCGACGCCAGGAGGACGATCAGGACGATCGCGACCCCGAGAAGCCACCACCGGCCCCGGTGCTGACGGGTCCTCGGGACGCGGGGCGCCACATCTTGCGGACTGCGCACGGGTGGTGAGCCTAGGTCCGGGGGTGATTCAGGTCGTGGTCGGGACCACGATGCACCGGCACCCGGCGTGGGCGGGCGGGTAGAGATGGCCGGTGGGGAACCGCTCCCCCTCGGTGACCGCCTCGGCCAGGGCGTTGTCGTCGCAGTCGGCGCAGGCGTCCTCGGAGCCCGAGGCCACCCAGCGCAGCGGGGCCTTGCCGGAGGCGGCCCGGACCCCGCTCGAGAAGGCCCCGACCACGTGGTCGCCCACCAACCGCTCGATGCGTTCGCCCCGCCACTCCCGGTAGGCGGCGCTGATCAGCTCGGCGGCCTCCTCCTCCGACGGGCCCGGACCTTCAACCTCCTCCTCGAGGAGGCGCCGACGGAGCAGGGTGACCACGGTGTCGGCCAGCTCCTGGGCGCCGATCCCCACCGCCGAGCGGTTGATCTCGCTCGCGTCCGGGGCGGCGTCCACCTCGGACCCGAGGTGCTGGCGGGCGAACTGCTCACCGGCGTCGAAGGCGTCGCCGAGGAAGTCGACGGCCCCCTCGACGAGGCTGCGGCGCTGCTCCTCCTCCGAGCTGAGCAGCTCCTGGCGGTACTCGCCGGAGTCCGAGCGCAACCGGTGCAGCAGCGTGTTCTGGTCGTCCTGCATGGCCCGCTTCAGCCGGCGGGCCATCTTGGCCATGATCGGGTCGAGCAGGTCGTCGCGCTCGGTGACCAGCCGCTCGGTCTCGGGGTCGAGAGCGGTGGTCGTGACCGAACCGCCGGCCACGGACCCCTCGGCGCCGGTCTCCTCTGCGCCCGTCTCCTCGGAGCGCCGTCCGGGGGTGGTGGTCCGGCCCTCACGGATCCGGGCGAACAGCTCCTCCACCTTGGAGTCCTCGGGCGCCGACGGCGGGACCGCCGCTCCGATGATCGCGTTCCCCGCCAGTGGCTCGGTGTCGGTCGCACTCGGCTCGTTCTCGGTCTCGACCGGCGCGAGGTCGTCGGTCTCGACCGTGACCTCGGTGCTCACGACGGTGATCTCCCCCGCCTCGCCCGGCTCGAGCCCCTCGATCTCCTGGGCCTCGACCTCGGCCACCCGCTCGGCCACCGCCGCGGCGGCGGCGCGGGCGTCGTCGTCGGCGCGGGCGAGGCCCGAGACGATGTCGTCGACCGTCCCGCGCACCCCGATCACCGTGCGAGCGAGCTGGTCACGCGCGGCGCGCAGCTGCTCGATCTGGATGAGGAGCACCCGCCGGCGTTGCGCGGTCTCGGTGAGCATCCGGCGGCGGGTCTCCTGGGCCTGCTCGATCATCAGCCGGCCCCGCTCCCGGGCCCGGTCGAGCAGGGCGTTGCCGTCGAGGCGGGCCCGCTCGAGGATCGCGGCCACGTCGGACTGCGAGCCCTCGTGGATCTGGCCGGCGTCGAGCTCGGCCTGGGCGATCCGCTCGGCAGCGGTCGCCTCGGCGCTGACCTGGATGTCGGTGGCCTGCTGCTGGGCGTCCCGGACGACCGCGTTGGCGGTCTCTTCGGCCGCGGTGACGAGCCGGGTCGCCTCGTGGTGGGCGTTGCGGAGGACCTCGGCGCTCTTCTGCCCGAGCGCGGAGGTCAGGCGTTCGTCGTCGATGTGCGGGTTGGCGGCGCGCTCTTCGGCGTCCTCGAGCTCCCGCAGGAGCTCTTCCTCACGCTCCTCCCACGCGGTCAGCTCGGCCGCGAGCGCCGACAGGAAGGCGGCGACCTCGTCGGCGTCGACTCCCTTTCGGTTCCTGGAGAAGCTCCGGCGGGTGACCTCGTCGGGGCGCATGCGGGACGACGAGCCGCTCGGGGAGGTCGCCATTTCCGAAAGCCTACGGCCTCGCCACCCCCCAATGGAGAGACCCTTTTCCCAGGATCCGCCCTACAAACTGCCCGGCCGGTCAGCGCGGCGGGACCCGTCCCCCGAGCCGCCCGAGGATCGTGAGCACCTGGGCCAGGGTGCCGACCGCATAGATGTGCAGGCCGGGAGTGGCTTCCGAGCGGGCCGCCGACAGCTCGGGCAGCGGCACGAAGAACACGCTGGCCCCGGCCTTCTCGACCGCCACGGTCTTCTGGGCCACCCCGCCGACGTCGCCGATCTGGCCGGTCGGGGACATCGTGCCGGTCGCCGCAACCTTCCGCCCGCCGGTCAGGTGCCCGCCCGAGAGCGTGTCGAGGAGCCCGAGCGTCATGGGGAGCCCCGCCGAGGGCCCGCCGATGTTGGCGGTGTCGATCGTGATCGGGAACGGGAAGGTGAAGTTCTCCTGGGTCGCGATGCTCACCCCGAGGTAGCCCGCGCCC
The DNA here is from genome assembly GCA_036844945.1 of Acidimicrobiales bacterium. Taxonomy (GTDB): domain Bacteria; phylum Actinomycetota; class Acidimicrobiia; order Acidimicrobiales; family RAAP-2; genus Palsa-461. The sequence goes on from DAIUEV010000042.1 coordinate 7,296, forward strand.
TTCTTGAAGCCGGCGCACTCGGTGTCGGGCGCCAGCCCCGCCGGGCGGGCGGCCACGCGGATCGACTCGGTGGCGAGCTTGCCGGTCACGAGGCCCCCCGACCCGCTGAACCGGTTCTGCTGCACGGTGAGCCGGACGGTGTCGCCGGGGCGGACCGCGGCGAGCTGGGTCACGAAGGCGCAGTGGTTGGGCGTCGCCGTGCCGTCCACGGCCGTCACCACCTGGCCGACGTGCAGGACGCCGGAGGCGGGGGTCCCCGAAACGACCGCCTCGATCACCACCCCGCCGTCGGTCTCGGGGACCGAGTAGCCGAGCCTGCGGAGGGCCGCGGTCTTGGCAGCCTGCTTGGCCTGGACCATCTCGAGGTAGCCCTGCGCGGTCAGTTCGGAGGGCGGGACCCCCGGTGACACCAGCTCGTCGGTCGGCACCAGCGCGGTGTGGGCGTCGCCGAGGAAGAAGAGATAGTCGAGCGCGTTGACCGGCGTGACGAAGACGTCGGTGAGGAAGATCGAGCCGTGGACGTGGTGGGCCTTGTCCATCGGCACCGTGATGAGCGGGTTGACCGGCTGCGCGTCCCCCGGCTGGAGCGCGTAGTAGTTCAAGGTGATCCGGCTGGCGATCAACGCGGCCGCCGCCAGCACCGCCAGGATGATCGCCACCACCCGCAGCGGCCGCCTCATCGGCGCACGGAGGGGAGCGGGCGGGCCGGGGTCATACTCGTCGCGGTGGCCGACGATCCTCCCATGGCCGAGGGTCGGGGCGACCGCGGGGGATCGCCCGCCGACCGGCGCCGGCGGGTGGTGGCCGCCGGACACCGCGGGGACCCCGGTCCGATCGAGGCGGCGCGACTCGACCCCGACGCGTCGGTGCGGGCGGCCCGGCTCGGTGCCCTCAAGAAGAGCGGCGCGCTGACCGTGGCCGAGCTGACGGCCGCATTGCGCGATCCCGAACCGGTGGTCCGGCGGCGGGCCGCGACCCTCGCGACGAGGGTCGGCGGCACCGGGAGCCGCTCGACGTTGCCGGCCCTCCTCGTCGATCGGCTCGACGACCCCGACCCGCTGGTGGCCGAGGCGTGTGCCTGGGCGCTCGGGGAGCGGACCCATCGCGCCGCGGTGCCCGCGCTCTCGGCCATGGCCACCGGCCACGCCGACCCGCGGTGCCGGGAGGCGGCCGTCGCCGCCCTCGGCGCGATCGGGGACCCGGGCGGGCTCGAGGCGGTGCTGGCCGGGCTGGCCGACCGTCCGCCCGTGCGGCGCCGGGCGGTCGTGGCGCTGGCCGGGTTCGACGGCCCGGCGGTGGAGGCGGCGCTCGAGGGCTGCCTCGCCGATCCGGACTGGCAGGTCCGCCAGGCGGCCGAGATCCTGCTCGAGCGTTGAGCGGCGTTCACTCCCCGGCGTCGGCGAACACCGGGCGGAGCTCGTCGAGCGCCTCGAGGCAGCGGCCGGCGCCGAGCACCACGCACTCGAGCGGCAGGTCGACCAGGTGCACCGGGACGGCCGTGCCGTTGGCGAGCCGCTGGGCCATCCCCCGGAGCAGCGCGCCCCCGCCGAGCAGGTGCACCCCCTCGAACATGATGTCCTGGGCCAGCTCCGGCGGCGCCTCGGCCAGGCAGTCGGCGGCCGCCCCGATCACCTGCTCGACGTGGTCCTCCAGGGCGTGTCGGACCTCGGCCGGCGCCAGCTGGACGGTCTTCGGCATCCCCGTCGAGACCTCGCGGCCCCGCACCATCGCGTCCTGCTCGTCCTCATAGGGGTAGGCGGAGCCGATGGCGAACTTCACCTGCTCGGCGGTGCGCTCCCCGATCGCCACCCCGTGGCGCTGGCGGACGTAGGACTGGATGGCAGCGTCGAAGTCGAACCCCCCGCAGCGGATGGCCCGCTGGGACACCACCCCGCCGAGCGAGATGACGGCAGTCTCGGCGGTGCCGCCGCCCACGTCGACCACCATCGAGCCCATCGGCTCGTGGATGGCGAGGCCGGCCCCGATGGCGGCGGCCATCGGCTGCTCGATGAGGTAGGTGGCCGACGCGCCGGCATGGCGGGCCGCCTCCCGCACGGCCCGGCGCTCGACCCGGGTGATGGCCGAGGGCACGCAGATGAGGACCCGGGGCCGGCTGATCCGGGACACCCCGCAGCGGTGCAGGAGCACCCTCAGCATGCGCTCGGTGATGTCGAAGTCGGTGATCGCCCCCTGCCGGAGGGGGCGCACGGCCACGATGTAGCCGGGGGTCCGCCCGATCATCTGCCAGGCCTCCGCCCCAATGGCGAGCACCTCGCGGCTGCGGGTGTTGTAGGCGATGACGGTCGGCTCGTTGAGCACGATGCCCCGGCCCTTCGCGTAGACGAGCGTGTTGGCCGTGCCCAGGTCGATCGCCAGGTCCCGGGGCATTCGGCCCATGGTACGGGTGGGCGGCCGATGCCATCGAAGGGAAGGGCGTCGGTAACCTGGATCGTTGTGGCTTCATCGGATGGCGACTCCTTTGACCAGGGGTCCGGTGAACCCGAAGAGGGTGAGAGAGACCCGAGCGAGGAGCTGAGGGGCCCCGGAGGCTGGGTCCCGCCCGATCAGCGCGCTTGGAGGCACCCCTCGGAGACCGGGTCCTGGTCGGCCGCGCCCCCGTACGCGACCCCGGTGCTCCGGACCGGGCCGACCGGCCGGCGCGCCGCCTGGGCGACGGGAATCGTCGGGGCCGGCGCGGTGGCCGCCCTCGTGAGCGGCGGCCTGATGCTCGCCTCCAACGGCCGGGGTCCGGAGCTGGCCACGCCGGCCCGGGTGACGGATGCCGCGCCTCCTCCGACCACCTCGATCGTGCGCCTCGAGGCCTCCACCTCCAGCACCAACACCTACGGGTGCGGCATCGTCGTGGCGCCGGACGGGCTGATCGCCACCGACGCCACCCTCCTCGTCGGCGCGACCACGATCCTCGCGACCACCTCGAGCGGGAAGCGGGAGACGGCCACCGTGGTCGCCGTCGACCCGGACTCCGACGTCGGGCTGGTCCGGATCGGCGGCACGCTGCCGGTCGCCCGCTTCGTCGACTGGAGCGCGGTCCAGCCGGGGACCGGCGCGTTCGAGATGGCGGTCGCCGCCATGCCGTCGGGCTCGGCCCGGTCGAGCTGGTGGGACGAGACCATCGCCTCGATCGGCGAGCCGGTGGTGTCGGGACCGGCCGCCGGCATGGTGAGCGTGGAGGCGAGCACGCCCAAGGGCAAGCACCCGGACGGCGCGGTGCTCATGGAATCCAACGGGGCGGTGGTCGGCCTGCTCGACAAGTCCGGCGTGTCGTCCGGCACCGGCGCGGTGTTCCTCCCGGGCGAGTTCGTCTTCCAGGTCGCCCAGGAGCTGATGGTCGACGGCGGCCAGGTCCTGCACGGGTGGCTCGGCATCAAGGGCGCCGACAGCGGTTCGGCGCGTCGGAAGGGCGCGGTCATCACCGCCGTCGATCCGGCGGGGCCGTCCAAGGGGTACCTCGAGGCCGGCGACGTGATCGAGTCGATCAACGGACGACGGGTCCGGACCATGGCCGACCTGAAGTCGCGCCTCTACCTCCTCGCCCCGGGTTCCTGGGTGGAGCTCCAGGTCAAACGGGGCGGCGCGATCCGGACGATCGGGCTCACGCTGGCGATGACGCCGTAGGGGCGCGACCCCCGACACCCCGTGTCCGCCGGAGGCCCGGCTGTCGACGCCCCGTAGCATGCGGGCATGGCCATGAACCCCGACGACGCCGACAATCCCATCCAGGGGTTGCTCGGCGACCTGCTGAAGGTGATCGGGGGCGGGGCGCGGGGCTCGGCCGCTCCGTGGCTCGACGCGGCGAGGGCGCTCGCCCAGGGCGTCGCCACCGACGGCGAGGCCGAGACCAACGTCGACCCCCTGCAGCGGATCAAGCTCGAGGAGCTGGCCCGGGTGGTCGAGCTCCACGTCGAGGGGGCCACCGGCCTCTCGCTGTCGGGCCGGTCCTACTCGTTCGTGCCGATCAGTCGGGGGGCATGGGCCAACCGCGCCCTCGAGGGATGGCGGCCGCTGCTCGACACCATGGTCGAGGGGATGGCCGACGCCCCGGCGCCGCCGATCGTCGGCGGGTTCGGCGACGACGAGGTCGCCGACGGGCTCCAGGCCCTCCTCGGCCAGTTCGCCTCGACCATGGGACCGATCATCCTCGGGCTGCAGTTCGGGTCGGCCGCCGGACACCTGGCCCGCCAGGCGCTCGGCCAGTACGCCCTCCTCGTCCCCTGGCCGCCCTCGACCGAGTTGCTGGTGGTACCCGAGAACGTGGCCGCTTTCGCGACGGACTGGAGCCTCCCCGAGGACGCGACACTCCTCTGGGTCTGCGCGCACGAGCTCACCGTGCAGCTGGTGCTCGACCGCCCGCACGTGGCCGAGCGGCTGACCGAGCTGCTCCAGGGCGCGGTGGCCGAGTCCATGGCCACCCAACAGGGCATCGCCGAACGGCTGAGCGGCGGCGCCGGGCCCGAGTCGCTCCAGCAGCTCATGTCGGACCCCGAGGCCCTGCTCGCCGACCTCCTCGCCCCCGGCTCCCGGGCGACGTCGGACCGGCTGACCGCGCTCGTGGCCGCGCTGACCGGCTACGTCGACCACGCCACCAGCCGGATCGCCGAGGCGATCACCGGGTCGGCGGGGCCGCTGTCGGAGGCCTGGTACCGCTACCGGGTCGCCGACCACCGCGGCCGGCAGGCCGCCGCCGCGCTGTTCGGTTTCGACGTCAGCCGGGCCGAGGTCGACCGCGGCGCCGCGTTCGTCCGCGGGGTGCTGGAGCGGTCCGGCGAGGACGGGCTCGCCCGCTTGCTCGAGGGCGGCCGGACGTTGCCGACCCCGGCCGAGGTGGACGCGCCGGGGCTGTGGCTCGAGCGGATCGACCTGCCCGACGACGGCGCGACCGACGACGGAGTTGCCTGAGCGGCGTTACGCCGTCTCCTCGGGGAACCCGAGGTCCCAATCGAGGGTGAAGTTCTCCCGCTCCGCGTCCCGCACCACCCGCTCCCGGTTGCGGCGGAACTGCGGGTCGTGCGGGGGCAGCAGCACCAGCCGCGCCAGGGCCCGCTCGCGGAACGCCTCGATCGCCTCCGGGTCGCCGAAGTCGGACTGCACCTCCCAGTGCGGAGCCACCGGGCCGAGGTAGACGACCCGCACGTGGCCGACCGGCGGGATCGGCTCACCGTGCTCGTCGGTGGCGGCGAGTTCTTCGGGCTGGGACGACACAGAACCTCCTGTCGGGGTCGTTGGGCCAGCGTACCCGGCGTGCCCCGACGCTCCGGCGGGCGGGCTCAGCCGCCGGTGCCGCCCGAACGCAGGAGTGCCAGCAGCGGCTTGATCGTGTCGATCGCGATGGCGAAGCCGATGCCCTGGGCCGGCGCGTTGCCCCGCGAGCTCTCGGCCACCGCGGTGTTCATCCCGATCACCTGCCCCGAGGTGTTGACCAGCGGGCCGCCCGAGTTGCCCGAGTTGATGGCGGCGTCGGTCTGCAGGAGCCCGGTCAGCGTCTCGCTCCGACCGGTGAGATCGCTGGTGGCGGAGAGCGAGCGGTCCTTCGACGACACGATGCCCTCGGTCACCGTGAGGCCGCCCGACAGCGCGAGCGCGTTCCCGATGGCCAGCACGTCGTCGCCGACCTGGGACGCGTTCGAGTCACCGAGCCTCACCGTCGGCAGGCCGTGCTGGCCCTCGATCTGCACGAGCGCCAGGTCCTGGGACGGGTCGGTCCCGATGACCCGCGCCGGCAACGCATCGGACTGGCCGAACAGGCTGACGGTCACCGTCTCGGCCCCGGCCACGACGTGGTTGTTGGTCAGCACCTCCCCGTCGGCGGTCAGGATCATGCCGGTGCCCGCGCCCTCGATCGCGCTCCCGCCCCGGAGCCCCTGGGTCTCGATGGACACGACCGCCGGCTCCACCCCGGCCAGGATCGCCTGGACGTCGGGTGGCTTGGCAAAGCCGGCGGAGTTCGGAGAGAACTGCTCGACGATGGTCTGCTGGGAGTTGCGGGCGGCGAGATAGCCGATCCCTCCGCCGATCAGCCCGGCCAGCACCGCGGTCACGATGACGACGAGCAGCCAATTGCGCGCCGTGAGGGTGTGACGGACCCTGGCCACGTTCATCACGACCGGCTGGGACGGATAGAAGTAGTCGGGTCGCCGCGGCGGCCACGCGGCTCCCTCTGCCGCCGGCGGCCAGGCCGGAGTCGGCTGGGACCACTGGCTCGGGGCGACGGGTCGGGGTGTCGGAGGGGGCGGGGTCGCCGCGCCGTTCGGCCGGGCCGGCGCCGGTGGCCCGCCGGCGGGCACGTGCGACCAGCCGGGTGGGGGCGGTGGCACCCCCGGTGCGGCCCCCCTCGGTGGTCCGGGCGGTGGTGTGCTCATCGCGCCGGAAACCCAATCTGAACCGGGGGTCTGCTCCGTATCACCATTCAGAGCGGTGGGGTGGCCCCGCTATGCTCGCTCCCGAGAGGCATGGAAAGCCCGATGGATACCCAATGGATGGCCGAGGGCAAGTGCCGGGACCTGCCGCCGTCGGTGTTCTTCCCGAGTGACGGCCTCGGCGTGCAGGCAGCGCAGCGGATCTGCGCCGACTGCCCGGTCGCCGATGCATGCTTAGAGTATGCCCTGGCCAACCGGATTGATCACGGTGTGTGGGGGGGCCGCTCGGAGCGTGAGCGACGCCGGCTCCTGCGCTCACGCCGCTCCGGTCGCGTCGCGGCGACCCGCTAGCACCGTCCCCCCCGGGGCACCGCCGATCCTCACCCGGTGACCGCCCGCGTCCTCGCGTCGGCGGTCAACCTCAGCGAGGGCCGCGACCTCGCCGTGCTGGACCGTCTCGCCGCGGCGTGCGGCGACGTGCTCCTCGATGTCCACCGGGACGCCGACCACCACCGCAGCGTGCTCACCCTCGGGGGGCCGGCCACCGCGGTGCTGCGGGGCGCCGAGCGGCTGGTCGCCCAGGCGGTCGAGGCGCTCGACCTCGCCGGGCACACCGGCGCCCACCCCCGCTTCGGCGTCGTGGACGTGGTGCCGTTCACCCCGGTCGGCTCGTCCGACCTCGCCCCGGCCATCGAGGCCCGCGACCGCCTGGCCATCTGGGCCGGCGCCACCCTCAAGATCCCCTGCTTCCTCTACGGCCCGATGCCCGACGGCGGGTCGCGCTCGCTCCCCGAGGTCCGTCGGGGCGCCTTCGCCGGGCTGATCCCCGACACCGGGCCCGACCGGCCCCATCCGAGGGCCGGGGCGATCGCCGTCGGGGCCCGTGGCCCCCTGGTCGCCTACAACCTGTGGGTGGAGGGGGTCTCCCTCGCCGACGCCCGGGCGGTGGCGGCCCGGATCCGTGGGCCGGCGCTGCGGGCGCTCGGGCTCGGGCTCGGGGCGGGACTGCAGGTGTCGTGCAACCTCATCGACCCCGGGAGGCTCGGGCCCGCGGAGGCCTACGACCTGGTGACGGCGTCGCTCCCCCGCGCCGGGCGCATCGCGCGGGCCGAGCTGGTCGGGCTGGTCCCCGAGGCGGTGCTGGCCCGCGTGCCCATCACCAGGTGGACGGAGCTGGGTCTCTCGGCCGACGACGGCCTCGAGGCCAGGTTGGAGGACGCCTCGCTCAGGAAGCGTCGTGGATAGCGGCGGCCCGGCGCTGCAGGGCCCGCGCCCGGCGCAGCCGGCGGCGCTCCCGCTCGCTCATGCCCCCCCAGATCCCGAACTTCTCGCCGTTCGCCAAGGCGTACTCGAGACAGTCCTCCCGGACCACGCACCCCCGGCAGACCTCCTTCGCCTCCCGGGTCGATGCACCGCGCTCGGGGAAGAAGAGGTCGGGGTCGACGCCCATGCAGTTGGCCTGTGCCTGCCAGCTGCGATCCAGACGTCCATACAGCACTGCGGCCAAGTCCACCGGTCGGCCTCCCCTCACTGTAAGTGGCACCGATGTAACTACAACCATGTCATCTTCCCCTATCCGACACACGAACGCAAGAGCGCGAATTGTCACACCTCGTGGTCACCTACGCCAGGGCCGAAGGTAATTTCACCACCTAGAGTGGCAATTCGGTCGCAATTGGCCCGATTTCCCGGTCGTGGAGGGGTCCGGCGCCGCGTTACAGGTCGCGAAAACCCTCGAGTCGCGGATCAGGAACGCGCCGCCGAACGGGGCTCGGGCTCGACCTAGACCCGAGATCGAGCCTTCCCGAGCCGGACCACCGGGTGGCCGGGCGGGGCGGCGGCGGCGACTGGCCGCATGTCCATGCGGGAGATCGCCACGCGGGCCGGGGTCTCCCACGCCGCCCCCGCCCACACTTCTGCGCCGCCACCGTCGAAGGGCTCACCCCCGCCATGAGCCGCGCCTTCGTGACCCTGGGCGAGGTCATCGGGGACCGCTGCCACCCGGCGCGTCGCGGCGGCGGCCGCGGGCGCGGTCAGCCGGCCGGGCGGAGGTAGCGCCGGTGGCGCAGGAAGTCGACCAGCACGTAGCCCCCGAGGGCGTCGTGGGTCGTGTAGAAGGTCCGGCCCCCGTTCACCCGGGCGATCTGCTCGACGAACGGGTAGTGGGTGCGCTCGAGGTCGAGTGCGAACACGTTGATCGTGATGCCGGCCTTCGTGGTCCGGATCACCTCGGCCATCGTGCGGCGCAGCGTCTCCTGCACCGGCGGGTAGTTGAACCAGACCTCGCCGGCGTCGTCGATGTGGGCGGTCGGCTCGCCGTCGGTCACCACGATGATCTGCTTCGTCCCGTGCTGGTGGGCGAGCATGCGGCGGGCGAGCGCCAGCGCGTGCTGCAGGTTGGTGCCGTAGACGTAGTCCCACATGGCGGTGGGCAGGTCCTCGGGCTTGATCTCCCGGGCCACCTCGGAGAACCCGACGATGCCGAGGTAGTCGCGCGGGAAGCGAGTGGAGATGAGGGTCTGCAGCGCCATCGCCATCTTCTTGGCCGGCACGAAGTTGTCCCGCATCGGCATCGACATCGAGAGGTCGACGAGGAGGACGGTGGCCGAGCGGGTCAGCGCCTCGGTCTCGACCACCTCGAAGTCCTCGGCCTTCAAGTGGACCGGCAGCCCGGTGCCGCCGCGGCGGACCGCGTTGTGCACGGTGGCGGAGAGATGCAGGTTGAGCGGGTCGCCGAACTCGTACTGCTTGGTGGTCTCCTCGCGGTCGTGCCCCATCCCCGAGGTGGCGGCCTGGTGGTCACCGATGCGCTCCCGGCGCATCTGGGAGAACAGGTCGCTCAGCGCCTTCTGGCCGAGGCGGCGCACCCCCTTCGGGGTGAGCTCGGTCCGGCCCCCCTTCTGCTCGATGAGGCCCTGCTCCTGGAGGGTCTTGGTCAGGCGGGCCAGCCGCTCGAGCGAGCGGGCGGCGTCGTCGCCCAGCTGGCGGCGCAGCTGCTCCATGTCGATCTCGTCCAGGGCGTTCGGCGAGGAGGCCGACGAGAACACGTCCTCCATCCGGTCGAGCTCGCCCAGCTGGCTGGCCACGTCGGTGGCCTCGCCGAAGCCCATCGGGTTCTGGCCCCGGAAGCGGTAGGACTGGCCCCAGCCCGCGCCGGGCATCGCCTCGCGCAGGTTGGACGCCAGCCGCTCCATCTGCCAGCGCAGGTCCATGTCCTCGAGCAGCGAGTTGGCCAGCGACTGGAGCTGCTCGCGCTGCTCGGGCGAGAGGGACCGCCACATCGCCTCGGCCGCCGCCATCCGCTGGGCCAGCTGCTCGAGCAGCTCGTCGAGGTTGGCCGGGTTGCCGGGGAAGAGGTCCCCGTACTGCTCCATGAACTGCTCGAACGTGGGGTTGAGCTCCTCCCCCCGGGCCCGCTGCTCGATCATGGTGTTCAGCGCGTCGATGGCGGAGCGCATCCGGGCCAGCTGCTCGGGGTCGGTCGAGCTGAGCGCCTCGGACATCCCCTCGAAGTAGGTCTGCGCCACCTGCTGGCGCAGCTCCTCCATGAGCTCCTCGAAGCGCTCCCGGGCCTCGGTCGACACGAAGTCGTGGTGCTGGAGGCCCTGGACCTTGCCGGCCAGGTCCTGGGGCAGGAGGTCGAGGGACATCCGCCGCTCGGTGGCGACGTCGGAGGTCACCTCGGTGCGGCGCTCGTCGCCGGAGTCCCGGGCCTCCTGCTCGAGCTGGTCGATGGCGGAGCGCTCCTGATCGATCACCTCGTCGAGCGCCTTGTTGATCCGGTCCATCTCCGCGTTGGGACTGCCCTGCTTGAGCAGTTCCTCGCGCCGCTTGCGCATGCGCTCGATCAGCTCCCGCATGCCCATGATCCGTTCGCCGTCGCGGGTGCGCATGCCCGAGCGCATCAGGCGGCGGAGCGCGTCGTTGAGGTCGCCGCCCGAGAGCAGGTCGTCGGTCAGCTCGGCCAGGAGGTCGTCGGGGTCGAGGTCACCCCATTCCTGGGAGCCGTCCCAGTCGGTGAAGTCGTAGCGGGCGGTCATGGCGCGCTCCCCTACCGGCGCCGGCGGTAGAGGGCCCGGGCGCCCGACGCGTCCTTGTTGAGCCGCTTGGTGAGGTGCAGCCCCTCGAGCAGGAACTCGAGCGCGGCGGCCATGACGGCGGGCGACTCGGTCGCGTCGGGACCGGCCAGCTGGCGGGTGGGGGGCTCGAGGGCCGGCATGTCGGCCAGCACCGAGAGGTAGTCGGACGACGCGAGGTCGTCGCCGGTGTGCACGACGGTGCCCTCGGCGAAGGCGCCCACCACGCCGCCCGGGTCCTCGAGCGTCACCCGGCGGCGGAACACCGCGAGGACGGCCGCGCCGGCCAGCTGCGCGACCACCTCGTCCTCACGGCCCTCCTCGAGCGCCTCGACCTCGATCTTCCCCTGCGTCGACGGTAAGAGCGCGGCGAGGTCGCTCACCCGGGGCACGACCACCGGCTCGCCGACGCGCAGCGCCCGCCGCAGCGCGTTGGCGACGAGCGTCTCGTAGTTGGCGATGGTGAGACGGACCGACACCCCGCTGCGTTGGTTGAGGTGCGGGCTGCGCCGGGCCAGCTGGCTGATCTCGGCCAGCACCTCCTGCATGTACGCCGGGACCACCACCGGCAGCCCACGCTCGGGCAGCTCGGCCTCCATCACCATGATGGCGACCTCGGTCTTGACGTCCTCGGGGTAGTGGGTGCGGACCTGGGCGCCGAAGCGGTCCTTCAGCGGGGTGATGATCCGGCCGCGGTTCGTGTAGTCCTCGGGGTTGGCCGTGGCCACCAGCATCACGTCGAGGGGCAGCCGGACCCGGTGGCCGCGGATCTGGACGTCGCGCTCCTCGAGCACGTTCAGGAGGCCGACCTGGATCCGCTCGGCGAGGTCGGGCAGCTCGTTGATGGCGAACACGCCCCGGTTCACCCGGGGCACGAGGCCGTAGTGGAGGGTGAGCTCGTCGGAGAGGTAGCGGCCCTCGGCCACCTTGATCGGGTCGACCTCGCCGATCAGGTCGGCGATCGAGGTGTCCGGCGTGGCCAGCTTCTCGCCGTAGCGCTCGGAGCGGTGCACCCAGTTGATCGGCGTCTCGTCACCCTCGTCGGCCACCTTCAGCCGGGCGTAGCGGGAGGTCGGTTGGTAGGGGTCGTCGTTGATCTCGGTGCCGGCCACGACCGGCATCCACTCGTCGAGCAGATCGACGAGGGAGCGGATGATCCGGGTCTTCGCCTGCCCGCGCTCGCCCAGCAGGATGATGTCGTGGCCGGCCAGGATCGCGTTCTCGAGCTGGGGGATGACCGTGTCCTCGAAGCCGAGCACCCCCTCGATCAGCGGCTCACCGGCCGCGATCCGGCGAGCGGCGTTGCGGCGGAGCTCTTCTGACACCGGGACCGACTCCCACCCGGAGGCCCGGAGGTCCCCCACCGTGCGCGGCAGGTCGTGGGGCGGGGCGGGAGGGTGGGCGGGAAGCGGGGCCATGGGCCACGAGCCTATGGGTTCTCCACGGTGCCGTCCCCCGCACCTCGTCCCGCCCCCATCGCCCGGCCCGATCGGACATCTTGAATCTGGATTGCGTTCGCCCAGGGGAGGGATGGAAAGATGAGGCCGACCTGCCGGCTGACGTGGGACGGGACGCGAGCGATGTCCGGAACTTTGAACGCGTCGGGGAGAGGAAAGGAGTCGGCGTGAGCGTTGAGGCGCCGACGGCCACGCCGGTTGCGCTCGGAGGCACGAGGGGCGGACCCGCGGTCCGCACGCTGCGGTCCGATCGGTGGTGGGTCCAGCCGACCATCAGCGTGATCGTCCTCACCGCCTTCGTCGTGTACTCGACGTGGGCGGTCTTCGTGAACAAGGACTACTACGTCGGCGCGGCGGCCCACCGCGACCTCATCTCACCGTTCTTCTCCCCCTGCATCACCCAGAGCTGCGTGGCCGGGGCCCGCGGCACCTTCCTCGTGATCCACTGGTGGCACATCACACCGGCGTTCTTGATCCTGCTCGGGCCCCTGTCGTTCCGGTTGACCTGCTACTACTACCGCCGCGCCTACTACCGGGGGTTCTGGCAGTCCCCGCCGGCCTGCGCGGTGGCCGACGCCCACGGCCGCTACACCGGCGAGACCCGGTTCCCGCTCATCCTGCAGAACCTGCACCGCTACACGATGTACATCGCGCTCATGTTCAACACCATCCTCACGATCGACGCGGTGGAGGCCTTCCGGCTCCCCGGGGCCGGCGGGATCGGCGTTTCCCTGGGCACGATCGTGCTGGTGGTCAACGCGGTGCTGCTGTGGTGCTACACGCTGTCCTGCCACGCCGTCCGGCACCTCTGTGGCGGACACGTCAACACCTTCTCCAAGCACCCGATCCGCTATCGGATCTGGAGGACGCTCACCCCGCTGAACGCGCGGCACATGCAGCTCGCCTGGGCCAGCCTTATCGTCGTGGCGCTGGCCGACCTGTACGTGCGGCTGGTCGCGGCGGGCGTGTTCTCCGACCCGAAGATCTTCTAGGGGGCGCGATGGCGGACTACGAGTCGCACGACTACGACGTCATCGTCATCGGGGCCGGCGGCGCCGGTCTGCGGGCCGCCATCGAGGCCAAGCAACGGGGACTGCGCACGGCGCTCGTCTGCAAGTCCCTGCTCGGCAAGGCCCACACGGTGATGGCCGAGGGCGGGATCGCCGCGGCGATGGGCAACGTGTACCCCGAGGACAACTGGCAGGTCCACTTCCGCGACACGATGCGCGGCGGCAAGATGCTCAACAACTGGCGCATGGCGCAGCTCCACGCGCTGGAGGCGCCCGACCGCGTCCACGAGCTCGAGCGCTGGGGCGCGCTGTTCGACCGCACCTCCGACGGCCGCATCACGCAGCGCGACTTCGGCGGCCACCGCTATGCCCGGCTGGCTCACGTCGGCGACCGCACCGGGCTCGAGATGATCCGGACCCTCCAGCAGCACGCGGTGGCGATGGACATCGACGTGTTCATGGAGTGCAAGGTCCTGCGCCTGTTGTCCGACGCCGACGGCATCGTCTCGGGGGCGGTGGGCTACTGGCGGCCGACCGGGGAGATGGTGGTGTTCTCGGCCAAGGCCGTGGTGGTGGCGACCGGCGGGGCCGGCAAGTCCTGGAAGTACACCACCAACAGCTGGGAGTGCACCGGCGACGGCCACGCGATGGCGCTGTGGGCCGGGGCCGACCTCATCGACATGGAGTGCGTGCAGTTCCACCCGACCGGGATGGTGTGGCCGCTGTCGGCGCGGGGCCTGCTCGTGACCGAGGGGGTCCGGGGTGACGGAGGGGTCCTGCTCAACGCCGAGGGGCGGCGCTTCATGTTCGACTACGTCGCCGACATGTTCCGGGCCGAGACGGCCGACACCGAGGAAGAGGGCGACCGCTGGTACGAGAACCACACCGGGAACCGCCGGCCCCCCGACCTCTTGCCCCGCGACGAAGTCGCCCGGGCCATCAACACCGAGGTGAAGGCCGGCCGGGGCAGTCCGCACGGCGGAGTGTTCCTGGACATCGCGTCGCGCCGCAGCCCGGAGTACATCCGGCGGCGCCTCCCTTCGATGTACCACCAGTTCATGGAGCTGGCCGGCGTCGACATCACCAGCGAAGCGATGGAGGTCGGGCCGGTCTGCCACTACTTCATGGGCGGGGTCCGGGTCGAGGCCGACACCGGGGCGGCCACCGTCCCCGGCCTGTTCGTGGCGGGCGAGGCGGCCGGTGGGATGCACGGGGCGAACCGCCTGGGCGGGAACTCGCTGTCGGACCTGCTGGTGTTCGGCTACCGGGCAGGGATCGGGGCCGCCGAGTACGCCGGGGGGCGCGCCGGCGGGGCCCAGCCCAACCGGGCCGAAATCGACCGGTCGGTCGAGGAGGCGCTCGCCCCCTTCGAGCGCTCCGAGGGCGAGAACCCCTATCAGATCCACCACGATCTCCAGGACACCATGCAGGACCTGGTCGGGATCATCCGGACCGGCGACGAGCTGGACCAGGCGCTGGAGCGGCTCGACGAGCTCACCTTCCGTGCCTCCAAGGTTTCGGTGCCCGGTGGCCGCGCCTACAACCCGGCCTGGAACCTCGCCACCGACCTGCCGGCCATGCTGACGGTCTCCAAGTGCGTGACGCTCGGGGCGCGGGAACGCAAGGAGAGCCGCGGCGGCCACACCCGGGAGGACTACCCGACCGCCGATCCGGAGTTCGGCAAGGTCAACATGGTCCTCCGCCAACCCTCCGGGGGCGGGGTCGCCGAGGCGATCAAGGTCGACCCGGAGCCGATCCCGGAGATGCCCACCGAGCTTCAGGCGCTGCTCGAGGAGAGCCACTGATGGCCGAGTCCGGCGACGTGCGGATGCGGGTCTGGCGGGGCGACGCCGACGGCGGGGACTTCGCCGAGTACCGGCTGCCGGCCCAGGAGGGCGAGGTCGTCCTCGACGTGATCCACCGGATCCAGGCCACCCAGGCCGGCGACCTCGCCTGCCGCTGGAACTGCAAGGCCGGCAAATGCGGCTCGTGCTCGGCCGAGATCAACGGCAAGCCCGGGCTCATGTGCATGACCCGGATGGACCAGCTCCCCGAGGGCCCGATCACCGTGGCCCCCATGCGGGCGTTCCCGATCATCCGGGACCTCGTCAGCGACGTCTCGTTCAACTTCGAGGTGGCCAAGCACGTCCCCGCGTTCGCGCCGCCGCCGCGGCCCGCGGAGGGCTACCGCATGGCCCAGATCGACATCGAGCG
>DAIUEV010000043.1:0-20531 GCA_036844945.1 Acidimicrobiales bacterium
ACGATTCCGGCAAAGGCCAGCTTGTCCATGCCGAGAGCCGCCCCCGCTACGGAGGGACCGGAATAGGGAATGCCTGCGAGCTCGAGTGCCGCCTGGAGAGTTCCATTCTCACCTGGACCGCCGTGACAGCACACCAGGACGGCATCGAGTTCCAGCCGATGCGACCGAAGTCCACGTGTGGTTCGGAACCCACCGTCCACCCCAAGGGTCAGACTTAGTGGAGACGCACCTGTTGGGACGCCGTTGACGAAGTCACTCGCTTCCAGGCCCGGGTCAACCTCGAACCACTCTGCTGCCTTGCTCCAGAACAGTCCGCGGACCGATCGGCCGGCACCTTGGAGCTCCCGTGTGGCCTGGAGCCCGGTGAGAATGCTCACATCATGCTCTGGAGATGGGCCGCCGAAGATCACACCGATCTCTGGCATGTCGCTTCCCCCTCAATCCGTTGGCCTGCCGCCGATCAAGGGTAGTGGTCAGGCAGATCGTTCTCGTACAGGACGACATCGCCGTCGACGAGATTCGCCCGAACCCAGCCAACGGCGTCCTCCCTCGTCCGAACCAAGGTCGCTCGTCCTGGCCCGATGCCGTCAGCCAGCGCCGATCGATTGGTGCGCCCCACCACGAGAACATCCGTTGCGATCTCGCTCGCCTTTCGTGCGAATTCCCGATTCTCCTCCCGCTGCCGAACGCCGAGTTCGACCATGCCCGGCGTTACCACGACTCGCCTTGCGCCGCTCATCGCGGCAAGGAGCCCGAGGGCTGCGCTCGCGCCACTGGGGTTCGAGTTGAAAGTGTCGTCGATGACGACCACTCCACTCGGAGCCGTGGCGACCGCGAGGCGGTGCGGAACACTTGGCAGCTCGGCCAGCCGTGCGGCAATTTCGCCGCGAGACAGACCAAGCGCGAAGGCCACCGCGATCGCGCACGCCGCGTTCGTCGGCTGGACTCCAGCAGCAAGCTCAACCGCGCCAGCGAGTACCTCCCCGTGGAGTCGTACCTCGCGACTCCCCCGTGCATCCTCGACGAATACGTCAGCGTCCCTGGCCCTTGCGGAACATCGGATGACGACGGGTGGGTCCTCTCGAAGACTCAGGCGAACCGCGAGCTCGGCGAGCCAGTGGTTGTCGACGTTGAGAACGACGGTGCCCGCAGTCCTCACGATCTCCGACTTCGCCTCGAGGATGGCGTCCTCCGAGCCGAAGCGTTCGAGGTGGACCGGGCCGATGGCAGTGATCACGGCGATGTCGGGAGGGCACCACTGGCACAGCTCTGCGATCTCGCCCCGGCCGTATGTCCCCATTTCGGCGACGAAGACCTCCGTGCCGTCGGCCAAGTACTCGTTCATCGTTCGAGCGAGACCAGCTCGGTTGTTGTACGAAGCAGGGCTGGCCACCACCCGACGGCTCGAACCGAGAAGGTGAGCCACATAGTTCTTGGTCGAGGTCTTCCCAAACGAACCGGTGATGGCGACCACGGTCGGGTCGACCAGTTCGAGCCTCTTTCGGGCTCGGGCCACGAAACGAGAACCGAGCCACCGCTCGACCGGCGCGGTGACCTCGCAGCCCGCGTCGACGAGAAGGGGAACGGCAACCGAACCGAGGGCCGCGAAGAAGGCCTCCCGATGGACGACGAAGCCGATGGCCACACTCCCGCCTTCGAGCGCGAGCCACACGACTGCGAGGGTGCTCACGCGCCGCGTCATCCCGAGCCGTGACGTGCGTCCGCGGACCGAGAGCCCGATGGGTCCGAGCACGACGACGACGGCGGTCGCCACTCCCGCGATCGGATATCGCCAGGAGATCCCGAATCCCACCAGTGCGGCGATCGCGAGAGGCCAGTTCTCGCGCCCTCGTCCCCACCATCGGAAGGCGAACCGGGAGGCCGAGCCCGGAAGGTAGTGCTCTCGTTGGGCCACCCGAAGCCACCGCATGCCGGCCGGCAGGAGGCTGAGCCAGCACGCTGCCGCCGCGATCCACGACTCACCCCCCATGACCGACACCCCGATCGTCCCTCCGGTCGGCCAAACGGCGGAGCAGGGCGTCGTGCAGCGCCTCCGGCGCGGCGAGGGGCGTGTGATGTCCGACGCCAGCAAGCTCGAACACATGAACGTCGGCGATGTGCGCGGCGGCCGCTCGCGCCAAGGCCAGGGTGGCGACGTCGTCCTCGCTCCCCCACACGAGGTCGACGGGGCAGCGCAGCGAGGACAGGGCGTCGTCATATCGTTCGTTGACCACTCGGACGAGCACCTGGCGCATCACCCCATGGGCGTTCCGATAGTCAGATGAGCCGAAGCGGTCACGGAGACGATCCATCCGGGACTCCGAGAGAAGTCCAATCCGATGGAGCGAGCGACCAAGGCGGAACCGGAGGGCCGGCCTGCTCCGGCCTGCCCCGTGGACAAGCGGCACCCCGGTCAACACGAGAGCGCCGACCGACTCCGGGTGCGCCGAGGCCAACTCCACCGCCACGCGGCCCCCGAAGGAGTGCCCGAGCACGACCACCTGAGGGGCCATCTGGCCGAGCACCTCCGCGACGAGCCTGGCGTACTCCGGGCTGCCCCACGGCTCGGGCGGAGGCGGACTGGCCCCGAACCCCGGAAGGTCGAGCGCGATGGCGTCGACGGGAGGCGCGTCGGGAGGAACGAGCACTCGAGCGAAGTCCCGGTGGGTACGAGCCCAGCCGTGGAGGGCCAAGACCGTCGGCGGACCCTCCCCGGTTCGCTCACCCATCAGCCGTCCACCGGCGAAGGAGCTGAGCACGTCAGCGAACCGGCGGGCGCGTCGAGATGCCGGCACCCATCAATGGCTCGGCCGCCTCATTGCGCTCTCGGCCGAGCGATCGTCGATCGTGCGGTCCATATCCACAGCCTGGGCCGCCACGATATCGACGCCGACCCCCGGCACCCGGCAATCGCCCGCCGGCACGAGGGTCCCAGGGTCGGTCGCACCCTCTCGTTACGGTGCCAGTGATGCGAGGGGGCCAAAGACCACGACCTTCTGGTGCCGGTCTCCCCGCCTGGTTCCCCCCTGGCCTCACCGCTTCGCAACTCGAGGCGGTGATGGCCGAGGACCGGGTGATCGTCGTCCTCGCGGCCGCCGGGAGCGGGAAGACCGGTGTGCTCACCCTCCGGGCCGCACGGCGGGTCGCCGAAGGCGAGGCGCTCGCCAACCGGTCCCTCGTCTGCACGTTCAGCCGCAAGGCGGCCGACGAGTTGCGACATCGGCTCTTCCGCCTCGGGGTCCGGGGCGTCGCCGCCGGAACGATCCACCGCCTGGCGCTTCGGATGCTGATCGACTGGCGCGATCAGGACGCCCTCCCCGCCCCGAGAATCCTGGGTGATCGGCGCCGCCTCATCGGCCCGGTGGCCTCGACCCACGGGCTCGACCGCGACGCCCTGGCCTTCCTCGACACCGAGATCGGATGGGCGAAGGCGCGACTGATCGGTCCAGACCACTACGAACTCGAGGCCCGGAGGTCGGGCCGGACCCCGAGGGTCCCCGCCGCCACGGTGGCCGAGCTGTTCGCTGCCTACGAGGCCGAGCGGCGGCGGCGCTCCCTGCTCGACCTCGATGACCTGCTCCTCGAAGCGATGGCGGTCATGGACGAGCACGAGGCCTTCGCGGCCGGCCAGCGATGGCGATACCGGCACGTCTACCTGGACGAGACCCAGGATGTGAACCCCGCCCAGTTCCGCCTGGTGCGATCGATCGTCGGCGCCGACCCGGACCTGTTCGCGGTGGGCGACCCCCGCCAATCCGTCTACGGATGGAACGGCGCCGATCCCGACCTGCTCGACGATCTGCCGCGCCTTTTCCTCGGCGCCCGGGTCGTCACCCTCGAGGACAACCACCGCTGCTCGCCGGCCATCGTGTCGGCGGCCGGGGCCGCGCTCGGGCTCCACGAGGAGATCCGGAGCACCCGGCCGGAGGGGCCGGTGCCGGTGGTGGCGGCCCATCCGAGCGACGAAGAGGAAGCGGGGTGGGTCGCCCGGCAGGCATGGCGGGCCCGACGGCCACACGGTCGGTGGTCGGAGATCGCGGTGCTCGCCCGAACCAATGCCCAACTCGCTGCGGTGGCCGAGGCACTGCGGGTGCTCGGGATCCCATCCATTCGAGCGGGTGCCGAGCTCGGTCCGGCCAGCGACCTCGGCGACGGCCAGGACGCCTCCGGTCACGAAGCCGAGCCGGACGCAGAAGGGGTCGTCCTCAGCACCTTCCATCGGGCCAAGGGGCTGCAGTGGCCGTGTGTCTTCGTGATCGGGCTGCGTGACGGCCTGGTCCCGCTGCGTTCGGCCCGATCCGATGCCCAGCTCGCCGAGGAGCGCCGTCTCCTCTATGTCGCGTTGACACGGGCCGAAGATCGCCTGTGGTGCAGCTGGTCGGCGGAGGACGGACGAGGGCGGGGCGGGCTGCCCTCGCGGTGGCTCGCCCCGGTGGAAGAGGTCTGTGCGGCTCTCGAGCGCGCCCAGGCGCCCGTCTCCGGCGCGGTGGCTTCGGCGCAGGTGGCCAGGCTCCGGGCACTCCTGGCCCGCGACCTCGCCGGCTGACACGGCTCCGGCGTCAGCCGGCCGGGCCGAGCTCCACCAGCACCGGCGCGTGATCGGAAGGCTTCTTTCCCTTGCGCGCGTTCCGATCGATGAGCACGCTCTGCGAGCGTCGGGCCAGCGACTCGGTCAGCAGCACCAGGTCGATCCTCATCCCGCGCCCCTGATGGAAGTCCCCGGCCCGGTAGTCCCACCACGAGAAGACGCCGCCGTCGGCATGGTGGCGGCGGTACACGTCCTCGAGTCCCCATTCGAGCAGCACCCCGAGCGCCCGACGCTCGGGGTCGGTGACGTGGGTCGCACCCTCGAATGCGGCCGGGTCCCAGACGTCGCGGTCGTCGGGCGCGATGTTGAAGTCCCCGCACACCGCCAGGTCGTCGCCGGGCCGGTAGTGCTCGGTGAGGAACGAGGCCAGCCGGGCCAGCCAGACGAGCTTGAATCCGTACTGCTCGTGGTCGGGCGACCGGCCGTTCGGGACGTAGACCGACTGGACCCGGATCCCGCCACAGGTGGCCGCGACGATCCGGCACCCGTAGTCGTCCTCGGGCGAACTGAACCCCGCCACCGGATCCTCGACGCCGACCCGGCTGACGATCGCCACGCCGTTCCAGCGACCGTCGCCGTGGTGCGCGGCCTCGTAGCCGAGGTCGGCGAACTCACCGACCGGGAACGCCCCGTCGGCCAGTTTGGTCTCCTGCAGGCACAGGATGTCGGGCTGGTGCTCCTCGATCCAGCCGACCACCCGCGGCATTCGGGCCGTCAGCGAGTTCACGTTCCAGGTGGCAAGGCGCACGCCGGTCAGGATCCCCGGTCGGCGAGAACGAAGAGGAGACCGGCCTCGCACGCAGTCTCGCCCCCGACGTGCGCCCGGCCGTGGCCGGTCCCGGCGCGGGCGGACAGGCGGTCGATCTCCACCTCGAGCTCGAGGGTCTCGCCGGGTAGGACCTGACGGCGGAACCGGGCCCGGTCCACCCCCCCAAAGAGCGGGAGGCGGTCCCGGTAGCGGTCGTCGGTGAGCACCGCGATGCCGCCGAGCTGGGCGAGCGACTCGATCATCAGCACCCCGGGGAGGGTGGGACGCCCGGGGAAGTGGCCGGCGAAGAACGGCTCGTCCTCGGCCAGATGCCACCGGCCGACCGCCGATCGCCCGGGCTCGACTGCGAGCACCTCGGTCACGAAGAGAAAGGGTGGGCGGTGCGGAAGGACGTCGGAGGGTTCCACTCGTCGTGGCGGCTCGTCGCTCACCCGGCGGCCCGGGGATCCGCAGTCCGGTCGGGAACGAACATCGCGGCCCGCTCGGGGAGGGCGAGCTCGGCCATCCGACGCGGCGGGTCCAGGGCCACCAGCGCGAAGGGGCGGGTCTGACCGCGGGTCAGCACCTCGCGAGCGGCCCGCGGCGGCGGCGAGCCCAAACCCGTGAGCGGCGCGTAGCAGTGGAGCACGCCGCCGGCGTCGAGGGCCACGTCGACCATCGCCCCGTGCGAGGTGAACGACGCCACCACGCCGTCGAAGGTCGACCCGAGCGGGTGGGCCGCGACGAAGGTGATGAAGGCGAGCGGCTCGTTCACCGCAGGAGGCGGCTCGACGCGGCGACGCCGCTTCCCGGACCCGGCGCCCGCGCGGGCCGGTCCGTCCGCGACCGCCGGCGCCAGGACCTCCTCGGTCGCCTGGTCGATGGCCGCCCGGATGCCGAGTGGGCGGACGCTCGACCCCCGCTTCTTGGCGGTCCCCTTGGCGGGGGCCTTCTTGGGCCGACTCACCTTCTCCTTCACCCCGGTGGCCGGGGCCTTCTCGTTCGTCCGCTTGTGCTTCGCCTTCGGGGCCGGCGGGGTCTCCTTCTTCTTCGCCCCCTTGTCGGTCCGCTTCGCCCCCTTGGCCAGCCCGGCACCGGCCGAGGCGACCGCCTTCTTCCCCGGCTTCTTGGCGACCTCGTCCGCCTTCTTCTTCGCCCCCTTGGCGGGCGGGGCCTTCGCCTCGGCCTTGGCTCGGCCAGGCCCCGCCGCCTTGGCCGCCTTCTTGAGCGCCTTGGCCACCTCGGCCGCCTTACGCGGCGCCGAGAGCTCGTCCTCGACCGCCTCGGTCTCGGCCGACTTCACCTTTCGGCTCCTCGGGCCCCGCACCGGTCGGCGGGGAGTGAAGATCCAGCCGACCCCGGGCACCGGCTTGCCGCCGACCAGGCGGCCTTCGTCGAAGAGCCACGGGTGCTCCTCGTGGAACTCCTGGAAGGAGTCGTTGGACAGGACCACGGCCCCCGTCCGCTCGGCGATCCGGAGGACGAACGCGTCGCCCCGGCCGATCGCCCCGGCCGGCGGCGCGACCACCTCCCCGTGGAGCTCCGCCTCCTCGAGGTGGGCCCTTTCGGACTCCTCGATCCGATGGGAGAACGACGCGTCGACCACGACGACCACCTCGGCCGACGGGTCCTCGGCGAGGTAGGCGCGGACGGCCTCGTCCAGTTGGGCGAGGCTCGGGACGGTCCTGCCCTCGGTGGCGAGGTTGGAGCCGTCCACGACGACGTGGTGGGTGGCGGGCATCTGGGGACTCAGTCAACCACCCGGCCCGACCTGCGGCGACGCCGGGTCAGCCGATCGCCCGGTCGAGCAGGTCGGCCTGCTCGAGCCCGTGCTGGGCGGCGCTCCCGGTCGCCGGGCTGGCCGACTCGGGACGGCTCACGTGGGTAAGCCGGTAGCGGTCCCGGAGGAGCCCGTGCAGGCGGCCGTGGGCGAAGGACCAGGCGCCCATATTCTCGGGCTCCTCCTGGAGCCAGACGACCTCGGAGGCGTTGGCGTAACGGTCGAGGACCTCGGCAATGGCCCCCTCGGGCCACGGGTACAGCTGCTCGACCCGGACCACCGCCACCGCGCCGGCCGCCGGGGCACCCTCGATCGGGGCCTCGCCCAGCCGGGCCTGACGCCGATCGATCGCTTCGAACGCCACCTTGCCGCTCGCCAGCACGACCCGCTGGACGGCGAGGGGGTCGGGGGCGAACGGGTCGTCCAGGACCTCGGCGAAGCCGCCGCGGCCGAGCTCTTCGAGGGTCGAGCGCGACGCCGTCGCCCGCAGGAGCGACTTGGGGGTGAAGACGATCAGCGGGCAGCGCGGTGCGCCTTGGACCTGGGACCGCAGCAGGTGGAAGTACTGGGCCGCGCTCGAGGGGACCGTCACCCGGAGATTGCCTCGGGCGCACAGCCCGAGGAACCGCTCGATCCTGGCCGAGGAGTGCTCGGGGCCCTGACCCTCGTAACCGTGCGGGAGGAGGAGGGCCAGGCCGGCCCGCTGGCCCCACTTGTCCTCCGCCGCCACGAGGAAGTTGTCGATGATGATCTCGGCGCCGTTCACGAAGTCGCCGAACTGGGCCTCCCAGGCGACCAGCGCACCGGGGGACTCGACCGAGTACCCGTACTCGAAACCGAGCGCCGCGTACTCCGAGAGCAGGGAGTCGAGCACCGTGAAACGGCCGGCCCGCTCCCCCACCTCCTCGATCGCGTCGACATGGGCGAGGGGCACGTACTCCTCGCCGGTCGCGTAGTCGACCAGCACCGCGTGGCGCTGGCTGAAGGTCCCCCGCCTGGTGTCTTGCCCGGTCAGGCGGACGTCGACCCCATCGGCGAGCAGGCTGCCCATCGCGAGCGCCTCGGCCAGCGCCCAATCCACCGAGCCTTCGGCCACCATCTGGTCGCGCTGGGAGAACTGGCGCCCGAGCTTCGGGTGCATCGTGAAGCCCTCGGGCACCGAGCGGACCAGGCCGGCGAGCGACCGGAGGAGCTCGGCAGGCACCCCGGTGGCAACGGGTGGCGGCGGGCGGTGGGGCTCCACGACGAGCAGCTCCGGCGGGTGCACCGGCTCGGCCCTGACCTCATCGAGGGCGGCCTGGAGGCGCGCGTTGAAGTCGTCGAGCGCGCGCTCGGCCTCCTCGAGCGTGATGTCGCCGCGGCGAACGAGCGCCTCGGTGTAGAGCTTGCGGACCGATCGCTTCGCCTCGATCCGCTTGTACATGAGCGGCTGGGTGTAGCTCGGGTCGTCGCCCTCGTTGTGGCCATGGCGCCGGTAGCAGACGAGGTCGATCACCACGTCCTTGTGGAACTGCTGGCGGAAGCCGAACGCAAGGCGGGCCGCCCGGACACAGGCCTCCGGGTCGTCGCCGTTCACGTGCAGGATTGGCGCTTGCACCATCTTGGCCACGTCGGTCGCGTACACCGAGGTGCGGGCGGCCTGGGGCGCGGTCGTGAACCCGAGCTGGTTGTTGATCACGACGTGCACGGTTCCGCCGGTGCGGTACCCGGCGAGCCCCGACAGGTTGAGCGTCTCGGCGACGACACCCTGCCCGGCGAAGGCGGCGTCACCGTGGACGAGCAACGCCAGCACCGGGTAGTCCCCCTCGGGGTCCGAGGTGTCCGAGGTCCCGTCGGTCCGGGGCGTCACGATCCGGTCCTGCTTCGCCCGGGCCATGCCCTCGACGACCGGGTCCACCGCCTCCAGGTGCGAGGGGTTCGAGGCCATCGTGATCGCGAGCGGGACGCCCTGGCGCGACACGAACTTGCCGACCGCGCCCTTGTGGTACTTCACGTCGCCGGATCCCTGGACCGATTCGGGGTCGAGGTTGCCCTCGAACTCCTCGAAGATCTCCCGGTAGGACTTCCCGACCAGGTTGGCGAGGACGTTCAGTCGGCCGCGGTGCGCCATCCCGAGCACCACCTCGGAACAGCCCGCCGACGCCGCCTCGTTGAGGACGGTGTCGAGGAGCACCATCGTGGACTCCGCCCCCTCGAGCCCGAAGCGCTTCTGGCCGACGTAGCGGAGGTGGAGGAACCGCTCGAACGCCTCGGCCGCGTTGAGGCGGTCGAGGATGTGCCGTTGCTCGTCGACATCGAGCGACTGCGACACGCCCTCCACGTGCTGCTGGATCCACCGCTTCTGTTCGGGGTCGGCGATGTGCATGTACTCGATGCCGAGCGTCCGGCAGTACGCGTCCCGGAGGAGGTGGAGAATCTCGTCGAGCGTCGCCACGTCCCGGCCGGCGAGACCGTCTGCGACGAACCGTCTCGACAGGTCCCAGATGGTGAGGCCGTAGGTGAGGGGGTCGAGCTCGGGGTGGGATCGCGAGGGCTCGACCTCGAGCGGGTCGAGGTGGGCGATCATGTGGCCTCGCACCCGGTACATGTTGATCAGCGTCTGGACGTGGACCTGCTTCACCAACCGCTGGTGCGAGGACTCCGCGTCGTCGAAGCCGGCGCTCGTGTCGGGTCGCCAACGGGCCGGCTCGTAGGGGATCCCCATGGACTCGAACACCGAGTCGTAGAAGCGGTCCCCGCCCTCGAGCAGCTCGACCACCTTGCCGAGGAACAACCCCGACTCCGCCCCTTGGATGATGCGGTGGTCATAGGTGGAGGTGAGCGTCACGACCTTGCCAAGCCCGAGCTCCGCGATGACGCGGGGGTCGGCCGCCTCGAACCCCGGCGGGTACCCGAGCGCCCCGACCCCGATGATCGCCCCCTGGCCGGGCATGAGCCGCGGCACCGACTGGACGGTGCCGAGCGTGCCGGGGTTGGTGAGCGAGACGGTGGTGCCGGCGAAGTCGTCAGGGGTGATGCGGTTGGTGTGGACCTTGCGGATCAGCTCCTCGTAGGCGAGGACGAAGGACCGGAAGTCGAGCGTGTCGGCGTCCTTCACACACGGCACGAGGAGCGTCCTCGAGCCGTCGTCCTTCTCCACGTCGACCGCCAGGCCGAGCCCCACGTGCGGGTGCCGGATGACCCCGGGTGTGCCCTTCCCATCCGCGTCCGGCACGAAGCTGGCGTTGAGCGCGGGCACGTCGACGAGCGCGCGCACGACCGCGTAGCCGATCAGGTGGGTGAAGCTGACCTTCGCTCCCGAGGTCCGCTCGAGCTCGTTGTTGAGGATCTGTCGGTTGATCTCAAGCAGGCGGGCGGGAACCGTCCGGACACTCGTCGCGGTCGGCACCCCGAGGCTCGCCTCCATGTTGGCGGCGATCCTCGACGCCGCACCGCGCAGCGGCACCGCCGCGGCCTCCGGGGCACGAGCGGCCCCGACCGGTGTCGGTGCCGGGGTGGCAGGGCTGGCCGGCACCACGGCCTCGGCGGCCGGTGGCGGTTCGACGAGCTCGGGCCGGGCCGGCGGCCCCGCGGGGGCCGGGACGGGGGCCGGGCGGTAATCGGCGAAGAACTCCCGCCAGCTCTCGCTCACCGATCCGGGGTCGGCGACGAAGCGCTCGTACATGTCGTCGACGAGCCAGGCGTTCGGCCCGAAGGACCCCGACGTCGTCGCCCGGGATGCCGCGCCGTCGTTCCCGACGCGCTCCGTACTCGTCGCGTCAGCCATGCTTCCACCCTACCGGGGAGGGCTCCTTGGCCATCGCACCAGGGACGATGACGAGAATTGGTCGCCGCGGCCGGGTCGCCCGGTATCGTTCCGACGCGTGAGCTACCCGGCAGGACTCTTCGTGGTCGACCGGCCCCCCGTGTCGGGGTACATGGAGGACGAGCCGGTCGAGAGCGCCCGGGTCGTCGTCCTCGTCCACGGCACCCTCGACCGGGGCAACAGCTTCCGCCGGACCATGCGCCGCCTCGAGGACGTGCGGGTGATCACCTACGACCGCCGCGGCTACCAGGAGTCCCGCGGCGCCGACCCGCCGGTCGGCCTGGAGGGACACATCGAGGACCTGCTGGGCATCTTGGCCGAGGTCGGGGACCGCTCGGTCGTGGTGGGCCACAGCCTGGGTGGAGCCGTCGCCATCGGCGCGGCGCTCGCCGAGCCCGAGCGGTTCGCGGCCCTCGGTGCCTTCGAACCGCCGCTCAGCTGGCTGCCGATCGAGGGCCGGGACGCCCGGGGGGCGATCGCGCCGACCTCGGACCCCGACGCCGCCGTCGAGACGTTCTTCCGCGGTCGGGTCGGCGACGCCGCCTGGGACCGCCTCGAACCGGCCGCCCGGGCGGACCGGCTCGCCGACGGACCGGCGCTCGTGGCCGACCTCAAGTCGCTGCACGGCGAGCAGCTCTTCGACGTCACCCAGCTCGCGGTGCCGGTCGTCTTCGGGGTCGGCGGCACGACCGACCAGTTCCACAAGGAAAACCTGGCCTGGCTGGCCACACACGTCCCCGGGGCCCAGCAGATCGAGATCGCCGACGCGGGGCACGGAGCCCACCTCACCCATCCGGACGCCTTCGCCGGGTTCGTCCGCACCACCATCGCCCGGGCCGCCGAGCCCGATGCCCTCGACGCCCGCGTCGGAGGCAGCTGAGCGAACGCCTTCCGACCGCCCCCGCGGCCTGGGGCGGCTCGGATGGGTCGTCGCCGCGTTCGGGCTACCCGCCGTGCTCGCCGCGGCCATGCTCGACCCGGACGGCGCGGCCGGGGCGTCGAGCCAGGACTGGCCCCCGTTCGTCCTCGTCACCGGGCTCCTCCTGATCGGCGCGGCCGCCCGCGACGAGGGGCTCTTCGACTTTGCCGGCCGGTTCGTCGCCCGGTTCGGCGCCGGCGCGGCCCTGCTCGGGTCGGTCGCCATCGTCGTTGCCGTGGTCACCGTCACCCTCAACCTCGACACCTCGGTGACGTTCCTGACCCCGGTGGTGCTGGCCGCCGCCTATCGCCGCGGCCACGACCCCGAGCCGTTCATGGTGCTGGTCGTGTGCATGTCGAACGGAGCGTCCCTGCTGCTCCCCGGCTCGAACCTCACCAACCTGATCGTGCTGCAGCAGTCCCACACCACCGGAGGCGCGCTCGCAGCGCGGGTCGTCGCCGCCTGGGCGGCGGCGGCGGTCGCGGTGGTGGCGGTGGTGACGCTGCTCTACCGGCGTCGGATCACCGAAGAGACCGGCGCGCCGGCCACGACGTCGACGCCGTCACGGATCGGTCCGGCGGCGCTGGGTGTCGCGGGGGCGGTCGCTGCGATGGTCGCGCTGCCCGCCCCCGCCGCCGCGCCGGTCGTGGTCGGCCTGGGGGTCGTCCTCGCGGCACGCGACCTCTTCGGACGCCGGAGCGGGTGGCACGAGCTGGCGGACCACCTCAACCTCCCGCTCCTGGTGGGCCTGTTCGCCATCGCCACCGCGCTCGGGACGCTCGGGCGGTCCTGGTCGGGCCCGACCCACCTGCTCGGTCACCTCGGCATCTGGCAGACCGCCGGCCTCGGAGCCGCCGTCGCAGCGGGGGTGAACAACCTGCCCGCCGCCTCGTTGCTGGCGGCGCGCCCGGTGCACCACGCGGTCGCGCTCCTGATCGGGCTCAACCTCGGGCCCAACCTGGTGCTCTCGGGCTCGCTCGCCGGGGTGCTCTGGTTCCAGTCGGCGCGGGCGGCCGGTTGGAGCCCGTCGATCCGACGGTTCACGCTGGTGGGGGTGGTGATGGTGCCGGCGACCATGGCCGCCGCGCTCGGCGCCCTCGCCGCGACTAGGTGAGCTCAGCCGGGCGCGGGCGGCGGCACGGCCGCGCCGGGCTGGGCCTGGACGCGTTGGGCCCGCCAACGCACCGACAGGTACACCTGGTCGTCCACGTCGCTGGTCTTCACCCCGCGCACGAGCGGTGACCGGCACAGGAGGAACGCGCCACCGAAGAGCACGAGGAGCGAGAGCGCCTCGAGGGGCCCCCACGCGCCGGAGGTGCGGAGGTTGTCACCGAAGAGGCTGACCCCGATCAGGATGCTGGCGAGCGGGTCGACCATCACGAGGGTCGACTGCGACGCCGCGATGGGCCCGGCATGGAAGGCGTTCTGGGCGAGGAACAGGGAGAGCAACCCGCAGCCGGCCAGCGAGTAGGTCTCCCAGTGGCGGAAGATCGAGGCCCAGTCGTGGGCGGCGTAGTTGGACACCACCTTCGTCAGCGAGGCGGTGAAGGCGAACCCGACGGCGCTCGCGGCGCCGAACATCGCCGCCCGGCGCCAGCGCGAGCCCCGAAGGGCCAGCACCACCGCCACGGTCGCGGCGGCGGCGCACGACAGCCCCACCTCCAACCACTCGGTCGACGAGGGCACGATGTTGCCCCCGCCGGGGGCGGCGAAGACGAGGAAGCCGGCCAGGCCGCCCGCCGTGGCGACGGTGCCCAACCACTCCCGCCAGCCGATGCGGAACCCGAAGGCCGACCCGAGCAGGAAGATGAGAAACAGCAGCTCGGTGGTGAGGATCGGCTGCACCTGGGTCAGGCGCCCGAAGTGCAGTGCGACCGCCTGCATGGCAAAGGAAAGGAGCATGGCGAGGAATCCGGCCATCCAGATCCCGCGTCGCAGGGCATGGACGACCAAGCTGAACCGGAGCCTGGCGCCCGCCGGGGCGTCCTCCACCGCCATGCGCTGGAAGATGCTCGTCAGCGCGTTGGCGAAAGCGGCCCCGAGAGCCAGGACGTAGACCATGGCGCTGTCATGTTAGAGGGGAGCCTGCGTCGGCTCCCTGAAGAGTTGGCGCGGCGCCCCGTCGGACCAGGGGATCCCGCTCACGAACGCCCAGCTCCGGCGGTGGATGGCCGAGAGCCCGTAGCCACGCAGGGCGCGCTTGTGGGCGCTCGAGGGGTAGCCCTTGTTCTCGTCGAACTGGTAGGCGGGAAAGTGCGGCGCCTCGTCCCGCATGAGCCGGTCGCGCACCACCTTGGCGAGGACGGACGCGGCGGAGACCGCCGCGCAGCGGGCGTCGGCGTCGACCAGGGGCACGATGAGGGCTGGACTCCGCACCGCCGGCAGTTCGGGCCGCTCGGGCGGCCCCTCGTCCTCGGTGAGCAGCCGCAGCTGGACCGGGGGCTCGCGAAGGAAGTTGTACGGTCCGTCGAGCACGAGCGCGTCGGGGACGATCGGCAGCGCGGCGAGCGCCCGGTACGCCGCGAGCCGCTGTGCGGCGGTCATCCCAAAGCGGTCACACTCGGCCGCGGTTGCGTGCCCGACCGCCCAGTGGGCGCACCAGGCCGCCACTTCCTCGAAGATGGCCTCCCGGCGAACCTCGTGGAGGAGCTTGGAATCACGGAGCCACAGCGGCATCTTCCGCCGGGTGATGCCGTTCGGCAGCAGGGTGACCCCGACCGTGAGCGGGCCCGCCCAAGCCCCGCGCCCGACCTCGTCCATGCCGCCGACCCACTCGTGGCCGGCCTTCCACAGGATCCGCTCGTGATCGAGCGTCGGCCGGGCGCTGAGCGGGCGGGCCGCCGCCGCTCCGCTCACGGCCCTCGCCGGCGGGGGGGCGCTCACCGATCGGCGCGTTCGAGCGAGGCCACGGCGTCGGCTTCGGACCGGTCGAACGGCGTGGCGAGGAAGGCATCGAGCATCTCTTTGGCCACCGACACCGAGGTGAGCCGCAGGCCCATCGCGAGCACGTTCGCGTCGTTCCAGCGGCGCGCCCCGCTGGCGGTCTCGGCGTCGGTGCACAGGGCAGCGCGCACCCCCTGGACCTTGTTGGCGGCGATCGACACGCCGGTCCCGGTCGTGCAGCAGACCACGCCGAGCTCGGCGCTCCCGTCGGTCACCGCACGCCCCACTGCCGCCCCGGCGGCCGGCCAGGGGATCCCGTCGGCGACCAACACGACCTGGTGACCGCCGGCGTCGAGGTGGGCGCGCACGGCGTCGACGAGCGGCGACCGCTCGTCCGTCCCCACCGCGATGCGCACGCGGCCACGATAACGAAGGGTGACCGCGGGGCGGGGGGAGGGAATGTCGCCGCCGGCCCCCGTCCTCCTATCCTGGCGGCGTGCCCGCCCGGAACGTGTCCGTCGTCCCCCACACCCACTGGGACCGCGAGTGGTACGAGTCCTTCGAGATCTTCCGGATGCGACTGGTCGACACGCTCGACGCCCTGGTCGGGCTGCTCGAGTCCGATCCCTCCTACGGGTGGTTCCTGCTTGACGGCCAGATGGCGGCCGTGGACGACTACCTGGAGGTCCGCCCGGAGGCCGCCGAGAAGATCCGCGAGCTCGCCGCCTCGGGCCGCCTCACCGTCGGCCCCTGGTACGTGCTCATGGACGAGTTCTTGGTCTCGGGCGAGACGATGGTCCGCAACCTGCAGATGGGGATGGCCCGGGCGGCCGACTTCGGCGGGGCCATGGACATCGGCTACCTGCCCGACATGTTCGGGCACATCGCCCAGATGCCCCAGCTGCTCTCGTCGGCCGGGTTCTCCCACGCCGTGGTGTGGCGGGGGGTCCCCTCGGCGATCGACCGCACCGGGTTCTGGTGGGAGGCGCCCGACGGCTCGCGGGTCCGGGCCGAGTACCTGACCAGGGGCTACTCCAACGCCGCCACGCTGCCCGACGACGCCGGGGCCCTCGTCCAGCGGACCGCCGCCTTCGAGAAAGAGGTCGCCCCGTTCCTGCTCGACGGGATCCTCTACATGAACGGCTCGGACCACCTGCCGCCCCAGCCGTTCCTCGGCCGCGTGGTCGCCGAGGCCAACGGGCTCCAGGACGACTACCGGTTCAGCATCACCTCGCTCCCCCGCTACCTCGAGGGGGCCCCGGTCGAGGGGCTGCCGACCTGGCGGGGCGAGCTGCGCTCGGGGTCCCGCGCCAACATGCTCATGGGCGTCACCTCCAACCGGGTCGACGTGAAGCGCGCCGCCGCCGGCGCCGAGCTGTCCCTCGAGCGCCGGGCCGAGCCCTACAGCGCCCTGTTCGGCGAGCCGGACGCTTGGCCGGGCCGGCTCCTCGAGCTGGCCTGGCTCGACGTGGTCCGCAACGCCGCCCACGACTCGATCTGCGCGTGCTCGGTCGACGCGGTGGTCGACGCGGTGCTGGAGCGCTTCGCCGAGTCGCGCCGGGTGGCCGACGGCCTGGCCGAGCGGGCCCTCGAGAACCTGGCCCGCTCGATGGAGCGGCCCGGCCAGGTCGTGGTCAACCCCTCGGCCCGCACCCGCTCGGGGGTGGTCGAGCTCGTGGTGGCCGGCGAGCCGCAAGACGCCTCGTGCGAGCAGGTGCTGTCGTCGCGGGCGAGCCTCCCCGGGACACTGACCCTCGACGCCGCCACGATCACCTCGATCCTCGGCATGCTCCAGGGCACCCGGATCGCCAACGACGCGTGGATCCACGACGTCGAGATCGGAGAGGACGACACCGGGATCGACATCACCGTGTCGGTCGGGACCGAGCAGCTCCCCGGGATCCCCATCGAAGCGGTGAAGGACAACCTGGCGGCCCGGCTGGCGGCCCGGCCCGACGCCGCGGTCCGCGTCCGACTCGACCAGCCGCCCATCCGTCGGGTCGTCGCCCGGGTGGCCGACGTCCCCGGCCTCGGGTGGGCCTCGTACACACCGGCGCCGCTCGCCCATCCCGTCACGGCGCGCGCCGCCACGACCGACGAGGGTCCGCCGGGGTCGGTCGTGCTCACCAACGGACTCGTCACCGTCGTCGTCGACGGCGACGACGGCACGTTCGCGCTCGACGGTCACCGCGGGCTCGGCCGACTCGTGGACGGAGGCGACCTCGGGGACTCCTACAACTACTCGCCGCCCAGGGATGACACGCTGATCGACACGCCCGAGTCGGTGCGGGTGGAGGTCGTTGAAGAGGGGCCGGTGCGGGCGGGGGCGAGGATCACCGCCGACTACCGCTGGCCGGAGGCCGCCGACATCACGGCCTCGGCGCGCCACGGCGAGTGCCGGGTCACCATCACGACGAAGCTCGAGCTGCACGCCGACGAGCGCGCGCTCAAGGTCTCGACGAGTTTTCTCAACCCGGCACGCGACCACCGCCTCCGTGTCCACCTGCCCCTGCCGGAGCCGGCGGCCGGCTCGACCGCCGGCAGTGCCTTCGCAGCCGTCGCGCGGGGCCTCACCGCGGAGGGTCGGGCGGAGGAGCTCGGCCTGCCGACGTTCCCGGCGCGGGACTTCGTGCAGGCCGGCGGGTTGACGGTCGCGCACTCGGGGGTCTGCGAGCACGAGCTGATCGAGGTCGAGGACAGCGGATCCGGGTCGGTTGCACGGACGCTCGCCATGACCCTGCTGCGCTCGACAGGGATGCTGTCCCGGGTCGGCATGACCTTCCGGCCGGTGCCGGCCGGGCCGCTCACGCCGGTCGAGGGTCTCCAGATGGTGGGCCAGACGGTCGAGGTCACCTATCTCGTCGCCGTCGGCGACGTCGACCCCTGGACGCTGGCCGAGGACGCGGCGCTGCCGCTCGAGTCCACCCCGTCGCTCGGCGGGGGCCGGCGGGCCGACCGCGGCAGCGCCCTCCGGCTCGAGGGCGCGCAGCTGAGCTCGCTGCGACGACACGAGGGCCAGCTCGAGGTGCGCGTCTTCAACCCGGCCGACACGGAGGCCACCGTGCGCCTCGAGGGCGAGTCGGGGTGGTTGGTCGACCTGCGCGGCCGCCCCACCGAGGGCTTCGAGGGGTCCTTCGCACTCCGGCCCTTCGGCATCGCTACCGCCCGTCTCAGCGCCCGGCCGGCCTGAGCTCCCGGCCCCTCAGCGCAGGAGCCCGCGAAAGAGGTCCTCGTCCCACTCGGGCCGGGCAGCGCGCCCCATGAGGGCCACGAGAGCGTTGGCGGGGGTGGTGGTGCCCTCCACGATCGCCGCGACCTGCTCGGCGATCGGCATCTCGATCCCGACCTCGCGGGCAAGCCGGACGAGCGGGCCGGCGGTCTTCACGCCCTCCGCGACCATGTGCATCCCCGAGAGGACGTCGCCGAGCGGCTGCCCCTGGCCGATTGCCAAGCCGACGCTGCGGTTGCGGCTCTGCGGGCTCGTACAGGTGGCGACGAGGTCGCCGACGCCGGCGAGCCCGCCGAAGGTGAGCGGCTGGCCCCCCAGCGCCGTGCCAATGCGGCCGAGCTCGGCCAGGCCCCGGGTGATGAGCGCGGCGCGGGTGTTCTCGCCGAAGCCGAGGCCGTCGCTCATCCCCGCCGCCACGGCGATGACATTCTTCACCGCCCCGGCGACCTCGCACCCCGTCACGTCGGTGCTCGTATAGACGCGGTAGGTGCTGCCGTGCAGCGAAACCTGCGCGAGCGCGGCGAGATCGGCGTCGGCCAGCGCGACCACGCTCGCCGCCGGCTGGCCCTCGGCGATCTCGCGGGCGAGATTCGGCCCGGTCAGGACGCCGACCGGGTTCTCCGGGAGCACCTCGCGCACGATCTCGGTCATGCGGCGATTGGACCCGGCCTCGATGCCCTTGGTCAGGCTCACGATCGCCACGGTCGGCGACAGATGTTCGGCGAGGCGCTCGACGACGCCGCGGAACCCGTGCGAGGGCACCGCCACGAGGACCATCGCCGCACCCGCCGCCACTCGGGCCAGGTCGTCGGTGGCCTCCAGACCCTCCGGGAGCGTCACCCCCGGCAGGTAACGGTCGTTGCGATGCGAGGCGTTGATCGCGGCGGCAAGCTCGGCCGAGCGCGCCCACAGCAAGGTCGGCGACCGCCGGGCCAGCATCGCGGCGACCGCGGTGCCCCAGGACCCTCCCCCCACCACGCGCACCGGTCCGTCCACGGCCGCCGAGCCTACGACCCACCTTGCCGGTACCCGGGAGACCCGCTCCGTGCCCCGTCGCTCCCGGGGCGGTCGGGTGACCCCCCTACACTGGGCCGATGAAGGCGACCGCGCTCGAGGGCGCCGCCTTGTCGGCACACGGCGAAACCCCGCTCGGGCCCGCCGCGGTGCTGGTGCCGGTGAAGTCGTTCGCAGACGCCAAGCAGCGCCTCGGCGGCGCGCTCGCCGACGCCGACCGGCGGGCCCTGGTGCAGACGATGGCGGCCGGGGTCCTGCGCGCGTCGGCCCCGCTCCCCACCGCGGTCGTGTGCGACGACCCCGAGGTGGCGGACTGGGCCCGGGGACTGGGTGCGCTCGTGATCTGGGAGCCGGGCCGCGGGTTGAACGGTGCGGTGGAGGCGGGGGTGGCACGCCTCGCGCTGCTCGGCGTCGCCACCGTGACCGTCGCGCACGCCGACCTCCCGGACGCCCGCGGCATCGGGGCGCTCGACCCCTTCGACGGGGTCACGCTGGTGCCGGACCGCCACGACGACGGGACGAACCTGATCCGCCTGCCGTCGCGGTCGGGGTTCCGATTCTCCTACGGGCCCGGCTCCTTCGAGCGCCATCTGGAGGAGTGCGCACGGCTCGGCCTCGCCGCCCAGATCGTCCGCCGGGCGGAGCTGGCCTTCGACGTCGACTGGCCGGCCGACCTGCCGGAGCGATGAGCGACGAGCCCCGGTCGGAGCGGGGCTTCAAGACCGCGGTGCAACCGTTCGGGCGGGTCCAGGAATTCGGCCCGGTGACCACCAATATGCCCGCGCCCGAGCGGGCCCTCGCCATCGGCGCGCATCCCGACGACATCGAGATCTGGTGCGGCGGAACGCTGGCCAAGTGGGCTGCCGCCGGCTGCACCGTCCACCATCTGGTGCTCACCGACGGCTCGAAGGGCACCTGGGACGGCGACCGCGACGTCGCATCGCTCGTGGCGACCCGCCAGGAGGAGCAGCGGGAGGCGGCCCGGAGGCTCGGCGGGAGCGAGGTCGTGTTCCTCGGGTGGCCCGACGGCGAGCTGCGCAACACCATCCGCGAGCAGTGGGAGGTCTGTCGCTGGGTCCGCCAGATCCGGCCCGGTGTGGTCTTCGCCCACGACCCGTGGCGGCGGTACCGGCTGCACCCCGACCACCGCAACGCCGGCTATCTGGTGACCGACGCGCTGGTCGCCGCCCGCGATCCGCTCTACTTCCCCGACCAAGAGCTCGAGCCGCACCGCCCCGACGCCCTCTTGCTGTTCGAGGCCGACGTGCCCAACCACGTGGAGGACGTGGCCGGCTACGAGGAGCAGAAGATCCAGTCGCTCCTCGCCTACCGGAGCCAGTACGAGACGACGCTCGGCATCGAGGGGAGCGACGAGACCGCCGACGTGTCGCCCGAGGAGCTCTCGGTGCGGATGTTCGCCGAGCAGATCCACGCGCAGCTGGCCGAGCACGGCGCAGTCGCCGGGATCAGCGCCGGGGAGAGCTTCCACCGACTCGTCGTCTGACCCCGGAAGCGGGTAGGTGCCTGGGGTCTCCCCCAGGCACCCCCCATCAGAACCGGACGTG
>DAIUEV010000044.1:0-20487 GCA_036844945.1 Acidimicrobiales bacterium
CTAGTGCCCCTTCAGGCAACGTTTGCCGCGTTGCTTGATCCTCGCCGGTGGTCCAACGAGACCAGCTCAGCCTCGCCGTCGCGAGGCCGGGCGCCGACGAGCGACTCCCCAGGATTGGAGCGGCCCGGTGCCGGGCAAGACCGGTGTCGATCCATCAGATGGCGACGCCGGTCACGTCGGGCCGGCACCGAGCCGGCTCGGCGGTGCGTGACGACGACCTCTGTCGTCGTGGTTCCGCCGCCAAGAGCGGCGATGTTGCGGGCACCGACCAGGTCGCGGTGCCCGAGATAACCGCAACTGCTGCAGGCAAAGCGGCGTCCTTTGGGCTTGGTCGTGCGTGCCCCGCACTGCGGGCAGGTCGAAGACGTGCCCCGCTCGTCGACTCGCACCACGTCGATCCCTGCGAGCTGTGCCTTGTCGGTGAGTGCCCCGAGCAGATGGCCGCGCCTCCAGGTGTTCGCCACCCTGCGGTTGTGGTGCCGCCCCGCCCCGCCCCTGGCGATGCCCTTGGGGTCGCCGACGACGAGGGTGCCCACACCGTGACGCTTCGCCCAGGCCACGGTCTCTTTGGCCGCCTCGTGGTGCATCTGGCGCACCCGGCGCAGATGTCGGGACTCGGCCTTGCGTTGGGCGGCCCGGAGTTTGCGCCATCGGCGCGACCCCCGCTGGCCACGGCGGGGTGTCTTCTTGGCCATCTTCTTCGACCTCGCCTTGGTGTCGGCCAGGTGCAGACGCTCCTCGGCTCGGACGGCTCGTCCCGAGACCAAGAGTGCATCGGATCCGCTCGCGACGGCGAAGGGATGGATGATGCCGAGGTCCACCCCGGCCACCGCCTGTCGGTGCCCCTCGTCGGTCTCGACGGGGACCTCGGCGGTCACGTCGAGCACCAAGCGACCGGCCTCGACCAACAGAGTGACCGAGCGGACCTGGTCGGGGGCGTAGGGGACCGGTCGGGAGAGACGCAGCCATAGTTCCGGGCCGCCGCGGACGACCGAGAGCCGAACCCGGCGTCCTTCCAAACAGAAGGTCCCGGCGTAGTAGCGCAGCGGCACCAAGGCTTTGCGCCGGCGCGGGTAGCGGGCCCGCTCGCCCCGACGCTTGCGCTTGGCGGTCTCCATGGCGGCGTCGGCGTAGGCGCGCACCACCGAACGGAGGGCCGGCACCGACAGCTCTCCGACCTGGACCCCGGCCACTTCACGGCAGAGCTCCTGGTAGTTGAGCAGTGGTCGGGCGTGGCGGCGGAAGCGGTGCTCGTTCAGCTCGATGAGTGCGGCCCATACGTCCCCACCACTTCGCAGCATCGAGTAGCAGCGCCGCGCCTGGGCCGGAGTGACCCGAAGGACGATCCGAGCCGTCCGATGGGCCACGGCTCCCTCATGGCTTTGGCGCGCTCTCGGCACAGCCACAGCGTGTCGAGCAGGTGTGACAGGCAGACGTTGCCGGTTAAGGCACTAGCTGTGAGCCTCGAGGCCCAGCCCGAAGAATCTGAACATCGTCCGATGGGAACGAAACCCCAGTGGCGGACCGGCCAGAGCGTGGGTGCCGACGCTGAAGAACGCGCCCTCCTCGGTGTCGAAAGCCAGCTCCTCGAAGCCTGCCTCGGCGAACCACGACCGCACCGACGGAGTGAGATCCGGCTCCTTGCGATGGCGGGTCCAGATCACGACGGCGCCCGGAGCGCACAGGTGCGGGAACTCGTGGATCGTTCGGCGGACGTCCTCGTCGCTCACGTTGCCGAACACGCCGCAGGCGAGCACGAGGTCGACGGGCACGGCACCTTCGTACACGTCGGTCGCGCCGGCGTCCCCCTCGACGACCCCGACCCGTGCCGGGAGACCGAGGGCGGCCTCCCGGGCGGCGGCGGCCAGGTCGGGGTGGAGCTCCACCAGTCGGGCGTCGACGTCGGCCGCCCTCGGATGGGTCCTGAGCACGCCGAGGAGGTCCCGGCCCGGCCCTGCGCACATGCTGACCACCCGGATGGGGCCCGGAGGGCGGGCGTCGAGCGCGTCGGTGATGCGGCGTTGCACGATCACGAGGCGCCGGGAGAGAAAGGAGCCCTCGTCCTCGTAGTGGGCGTGCCACTCGAGCCAGTGGGGGTCGGCCGTCACGAACGGGACGTTAGGACAGGAGGGGGCTCCGTTTGGTACGAAGGGGCCATGACCGACATCCCCACCTCCACCCTCGGCCGGACCGGCCTCACTGTCACCAAGCTCGGATACGGGGCGATGGAGCTCCGGGGTCCCGCCGGCGGGCGGGGACGCGACATCGACGACGCGGCCGCCGGGGCGATCCTCAACCAGGTGCTCGACGGCGGGATCCGGCTCATCGACACCTCTCCGGACTACGGGCGCTCCGAGGAGCTGATCGGGGAGCACATCTCGTCCCGACGCGACGAGTTCGTGCTCACCTCGAAGTGTGGCTGCCTGGTGAACCCCGACGGCAGCCCGGCCTTCGGCGAGCACATCTTCACCCGGGAGAACGTCCGGGCGGGGGTGGAGCAGAGCCTGCGGCGAATGCGGACCGATCATCTCGACGCGGTCCAGTTCCATATCAGCCCGACGTGGAGCACGCTCCAGGAGAACGACTCGGTGGCCGAGCTCGTCGCGCTGCGCGACGAGGGCAAGGTCCGGTTCATCGGCATGTCCGGCACGCTCCCCAATATCGAAGAGCACATCTCGACCGGCGTGTTCGACGTCTTCCAGATCCCCTACTCGGCGGTCGAGCGGGAACACGAACAGGTCATCTCGGAGGCCGCGGCCGCCGGTTCGGGGACCATCATCCGCGGTGGTGTCGCCCGCGGCATCCCGATGGCGGGACCCGAGACGATGGAACGGCTCCCGGAGCGCTTCCGCGAGGTCTACGCCGGACGGCGCGACCGCTTCGAGCGGGCCGGGCTCGACGACCTGCTCGACGGCATGGGCCGGATGGAGTTCATGCTGCGCTTCACCATTAGCCACCCGGACATGCACACCACGATCGTCGGAACGGCCAACCCCCAGCACCTCGCGGCCAACCTGGAGGCGGCGGCCAAGGGCCCGTTGCCCGCCGACCTCTACGAGGAGGCGAAGCGGCGGCTCGCGGCGGCGGCCTGACCGCCAAGTCCGCTGCGGCCGGGCCGCCGGCGTCACGCGTGGTGGCGCCCCGGCCGGTCGGGGCTCCCCGCCCGTAGGAGGCGGGGCCGCGGGATGATCTGTCTCACCGGGTCCCGCGGGCTGGGTAGGTTTCGCAGGCGTCCCGACGGAATGCACGGGGGGAGGGTGGCGATGACCGACCGGTGGAACCTCGCCGATATGGTCCGCTCCCAGGCCCGGGTCCGGCCGGACCGGCCGGCGCTGACCTATGGCGACCAGGTCCTCGACTGGCGGGCGCTCGACGAGCGCTCGACCGCGGTGGCGGCGGCGTTCGCGTCGATCGGCATCGGGTCGGGTGACCGGGTCGCCTGGATCGGGAAGAACGCCCCCGAGTACTTCGACGTCCTGTTCGGCGCCGGGAAGGTCGGCGCGGTCACGGTCGGGGTGAACTGGCGTCTCAATCCGGCCGAGATGGCCTTCATCGTGAAGGACGCCGGCGCCCAGGTGCTGGTGGTCGACGAGGAGCACCTGCCCGATGGCTCCGAGCTGCTCGGGGTGGCCGAGCGCGTGCTCATGATCGGGTCGGGTTCGTTGCCCGAGGGCGCCCGCCCCTACGCAGCGTGGGTCGCCGACGTGGAGCCCATCGACCCCGGCCACTCGGGCGAACCCGACGAGGTGGCCATGCAGCTGTACACCTCGGGCACCACCGGGCTGCCGAAGGGGGCGATGCTGGTCAACTCGGCCATGTCGCTGTTGACGAGCGTGGCCAAACCGATGTTCGGCCTGGACGAGCACTCGATCAACATCGTCGCGGTGCCGACCTTCCACATCGGCGGGGCGGGGTATGCCCTGGTGGGCATGGCCCAGGGCGGGCACACGATCCTCATGCGGGACTTCGATCCGCCCGCCGTCCTCGACGCGCTGTGCAGGCACGGCGTGACCAACGCCTTCTTCGTCCCGGCCATGCTCGCGGCGCTGTGTGCCGTGCCCGGCGCCAAAGAGCGCGACTACTCGGCCCTGCGCGTCGTCATCTACGGCGCCTCCCCGATCACCGACGAGGTGCTTCGGGTCGCCATGGATACCTTCGGGTGCGACTTCGTCCAGGTCTACGGGATGACCGAGACGACCGGCGCGATCACCCAGCTCGGGGCCGAGGACCACGACCCAGGCGGCCCCCGGTCCGGTCTGCTGCGCTCGGCCGGGAAGCCCTTCTCGTGGGTCGAGATGCGGATCGTCGAGCCCGAGTCGGGCGAGGAGAAGGCGCCCGGCGAGGTGGGCGAGCTGTGGACCCGCTCACCGCAGAACATGGCCGGCTACTGGAACAACTCCGAGGCGACGGCGGCGACCATCACCGAGGACGGCTGGCTCAAGACCGGCGACGCCGGCTACCTGGACGAGGAGGGCTACCTCTTCCTCACCGACCGGGTGAAGGACATGATCGTCACCGGGGGCGAGAACGTCTACCCGATCGAGATCGAGAACGTGCTGGCGGGGCACCCCTCGGTCGCCGACGTCGCGGTGATCGGGGTCCCCGACGCCCGGTGGGGCGAGACCGTGAAGGCCGTCGTCGTGCTGAAGCCCGGGGCGAGCGCGGACGCCACCGAGCTCATCGCCTTCTGCCGCGACCGGATCGCCCACTTCAAGTGCCCCACCTCGGTCGACTTCCTCGACGTCCTGCCCCGCAACCCGTCGGGCAAGATCCTGAAGCGCGAGCTGCGCGAGCCGTATTGGCAGGGCCACGAACGCCGGGTGAGCTGAGCGATCCCTCGCCGACGCCACGACGCACACGACCCAAGGCAGGGACCCTTTGCCTCGTGACGGCCACGGGGACCGCGGACCGGAACCCCTCGGTATCGGTGAGCTGGAGGTCGTCGTCGGCCATAGGATCTCGGCGCTGCGTAGGCGAAAGGGTGTGGCTTGATGGTCGAATTGTCCGATCTCCAGGTGTCTCGGACGATCGTGGTCGAGGCACCACCGGCCCACGTCTACGAGATCGTCGCCGACGTGACCCGCATCGGGGAGCTGAGCCCGGTGTGTAAGGCGGCGTGGTGGGACGAAGGATCGACAGCCCATGAGGGAGCGTGGTTCACCGGTCGCAACGAGGTCGAAGGTCGCGATCCCTGGGAGCGTCGCTGCGAAGTCGTGATCGCGGAGCCCGGCCGGGCGTTCGGCTGGATTGCGGGTGGGCGCGAGGAGGGCATCGCCGAGTGGAGCTACCGCTTCCGGCCGGTTGATCAGGGAACAGAGGTGGAGGAGTCCTGGAGGATCCTCCGGATGGTCGACCGGCTCCGCGCCTACGGCGACGAGTTCCTCACCAACATGAAGGTGAGCACCGAGTCCGGCATCGAGGCAACGCTCGCCAACCTGAAGAAGGTTGCCGAGTCGTAGCCCGGAAGGACCAGCTCGCGGCGTCATTGACGGGCGTGCGGCGACAGGACCTCAGCCCCACCGTTGCGCCGACCCGATCTCTTCGGGGCCATAGTCTCCGGCGGTGCGGGTCCTGGCGGCGTGCTCACTCGGTGGGTCGGGTCACCTCAACCCGCTCCGGCCCCTCCTCCGGGCCGCCGAGCGCCAGGGCCACGAGACCCTGGTGGCCGGGCCACCCGCCCTCGGCGATCTGGTG
Source organism: Acidimicrobiales bacterium (assembly GCA_036844945.1). Classification (GTDB taxonomy): domain Bacteria; phylum Actinomycetota; class Acidimicrobiia; order Acidimicrobiales; family RAAP-2; genus Palsa-461. The sequence goes on from DAIUEV010000044.1 coordinate 5,695, forward strand.
ATCGCGGCTGGGCACCGCTTCGCGGCATGCGGCGAGCCCGCCGAGGCCGATGTGGCGCCCATCCGGGAGCGCCTCCCGGTGGCCCCGGCGGCGGAAGCGTCGCGCTTGGCCAACCGCGAACTCTTCGGGCGGATGGCGACGGAGGCCATGCTCCCCGGTATGGCACGGGTGTTCGACGAGTGGTGCCCCGAGCTCGTCCTGCGGGACCCGTGTGAGTACGCATCGGCCGTGGTGGCGCACGGCGCCGGGATCGCCACCCACCAGGTGGGCATCTCGGTCGCCGACGGCGAGTCGGCCTCGATCTCGATCGCCGCACCGGCGCTCGAGCGGTTCCGTCCGGGGCTCGCCGACGAGCTGCGCGCCAGTCCGTACCTGACCCAGTTCCCGGCGTCGCTCGACCCCTCCCCGTTCCCGCGGACCAGGCGCTTCCACGGCGATGGTGGGTTCGCTCCCGGTCGCCGGCCCGCCCGAGGCCGCGACCGACCGCGCCTGTATGTCTCCTTCGGCACGGTGCTCGGCCACATGACGATCGCCGCCGACGTCTACCGGACTGCGCTCTTGGCGCTGACCCAGCTCGATGCCGACGTGCTGTTCACCGTCGGTCGCCAGTTCGACCCCGCCGACCTCGGCCCGCTGCCGCCGCACGTCCGGGTGGAGCGATGGGTCGAGCAGACCGAGGTGCTCGGCGACGTCGACGCGGTGGTGTGCCACGGGGGCTCGGGCACCCTGTTCGGGGCGATCGGAGCCGGCGTGCCGGTCGTCGTCGTGCCGCTGTTCGCCGACCAGTTCGAGAACGGTCGCCGGGTGGCCCGAGCGGGCGCGGGCCTGGTCGTCGAGCGGCCGGGACCGCCGGACGGCGGTCGGTCGGTCGTCGGGGCGGACGACGCGCCCCGGATCGCTCAGGCGATTGACGCGGTGCTCGGTGACGCGCGCTACCGATTCGCCGCAGGGCAGATCGGTGACGAGATGGCGGCGACCCCGAGCGCCGGCGAGCTCATCTCGGAGCTGGTGCAGGGCGGGGGCGGGTCATGATCGTCCTCAGGGCTTGGTGAGGACGATCATGTCGGCTGTGGCCCGGCGCGTCGTCTCGGTCTGAGGCAGCCGGAGAAGCGCCTCGATCGCGGGGGTGGTGATCGGCTCGAGCTCGCGGTCGTCCAGCGTGCGCATCACCGGCCAGATCCGGAGCTCGATCGAGCGGAGCTCATCGGCGGGGGACGATCGCCAACTCCGGGCCAGTTGGTGCACCGTCGCTCTGAGGCCCGCCTCCTCGCCCCACCGGACCACTGTCTCCGGCTCGACGCCCCGGGTGACCCCGGTCAGCGCGTCCAGCCGCGCCCTCATCGTCTCGAGGATCTGCCCGGCCGGGTCGTCGGGAAGGGGGTGCTGGGCGGTGCACACCACGTACCGGCCGCCAGGGGGGAGCGCCTGGGCCACCTCACGCAGCACCCGGGCCGGGTCGGGGACCGCGTGCAGGACCCACACCGACACCGCGTGGGCGACCGAGCCCGGCGCGAACGGGAGGGCGCCGGCATCGCCGCGGATCACCACGGGCCCGAGCCGGCCCCCCGCCCGGGCCAGCATCGGCGCCGAGATGTCGAGCCCGATGACGCGCCGGGCTCGGCGCCGGAGCCCGAGTGCCACCCCGCCCGTGCCGACCCCGATCTCGAGGATCGGACCGCCGTCCCTCGGGAGCTCGGCGTCCACGTCGGCGGCGTAGTCGTCACCGCGCTCCTCGCCGCCCCTCGTCTTGTCATAGGCGGCGGCCAGGTCGTCGAACTCGTGCTGGGTGGTCGCCACTGCGGTCCTCCCGAGATGGCCGCCGGCCCCGCTGGGGTCCGACCGGCCGAAAGTAACATCGGCTCGGTGCGCGCGAAGAGCCGCTGGCGGAAGGCCTACGAGAGCTCCAGGCTACGCGACGTCCCCTTCGAGACCATGTCGGGGGTGCCGCTCGAGGCCGCCTACGGCCCCGACGACGGCGAGTTCCCCGGCGAGTGGCCGTACACGCGTGGCCCGTACGCATCGATGTACCGGTCCCGGCTGTGGACCATGCGCCAGTTCGCCGGCTTCGGCACCGCCGAGGACACCAACGCCCGGTTCAAAGAGCTGCTGGCGTCGGGCGGCAGCGGGTTGTCCACGGCCTTCGACATGCCGACCCTGCTCGGGCGCGACTCCGACGACCCGCTGGCCAAGGGCGAGGTGGGCCGGGCCGGGGTGGCGATCGACAGCCAGGTCGACATGGAGCGGCTGTTCGCCGGCATCCCGGTCGGAGAGGTCAGCACCTCGATGACGATCAACTCGGCCGCCGCGGTGATCATGGCCATGTACATCGGGGTGGGGGACACGACCGGTGTCGAGCGGGCCGCGCTCAGCGGCACGATCCAAAACGACATCTTGAAGGAGTACCAGGCCCAGAAGGAGTACGTCTTCCCGCCCCGGCCGAGCGTGCGCCTGGTGGCCGACCTGATCCGCTTCGCGACCGCCGAGCTGCCGCGTTGGCATCCGGTCTCGATCTCCGGCTACCACATCCGAGAGGCGGGCTCGACCGCCGCCCAGGAGCTGGCCTTCACGCTCGCCAACGGCTTCGCCTATGTGGAGGCCGGCCTCGCCGCCGGCCTCGAGCTCGACCAGTTCGCGCCGCGGCTCAGCTTCTTCTTCAACGCCCACATCGACTTCTTCGAGGAGATCGCCAAGTACCGGGCCGCCCGGCGGATCTGGGCCCGTTGGATGCGGGACCGCTACGGCGCGACCTCGGAGCGCTCGATGCAACTCCGTTTCCACACCCAGACGGCCGGGGTCTCGCTCACCGCCCAGCAGCCCGAGGTCAACCTGGCCCGCGTGGCCATCGAGGCGCTCGCCGGCGTCCTCGGCGGGACCCAGAGCCTCCACACCGACGCCTTCGACGAGGCCCTCGCGCTGCCGAGCGACAAGGCCGCCCGGCTCGCGCTGCGGACCCAGCAGGTCATCGCCGAGGAGACCGGGGTCGTGCACGTGGCCGACCCCCTCGGCGGCTCGTGGTTCGTCGAGTCGCTGACCGACCAGCTCGAGCACCAGGCCGAAGAGGTGTTCGCCCGCCTCGACGGGCTCGGCTCGGGGTCGATGCTCGAGGGGGTCATCGCCTGCATCGACGACGGCTGGTTCTGCCGGGAGATCGCGGACGCCGCCTACGAGTTCCAGTCCAAGATCGCGGCCGGCCGCTGGGTGCACGTCGGGGTGAACGGATACACCGACGGCGACGACGGCCAGCCCCCCACCCTCCACATCGACCCGGCGGTCGAGCGCGCCCAGCTCGACTCGCTGGCGGCGGTGAAGCAGGCCCGGGACGACGACGCGGTCCGGGCCTCGCTCGCGCGGATCCGGACCGAGGCGGCCGACCCCACGATCAACCTCATGCCGGCGCTCATCGAGGCGGCGGCCCGGCACGTGACCGTCGGGGAGTCGATGGGGGCGCTCGAGGACGTCTTCGGGACCTGGCTCGAGCACTCCTTCGTGTAGTGCCGGATCGGCGCGCCGGCCGGGTGCTCCTGGCGAAGATCGGCCTCGACGGACACGACCGCGGCCTGCGGGTGGTGGCGAGGATCCTGCGCGACGCCGGCTACGAGGTGGTCTACGCCGGGCTGCGCCAGACCCCCGAGATGGTGGCCGCGGCCGCCCTCCAAGAGGACGTCGACGTGGTTGGCGTCTCGATGCACAACGGCGCGCACCTGACCATCGCTCCGGCGGTGGTGGGGGCGTTGCGCGGCGCCGGCCTGTCGACTCCGGTCGTGGTGGGCGGCATCGTTCCCGACGTCGATCTGCCCCAGGTCCGCGAGGCGGGGGTGTGCGCCGTCCTCGGGCCGGGCGCCTCGAACCAGGAGGTGGTGGCGGCGATCGAGGATGCGATCGCCGGGGTGGCCGGGAGCGGCGCGGGAGCGGGCCGCTGAGGGACCGCGACGTGTCGTTCCGCCCGCTCACCCGGGCGGACCTCGCGCTCCTCGGCGCGTGGCTGGCCCGGCCGCACGTGTCGCGGTGGTGGCCGGAGCGGGCCGACCCGGCGTCGCTCGAGGCGACCTACGGCCCGTCGATCGACGGCACCGACCCGACCGAGGTGCGGGTGATCGAGCTCGACGGCCGCCCGGTCGGGCTCATCCAGCGGTACCGGACCGCCGAGCACCCCGAGTGGGCGCGGGCCCTCGCCGGGGCGGCGCTGTCGGCACCGGCGGCCGGTCTCGACTACCTCCTCGGCGAGGAGGTAGACCTCGGGCGGGGCGTCGGCCCGGCCGCCGTCGCCCGGTTCACGGCGGAGACCTGGGCCCGCTACCCCGAGATCGAGGTGGTGGCGGTCGCCGTCCAGCAGGCCAACCGGCGGTCGTGGCGGGCCCTCGAGAAGTGTGGGTTCAGACGGACCTGGGCCGGCGAGCTCGACTCCGACGACCCGAGCGACGCCGGGCCGAGCTTCCTCTACCAGCTGGCGCGGCCGGGCGGCTCGCTCAGCGGAAGTGGGACGCGACCTCCTCGATGAACAGGTCGCAGGTGTCGATCCGCCGGGCCATCGAGCCCATGGTGAAGTCCGGGAGGATCAGCTCGTCGGCGCCGGCGTCGCGGTAGCGGCCGACGATGTCGGTGACCTCGTCGGGGGTCCCGACGATGACCGGCTGGCCGCCCGCCTGGCCCCGTCGCTCGGCCAGCCACCCCTCGTCGGTCGAGAGGAAGAGCAGGGCCTGGGTGGAGACCCCGATCTCGGCGGGGTCCCGGCCGACCTCCTCGCAGTGGCCGCGCAGCACCGAGACCTTGTGGGTCAGGAGCTCCGGGCTGGCCCAGGTGTTCCATTGGTCGGCGTGCCGGGCGGCGATCCGCATGGTCCGCTTCTCGCCCCCGCCGCCGATGAGCAGCGGGAGCCGGTCCTGAACCGGCGCGGGCTGGTTCGGGGCGTCGGAGACCGAGAAGTAGGTGCCGTGGAAGGTCGTGCGGGGCTCGCGCAGCAGGGACACCAGGATCTGGACGGCCTCCTCGAAACGGTCGAGGCGTTCCTTCACGGTCCCGAGGGCGATGCCGTAGGAGGCGTGCTCGTTCTCCTGCCAGCCGGCACCGACGCCGAGCACGAGTCGCCCCTGACTGATCGTGTCGACGGCGGCCGCGATCTTGGCCAGCACGGCCGGGTGCCGATAGGTGACGCTCGTGACGAGCGGTGAGAGGGTGAGGCGGGGAACTGCGGCGGCCAGGGCGGCCAGCACCGACCAACACTCGAGCGTGTCGCCGTCGGCCGGGGCGGGGCCCGCCGCGTTCGGCATGAAGTGGTCGGCGAAGTACACGCTGTCCCAGCCGCTCACCTCGCAGTGCGACACGAGCTGGAGCGTCTCGCTGTAGGGGCGAGCGGGGGAGGGCCAGATGCCGAAGCGCATCGCCGATTCCTAGGGCACGCGGCCGAGCCCGGCAACTCGTGCCGGACCCGCCGCGTCCCCCACCCCCCGTCAGACGAGGCCGCCCGCCTGGAAGCTCTCCGCGGCCGCCTTGATGGCGTTCTGGGTCTTCTCGTCGGCCCCCCCGTTCACGGTGATGCTCGAGCCGAACGCACCGTCGCTCTCGAACAGCGCCGTCAGCCGGTAGACGGTCCGGCCGCCGAAGAACCCGCTGAAGGGGATGAACTTCATCGACAGCTGCTTGTAGCTCCACTCCCAACTCACCGAGTTGTAGGAGTCGCTGACCTCCTGGTAGTGCGCGGGCAGCCAGTCGGGCCGGTTGGCCCGCCAGTGGGCCAGCGCAGCAGCCGGCTGCTCGTTCGCCACGTGGAAGTGGGCGGTGAGGTTGGCGCTGATCGACACGGTTACAGCTGGTCGAGGATCTGCTGCTTCTTGGCCTGGTACTGCGTCTCGTCGATCAGGCCCGACTTCTTTAGGTCCTCGAGCCGCTCGAGCCGGCTCTGGGAGTCGGCGGCGAACGTGGTCGGCGGGACGTTCCCGCCGGTGCCGTCGCGCAGGTTCTTCATGGCCTGCTCCATCGCCGCGTTGGCCGCGCCGCCGTAGGTCTTGGCCATCCCCTCCTGCACCGCCGCGTACGAGCCGCCCGCCGCCGCGATCTCGGCCTTCTGGACGTCCCACTGGACGGCGATCCGCTGAGGGTCGTCGCGGGAGATCTTGATCGGGATCTCCATCCCCGCGGTGATCGCCGCCTGCATCCGAACCGTCGGGAAGACGTAGTCGATCGTGTAGGGGAGCCCCTCGGGTGGGTGCACCTCGATCGGGATCTGCATCGCGAACCGGTCACCGGGGACCGGGGTGGTGAAGCCCCGCACGACCCCCTTGGCCGAGATTCCGGTCTGCAGGATCTCGCGCTCGCCCCGGTCGTCGAAGGTCGCGTGGATGTCCCGGCGGACGTCCTTCATCGAGGGCATCCCGCCGTGCTCGGCGGTGGTGTCCCGGATGTTCTTCAGGTCCTTGAAGAGCCCCACGTCATGCGTTCCCGTAGATGAGGGCGGAGGTGGGGCTGTCGGGGTCGTACTTGACCGTGACCACCTCGCCGTCGGTCAGGGTGTCGAGCCAGGCCGGCAGCATCGCCTGCTTCACGGTGGCCTCGTAGGGGTCGCCGCCCGCCGGCTTGATGGTGAGATCGAGCTCGGCCTTGATCGAGCCGCTCAGCGCGTCGGTGTCGCCGCGGCGGATGGCCCGGATCACGGCGGGCGCCTCGATCCCGGAAGCCTTCAGCTTCTGGGTCAGGTCGCGGTAGCGGAGCTGCTCCTCCATGTTCGGCATGGCGGCCGGCATCCCGCTGGGCATGCCGCCGGCGGCACCGGCCTGGCCGGCTCCCACGCTGGCCATGGCCGCATTCGCCGCCGCCTTGGCTTCCTTGATCTTGTCGAACATCCCCATTGGGTCACCTCGCTGTGTGAGCCTGCACATCGGCCGGGCGCGCTCGCGCCCTGTGACCGAGTGTGACGCCCACCCCGTCGGTACGCATGAGTAGGGCCTTACTCAAATCTCCGCGCCCCGCGTACTCAGCCGACGACTCACCGTGACGGTGGCGTGACCGGTTCGCACCACCGTCCGCCGGGTGCAACGGCCGGTCCCCACGTAGGGTTCTCTGCGGTCCGGCGTCGGGCCACAGAGAAGGGGGGTCGGGACGTGGGCGAGCCCTTCGACCTGAGCGGGAAGGTGGCGGTGGTCACCGGCGGCAGCCGGGGGATCGGCCGCGCGGTGGCCGGGGCGCTGGCCGCCGCGGGCGCCGAGCTCGTGGTGGCCAGCCGGAAGCTCGACGCCTGCGAACGCGCGGCGGCCGAGATCGAGTCGGCCAGCGGCCGGCGGGTGGTGCCGCTCGCCTGCAACGTCAGCCACTGGGACCAGTGCGACCAGCTGGTCGAGGCGACCTACGCCGCCTTCGGGCACTGCGAGGTGCTGGTCAACAACGCCGGCCTGTCACCGCTCTACCCGGACCTCGTCTCGGTCACCGAGGAGCTCTACGACAAGACCCACGCCGTGAACGCCAAGGGCCCCTTCCGCCTGGCCGCCCTGTTCGGCACGAAGATGCGCGACGGCGCGGGCGGGTCGATCATCAACGTGAGCTCGGCGGGTTCGTGGCGGCCCTCCGCCAACGACGTGCCCTACGCGATGGCCAAAGCCGGGCTGAATGCCCTCACCCTCGGCCTGGCCGGCATCCTCGCCCCGAAGGTGCGGACCAACGTGATCCTGCCCGGTGCCTTCGAGACCGACATCGCCAAGGCGTGGGCACCGGGGGCGGTGGAGGCCATCGGCCGCAGCAATCCGATGGGCCGGATCGGCCAACCGGGCGACCTGACGGGCCTGTGCGTCTTCCTGGCCAGCGACGCGTCGACCTATGTGAACGGGGCCCAGATCCTTGTCGACGGCGGAGCCTTCCGGACGCTGTGACCGCGAGCGGCCATCGCCGGCGCTTGAACCCCCGACCGGGCGCGGCGACAGTGGCGGGATGACCCCCGAGGGTGGCGCCGCCTTCCCAGTCGAGACCCTGACCCTCGACGGCCCGACGCTCGACGCAGTGGCCCGGGTCGCCACCGAGGCGTTCGCCGACGACCCGTTCTTCGCCTTCCTCAGCCCGAACATGCGGCTCCGTCGGCGCGGGCTCGCCATCTACTTCCGGGGGGCAGTCGGCTCGCTCGGCGACCGGGGGCTCGTGCTCGGGGTCCGGGTGGACGGCCGCGTCGCCGGGGTGGCGGCGTTCATCCGGCCGGGCGACTATCCGCTCCCGATCTCGGCCCAGCTCCGGCAGTCGCGCGCCGCGTTCTGGGCGCTCGCGACCCGGCCCAAGGCGCTCGTCGACGGCACCAAGTACCTGCTGGCCACCGACAAGGTCCATCCGCACGAGGAGCTCTGGTACCTCCAGCTCCTCGTCGTCGACCCCTCCGCGCAACGAGGCGGGATCGGGGGCGCACTTCAGGAGCACGTCTACCCCGACGCCGACCGCGACGGGCTGGCGAGCTACCTCGAGACCCAGAAGGAAGCCAACCTCGCCTACTACCGGCGCTTCGGCTACGAGGTGGTAGAGGAGCTGCACCCGGTCAAGGGCGGGCCTCCGCTCTGGACGATGCGGCGCGAGCCGCGATCGGCCTGAGCCAACCTCATTTGGTGGTCTCAGAGGTCGGGCCGCGCCTCGTGGTCGATCTGGAGGAGTTCGACGGGCGCGCCGCGCACCTCGATGAAGGCCACCCGCACCCCGGGGCTCGGGCTGTTCGGTTCGATGAGGACGCGGTGGCCCTCCAGTGCCGAGTCGAGGTCGTCGACCTCGAACGCCACGTGGGGCACCGTCTTCACGAGGTCGGGGTAGGGGGCATCGTCCCAGTACCGCTGCCATTGGATCCCGAAGGGGTTGTCCAGGTGGTCGTTCACGGTGATCTTGAGGTGCGGTACGTCGATCTCGCCCTCGAACCGTCGGGTTGTCGGGATCCCGATGTGATTGAACTTCATCGGCCCGTGCCGGCGACACCGGGGACCAATGTCCCGTGACTGCACACGACGGCGGGTGCTCGACCTCTCACCGTCGTGCCCAGAACTCCATGACGTACGGGTTGACCGAGACGCGGGCCTCGGCGAACCCGGCCCGCAGGAGACGCTCCTCCAGGGTGTCGGCCACCACCGGGTTGCAGACGTCGTCCACGTGCATGGCCCGGAAGTCATCGCCGTCGAGGCTGTCGCACCCGGCGAACTCGCGGCCCGGAGCGAGCACCCGCGCCACCTCGGCGAACAGCTGGTCCTGGGCCTCGGCCGTCGGGACGTGGTGCAACATGATGAACGACACCGCCGCGCTGAACCGGCCATCGGGGAACGGGAGGGACGTCGCGTCGGCGTGGCACACCTCGACGTTGGTCCCATCGAGCCGGGCCGCCAACGCGGTGGCGAGGTCGGCGTCGACCTCGACGGCCGTCAGTCGCGGGGTCAGCTCGCGGAGCAGGTCGGTCGTCCTGCCCGGGCCCGGACCCACCTCCAGGACGTCGTCGCCGAGGTCCACGTCGGCGAGCGCGCTCGGGATGATCCACTTGCGGAGGCCCTCGGCCCACTCGTCGCTGCTGCAGTACTCGAGATGCTGCTGGTTCACCGGTCCCCCGTGGCGCTGCGGCGAGCGTAACGGGTCGGACGCAGCTCATCCGGGGCGACTGAGGGAGCGGAGCTCTTCGACGAGCGCCTCGGCGGCGGAGGCGGAGGCCCGCAGGGTCAGGACCTCGGTGCGGTGGACCAATGTCGGCTGGTCGAGCGGGACCGTGACGACCCCTGCCAGGAGGATCGGTGTCGACGCCGGCACGAGCGCGCTGCCGTGGCCGGCGGCCACCAGGTTGAGCAGCGTGACCACGTCGTTGCCGTCGTAGAGGACGGCGCCGCCCGTCGTCGCCACCCGCGCCGCCGGGAGCCCGGGTGCGAGCACCCACGGGGCGTCGGCCAGCGTCGCCAGGTCGAGGCCCGCCCGTCCCGCGAGCGGGTGGCCGGAGGGGAGGACGACCAGGAGCGGCTCCTCGGCGAGGGCAGTGGCCGAGAGGAGTCCGGCCTCGGCCAGCGACAGGGGGTTGTCAGGGGCGGTGATCCCGTCGACGAGCGCCACGTCGGCCGTCCCGGCGGCGAGGTCGGCCACTGCCGTCGAAGGGTCGGTGGAGCGCACCGTCGTCGTCATGCCGGGCGCCTTCCGCCGGAGGTTCCGCAGGGCCGCCGCCAACAGGTGGGGAAGCGCGAGCGGGCAGGCGTCGATGCGGAGGCGCCGCCCGGCCGCCTCCATGTGGGCGAGCTCGCTCCGGGCCGTCTCGACCCGCTGCAGGATTCGGCCCGCGTGCTCGGCGAGCCGGAGGCCGGCCGCGGTCGGCCGCACCGGCCGGCGCTCGAGCAGCCGTTGGCCGACCTCCTGCTCGAGGGTCGCGACCTGCTGGGAGACGGCCGACTGGGTGTAGCCCAGCTCCGCCGCAGCGGCCGTGAACGACCCATTGCGGACCACGGCCAGCAGTGTGCGCAGGTCCCGAAGCTCCATCGCTCCAGCCTGCCATTAGTTCAGCCGATTTTCAGATGCTGAATCATCGTTGGACGTTGTGCATGGAAGAGCGCATGCTGCCTCCATGACCACCGTCCCGCCCCCCCGCCTCGCACTCGTCGGCGACCGGTCGCCCGCGGTGGAGGCCCACACCCGAATCCCCGAGCTCCTCCGAGCGGTCGCCCCCGGCGCCGAGCCGATCGAGCCCTACTGGCTGGCGACCGGTTCGATCGAATCGGCGGCCGACGTGGCCGGGTTCGACGGGATCTGGGTCATCCCCGGGAGCCCGTATGCGCACCCGGCCGGGGTCCTCGCCGCGATCGAGGCGGCGAGGACCCTCGGCCTCCCACTGCTCGGCACCTGCGGGGGCTTCCAGCACCTCGTGTGGGAGTTCGCCCGCAACGTCTGCGGCCTGCATGCGGTGTCGCACGCCGAGGTCGAGCCGGACGCCGACCAGCTGGTGATCGTCCCGCTGGCCTGCAAGCTCTTCGGCGAGGAGGCGACCGTGGTGATCGCCGAGGGGACGACCGCCGCCGCGGCCATGGGGGCCGGCCCGACGACCGAGCGGTACTTCTGCCAGTTCGGCGTGAACCCTTCCTACGAAGCCCTGCTCACGCGCCACGGCCTCGTGATCAGCGGCCGCGACGCCGACGGCGACCCGAGGGTGGCGGAGCTGGGGGGGCACCCGTTCTTCCTCGGGGCGCTGTTCCAGCCAGAGCTCTCGTCGGACTCCACCTGGGTGCACCCTCTCATCACCGCGTTCGCAGCGGCCGTCCGGGAGCGCGCCGCGCGGAGCGCCCTGTCGGCATGACGGCGCCCGAGCCGGACGCGAAGGACTGGACCTGGGTGCTCGAGCGTGCCTGCCCGGAGTGCGGCTTCGACACGCGCACGATCGACGGGCCCGAGACCCCGGCGTGGGTGCGCGACCTCGCGGCGAGGTGGGCCGGCCGGCTCCGCACGGCGACCGAACCCGGCCGGCGTCGCACCGAGGACCGTTGGTCGGTCCTCGAGTACGGGTGCCACGTGCGGGACGTGTTCGTGCGGGCGCACGAGCGCCTCACCCTGATGCTGGCGGAGGATGACCCCACCTTCGCCAACTGGGACCAGGACCGCACGGCCGCCGAGGACGACTACGCGGGCCAGGACGCGCGTGTGGTGGCGGGGGAGGTGCTGGAGGCGGCCGAGCGCTACGCCGGCGCCCTCGACTCGGTGCCCGTCCACGCCTGGGACCGCCCGGGGCGGCGAAGCGAAGGCGCCAGGTTCACGGTCGCGAGCCTGGCCCGCTACATCGTCCACGACCCGGCCCACCACCTCGTCGACGTGGGTGGACCGCTCTGGTCAACTCCGGTCGGGGCTTAGCGGTCAGCGAAAACCAGGATCTCCCCCGTATAGACGGCCACCCAGACGTCCCCGGTGGTGGCGTCGTAGGTGACGCCGATCGGGTGGACCCCGGTCGACACGGTCTGGACGACGGTCATGTCCGACGTGCGGACCTTCGTCATCGTGTCGGAATCGAAGTTGACGACGTAGAGCGAGAGGCCGTCGGTGGCGATCGCCATCGAGCGCTCCGTCTCCCCGGTATGGACGGAAGCCAGCACGTGGTCGTCGGCCAGGTCGACCTTGACCGCGGTTCCGGGCGCCCCGAGCGACGCGTACAGATACTTGCCGGCGGGGTCCATGGCCACGCTCCGGGGGTTGTCGCCGACATAGAACGATCCGACCTGGGTGAACGAGTTGAGATCGACCTTCACCACGTTGTCGCCGCCCATGATGGCGATATAGGCGGTGCTCGAGTCGGGCGAGATGGCGATGCCGCGCGGGTAGGCCCCCATGGGGAGTGTGGCCACCACCTTGGCGGTGGCGATGTCGACGATGCTCTCGGTCCACGAGCACCAGTTGGACACGAGGAGCCATTCGCCGTTTGGGGAGACCGCCAGGTACTTCGGCACCAGGCCGACCTGGATCACCTGGTCGACCGCCAGGGTGTGGGTGTCGATCCGGTAGACGTAGCTGTCGGTGTCCCCGGCCGCCTTGGCCGACCCGGGGGTGCAGGTGTCCATTCCCTCGGGCCCGAACCCGGTCCCGTACATGGAGTAGTTGGAGACGTAGGCGTACTTGGCGTCGGGGGTGAAGGCCGCCTCGACCGGCGCACCGTGGGTGGTGCCGGGGTGGCCGGAGAAACCGAACTCCGACATCTCGACCGTGTCGGGGATGGTCTTCACGAGGCTGCCGGCGCTGTTGTAGACGGTCACCGAGTGCCGGTACATCATGTTCTGGGCGAAGACGAGGCCGGTGTCGGAGGCGTCTACCGACTTGGGCGAGATGTCCCCGCCGATCGTGTCGATGAGGGCCAGGGTCCGCTGGTCGGAGGGTGGCCCCGACGGGACGTGGTGGAACGGCGTCGTCGACGTGGTGGTGGTGGTGGTGGTCGTGGGCAGGTGCGAGGCCGCGACCGCCGTCCCGATCACGTGGCCCTTCGATGGCTTCGTGCCGAAGACGCCCGAGGCCCACAGCCCGGCACCGAGCGCGAGAACGAGCACGACGGCGGTGCGGGCCAGCCGGAAGGCCCGCCGCCGCCGCCTGGGGGCGTGTCGCCCTGTGGGCACGGCCTCAAGGATGGTGGCGCCGGCCCCCGGGCGCAAGCTGTCGGGTGCTGTGGCCAGGGAAAACGGCTCGCGCCCGAGGCGGAGCGTCGCCGCGCCGAGCGGTGTTCGATCCGCGCGAGGATGCGGGTCGTCCTTGATTCCGCTGCGCCCACGTGCGCCCGCCGACCCCTTGGAGTCCCAATGGCCCATCGACAGACTCGCGTCGGCCCGGTGGTGGCCACCGTGTTGGCCGGTTGTGCCCTTCTCGTGGGGACACTGTCAGTTGGCGGGGCCGCCTCGGCCACCACGGCCGCCCAGGCGAAGAAGTACCTGCTCGTGCTGTCCGACATGCCGAAGGGCTGGAAGAGCGAGGGTGCGGCGAGCACCGGCGGCGGGTCCAGCAGCTTTCCCGGCGCCAAGCAGCTGGCGAGCTGCATCGGGGTTGCCTCGAACCTCATCACCGCCAACCCGCCCGAGGCGAACAGTCCGTACTTCCAGAACAAGAACGGGTCGCTCGAGGTTCAGGACACGGTGACGGTGTTCCCCTCCGTGAAGAAGGCCAACTCCGAGTTCGGGGCCATCGCGAACGCAAAGACCCCGAGCTGCGTCGGATCGATCATGAACACCCCGTCGTTCAAGTCCCAGCTGACCTCCTCGGGCGGCGAGGGGGCCAGCGTCGGCACGATCACCGTCTCCAAGATCAACTCCTCGCTGTACGGCCCCCACACCGCCGGGGTGACGATCGGGATCCCCATCAGCTCGCAAGGGGTCAATGTGTCGGCCAAGGTGACGGTGGTCTTCTACGTGAAGGGCAACCTCGGCCAGCAGCTGTCGTTCAACTCGTACAACACGTCCTTCCCCATCTCGATCGCCCACCAGCTGACCGTGGCCGCGCTCAACAGGCTTTAGCGGCCGGGCAGGGCCCGCTTCGACAAGGATGAGCCGATGGTCGACCTCGATTTCGTCCGAGCAGTCGCCGGGGGAGGACTCCACCTTGCGGTGTTCGCCACCACTCGTCCGGACGGTTCGATTCAGGCGTCGCTTGTGAATGCCGGCGTGATCGATGATCCGGTTGACGGCACGCCGGGGGTCGCCATCGTCGCGATCGGCGGGTCCGCCAAGCTCTCGAACCTCCGCCGCACCGGGATTGCGACCGTGGTGTTCACCCACGGCTACCAGTGGGCGTCGGTGTCGGGCGTGGTGCGCCTGATCGGGCCCGACGACGGGGGCGACACCGATCTCGACCTGCCCGAGGTGATCAGGTCCGTGTTCCGGGCCGCCGGTGGCGACCACGAGGACTGGGACGAGTTCGACCGGGTCATGGCAGCGGACCGCCGGTGCGCGGTCTTCGTCCGGGCCGATCGGATCTCGTCGAACTCCGGGGCGGGCGGCTAAGGCTCGCCCCTAGTGGCCTAGGGCCGCGCCAGTCCAAGGGTCACTGGCGCTCGACCAGGGCGTGGCCCCATCGGAGGAGTCGCACGCCGACCCACATCCGGAGGGTCCGGTTGGGGATCCGCTGAAGTGCGGGCGCTCGGCTACCGCCCGCGGCCTTGGCTCGGAGGTCGAGCGAGGTCTCCCTGGCCATCTCGGCCGTCAGTTCCGCTCGCAGCATCGGTCGCTCTCTCAATCGGCGGGCGCCGGTAGGTGCTCCCGACGCGCTCTCCCCCAGGCCAACGCCGGAGGATGCGCGGTCATTCCCGCGCTTTCAGGTCGACTCGGCTCGCACCGGGGCATCCCAGGCCCCGCTCCAGCTAGT
>DAIUEV010000045.1:0-19773 GCA_036844945.1 Acidimicrobiales bacterium
GCTGAGGCACCGTCCGGCCCGAAATTTCCGCTCCGATCCCGGCCGGGCCATCGAGCCGGTCGCCTACGCTGCGACCGTGGAGGGTGCAACTGACGGCCGTCCTTCGGTCATGGGCGTGGTCAACGTGACCCCCGACTCCTTCTTCGACGGCGGCCGTTACCTCGACACTGACACTGCAGTCGCCCGGGGGCGGTCGATGTTCGACGACGGTGCGGACGTGGTGGACGTCGGCGGAGAGTCGTCCCGGCCGGGGGCGATCGCCGTCGTCGAGGCCGAGGAGCTCCGCCGGGTCCTCCCGGTGGTCGAGGCGCTCGCCCCCCTCGGCCGGGTCTCGATCGATACGGTCAAGCCGGGCGTGGCCCGGGCGGCCGTCGAAGCCGGTGCCGTCCTCGTCAACGACGTGTCGGGTGAACTGTGGCCGGTGGCGGCCGAGTGCGGCGTGGGCTGGGTGGCGATGCACCGCCAGGGGACCGCGTCCGACATGCAGCGCGACCCCCGCTATGGCGACGTGGTGGCCGAGGTGCGCACCCACCTTCTCGCCCTTCTGGACCGGGCGCGCTCCGCCGGGGTCGACGAGGTGTGGCTCGACCCGGGGATCGGCTTCGGCAAGACGGTCGGGCACAACCTCTCGCTCCTCGCGCACATCGGCGAGCTGGTCGGCGCGGCGGAAGCGCGCGGCGCGCGCGTGCTCGTCGGCACGTCCCACAAGTGGTTCCTGGGAGTGATCGGTTCGCCGGGGGAGGACCCGCTGCCCCCCGCCGAGCGCGCCGACGGGACCCTCGCCTCGAGCACCTGGGCCATGGCGGAGGGCGTCCACATGGTCCGCGTCCACGACGTGGCGGCGGCGGTCCAGGCGGCCCGTCTCGTCGGACGGGCGGGCGAGCGGGAAGGGGTACCGGCGTGATGCGTGGGGACGATTCGACATGGTGAAGGGCAAGTGGGCGGCCGGCATCGTGCCCCGCAACTTCACCTGGGTGCTGAAGGACCGATTCGCGGTGAGCGAGCGCCCCGGGGGCTTCGCGCCCAACCACCGCCGGGTGCGGCGCCAGGAGGAGATCATCTGGCTGCGGGTCCAGGGGTTCGACCGGGTCATCTCGCTCCTCCCCTCGCCGCACAACCTGCACGCGTACGACGAGGGCGAGCTGGTCTGGGCGCACTACCCGCTCGTCCACGGGGTCGACCCGAGGGCGGTCCTCGAGGAGTGCTACACCGACCTGGCCGACTCCCTCGGCGCCGGCAAGCGGGTCCTCATGCACCAAGAGGAGCTCGGCGACCGGGTCATGGGGGTCGTCGCGGGGTTCCTCGTCTGGTCGGGACGCATCCCGACCACCCCGCAGGCTGTCGCGATGGTCGAGCACATGATCGGCCGCCAGATGGGGCCGGCCGGCCGGGAGCTCGTGGTGGCGGTGCACGGCCCGTCGCCCCGGTTCGCGGGGTGAGGCGGGACCGGATCGAGGTCCGCGGGCTGCGGGTCGTCGCGACCCACGGCGCGCTGCCCGAGGAGCGCGACCGCCCGCAGCCCTTCGAGCTCGACCTCGACGTCTGGTTCGACGCGCAGGGTCCGGCCGGGAGCGACCGGCTCGAGGACACGGTCGACTACGGCGCGGTCGTCGAGCGGGCCGCCGAGGTGGTGCGCGGGCACTCGTTCCGGCTGCTCGAGGCGGTTGCGGGCAAGGTCGCCGACGCGGTGTCCGACCTCGACCCGCGGATCGGCCGAGTGGGGGTCACGGTGCGGAAGCTCAGACCCCCCATCGGTGAGGACGTGGCCACCGTCGGGGTCCGGGTCGTGCGGGGCCCGGCCGGAGGGGACGCCGAGGCAGGGTGACGACGGCCCGCCGCGCGTTCGTCGGGCTCGGCTCGAACCTCGGCGACCGCACGGCCCAGCTCGAACGGGCCGCCGCCCTGCTCGCCGCCGCCGGGGACGTGGTGGGCGTGTCGCCCGTCTACGAGACCGAGCCGGTCGGTGGGCCCGCCCAGGACCGGTACCTCAACGTGGTCGTGGAGCTCCGGACCACCGACTCGGCCCACCAGCTGCTCGAGCGGTGCCGGGCCGTCGAGGCTGACGCCGGGCGGGAGCGGACCGTGCGTTTTGGGCCCCGGACCCTCGACGCCGACGTCCTCCTGGTCGGGGAGGAGGCGGTGTCCGACGAGGAGCTGGTGGTGCCCCATCCCCGGATGTTCGAGCGGCGGTTCGTGCTCGCCCCGCTCGCCGACCTGGCCCCCGAGCTCGTCCCTGACGGCGCGCTGGAGTCGGCTGTCGGCGCGGTGAGGCGTGTGGGTACACTGAGCGCGTTTACGACGCACCCTGATCGCTGAAGGCGACCGACACCTACGGGGTTGGAACGCCAAGGAGGTCTTCGTGAAGTCCGTCCGAATCATCGGTCCCGGCCGGGCCGGGCTGTCCCTCGCGCGTGCCCTCGCCGACGCCGGGTACCGCGTCGAGCCGGTCCTCGGCCGGCGCGACGACCCCGCGGACGCCGCACGCGGCGTCGACGTGCTGGTCATCGCGACACCCGACGACACGGTCGCCGCCGTCGCGGGATCGGTCCGCCCGAATCCCGCCTGCGTGGTCGTGCACCTGGCCGCGTCACTCGGGCTGGACGCGCTCGGGCCCCACCTGCGGCGCGCCTCGCTGCACCCGCTCGTGCCGTTGCCCACCCCGGCGATCGGCGCCGCCCGCCTGCGGGGGGCCACCTTCGCGGTGGCCGGGGACCCCGACGCCGAGGAGATGGCGCGGGCGCTCGGCGGCCGGCCCTTCGCGGTGGCCGACGCCGACCGACCCGCGTACCACGCGGCGGCCTGCGTCGCCGCGAACCACGTGGTGGCGTTGCTCGGCCAGGTCGAGCGCATCGCCGCGTCGGCCGGGCTCGGGGTCGACGCGTTCTTGGACCTGTCGCGCGCCGCCATCGACGACGTCGCCCGACTGGGCCCCGCCGCCGCGCTCACCGGCCCGGCGGCCCGCGGCGACTGGGCGACCCTCGAGCGCCACACCCGCGCCCTCCCCGAGGACGAGCGGCCCGGCTACCACGCCGGCGTCGCCCTGGCCAACCGCCTCGTCGGCAAGCCCGGACCGGCCCGGCGCGTCGGGAGCGAGGAGATGGACGGACCGGAGGCCGACCAGCCGGCCGACCGGGTGCGGGCCGGGGTCTGAGATGGAGGTCCTCCACTCCGCGTCCACCTTCCGCTCGACGCTCGAGGCGGCCCGGTGCGAGGGCCGCTCGGTCGGGTTGGTCCCGACGATGGGCGCCCTGCACGCCGGCCACGAGTCGCTCATCGCGCGGGCAGCCGGCGAGTGCGACCTGGTGGCCGTGACCATCTTCGTCAATCCGCTGCAGTTCGGGGATCCGACCGACCTCGAGCGCTACCCCCGCACCCTCGCCCCCGACCTCGAGCGGTGCCGCGCCCTCGGTGTCGCCGTGGTGTTCGCGCCCGGGGTCACCGAGATGTACCCGGACTGGCCCGAGCCGCCCGCCACGGTGGTGTCGGTCGCCGCCGAGGCCGAGGGGTGGGAGGGCGAGGCGAGGCCGGGGCACTTCGACGGGGTGGCCACCGTGGTCGCGAAGCTGTTCTCCCTCGCCGGCCGGTGCCGGGCCTACTTCGGTGAGAAGGACTTCCAGCAGCTGGCCGTGGTCAGCCGACTGGCCCGGGACCTCAGCTTCGCCGTAGAGGTGGTCGGGGGCCCGACCGTGCGCGAGGCCGATGGCCTCGCCCTCTCCAGCCGGAACACCCTGCTCGGTCCCGAGGAGCGGCGGGCCGCCACGGTGCTCTGGCGGGCGCTCTCGGCCGCCCGCTCGGCGATCGCGTCGGGCGAGCGGCGCCCGGGCGCGGTGGCCGACCTCCTGGCGTCGGTGGTCGCGACCGAGCCCCTGGTGGCGCTCGACTACGGCGCGGTGGTCGACGCACACACCCTGCGCACCCCGCCGGTGCTCGACGGCCGGCGGGCGCTGCGCCTGCTGGTGGCCGCCCGCGTCGGTGCCGTCCGTCTGATCGACAACGCACCGGTGGAGACGGCGCGGGCCACGGTGGTCCGGGAGCCGGTCCTCGTGGGCGCCACGTCGGCTCCGAAGTAGGTGGTGCCCGTCTCCGTGCGCCCCCCCGGCCCCTTCGACGTCCTCGTCGTGGGCAGCGGTGTGGCCGGACTGTCGGCGGCGGTGCGACTCGCCGACGACCCGAGGGCGCCACACGTGGGGGTGCTCACGAAGGGCGAGCTGTCCCAAACCGCGACCCGCTGGGCGCAGGGTGGGGTGGCGGCGGTGCTCGGCGGCGACGAGGACTCGACCGATCTCCACCTGGCCGACACGCTCGCCGCCGGCGCCGGTCTGTGCGACGTCGACGCGGTCCGCGTTCTCGTCGACGAGGGGCCGGCCCGGGTGAACGAGCTCATCGCCATGGGCGCAGCGTTCGACCGGGAGGCCACGGGCGACCTGTCGCTGTCCCGCGAGGGCGGCCACTCGCGGCCCCGGGTGGTCCACGCGGGCGGGGCGGCCACCGGTGCCGAGGTCGAGCGGGCGCTCGTGGACGCGACCCGCTCGTCGGCCGGGGCGGTCCTCGAGCGATGGTTCGCCCTCGACCTCCTGGTCGAGGGCGGTCGGTGCCGCGGCGTGCTGGCCCGGCCGCCGAGAGGGGGGCCGGTCGAGATCGAGGCGACCCACGTCCTCCTGGCCACCGGTGGGGTGGGCCAGCTGTTCGCCGTCACCACCAACCCCCCCGAGGCCACCGGCGACGGTGTCGCGATGGCCCTGCGGGCCGGCGTCCCGGTGGCCGACATCGAGTTCGTGCAGTTCCATCCGACCGCGCTGCACCACCCGGCCATGCCCCGGCCGCTCCTCTCCGAGGCGCTGCGCGGCCACGGGGCGCTGCTCCGCGACGGCCGTGGCGAGCATTTCGTCGACGAGCTGGCCCCGCGCGACGTGGTCAGCCGGGCGATGGCCGAGCGGATGGCCGCCGAGGGCACTGACCACCTGTGGCTCGACGCCACTGGGCTCGAGCACTTCGACGTGCGGTTCCCGACTATCGCCGCCTCGCTTGCCCAGGTCGGGCTGGACCCGGCGGTGGACTGGCTGCCGATCGCCCCGGCCGCCCACCACCTGTCGGGAGGGGTGGTCACCGACCTCCGGGGCGCCACCGCGCTGTCCGGGCTGTGGGCGGCCGGCGAGACCGCGTGCACCGGGGTGCACGGGGCGAACCGCCTCGCCTCCAACTCCCTGCTCGAGGGCATGGTTTTCGGCGCCCGGATGGCCGAGGCGGTGCTGGCGGGCGTCCCGGGCCCCGAGGCGACCGGGGCCATGCGGGCGGTCCTGGGCGGGGACCACGTCGAGATCCCCGGCCGGCCGGTCGCCGAGCCGGTCGCGCTCGGCCTTGATCTGGGCGCCCAGGGGGGAACCGAGCGCGGCGAAATGGCCAAGGCCCGCAGCCGGCTGCAGTTCGCCATGACCGCCGGCGCCGGGGTGGTCCGCAGTGCGTCGTCGCTCGCGGCGGCGGGCGTCGCCCTCGGCGAGGTGGTCGAGGTCTGGCGTCGCTCCGCCGACAACTCGAGCGACCCGGGCGACGAGCTCCGCAACCTTCTCACCGTCGCGGCGGCGCTCCTCGCCTCGGCCACCACTCGGACGGAGAGCCGCGGCGCGCACACGCGGGCCGACTTCCCCGCGCCCGACCCCGCCTGGCGATGCCGGCTGGTGCACGCCTCCGCCCCCGCCCGCGGCTAGACCGTCGCAGCGTGACACTCGACCCCTACCCGCCGCTCGACGCGGTGCGCCGCGCTGTGCAGGCCGCGCTCGACGAGGACCTCGGCGAGCTCGGGGACCTGAGCGCCGCCCTCGTCCCGGCGGCTCGGCACGCCACCCTCGTGATCGTCCCGCGCCGGGCCGGCGTGATCGCCGGCGAGCTGTGCGCGCGGGAGGCGTTCGCCCTGGTCGACCCGACCGTCAAGGTCGTCTGGCACCTGCCCGACGGGTCGTCGGCACCGGCCGGCGCCGCGGTCGCCGAGGTGAGCGGGCCGCTCCGCTCGATCCTCACCGCCGAGCGCACCGCGCTCAACTTCCTCGGGCGGCTGTCGGGGATCGCCACGCTCACCCGGCGATTCGTCGACGCGGTGCACGCCGCCAACCCGGCCACCCGCGTCCTCGACACCCGCAAGACCACGCCCGGCTTGCGCGCGCTGGAGAAGGCAGCCGTGCGTGCCGGCGGGGGCCACAACCACCGCTTCGGCCTCTTCGACGCCGTCCTCGTGAAGGACAACCACCTGGCCGGCATCGGCATCACCGAGGCGGTGCGCTCGGCACGGGCGATGTGGCCGGGCCGCAACGTGGAGATCGAGTGCGAGCGGATCGAACAGGTCGACGAGGCGTGCCGGGCGGGCGCGTCGTCGGTGCTGCTCGACAACATGAGCCCCGAGCAGGCCGCGGCCTGCGTGGAGCTCGTGGCCGGCCTGCGGCCGGACGGATCCACGCTGGTCGAGGTGTCCGGTGGCATCACCCTCGAGAGCGCGCCGCGGTACGCGGCGGCCGGGGTCGACCTCATCTCGGTCGGCGCGCTCACCCACTCGGCGCCCGCCCTCGACCTCGGCCTCGACCTGTCGGGGGAGCCGGAGCAGACGGGCTGATGCTGCTCGCGATCGACGTCGGCAACACCGAGTCGGTGGTCGGCCTGTACGCGCTGAGCGACGAGGACCACGACGATGCCGACGAGGCGGAGCCGGCCGGGGTCGGCATCGGCGTCGAGAACCACCCGCTGCGCGGTCTGCGCTACCACTGGCGGCTGTCCTCGGTCCCCGACCGCACCCCCGACGAGCACGCCATGTTGCTGACCCAGCTGCTCGACCTCGAGGGCCTCGACATCGCGAGCACCGTGAGCGGGATCGCCATCTGCTCGTCGGTGCCCTCCATGACCACCGGGCTGCGTCAGACGGCCCAGCGCTGGTTCGCCAAGGTCCCCTGCGTCGTGGTCGGGCCCGGGGTGAAGAGCGGGATGCCCATCCTCTACGACGACCCCCGCGAGGTCGGGCCCGACCGCATCGCCAACGCGGTCGGCGCGTTCCGCCTCTACGGCGGCCCCTCGCTCGTGGTCGACATGGGCACCGCCACCACCTTCGAAGCCATCTCGGCGGCCGGCGAGTACCTGGGCGGCGCCATCACCCCGGGGGTGTCCATCAGCCTCGAGTCCCTCTTCCAGCACGCCGCCGCGCTGCGCCGGGTCGAGCTGGTCGAGCCCCGCAACGTCATCGGCCGCTCGACCGCCGAGTCCATCCAGTCGGGGGTGCTCTACGGGTTCGCCGCGCAGGTCGACGGGCTCTGCCGGCGGATCAAGGGCGAGCTCGGCCAACAGGCCACCGTGGTCGCGACCGGGGGCCTGGCCGAGCTGATCGCGCCGTACACCGAGACCGTCGACCACGTGGAGCCGTGGCTCACCCTGGAGGGCCTCCGGGTCGTCTACGAGCGCAACGTCGGGGCGGGCGCGTGAACGACCCCCCGTACCGCTACGAGGTGTCCCACCGCGCCGCCGAGGTGGCGGCGCTGTGGGACGGGCTCTCGGCCGGCGAGGAGTCCGGCGACACCGTCTCGGTGTCCGGCCGGGTCATGCTCCTGCGCACCCAGGGCAAGGTGGCCTTCGCCGAGCTGCGCGACTCGAGCGGGGCGGTGCAGCTGTTCGCCCAGACCGGGACGACCGACGAGCTCGACGCGTTCGTGCGCCTGAACCTCGGCGACTGGGTGGGGGCGAGGGGCGAGGTGGTCCGGACCCGGCGCGGCGAGCTGTCGGTCAAGGTGCACGACTGGGTGCTGCTCGCCGAGGCGCGCCGCTCCTTCGGCGACAAGTGGCGCGGGGTGACCGACACCGAGACCCGGTACCGCCAGCGCGAGGTGGACCTGTGGGCGAACGAGGAGAGTCGGCGGCGCCTGCTCGTGCGCTCCGAGATCGTGCGGCGCATGCGCGAGCGGCTGTGGGCGCAGGGCTTCGTCGAGGTGGAGACGCCGATCCTGCACGCGATCCCGGGCGGCGCGGTGGCGCGGCCCTTCGTCACCCACCACAACGCGCTGGACGCCGACCTGTACCTGCGGATCGCGCCGGAGCTCTTCTTGAAGCGGCTGGTGGTGGGCGGGTTCGAGAAGGTGTTCGAGATCGGCCGGCTCTTCCGGAACGAGGGCATCTCGCCACGGCACAACCCCGAGTTCACGACGATCGAGCTCTACTGGGCCTACGCCGACTACCTCGACATGATGGTGCTGGTCGAGGAGCTGGTGGCCGGGGTGGCCGACGACGTGCTCGGCACCCACGTCCTGCAGTACCAGGGCCGTGAGCTCGACCTCACCCCGCCGTGGCGGCGGGCCACCATGGCCGAGCTGGTCCACGAGCACACCGGCACGACCGTGCACGCGCGGATGGCCCGCGACGAGCTGGCCGCGCTGGTCGCGTCGACCGGGGCCAAGGTGGAGGAGTCCTGGGGTCCGGGCAAGCTGATGGCCGAGTACTACGAGAAGACGACCGAGACCGAGCTGTGGGGCCCGGTGTTCGTGACCGACTTCCCCGAGGAGGTGTCCCCGCTCGCCCGCCGCCACCGCGACGGGCCGGGGCTGGTCGAGCGCTTCGAGCCGGTGCTGGCCGGGCGCGAGCTCGGCAACGCCTTCAGCGAGCTCATCGACCCCGACGACCAGCGCCGCCGGTTCACCGAGCAGGCCGCGCTGCACGCCGCCGGCGACGACGAGGCGATGCAGCTCGACGAGGAATACCTGCGGGCGATGGAGTACGGGCTGCCGCCCACCGCCGGGATGGGCCTCGGGATCGACCGGCTGGCGATGCTCCTCACCGACGCGGCGAACATCCGCGAGGTGATCGCCTTCCCGACGCTGCGGCCGGAGCGGCCGGGCGGCTAGGCCGGGAGGTCGTCGAAGAGGGTGTCGTTGAGCGCGCCGAGCGCGCCGGCGAGCGGCCCCGACACCCCACCGAGCGCCTCGTCGGCGCGCGCCGCGAAGTCGCGGCCGGCCGCCAGGGTGGCCGCGATGCCGCCGGAGGCCGCCACCATCGCCCGGGCCTTCTCCCGCTCGGGCTGGGCGAGGGGCTGACCGAGGAGCGTGCGCAGCTCCGGCCCGATCTCGGGGTCGGCCAGTGCATGCAGCACCGGCAGCGTGTAGACGCCCTCGGCCAGGTCCTGGCCGGGCGGCTTGCCGAGCTCGCCGTTGGTCGCGACCACGTCCAGGATGTCGTCGCGCAGCTGGAAGACGATCCCGAAGCTGCGCCCGAACTCGGTCAGAGCCTCCACCTCGGTCCTGGTGGCGCCGCCGGTGAGCGCCCCGATCCGGCACGACGTCGCCATCAGCGCGGCGGTCTTCCCGGCGATGGCGTCGAAGTACTCCTCGGCGGTCCGCTCGGTCGAGAACGCGGTCTTCACCTCGGAGACCTGGCCGCGGCACAGGAGGCCGAGCGTGGTGGCGAGGAGGCCCGCGATCTCGGTGCCGAGGCTCGCCGCGATCTCGGCGGACCGGGCGAGGAGGTAGTCGCCGCCGACGATGGCCATGAGGTTGCCGAACCGGCTGTTGACGCTCTCCACCCCCCGCCGCATGGTGGCCTCGTCAATCACGTCGTCGTGGTAGAGCGAGGCGAGGTGCACGAGCTCGACTGCGACCGACCCGAGCAGGTCCTCCTCGGTGGCCGTGCGCTCACCGCGGGTGGCCGACGCGAGCGCCAGCATCGGGCGCAGGCGCTTGCCACCGGCCCTGATGAGGTGCGTGGCGACCTGGTCCAAGAAGGGGTCGCCGGTCGACACCGCCGAGACGAGCATCGGCTCGACCCGGCGCAACTCCTGGTCAAGCCCAGAAAGGCCCAGGATCTCGACCGCGTTCACCACGAGCACGTTAGGCGACACCCCGAGAACGGTGACACTCGGGCCCTGCACGGAGCGGCACCACGCACGAATGGTGCGTCGGGTCTGGCGGGGCTCCACCTGTAGACTTCGCACGTAACTCGACCATGGCTCTCGGACCGTCCGAGGGACCCAGGATCAGAGCCGAGATGGAGGCGGTCCGTGTTCGAACGCTTCACAGACCGGGCCCGAAGGGTGCTTGTGCTCGCGCAGGAAGAGGCGCGCATGCTCAACCACAGCTTCATCGGGACTGAGCACATCCTCCTCGGTCTGATCCACGAGGGTGAGGGCGTCGCCGCCAAGGCCCTCGAGTCGCTCGGGATCACCCTCGAAGCGGTCCGGGAGAAGGTCGAAGAGACGATCGGCATGGCCGGCTCGGCCCCGTCGGGCTCGCCGCCCTTCACCCCGCGGGCGAAGAAGGTCCTCGAGCTCTCCCTGCGTGAGGCGCTCCAGCTCGGCCACAGCTACATCGGGACCGAGCACATGCTGCTCGGCCTGGTCCGCGAGGGCGAGGGCGTCGCCGCCCAGGTCCTCGTGAGCCTGGGCGCCGACCTCGGCCGGGTGCGCCAGCAGGTCATCCAGCTCATGTCCGGGTACCAGGGCAAGGAGGCGGTGGGCGCCGGCACCGGCCCGGCCTCGTCGGACGCCCCGACCGGCTCCCCGGTGCTCGACCAGTTCGGCCGGAACCTCACCCAGCTGGCCCGCGACTCGAAGCTCGACCCGGTGATCGGACGCGAGCGCGAGATCGAGCGGGTCATGCAGGTGCTGTCGCGGCGCACCAAGAACAACCCCGTGCTCATCGGCGAGCCCGGCGTCGGCAAGACCGCCATCGTCGAGGGCCTCGCCCAGCGGATCGTGGCCAACGACGTGCCCGAGACGCTCACCGGCAAGCAGCTCTACACGCTCGACCTCGGCGCGCTGGTCGCGGGCAGCCGCTACCGCGGCGACTTCGAGGAGCGGCTGAAGAAGGTCCTGAAGGAGATCCGCACCCGGGGCGACATCATCTTGTTCATCGACGAGATCCACACGCTCGTCGGCGCCGGCGCGGCCGAGGGCGCGATCGACGCGGCCTCCATCCTGAAGCCGATGCTCGCCCGCGGCGAGCTGCAGACCGTCGGCGCGACCACGCTCGACGAGTACCGCAAGCACCTGGAGAAGGACGCCGCCCTCGAGCGCCGGTTCCAGCCGGTGAAGGTGGAGCAGCCCTCGGTGTCGCTCACGATCGACATCTTGAAGGGCCTGCGCGACCGCTACGAGTCGCACCACGCGGTGACGATCACCGACCAGGCGCTCGTGGCCGCGGCCAACCTGGCCGACCGGTACCTGGCCGACCGGTACCTGCCGGACAAGGCCATCGACCTGATCGACGAGGCGGGCAGCCGGCTGCGCATCCGCCGCATGACCACGCCGCCCAACTACAAGACGCTCGACGAGGAGATCTCCCGCATCCGGGCCGACAAGGAGTCGGCCATCGAGAAGGGCGCCTTCGAGCAGGCGAAGAAGCTCTCGGACCAGGAGAAGGAGCGCCTCGACCGCAAGGACGCGATGGAGTCCGAGTGGCGCCGTGAGGGCGTGGACCTCTTCGACGTGGTGGACGAGGACGTCATCGCCGAGGTGCTGGCCAACTGGACCGGGATCCCGGTCTACCGGCTCACCGAGGAGGAGACCGCCAAGCTGCTCCGGATGGAAGACGAGCTGCACAAGCGGGTCATCGGCCAGGAGGAGGCGCTGAAGGCGCTGTCCCGGGCCATCCGGCGCACCCGGGCCGGCCTCAAGGACCCGAAGCGGCCGAGCGGGTCGTTCATCTTCCTCGGGCCGACCGGGGTCGGCAAGACCGAGCTGGCCAAGACGCTGGCCGAGTTCCTGTTCGACGACGAGGACGCGCTGATCCAGCTCGACATGAGCGAGTACATGGAGAAGCACACCGTCTCCCGCCTCGTCGGCTCGCCCCCCGGCTACGTCGGCTACGAGGAGGGCGGCCAGCTCACCGAGGCAGTGCGGCGGCGCCCGTTCTCGGTGGTGCTGTTCGACGAGATCGAGAAGGCCCACCCCGACGTGTTCAACACGCTGCTCCAGATCCTGGAGGACGGCCGGTTGACCGACGCCCAGGGCCGGACGGTCGACTTCAAGAACACCGTGCTGATCATGACGTCCAACCTCGGCACGGCCGACCTGCGCAAGGCGTCGCTCGGGTTCGCCAAGAACTCCGAGGCGGTCACCTACGAGCGGATGAAGGCCAAGGTCAACGACGCCCTGAAGGCCCACTTCCGGCCGGAGTTCCTCAACCGGATCGACGAGGTGATCGTCTTCCACGAGCTCTCCCGCGAGGAGGTCATCGAGATCGTCGACCTCATGCTCTCCCGGGTCTCCGAGCAGCTGGCCGGCCAGGGCCTCGCGGTCGAGCTGACCCCGGCCGCCCGGACCCTGCTCGCCGAGCGCGGTTACGACCCCCAGCTCGGGGCGCGGCCGCTCCGCCGGGCCATCCAGCAGCTGGTCGAGGACCCGCTGTCGGAGCGGATCCTGTGGAAGGAGTTCCGGGTCGGCGAGACCATCGTGGTCGACGTCGAGACGGGCGAGGACGGCGAGCCGACGCTCGGCTTCACGGCGGTGGAGGGGTTCCAGGCCCCGCCGATGGAGCTGGCCGGGAGCGGCAGCACGGCCGAGTAGCCCGGCCGGCCCGGCGGCCGTTCAGGCCCCGGTGCCCGGCGGCCTCCGGTTGACCAGGTGCACGCGGGCCTGGTCGCGCGGGCGCACCACCATCTCGTCGATGTCGACGTGGCTCGGCCGGGTGGCGACGAACGCGACGCACTGCGCGATGTCCTCGGCGGTGAGCGGATCCACCCCCGCGTAGACCCCGGCCGCCCGCTCGGCGTCGCCGTCGAAGCGGACGAGCGAGAACTCGGTCTCCACCATCCCCGGGTCGATCTCACTCACCCGCACGGGCCGGCCCAGCAGCTCGATCCGGAGCACGTCGGTCAGGGCCCGCTGAGCCGCCTTGGCGGCGTGGTAGCCGGCCCCGCCCGCGTAGCGCTCGAACGCCGCCACCGAGCCGATGTTCACCACCAGCCCGTCACCCGAGGCGACCAGCTTGTCGAGGAGCGCCCGGGTCATCCGCAGCGTGCCCATCACGTTGGTCTCCCACATCTGGCGCCACTTGGCCTCGTCGGCCGACGCGATCTCTTCGAGCCCGAGCGCGCCGCCCGCGTTGTTGACGAGCACCCGGCAGTCCGGGACCGCCTCGCAGAAGGCCACGACCGAGGCCGGGTCGGCGACGTCGAGCGGGAGGGCCCGGGCCCCCGGAATTTCGGCCGCCACCTCGGCCAGCCGCTCGGCGCGGCGGGCGCCGAGGACGAGCTCGAAGCCGGCCGACGCGAGCGCGCGGGCGGTGGCGGCCCCGATGCCGCTCGAGGCCCCGGTGACCACGGCGGTCCCGGACTGGCGCTGCTGCACGACGATGGTGCCCACCTCCGGCGCCGCGACGGCGGGCTCGCCGCGGCGGAAAGGTTCTACCAGGGCCCGCTCCGGCGGCCACCTTCTGGCACGATCTGGCCATGGCCATCGTCGCCCTCGACCATGTGCAGTTCACCCTCCCGCCCGGTCGGGAGGAGGAGGCCGACCGCTTCTACCTCGGCGTGCTCGGCTTCTCGACCGAGGAGAAGCCCCCGGTGCTGGCGGCCCGGGGCGGCCGCTGGTACCGCTCGGGCCCGGTGCGCTTCCACCTCGGCGCCGACGCCGACTTCCGCCCGGCCACCCGGGCCCATCCGGCGTTCGTCGTCGACGACCTCGACGCGCTGGTGGCCCGGCTCGCCGAGGCCGGGCTCGGCGTCGAGTGGGATGAGCTCATCGAGGGGGTGGGCCGCTGCTACGTCCGCGACCCCTTCGGCAACCGCCTCGAGCTGATCGCCTCGGCCTGAGCGCCGGAGGATCCGGCGGGGGGGTCATGTAGAATGGCTCGTTCCCACCCCAAGCACCCGCGCTGGGACCGCCGCGACCCCCTGCTGCACGCGCACCGTCATCCCGCGGGTGCACGCCGATGATGAGGAGCCCCGATGAGTCCGGTGAAGTCGAAGTTCAAAGTGGGGGACAAGGTCGTGTATCCGCACCACGGGGCCGCCGTCGTCGAGAAGCGTGAGACGAAGGAGGCCTTCGGCGAGAAGCGCGAGTACCTGGTGCTGCGGCTCGCCTACGGCGACCTCACCCTCATGGTGCCGGCCGACAACACCGAGGGCGTGGGGTTGCGCGAGGTCATCAACGACGAGGAGGTCGAGGAGGTGTTCGCGGTGCTCCGCAAGAAGGAGGCCCGGATGCCGACCAACTGGTCGCGGCGCTATAAGAACCACTCCGAGAAGCTGCGCTCCGGCGACATCTACCAGGTGGCCGAGGTGGTCCGGAACCTCTCCATCCGGGACAAGGACAAGGGCCTGTCGGCCGGCGAGAAGCGGATGCTGTCGCGGGCCCGCCAGATCCTCGTCTCCGAGCTCACCTTCGCCCTCGCCGTCGATGAGGAGACCGCCGAGTTGCGTCTGAACGAGGCGCTGCCGTAGGACCATCGATGGGCCGGGTCTGGGGGGTCGTCGTGGCCGGAGGGTCCGGCACCCGC
This sequence comes from Acidimicrobiales bacterium, assembly GCA_036844945.1. Taxonomy (GTDB): domain Bacteria; phylum Actinomycetota; class Acidimicrobiia; order Acidimicrobiales; family RAAP-2; genus Palsa-461. Next base: position 14,454 of record DAIUEV010000045.1, read on the forward strand.
TTCGGCGAGGCCAAGCAGTTCGTCGGCCTGGCCGGCTCGAGCGTCGCGGCGCGCTCGGTCGAGGCCTGCCGCGCCGTGTGCGACACCGTCGTGCTGGTCGTGCCGCCCGGGGACCGCTCGGGTGCCCACGGCGCCGACGCCACGGTCGAGGGCGGCCCCACCCGCGCCGCCTCGGTCCGGGCCGGCCTCGGCGCGGTCGGGCCGGACGCCGAGATCGTCGTGGTGCACGACGCGGCGCGCCCCCTCGCCGCTCCGGCGCTGTTCGCCGCGGTGCTCGGGGCGCTCGAGGCTCCGGGGGTGGCCGGGGCGGTCCCCGGGCTGGCGGTGAGCGACACCGTGAAGCGGGTGCGCTTCGAGCCCGGCGGCGCCGTGGTCGTCGAGACCCTCCCGCGCGGCGAGCTGGTCTCGGTCCAGACCCCGCAGGCGTTTCGGGCCGACGCGCTGCGCCGGGCCCATGCGACGGGCGGGGAGGCGACCGACGACGCCGCGCTCGTCGAGGCGCTGGGCCTCACCGTGGCGGTCGTCCCCGGCGATCCCGACAACCTGAAGATCACCACCCCGGCCGACCTCGCCCGGGCCGAGCAGCTGGCGGTCGGCTGAGGTGCGGATCGGCCAGGGCTTCGACGTCCACCCGTTCTCCGACGACCCGCAACGGCGGCTGGTGCTCGGCGGCGTTGTGATCGAGGGCGGCCCCGGCCTCGCCGGGCACAGCGACGCCGACGTGGTCGCGCACGCCCTGGCCGACGCGGTCCTCGGCGCCGCCGCGCTCGGCGACCTCGGCACCCACTTCCCCGACACCGATCCCGCCTTTGCCGGCGCCGACAGCCTGGCCATCCTGGCCAGGTCGGTCGCCATGGCCGCACAGGCCGGGTGGGTCCCGGTGAACGGCGACTGCACGGTGCTGGCCGAGGCGCCCCGCCTCGCCCCCTTCGTCCCGGCCATGGTCGCCGCGCTCGGCGCCGCCCTCGGCGCCCCCGTCTCGGTCAAAGCCACCCGGGCCGAGGGCCTGGGCGCGATCGGCCGAGCCGAGGGCATCGCCTGCCTGGCGGTCGTCCTCCTCGACCCCGCCGAGCGGTGAGCCCGCCGGCCGGCCGACGGCGACCGACGCCCGCCCGGAGGGCCGGCCCAGGCCGGCGCCCCCCCGGGGAGGACCAGCGACTGCCCCGACGGGCCCCCCATCCGCTCGGCGGGGACCAGGTGGAGGGGCGCCGGGCGGTGCTCGAGCTCCTCTCGGCCGGCCGTCGACGGGTCCGCCGGGTCCTCGTGGCGGAGGGGCAGGACCCCTCGCCCCAGCTGGACGAGATCGAGCGTCTCGCCGCCGCCCGCCGGGTGCCGCTCGAGACGGTGCCGCGGGGACGCCTGGAGGCCCAGGCGAGGACCTTCTCGCCCCAGGGGGTGCTGGCCACGGCCGCCCCGTGCACGCCGGTCGAACTGGCCCGGCTGGTGTCGGGCCGGCGGGGCCCGCCGTTCCTCCTGGTGGTGGCCGGGGTGACCGACCCCCAGAACCTGGGCGCGCTGCTCCGCAGTGCGGCCGGCGCGGGGGTGACCGGCGTCGTCCTGCCCCGGCACCGGTCCGCCCACCTCTCACCGACGGTGGTGAAGGTGGCGGCCGGCGCGGTCGAGCACCTCTCGTTCGCGGTCGTGGGCGGCGTGCCGGCGGCGCTGGTCGAGGTCGCCCGCGCCGGGCTGTACGTGGTCGGCCTGGCCGCCGACGCCGGCCGCTCGCTCTACGACCTCGCCCTCGGCGACGCGCCGGTCGCGCTCGTGGTCGGCGGGGAGGAGAAGGGGCTCGGCCCGCTCGTCCGGCGTCGCTGCGACGAGGTCGTCGCGATCCCCCAGCGCGGCGGGGTGGCCTCGCTCAACGCGGCGGCGGCCGGGACGGTGGCCTGCTTCGAGATCGCCCGGCGCCGGGCCGGCGCGCCCGGGGGGTCCTGAGCAGTCGGCCCGGGCGTGTCCCCGGGAGCCCCGGTGCTCAGCCGGCGGCGGTCAGCCTCCGGCGCAGCTCGACCCAGAAGCCGTGGTCGGCGCAGGGCCGGTACCCGAGCGACTCGTAGAGGGCGAGGTTCGACTTGAGGGCCGTGCGCACACAGGCGCACCTCGGAGTACCCGAGCGCCGCGGCCTCCTCGTGGAGCCAGCCCATGAGCGTGGTGGCGATCCCGCGGCCCTGGAGGGACGGCTCCACGGCCACTCGCCGGACATGCAGGTGGCCGGCCGGGAACAGCACCCGGGCGGCCGCGACCGGGCGGGCGTCGACCCGGGCGAGGACGCCGCGGCCGTCGCGCAGGTCGTCGGCGACGCGCTCCACGCTCTCGCGGAGCGCGCCGCTCGGTGGGTCGAGGTCGGCCTGAGGGGCGAACGCCGCCTGGGTGAGCGCGTGGACGATGGGCGCGTCGTGGTCGGTGCACCAGCCGATCCGAACCCCGATCATCCGCCGCGCCCCCGAAGCCCCGTGCGCCGACGCCACCTCGAGCCGGTGGTGGTGTGAGGCCCGCGCATTGGTTGGGACAGCATGTTGCAGGATTCTGGGACACCGAGACAAGGCGTGCCCCAGGATGGATCCGCCCGACGCCGGCGCCTGCGCGAACGTTTGAGAAATGACGCTTGAAGTCCCCGATGGGGTGGCCAACGCGGCGGCGGTCTGCGGAGCTGACTGGTGGCTACGGGACCTCCCGCGCCTCGTCGCCGAACTCGAGGCCGAATGGTCTATCGCGGTGAAACGGCCCTACCCGCACTCGAGCGAGGCCTTCGTCGCCGAGGCCAGTCTTGGTGACGGCACGCCGGCAGTGCTGAAACTTCTGATTCCGCAGGACAGCGCAACCTCTCGTCACGAGATCACAATGCTCCGGCTCGCGGGGGGTCAGGGCTGTGTCGGGCTGTTGCGCCACGACGCTGCACGGGGTGCGCTATTGCTGGAGCGCCTCGGGGCCTCCCTCTACGAACTGGGTCGCCCACTCGCCCAACGCCTGGAGATACTGGTCGCGACGGTGACCGCAGTGTGGCGGCCGGCGGCGGGTTCGGGCCTGCCGACTGGAGCGGACCAAGCACGCCATCTCATCGATTTCGTCACCACCCAGTGGGAGGAGCTGGACCATCCGTGCACCGAGGCGGCCGTCGACCATGCCCTGGCCTGCGCGGCACGGCGCATACGCGCCCACGACGACGAGCGGGCCGTCCTGGTGCACGGCGACGTTCACCAGTTGAACGCCCTTCAAGTCCCTGGTCGTGCCGCGTTCAAGCTCGTCGACCCGGACGGGTTGCTCGCCGAGGCCGAGTGTGACCTTGGAGTCATGATGCGAAACGACCCGATCGAACTCCTCGACGGCGACCCCTGGGACAGGGCGCGCTGGCTGGCGGAGCGCTGCGGGTTGGACGCCACGGCGATCTGGGAGTGGGGCGTCGTGGAGCGGGTGACGAGCGGGCTGCGATGCACCCAGATCGACCTGCAGCCGTTGGGAAGGCAGATGCTCATGGTCGCCGACAGCATCGCCACCCTGTGACCCGTCGCGGTTCGCAGAGGACTGCCCCGAGAGTGTCTCCATCGTGCCGGGCGGGGCCGGCAACCGTCGCGAGGCCGGGACCGGTCACTGTGAGCGCACCGCGCCCACTTCCGAAGAGCCGGCATTGCTCCGCGCCGAGGGATCACCTGTCCCAGAAACTCTGAGACACCACAATCGAGCCGGTGGTGGGACTCGAACCCACGGCCTGCCGATTACAAGTCGGCTGCGCTTCCAGCTGCGCCACACCGGCGTTGTCCCAGGCTAGGGCCCCCGATCCGGGTGTCGTGAGACCACCACCGCGGTTGCGCTTCCGGGCCGGCGTTGGCAGTCTGGCCCCGTGGACCGCCCCGATCCGAGCACCTCGGGCGGCGGGCCGGGGAACCGTCAGCTCATGGTCGGCCGAGCCATCGTCATCATCGTGGTGGCGGTCGTGGTCGGGGTGCTCGTGCTGCGCTCCGGGGGTCATCCCGCGGGGCTCGCCGCACCGGGCGGCACGTCGACGACCACGACCGCCCCGCACCAGACGACGACGTCGACCACGGCATCGCACGCGGGTGTGAAGGTCCTCGTGGCCAACGACTCGACCACCAACGGCGTGGCCGGCGGGTACGCGACCGCGTTGCGCAACGCTGGATGGACGGTGCTCGTGCCGACCAACGCGAAGCCCCCGGCGCGCGCGACGAGCGCGGTCTACTACGCCGCCAACAAGCGAGCCGATGCCGATGCGGTGGCGGCCGCCTTCGGCCTGCCGGCCGCCGACATCTTCCCGATCAGCACGGCCACCCCGGTGGCCAACATCGGGGGTGCCGACGTAGTGCTGGTTGTCGGCGCCGATCTCGCCGCGAAGACGCCGCCCACGACGATCCCGCCTCCGACGACCACGTCGAGCACCGCGGCCCACGCGGGCCACAAGACCACCACGACCACCAGCGCGCACTCGTCGTCGACCACCGGCTGAGGTGGGGCTCCCCGCCGCGTTCGCGGCCCTCGTCGCCCGGCCGCGCTCGTCGGCGGTGTTCCTCGACTTCGACGGCACCCTCTCGCCGATCGTGGACGACCCCGCGTCGGCCCGGCCGGCCGACGGCGTGCCCGGACTGCTCGCGGAGCTGGGGGCCCGCTTCGGCGTGGTAGCGGTGGTCTCGGGCCGCCCGGCCGACTTCCTGGCCGCCCACCTCGGGCGGCCCGGGGGGGTGCGGCTGATCGGCCTGTACGGGTTGGAGGAGGTCGGCGCGCCGGCCGGTCCGACGGTGGACGCCGCCGCGCTGTCCCGGTGGCGGCCGGTGATGGAGGGGCTGGCCGACCGAGCCGAGGAGGCGGTCCCGGGCGGCGTGACCGTCGAACGCAAGGCGCTCGCGTTCACGCTCCACTACCGGGGGGCGCCCGAGCACGAGGAGTGGGTCCGGCGGTTCGCCGAATCCCACCGGTCGGCCGACGGGGTGGTGCTGCAGGAGGGCCGGATGGCGGTCGAGCTCCGGCCCGGCATCGACACCGACAAGGGGACGGTGGTGCGGGCGCTGGCCGCCGGCTGCTCGGCGGCGTGCTGCTTCGGCGACGACCTCGGCGACCTCGCCGCCTTCGGGGCGCTCGGGGACCTCGCGGGGCGCGGCCTCTCGGTCGTCCGGGTAGCGGTGGCCGACGACGAGAGCCCGAGGGAGGTCACCGACGCGTCCGACCTCGCGGTGCGCGGCCCGGCCGGGGCGATCGAGCTCCTGCGCCAGCTCGTGGCGGCGGCCGGCTAGCTAGCGCGCCGCCGCCGCGCGCAGCTGATCCTCCAGCCACTCGGCGGCCGGCCGGGCGGCCACGGTGCGCCGGAGGCGTCCGG
>DAIUEV010000046.1:0-19089 GCA_036844945.1 Acidimicrobiales bacterium
GACCGATCAGCGCCGGGGCGGGACCGCCCAGCGCAATCCGGCGCACAGCAGCCGGGCCGGCGGGGTGACCGCCGCGTCGAAGAGGGCGAGCGCCGGGATCCGCATCTTCCGGCGCGCCCAGCGCGGCAGCAGGCTGATGCCGGCGGCTGCGACCAGCGCGTACACCGCCCGGTCCTCGGGCTTGCGGGCGACCCCGCGCAGGAGAAAGTCCCGCGCCACGATGGCCTGAGAGCCTGCGTAGAGCTCGGGCTTGATTCGCCGGAAGTACGCGTCCATCTCCGCCTGTGAACGGGGGACCCACTCGGCCCCGAGCGCGACCGCGACGGGGGCGGTCTCGCAGTAGTAGCTGTCGCACTCGGCTCCCGACAGGCGCCGGCTCCCGTAGCGCTGGGTCGCCTCCAAGAAGCAGTACATCTCGGCGGCATGCACCCAGGTCAAAAGGTCGGGATCGTCCGCCGAGTACGGGCGCCCGTCCGGAGCGACGCCCCGGACCCGCCGGTGGACCGCCTGGACCAGACGGATCGCCGAGTGCGCCTCGGCGGTCGTCCCGAATGTCGTCGCGGCCACGAAGTTGGCGGTGCGACGCAGCCGGCCGATCGGATCCTCCTCGTAGGAGGAGTGGTCGGCCACCCCCGCCATGGCCAACGGGTGCAGGGCCTGCAGCATCAGGGCCGCCAGTCCGCCGATCATCATCGCCCCGAGGTCGCTGTGGACGACGCGAACCACGCTGTCGGGGTGCACGAACGCCGTGTCCGGGTCCATCGCCCGGGGACGGGGCGTCTCGGAGATCCCGAAGGAACGTCGAACGGTACGGCCGATGTCGTCCCGGAACGGCGCAGTCAGGCCGGAGAGCAGCCGCAGCGGCGCGACGGCCAGGTCCTCGCCCAGGCGGAAGGCCCGCTCGATGGAGTCCGGCTGGGTTGCGTCCGGCTCACCGGTCGATGGTTCGGGCCTGGCCGCCATCGGACCAGCTTCGCCGCCCGGCGCGGGGCAAGGCAAGGACCGCCCCGCCCAACCGTCGGCCCCTGGCGGTAGCCTCGGCGACGTGACCCTCGCGGATGCGACCCCGTCGGTCGAGGACCTGGAGCGTCTGCTCGGCGACGGCGGAGGCGGCTCGGGCTGGGGTGACGACGACGGGGGGGACGACTGGGGCTGGTCGGAGGACCCCTCCGACGACGAGCGCCCCGTTCGCCGGTCACGGGTGCGCCGTGGCGTCGCCATCGCGACCGTGGCCGCCCTCGCCCTCGCCTCGATCGGCACCTGGATCGCAATCCTCGCCCAGGGGAGCCTGGCCTCGGCTCCTTTCGGGGTCCGATCGGTCGAGGTGACGACCGTCCCGGCGGGACCGACCCGTGCCCCGGCCACCTTCGTCAGCTTCGTCGTGGTCAACGAGTCGGCGCTGCCCGGCACCGCGTCGTGCGCCGTTGGCCTGGTCAGTGCCCACCGGTCGGTGGGGACCGGGCGGGTTACCACGGGACTCCTTCCAGGAGGCAGCTCGCTCGCGGTCAGGGTTCCGGTGCCCGCCGCGCGGACCCCAATCGGGCGCGGGCCGGTCGCTGCGACCGTGCACTGCGTCACACTTCTGTCGTACCTGCGCTGACGCCGTCGCGAGGAGTTCTGCTCTCGTCGTAGAGGACCCGCGTCCGGCGGTCCCGGGCGGATACCCTGAGTCGCGCTCGCCGTTCGGCGGCCGGAGAGGGGAGGCCAGCGATGCAGCACCAGATCAAGGGCACGGTCCTGCAGGTGTTGGAGGTTGAGCTCGCCCCGGGCGAGAGCGTCATCTCGGAGGACGGCGAGTTCTCCTGGATGACCGACAGCGTCCAGATGACGACCGGGATGGGCGGCGGCACCGGCGGGAAGGGAATTCTCGGCGCGGTGAAGCGCATGGCCGGTGGCAGCACCTTGCTGTTCAACACCTACACCGCCGAGGGGAGCGCGGGCATGGTCGCGTTCGCGGCCAAGATGCCCGGGACGATCTTCCCCATCGAGTTGAACCAGGAGTATCTGGCCCACCGCCACGGGTTCCTCGCCGGCACTCCGGGAGTCGAGATCTCGGTCGCTCTCCAGCAGACCTTCCGGGGGGGCATCTTCGGTGGCGAGGGCTTCCTGCTGCAGCGCATCGGCGGGACCGGTCAGGCCTGGATCGAGCTGTCCGGAGAGGTCATGGCCTATGACCTGCAGCCGGGGCAGACGATGCGGGTCCACCCCGGCCACGTCGGCCTGTTCCAGGCATCGGTCAGCTTCCAGGTGATCCGCGTGCCCGGGATGGCCAACCGCTACCTCGGGGCCGACGGCCACCACTGGGTGGTGCTCACCGGGCCCGGGCGGGTCTGGCTCCAGTCGATGCCGGTCCCCATCCTGGCCGGGGCGCTCACCCCCTATCTCGGAGGCGACGCCCGGCCCGCCGCCGCTGGCGCCGCGGGCGGTGCCGTGGCCAGCGCGCTCGGCAACATCCTGGGCGGCCGTTAACCCCCGGCCGCCTCGGCGGCCGCCGGGTACCCCGGCAGGCCGTCGATGCTGGTGGTGTTCTTCTCGGCCCGGTAGCCGACCAGGCCTTGGGTGCCGCCTTTGGTCTCCACCCAGTGGTCGAGGTTCTCCCGGTGGTGGTGGAACTCCATGATGGGCACCGAGTAGCCGCACGAGTCCGAGATCCGCTCGACCGTGACCTCGATCACCGCCCGGGCGCCCGGTTTCGCGCGGAAGTGGCCGAGCAGCTCTCCGAAGCGTGGGTCACCGAGGGGCACGACCTCACCGGTGCCGTGGAAGCGCACGATCCGTGGGGGCCCGTCGAAGGCGCAGAACATCACCACGATCCGGCCGTTCTCGCGGAGATGCGCGATGGTCTCCACTCCGCTTCCGGTCAGATCGAGATACCCGACCCGGTGCTCGTCGAACACCGCGAACGTCCCGTTGTTGCCCTTGGGCGAGCAGTTGACGTGACCCGCGCCGTCGAGCGGGGCAGTGGCGACGAAGAAGACCGGTTGGGCCGAGACAAACCCGGCCATCCGGGCGTCGATTCCCGGGTACGTCGAACCCATCGGGACAGTCTCGCGCCCTGGCCGAATGCCCGGAACCCTCGTCGGCAGACCCGGTCAGGTCGTCGAGGATCGCCGAGGCGTGTTCGGGGGCGGCGATCTCGAGCCACAGCGCGTCCGGGAGCGGGACCAGCCGAATGTCGAGGAAGGGGCAGCACGCTTTCTCCCGCCGGGCGAGGTCCACCGCCGCGAGAACGACCTGCTCGTCCTCGGGCAGGCGCAGGCGGAGGAAGGGGCCGGTGCGCACCACCTCGGTCACCCGGCCGGCGACGAACCGTCGCCACTCCCGGCCGCGGGCGTGGGCGTCCTCGACCGAGAGCGAACAAGCGACCGGGGCGGCGGGCACCCCTCGGACGTTACCGGGAGGCGACCGCTACGAGGACTGGCCGGTCGTGCCGGTGTACACCGGGCCGACCCGGAGCCCGTTACACCCCGGCATCGAGGCGTTCACCCGCACCGATTGGAGCGCGTTGGGCGGGGTGACGAGCAGGGCGGCATAGGTCACGCACGAGGTTGCGGCCCCCTCGGGTACGTCGGAGGCGAGCACCAGCGCCGAGGCGGTCGACCCGGGAGCGAGGGTCACGGTCGGGAGCGAGGATGTCGAGCCGGTGAACGGCGCATTGTTGACCACCCGGCTCGCCTGCACGATCTGATTGCCCGCATTGTCGAGGCCCGCGACCCCGGGGAAGCCGTGGAGGAGGCAGGTGGCGCTGCTGGTGTTCTGGAACAGGAGAACCTGACCGATGGTGCCGGCCGCTCCGGAGCTCATGCCGGCCGAGACCTGGAGCTCGGCGGTCGTGCAGTTCTTCGGACCGGGCACGGTTGTCGAGGTGCTGGTGGTCGCGGCCGCCGTCGTGGTCGTGGTTGATTGCGAGGAAGACGGGGTGCCGTTGCTGCACGCGGCGAGGCCCAAGGCCATGGCCGCGACACCCGCCGCGACCAGCATTCGTTTTTCGAACCGGGTTCGCACTTTCCACCCCCATTCCGCCCGTCGGCATGCGGACGCATCGGGCACCGCCGACGCTACAAGGCATGTGAGGGGGGAGGGCGGATCGGCGACGTTGCGCGTCAGTAGCATGCGGGCCGTGGTCTCCGGGAGTGGCGAACCGACGGCCGACGCCGGGGCCGGACGAAGCCAGCCGGTAGACGCCGTCGTGCCGGCCGCCCGGCACCGCCCGCAGCTGGAGGCGCACTGGACCGATGATCAGACCGTCCGGGTCGGCGACACGACGTTCCGGGTTCGCAACCAGCTCGACGACCTCCATCGGGAGATGTCGGAGCCCGACGACTTCCTCCTAGCCAAGGAAAGGGGCCTGCTCACGACGATCCTCGACGCTGCCCCGTCGCCGGTGCGCAACATGGTCGAGCTGGGCGTGTTCAAGGGTGGGAGCGTCGCCTTCTACTCGCTGGTGCTTGCCCCGAGCCGCCTGGTGGCAGTCGACCGGTACGACTTCGCTCCCGCGCTCGGGCCCTTCATCGATCGTCAGGGTCTTGGCGACATCGTTCGGCCGTATCTGAGCGTCGACCAGTCCGATGGAGCCGCTCTGCTCGAAATCATGGAAGCGAACTTCGAGGAACGTTCGGTCGACCTCGTGATCGACGACTGTTCGCACCTCTACGGTCCGACCAAGGCCTCCTTCAACGTGCTGTTCGGATGGCTGCGACCAGGCGGCGTCTACATCATCGAGGACTGGGCGTGGGCCCATTGGGCCGGCGAGCCGTGGCAGGGTTCTGAGCCTGTTTTCGACCCCGACGAGCCGGCACTGAGCAACTTCATCTATGAGCTCGCGATGCTTTCGGCGAGCCGCCCGGATCTCGTTTCGGAAGTCCGGGTCGGGCCCTCGTACGTCATCGTGGAGCGGGGCGCGGGGGAGGTCGGGAAGGGGTTCGACATTTCGAGCTCGTATTTCACCCGGGGGAGGGGTTTCGACCCCCGGATGTAGTGCCCCCCTGTTCGCCCTGGGCCGAGGCCAGGACCGCGCCGTATTGCCTTCTGAGCAGCTCGACCTCGTCGGCGTTGTCGTCGTCGTCCATCAGGGAGTCCCGAGCCCAGGCTACGAGCGCGAGCGCGTCTCCGGGTCGGTCGAGATCGAACCTACGGTGCAGCTCCTCGCTTCGGTCGTAAATGATGGCTAGTTGCGACAGCGCATGTCGTTGGCGCGGGGTCAGGTCGAGCCGGTCGAGTTCGAGCGCATCGATGATCAGCTGCGCGGTCTGTCGACCCGCTTCGTATGTCCAGGCCGCTTGGAGCGCCGGGAGATAGGGTTCGAACACCTTTGAACCCGGGCCCCCGGCCTCAACCGTGCGCTGTGCCCACTCGAGCAGACCGACAAGATCGACCTCATCGTGAGCGCCGTAACTCTCCTGTAGATCGGGGCGGCGGAAGAACAGCTCGTCGAGGCGTTCCAGTGCCTCGGTGACCTGGTGGTCGGGCAGTTCGTAGGCGTCGTTGTATCCGATCGCGCCGGTACGGCGTCGTCCGTGTGGACGGGTGCTTCGGTTCACCGCCAGGTGCCGTACTTCTTCCTCGAGCAGTGTGAGATCGGCCACGAGTTGGTACAACCACGTCCGCGTCTGAAGGCCGAGCTCGGCCTCTTCGCAGGAAGCGCCCTCATTCGTCACTGCGTCGAGATACGAGGTGACTACGCGTTTCTTCCCCGGTCGGAGCATCCAGACGAACTGATACACCGTGGAGAACCGGTTCTCCTGGCGGGCCAGGAGGTCGATCACACTCAGGACCGGAACTGGGAGGCCGCCGAGCACCCTGGCCGGGTAGTGCTCCGAGCGCACCTTATGAAAGTCGGCTCGACCCACGATGCGCCAGCCGGCCTTCGTGACGAGCGATTCCAGAGTGTCGTTCGTGAAGAACCGGAGATGGGTGCTGTCGAGCAGGCCGGAGCGCCTGGGATCCCACTGGCCGAGGAGCAGGCCGACACCGAGATCGAAGTGGGCGACGTTGGGCACCGAGAGGATCATCGGGATATCGTGGTGCCGCGCCCAGTCGGCGAGGCCGGCCAGAATGGCTTGTGGTTGCGCGACGTGCTCGAGCACATCCATCACGACGACAGCACCGATGTCGTTGTAGCGCCCGAGGATCTCAGTGAGTTTGGCGAGATCGGTGATGTCGCACTGCTCGTGCTCGAGGTCCGCGTCCGAGAGCAGTGCGACGGCCGCCTCGTCGGCGTCGATCGCGAGGTAGCCATAGCCCCGAGGGCGGATCATGCGGCCGACCAAGCCGGCCCCCGATCCGAGATCGATCACCCGGCGACCCTTCGAGACGTACTCTTCGACGAGCGCGACGACGTGTCCGATCGCGCTGTCCGATGTGTACCCGTAGAGATACGGGTACACATCCGGCTCCGTCTCATCAGACTCATGCCCAGCAGCACGAGCCAGTGCCCTTTGGGTTGCTTCGAGGAACGCCCGGCCGTAACGCCGGTCAGGTTCCAGATGGTTTCCCTCGGCCCACTCGTTCCAGGCCACGATGAACGCGTAGTTCTCCTCGGGGCGGACCCCCTTGAGCTTCTCGGCGACCCCGGTCAGCCACCTCTCGTAGGTCGCGGGCTCGGTGTTGACATAGATGCGGGCATTGATGTCGCGCCGGGCCGTGTTGTCCCATCCGACCATGACTGCCGGGAAGCGCTTGTAGAGAGGGTCGGGGGCGGCTAGCGCCTCGTCGGCGACGACCTCGTAGTCGAGGACCAGGTGCTCCCGGTAGCCGGCCAGACCGACCAAGACCCGATCGGGGTCGGGGGGCAGGAAGCCGACAGAGGCGTCCAGTCCATCCTCTGCGGGGTCGTGCACGGCCCCTTCGCTCTCGACCCGACAGAGATAGAGGTCCGGGAACCCGGCCTTCTGGGCTTCGTCGCGCCACATCTCGCCGGTACGTCGAACGTCGGGGAGCTGGGACGTTCGGTAGATCAGCATCAGCGGCCGACCGTCGATCTTCACGTACCGGGGATCGGAGAAGGCCTTGCAAAGCCAGTGGATGTGGGCACGGTCGTCCGCGTGGCTGTACTTCTGGCCGACGAGGGTCGTGCCGGTCCGCGCGTCCCAGTTTCTGGTCCAGGGCTCGTTGGCCCAGCACAGCGCGAAGGGGAAGTCCGGGGCGCCCGACTCGAGAACCTCGTCGAAGGGGCGATTCAGGATGCGACGGCCGTGGAACCAGTAGTGGTAGTAGCAGAAACCGTAAATCCCGTACTCACGGGCAAGACGAGCTTGAGCCTCGCGGGTCTCTGGAAGTCGAAGATCGTAGAAGCCGAGCTCGCCCGGCAGGTGGGGCTGATAGTGCCCCTCGAACAGCGGCCTCGCCCGGACCACGTTCGTCCACTCCGTGAACCCGGGCCCCCACCACGAATCGTTCTCAGGTATGGGGTGGAACTGAGGGAGATAGAACGCGAGCAGCTTGGGCAGGTTGGCTGACGGGACAGGTTCGTGCTCGCCGTCGGTTGAGACTGCCATGCCCAGCGGTACCCTCCGGCCGGCGAAGAACCAGCGCCTACCGCGATCGACGGTACCACGGGGTCGCTTGTTCGTACCCAGCGGTCGATGTCCCGTTGGGGGTGCCCAGCGCCCCGCCCTAACCGTTACGATCGGACGCCGGCCGGGCGGAGGTGCCGTGAAGGAGTTTGAGGCGGTGCGCGACGCGGAGACCACCTGCGTGGTCCCATGGTCCACGTTGATCGTCCGACCGGACGGTCGTGTCAACTTCTGCTGCGACGTCACCGAACCCCTCAAGATGCAGGGGCGGCTGGCGTCGATCTACGACGACACCATCGAGGAGATCTGGAACACCGACGAGCTCGTGACTGTCCGTTCGGCCATGTCGCGTGGGGAACGTCCGAGTGCCTGCGCCAGCTGCTGGCAGCGTGAGCTGGCCGGAGGCGCGAGCCGAAGGACGAGCCTCAACCAGGCATATGCAACGATGGGAGGGCATCTCGACGTCGGCACCCTTGCCGACGAGGGCGCTGTCACCGGGTTCCGGCTCGCCGGTCGGCCCGACTGGTTCCTGTTGGAGCTCGGCAACGTCTGTACGCTCAGGTGTCGGACCTGCAACCCGACGTTCAGCTCGCGCATCGCTGCCGATCCGATTCACTCCGCTTGGGCGACCGGCGAGGCGCCGAGCGAGGGTGGGGTGCGGACGAGGATCCGTCTCGCCCCCCGGCAGAGCGCCCCTTGGTTTCACGACATCGACGCGACGGCGGACATGATCGCCGGATCAGGGAGCGACAACGCGATCCTCTCGCTTCTGGGGGGCGAGCCGTTCTTGATCAAGGACACGTGGCGCCTGCTTCAGGCCTTGGTGGACCGCAATGCCGCTTCTCGGTTCCTGGTCGGTTTGGCCACAAATGGTCAACAGCGGAGCAACGAGCTGATCGATCTCGCACCGCATTTCCGTGGGATCGGGCTTTCGGTGAGCATTGACGGTGTCGGAGCCCTGTATGAGTATCTTCGCCACGGCGCCCGCTGGGCGACATTGGTCGAGAATCTCGACTGGTTCAGGGACGTCGCGAAGATCCACATGAGCGTGGTCCCGACCGTGCAGAACTACAACGTGCTGGACATCGTGGAATTGCTCAGGTTCGCTGACGATCGTCGCCTCCCGGTTGCGTACAACGTGGTGCTCGAACCGGCCTACCTTCGTCCGACGAACCTTCCGCTTGCGATCAGGAAGCTGGCCATCGACCGCATGCAGGCGTACCTAGCCGGCGAGTGCCGAGCGGAGAACGTTGAGGTGGTCAAGAGCTACCTGTACGAGCTCGGCCTCGCCGGTGACGAGTTCGACCGGGTGCTTTTCGAGGAGTTCATGACCTTCACCAACGACCTCGACGGCGATCGCGGGGAGCGGATTGGCGGGGCGGCGCCGGAGCTGGTCGCGCTCGTGGAGGAGGCCGGCTTCGTTTGGTCGGACGCGCCCGGTACACGAGGCCGTCCGCTCAGACCTGAGGACGGATCAAGCCGGCCGGGGGCTGGCGGTCCCGTGGCGGTCGCCCTCACTGTTGGGCTGTTCTATGGCGTGAAGGTGGGCAATCCGGTCCGCCCGACGCTGTCCGGCTGCTCACGCCGGGCCGGTCGCTCCCGGCCAAGTTCGAATCCTGACGTGGTGGCGATCGACTCGCCGACGGCGCTCAGCGAAGACGAGGTACCGAAACTGTCATAGCGGGGCGACGCAGCACGGCGAGGCGCGTCCAAACGGGCTCTTCGTCGGTTGAGGCTGCCATGCCCAGCGGTACCCCCGACCGGCGAAGAACCAGCACCTACCGCGTTCGGCGGTACCACGGGGTCGCTCGATCGGGTCCAGCGGTCGATGGCACATTTCGGGTGTCGAGCGCCTTGCCCTGCCGTTACGATCAGACACCGACCGAGCGGGGGTGCCGTGGAGGAATTCGACGGGGTGCGCGACGGGGAAACCACCTGCGTGATCCCGTGGTCGATGTTGATCGTCCAGCCGGATGGTCACCTCAACTTCTGTGTCGACGTCCCCGACCCTCTCAAAGTGCATGGGCGGCCGGCGTCGATCTACGACGACACGATCGAGGAGATCTGGAACGCCGACGAGCTCGTGGCGGTCCGTTCAGAAATGGCAGTTGGTCAACGCCCAGATGCCTGTGCCCGCTGCTGGCGGCGTGAGCAGGCCGGAGGCGAGAGTCGCAGGATGAGCTTCAACCAGGTGTATCCGACGATGGGAGGGCCCCTCGACGTAAAGGCCCTCGGCGAGAGGGGCGCCACCACCGAGTTCCGGCTTGCCGGCCGGCCCGACTGGTTCTTGTTGAAGCTCGGCAACGTCTGCACGCTCAGGTGCCGGCACTGCGACCCGATGAACAGTTCGCGCATCGCTGCCGATCCGGTCCACTCCGCTTGGGCGGGCAACGAGGTCCCGAGAGAGGGAGGGGCGCGAACGAGGATCCGGCTGGCCCCGCCGAACACCCGGCCTTGGTTTCACGACATCGACGCGTTAGCCGACATGATCGCCGGATCGGGGAGTGACAACGCGATCCTCTCGCTCATGGGTGGCGAGCCGTTCTTGATCAAAGATACGTGGCGCCTGCTGCGGGCGTTGGTGGACCGCAATGCCTCTTCGCGGTTCCTTGTGGGTTTGGCCACAAATGGTCAACAGCGGAGCAACGAGCTGACCGATCTCGCACCGCACTTCCGCGGGATCGGGCTTTCGGTGAGCATTGATGGCGTCGGAGCCCTGTACGAGTATCTTCGCCACGGCGCCCGATGGGCGACATTGGTCGAGAACCTCGACTGGTTCAGGGATATCGCGCGTATCCAAGTGAGCGTGGTCCCGAGTGTGCAGAACTACAACGTGCTCGACATCGTGGAGTTGCTCAGATTCGCGGACGAGCGTCACCTCTCGATTGCGTACAACGTTGTGATCGAACCGGCCTTCCTTCGTCCTGCCAATCTGCCTCCGATGATCAGGGAGCTGGCGATCGATCGCCTAAGCGCCTACCTCGCCCACGAGTGTCGACCGGAGAACGTTGAGTCCGTCAAGAGCTACCTTCACGAGCTCCGCCTCGTCGGTGACGAGTTCGACAGGGCGCTTTTCGAAGAGTTCATGACTTTCACCAACGACCTCGACCGGGATCGAGGGGAGCGGATCGGCGCGGCGGCGCCTGAACTGGTCGCGCTGGTGGAGGAGGCTGGCTTCGATTGGTCGGACGCGACAAGGTACGCGAGGCCGTCCGCTCGGACCTGAGGGCGGAGCGAAGGCCGCCCGGAGCTGGCAGTTCCGTTGTGGGATGGCTGATCGCTGTGCGTTGAGTTTGGCGACTTCTCGCCCAGGCAATCCACTGGGCCCGCTGGAGCAAGATTCGCTCGCCGTGTCGTGCTGCTGACTGCTTCTGCCTAGCGTCAGCTGGATCGAGTGGATGATGATAGGCGATGTGTTCTCGACGTAGTGCCCCGACAACCGCTTGATCAGGAGGCGACATGGCTTTGCAGCCGTCCGCGATTGAACGCTCGCTGCCGATCGTTGTTGAAGCCGCGCAGGATTTGCCGGGCTACAACGTCTATCGCCCGACCGACCTGAGTGCCATCGGCCGTCACTCCGTCGTGGTCTGGGCCAACGGCGGCTGTGTCCGACATGACGCGACATGGCGACCGTTGCTCGAGCGGTGGGCGGCCGCTGGCTTTGTCGTCGTGGCCATCACACAACTCCCCGGCCGCGAAGTGACACTTGAGGATCGCACCACCGCTGCTGACCAGGCCAAGGCGATCGACTGGGCGCTCGCGCAAGACGCCCGGATTGGCGGTCCGTACCAGGGACGTTTCGATGTTGACCAGATTGCGGTTGCCGGAAATTCGTGCGGGGGTATCACCTCACTTGTGCTTGCCGGAACAGATCCGCGTGTCCGCGGCGCCTTCGTCCTGTCGGGCTCGAGTGTGGGTCCGACCGCCACCCGCGACCAGGCCGCGGAGGTGATTGACAAGGTGACCCAGCCAGTGGGCTTCGTCGTCGGCGGCGCCGAGGATGTCGCCAGTGCCCAAGCGAGCCAGGACTACGACCTTCTTGCCGTGGGAATCCCCGCATATCTGGCCCGACGGGCTGCCGGTGACCATCTCACTGTCTCCACCGACCCCGGCATTCTTGCCGACGTCGCCGAGATCGGCATCAACTGGTTCGATCTCGTGCTCTCGGGAAACGAGACCGCTCGTCGGAACCTAACTGAGAACCCGTGTGGCTCGTTCAAGTCCGGCACTTGGAGTGTGGAGGCGAAGCACCTCGACTCATTGGTCCGAACTGCGTCCTGAGCCTCACGGCCAGGGGGCCGAATCTGTTGAACGAAACGGCTACCTGAGACAGCTCACCGTCGATCAACCACACTGCTGTTCCTACCCCCGAGGGCTGGCAAGGGACGGTCGGGCATAACGGCCGCTCTGCGGCTGGCTGATAATCGATCATCCACACCAGGCCGTAGCGATGGGTGGCCTTCTCAGGAAGACCCGACTGGGTACCTCATGCGACAGTCGAGCCGAGGAGGTTGCCGCCGAGCGTCGGATGGCCGATGCGCTTGTCGGCGATCACATCGACGAGCGCCGGTTTGCCCGCCGAGAAGGCCCGCTCGAGAGCAGGAAGAAGCTCCTCGGGGTCCTCGACGCGCTCGCCGTGGCATCCAAGCTCTTCGGCGATTCGGTCGTAGCGGATGCCGGGCAGCATCTCGAAGGGGTCGGTCCGACCGCGGAGGATTGGCATCTGCTCGAAGCTCGGGCCCCACGAACTGTTGTTCCACAGGACGGCCACGATTGGCACGTGATATCGAGCGGCGGTCTCGATGTCGAATCCGCCGATTCCCATCCCCCCGTCGCCGATGATCGCCACAACCGGCGCCGAGGGCCGCGCGAGACCTGCTCCGATGGCCATCCCGATACCGTGACCAACTGGCGCAAGGGGACCCGCGTCGATCAACTGGCCCGGGAAGCGGGCCATGAACCAGTGGCTGACGTATCCCGACAACGTGAAGCTGTCGACGATGACCGTGGCCGTATGGTCGAGCACCGTCACAAGGTCTTTGAGCAGCCGATCGGGATGAACGGGGACGTCACCGTGATGCTCCTGCTCCCGATCTTCGGCCATCTGCTCAAAAGTCGAACGTGCCCGGACGAGCTCCTCGAGCCACCTTGACCCCGTTCGGTCGACCGGCTCACGCCCGCGTATGAGGTCGATCATCTGGCGCAGCACGAGCTTGGGGTCGCCGACGATCGGGACATCGGCGTCCACGTGGGCCCCGATCCGGAGCGGGTCCGAGTCGACCTGCACGTGGGTCGCCTCCCCATTCCACGTCGGCGGCTGCCCGAAGTGTTCGCCGCTCCAGAAGCGAAATCCGAAGCTCACGACCACGTCGGCCCGCCCGGTGAAGGGCTTCTTCCATGCGCCTCGCACCGCCAGGGGATGGTCCTCTGGGACCGCGCCCTGGGCTGCCCGTCGGCAGTACACCGGCGTCGAGGTGATCTCAGCGAGCTCGCGCAGCTCGGCTGCCGCGCCCGACCAGAAGACCCCGTCTCCACCCACAAGAAGCGGTCGCTCGGCACCGAGCAACAGCTCCACGGCTTGCTCGACCGAGTGGGGGGCGCCCTGGCCGGCGAGCTCACCGGGGTCGTACACCTTGGCGCCCGGGCGCTGGAGCTCTTCGTCGAGGCGCTGGTAGAGGATGTTCTGGGGGATCTCGACCAGCGCCACCCCTTGGGGCGCGCTGCCAGCAGCCCGGAACGCCTGGCGGAGGTGGACCTCGATCGTGCTCCAGTCGAGGACCCGCTTGGTGTACTTGGCGAAGCTCCCGCAGATCTCCGAGCCGTACGCTTCCTGGAACGATCCAAGACCGTCCTCGGTCGAGGGATGCTGGCCAGCCAGACACACGACTGAGCTGTTGGTCATTGCCGCCAGCGCCAGGCCGGTGATCGCATTGGTGAGCCCGCAGCCGGCCGTCACGCAGCACACCCCCGGCCTTGCCGTGCTGCGCGCCCACCCGTCCGCCGCATAGGCCGTTGCCTGCTCGTGACGCATGTGGATGAGCTTGACGCCGTTGTCCCTCAAGTGGGCGAGGATCGGGAACGTGTGACCGCCGTTGATGGCGAAAAGATGGGTGACTCCCTGCTCGGCAAGCACGCGACTTACAAGGGCACCCCCGTCCAGCTCGGCCATCATGAGCCTCCTTTGGTCAAGCCCCGAGGAGAACCTCGACCGTTAGTACTTCTTCATCTTCACACCACATCACATGCCGACTTACGTAATGGTCGCGTCCATTTCTCACCCAAGAACCAGCCAAGCTAGTGGCGTATCCAGGCCATGTACGGGGGCGGTTGACCGTCCACCACATGCAGAATGGGCCAAATGCGAGTGGAGATCCACGTGCGACCGAATGCATCGAAACCCATTGTCGGCGGGGACTTCGACGGCGCGTTGATTGTTCGCGTGGTCGAGCCGGCAGATATGGGGCGAGCGACCGAGGCTGCCTTGAAGGCGGTGGCGGCGGCGATTGATATGCCCCGTCGGTCAGTGACGCTCTTGAGGGGCCCGAAAAGTCGCAGGAAGCTGCTGGAGATTCAGACGTCATCAGTGGACGCTCGACGCGTCCGGACGACACTGGATAGGTTGCGCCGCAGCACTCCAGATTATTGAACTGCCCCACCGTCCCGACGAACTGGGCGACCCTGCGGCCGCTGTTCCCCGGGTCTTCTGCGACACCCGGTCGGCGAGAGCGGGTCAACTCCGGAGCTGTTGGACGAACATTGGATTGTCCTTGACGGGCCACTAGGGTGAACCTCTCAGGTCCGCCCTACCCAAGGAGGTGCACTCATGGGGATGGCAGAGGATGCCGAGAGAGTCGTACGCGACTTCTGTGCCACGTTCGAGAAGCACGATGCCGAAGCGCTGCGTCCATTCTTCACCGAAGATGTGGTGTATCACAACATCCCCATGGACCCTGCAGTCGGCATCGATGCCGCGGTCGCCTTCATTAACGGCTTCTTTGCCATGTGCGAGAGCATGAAGATCGAAACGATCCACCTAGCCGTGCGCGACAACGTGGTGCTCACGGAGCGGATTGACTCGTTCACCATTGGGCAAAAGGTGGCACCACTGCCCGTCATGGGCGTGTTCGAGGTCCGTGACGACAAGATCAGCGCGTGGCGTGACTACTTCGATATGGCCCAGATCACAAGAATGTTGTCTGGGGATTCCTAGCGTCCCAAGGAGCGGTTCGAGAGACGGTAAGCAAGCCTCTCGGCCGAGTCGCAGTGAGGCAGCTGTTCTGTCAGTCGCACCTACCCTCACGATGGGGTCCTCTGATTGCCTCGACCACGCCCCGAGCCCTCGGGGATGCGCGTACTCGCGCGGACTGGCGTCGAGACGCAACCACGTGGCCGGTGCCAATCTGGCCTCGTAACTGCGGGTTTCGTCCTTAGGCGCGTGTGCCCTTCAGCTGGGCGGTGCCGAACGAGCCGAGCTTTACCTGGCCAGTCAAGTTGTCACCATCGACCGTGGCTGTGAACTCCAGGTTCATTGGCATCGGTTGGGTCATCTCCACGTTCCATGCCAGTTCGTTCCCCTTGACCGAACCGCCACTGAACTCCATCGATCCCTGCGGACCGGTTATGGATCCCGAGAGGGACTCGGCATCGGTCTTCAGCTCGAGGGTCCCATCTTGCGAGCCCATAGGCGAGTCGATTGTCGTATTCCAAGTCCCATCAGCACCCATCATCCCTCCTCAGGAGAATTCGTGGTGAGTCAAGCCGTTGCTGAGCCTTCGGTCAACTCGCCATCATCCGGCACCGTTCTCGTGGCCGACGCAGTGGAGGCAAACGTCGTCGGGATCGACCTTTCCTCAGAGATGTTCGCCCGCGGCCGCTGAACGACTCCCGGGCTAGGTGGCACAGGCCGATGTCGCCCTCACGTTCTGGCTAACCGACGTCCACTGCTCTCGCACGCCACGATCGGACGCGGATGTTGGATAGTCATCGCCTGGCTAAGCCGCTGGTCCATCCACTGTCTTCTTCGAAAGAGAACTTGGATGGGGAGCGAGTCAGGACAGCTTGCGAAGGGCGGGCAGTTGCTCCAGGTAATCGTCGAGGACGTTGTCGTCCCATGGAGCCCGAAGGGCCACATTGACTCCCTGCGCACCCGATCCGATGTATCGCTGGATCTGCTCGGGTGCCGAGTCCGGTGATCCCACGATCGCGCCGTCGCGAACTGCAGCCGCCATCGGCCCCCAACCCTGTCGGGCGATCACCTCCTCGGTGGAGGTCCCGTCATTGGAAAGGGCGAAGATCAAGTTGACCGATCGCCGGATCGCGGCTGGATCGCGGCTGGCCGATCGGCAATGATCGTCGAGCACTCCGATCAACCGTCCGTAGCGCTCGGCTGATACGTAAGCTGCGTTCCAGCCGTCGGCGTGCTCGGCCGCGATACGAAGCGTCCGGCGCTCGCCGGTCCCGCCCACCCAGATCGGCAGCCGCGGTTGGAGAGGTGCGGGCAGGCAGGAAGCATTCTGGGTGCGGAAATGGCGTCCCGTATGGGTCGTCCTCGCCTCGGTGAGCAGGCTGCGGATCAGCGGCACTGCCTCCTCGAGCATGTCGAGTCGCGCTCCGGCTG
Organism: Acidimicrobiales bacterium; assembly: GCA_036844945.1. Lineage (GTDB taxonomy): Bacteria > Actinomycetota > Acidimicrobiia > Acidimicrobiales > RAAP-2 > Palsa-461. Next base: position 16,132 of record DAIUEV010000046.1, read on the forward strand.
ATGGAAAGTCGTACCCATAGGCCTCGGCCTCCCACTGGTGCCATCCGGCGCCCAGCCCCAGCTCGAAGCGGCCTCCGCTGATGTGGTCGATCGTCGTCGCCGCCTTGGCTAGCAGCCCGGGATTGCGGTACGCGGTGCAGAAGACGAGGCACCCCAGCCGGGCGTGGCGTGTGTCCGCTGCTAGGGCACCGAGCGTGGCCACCGCCTCAAAGTGGTCGATGGTTCCACCCGCTGGAGGTGCTTCGTAGAAGTGGTCCCAGACAGAGATCCAGTCCACGCCAGCATCGTCGAGTCTTCGCCACAGCGCCCGAAGTTCGGACATGGGCAGGTTCTGCTGGCCGATATGCACCCCGAACGAGATACTCACGGCAGCAACATAATGAACTCGTCACCCGCCCGCCACGGGCGGTCGACCGGCCGTGGCGGGGATTTCGCTCGGAATGGGAGATCGTCAGGAGCCGCGCGGTGCCGTCTCTCCAAGGTCGCGAGCACTTCTAACGAGGCCATTGTAAGTCCGATTTGACATCAAATGCCGTCGAGCGGTTCGAATCCCTCGCACCCCACCACGACTGAAGGCTCCCCGATACGCTTGCCTCTGACCAATTGGTAACGAAGTTTCAGGAGGGGACCTTGCCTTCTGCACGTGACGCACGCGATTGGGCGGCCAGTGGGGGGTTGCACGGGATCGGCGATTCGCTCTACACACCATTCAGCGGAACGGACGGGGACGACATCGACTGGGACGCTTATCGACAACTCGTGCGCTACTGCCTAAGCGACCTCGGTCACGCCATGCTCTGGCTGACCAGCGGCATCGGCGAGTGGTGGTCGCTAACTATGGACGAGCGCAAGAAGCTCCTCGAGGTCGCGGTTACAGAGGCTCGTGCAGTTGCGCCTGCCACCGTGATCCAGGCGTGCACGTCGGCCGCGTCCGCGAAAGAAGCCGTCGATCTCACCCTCCACGCCCAGGCGCACGGCGCGGATATCTGCTACCTGCAGACGCCGCCGATGGAAGTGCACGCTGGTGAGGGCGTGCTGAGGTTCTTCAAATACATCGCCGATCGCACGGACATCGCCCTCGGCATGTTCAATTCCCCCTCGTCGGGCTATGTGCTCACGGCACAGGAGATGGCGGAGATTCACAACCGGATCCCCGCGGTCGTCGCGGTGAAAGAAGGCGTCCAAGACAGCATCTCGCGGTCCGCGGCTTTGCACTCGCTCGCGCCAGAGCTCGTGATCTGGGAGTGTGATCTCATCGTGTACCGAGCGGGTTGGCTGCAGGACGGGACCGTGGGGCCCGCACAGCTCGGCACCGCGGGGTACCTCTACGACACGCCCGACAAGCCTTGGTACATGCAGTATTGGCGGCTGATATGGGACGGGCAGCTCGCCGAGGCTGTGGCATACGCGAAGGAGTCCGGGCTCGACTCATACCAAGCTTCTCTTGGAAAGTGGTTCGTTGAGTACTCTGGACGAGCGGAGTACTTCACCCACTGGGGTGAAGCCTTCAAGTACGCGGCGTTGATTATCGGCCTTCCGATCGGGGACTTCCCATACTCCCGACCGCCGCAGGGCATTCTCCCCGAGGTGGCAAAGGCACAGCTGCGCGCTGCCATCGAGAACGCCGGCATGGCCGGCAAGGCCATTCACCGCGTAAGGGGGTCGATGGGGGCACCATCTGCTCGGTGAGTGCGTTTTCGCAGGTCTGTGGGCTGGTCGCCTCGCCCTTGCCTCTGTTCGGGGGGCCACTTCCAGCTAAGTAGAGAGATATTGAAGCGGACGTGTCACCTGGTGTGTGGGCCTATGCTGTCCTGGAGGGACGCTCAGTGGACGTTCGTGAGGCGAGTGTCCGGCACGATTGACTCAGCGCATCCATAGAGCGTGATCGTTCCATGAAGCCCGTCAACGAGGACTGGGAACGTGCCCTTGCCATCGTCGCCCACCCCGATGACCTGGAATACGGAGCGGCCAGTGCAGTCGCACGGTGGACCTCCGAGGGTAAGGACGTGTCTTACGTCCTGGCCACCAGCGGCGAGGCGGGCATCGCTGGCCTACCACCGGACAAGACAAAACCGCTCCGGGAGGAGGAGCAACGTCGGAGTGCGGCTGTCGTCGGAGTCCACCACGTCGAGTTTCTCGGGTATCCCGATGGAGCTGTCGAGTACGGGCTCAAGCTACGTCGAGACTTGGCCGGAGCACTCCGGCGGCTGCTCCCGGAGGTGGTCATCGGGATGAACTTCGACCTCACATGGGGCGAGGGCGGCAACGTGAACCACGCAGACCATCGAGCGGTCGGACTGGCGGTCCTTGACGCATGTCGAGATGCCGCCAACGAATGGGTCTTCCCGGACTTGGGTGCTCCCTGGAGCGGGATCAACGCGATCTACATCGGTGGTACGGAGAACGCAACCCACTATGTGGATGTCACCGACACCATCGACTCGGGGATCGCCTCGCTACGTGAGCACCGCGCATATATCGAAGGGCTAGGCACGGATTTTGACCCGGATACCTTCTTGAGGAACATGGCCGGATTCGGTGGCATGGCGGTCGGCTGTGAGTTCGCCGTGTTGTTTCAAGCGTTCAACGCTTAGACCCAGGAGCATTGAGGTTGGCGGTCGTTGTGCCGGTCGACCTTCTACCGCGGACATGCATAGACAAATGGTCGCCAAAAGACCGAACGAATGGATTTGGCGCAATGGTGCAACGCTCGTGTTCGCCCGTCGGCAGTGTGCATGTGTCCAGCACCTGGCGTCGTCGTCCCCGAAGTAGTACGTCAAACCCATGCCCGAATGGCGGAGTTAATCGCCGTAAGTCAAGGCCATCGCAAACGTATGGCTGATTCATAGACTGCCCTGGTATGGCTGATAGCGGATCAGCCACGGCGTGGCGGTGCCGAAAGTGCGGCTGTGTACGTATCAGCCACAAGTAGAGAAAGTGTCGAGCGGGTCACCTTGC
>DAIUEV010000047.1:0-18764 GCA_036844945.1 Acidimicrobiales bacterium
TCGAGAACATGAGCTGGTTCACCGGCGACGACGGGACCCGCTACGAGCTGTTCGGGCGGGGCGGGGGCGAGCAGCTGGCCCGGGACCTCGGGGTGCCGCTCCTCGCCCAGGTGCCATTCGTCCCGGCCCTGCGCGAGGGCGGCGACGTCGGCGCCCCGATCACGGTCACCGATCCCGACGGCGAAGCGGCGACCGCATTCGGCGCGCTGGCCGAGCGCATTGTCGCCCTCGGACCCGCCCGCGTCTACCGTCGGGAGCTGTCGCTGCACTAGGGCGCGGGGGGAAGCCATGAAGGAGTTCTCCGGGAAGGTCGCCGTCGTGACCGGGGGCGCGAGCGGGATCGGCCTCGCGATGGCCCGACGGTTCGCCGGTGCGGGCATGCGCCTGGTGCTGGCCGACATCGAGGAGCCGGTACTGGAGGCGGCCGTGGCGGAGCTCGCCGACGGCGGCGCCGAGGTGGTCGGCGTCCCGACCGACGTCGCCGACCACGCCTCGGTGGTGGCCCTGCGGGAGGCGACCCTCGAGCGCTTCGGCGCCGTCCACGTCGTGTGCAACAACGCGGGCGTGGTCGGGCGCTCGATCGTCGACAGCCCCGTCGAGCTGTGGGACTGGGTGGTGGGCGTCAACCTGTTCGGCGTCATCCACGGCTGCAACGTCTTCCTCCCCACGCTCGTCGCCCAGGACGAGGGGCACGTGGTCAACACGGCCTCGATCGCCGGGCTCCGGGGCAACGCCCTGCTCGGCATCTACTGCACGACCAAGTTCGCCGTGGTCGGGCTGTCCGAGTCGCTGTCCGAGGAGTTGAAGGCGCGGGGGAGCCATGTCGGCGTGTCCGTGGTGTGCCCCGGCTTCGTGCAGACCCAGATCGCCCACTCGCACCGCAACATGCCCGAGCGGGTCCGGGCCGTCACCGGCGAGGGCGAGGCGTTCCTCGGCGATGCGGTCAGTTTCGGCATCCCCCCGGCCGAGGTGGCCGACGCGGTGTTCGACGCGGTGGCGGCCGACCGGTTGTACGTGCTCACCCACGCCGACATGGCCCGGGGCGCGCTCGACCAGCGGATCGCAATCCTGTTCGGCGACGGGTAGGACGCCAAGCACGACGATCAGCTGACCACCCGGTTCGCCGAGGGCGGCGGGGAATGCCCCCTCCGCCCCGTCGCAGGCCGTCCGCGAGCGCGGCGACGTCACGACCGCGCCGGGGGCCTGGGCGCGCTCAGGCCTCGACCGCCTTCGGCAGCTTCGCCGGGTCCCAGCCGAGCACCGACAGCGCCTGGCGGCAGGCGAAGCGGTCGGTCATCCCGGCCACGTAGCCGACCGCCGCGCGCGTCGCCTCGGACGAGCCGCCGCTCAGCCCGCCGGCCGCCCGCACCGAGGGGATCGCGTTGGGGCGGTCGGCGTAGTGCTCGACGAGGGCCCGCAGGAGCGACACCACCGCCTCGGCCTGGGCGACCGAGGCCTGGCGGAGGTAGATGTGCTCGTAGTTGACGGCTCGGAAGCGGGCGAGGGCGTCGGCCATCTCGGCGTCCATGGCGACCCGTCCCGACGCCGTGGTGGTGCGGACCAGCGCCCCGATGAACGCACCCAGCTGCTCGCTTCGACGGGACCCGCAGCGCGACGCGACGATCGGGTCGAGGAGGTCGGCCGAGACGATGCCGGTCGCGAGAGCGTCCTCCCAGTCGTGGCAGACATACGCAATGCGGTCGGCCCAGCTCACCACCTCGCCCTCGCAGGTGGCGGGGGCGGGGCGCGACCAGCTGTGGTTGGCGATGCCGTCGAGCACCGGCGCGCACAGGTTGAGCGGGACGAGCGAGACCTCCGCGCCCCAACGCGCATGGTCGAAGCCCTCGTCGAGGAAGGGCGCGAGCGCGTCCTCACTGGCGTGCCCGCCCGGCCCGTGCCCGCAGTCGTGCCCGAGCGCGATCGCCTCGGTCAACGCGACGTTGAGGCCGCACGCCCGCGCCACGCTGGTCGCCACCTGCGCGACCTCGAGCGCGTGGGTGAGCCGGGTCCGCGAGTGGTCGTCGGGGAAGATGAACACCTGGGTCTTGCCGGCGAGCCGCCGGAACGCGGCCGAGTGGAGGATCCGGTCGCGGTCCCGCTCGAAGCAGGTCCGCCAGTCGTCGGGCTCCTCGGGCCGGGCCCGCTCACCGGACCCGACCGCCCGCGTGGCGTCGGGCACCAGGGTGCGCGCCTCGTCCTCTTCCCGCCAGGCCCGCCCGAACGGGACCGGGTCGGCCGGTTCCCCGGGGTGCGCCCGGCCGCCCAGCCAGGCCGCGGAGTCGGCGTGGGCGACGCGGAGGCCGTCGGCGTCGTGGCCGGCGGCGTCGCCCTCGGTGCCCGGCGAGAACCCGGCCATCGTCGAGGCCCACCGGTCCGAACGCTCGCTCCCGACACCACGCCCATGAGGGTCTGTGCCCATGGCCACCAGTGTGACCGGGGGGCGTAACGTACGGGGACCGTCGGCGCCCGCGCCCGGCCCTCTCCGGGCACCTCCCGGGGGCCGAACCGAGAGGAGTCCCAGTTGGAAGTGCGCATCGGGATCGTCCAGACCCCGAAGGAGATCGAGGTCGACCTCGGGGAAGGCGCCGAACGCGACGCCGTCCTGAAGGAGATCGAGTCCTCCCTCGAGAGCGGCGGGATCCTGTGGCTGACCGACCGCCGGGGCCGGCGGATCGCCATCCCGGCCGCCCAGGTCGCCTACGTCGAGGTGGGCGCACCCTCCAACGATCGCCGGGTGGGGTTCGGGGCGCCCTGACCCCGCGTCGAAGCGCCGGGGGCCGGCGTTGACGACCTCCCCGGCCGCCCCCGCCACCGGCGGCCTCTTCGGCCACCAGCTGCTCTTCGTCACCGGGAAGGGCGGCGTCGGCAAGACGACGGTGACCGCCGCCCTCGCCCAGCTGGCCGCGCAACGCGGGAAGCGGGTCCTCGCGTGCGACATCGACGCCAGCGGCGGGCTCGGGGCGATGTTCGAGGCCGGGCCGGTCGGGTTCGTCCCCACCCCGGTCGCACCGGGCGTCTCGGTCATGTCGATGGACACCGAGGCGTCGCTCCGGGAGTACCTGAAGGTGAGCCTCCGGATCCCGCTGGCCGGCCGCATCGGGCCGCTCGCCAAGGCCTTCGACTTCGTGGCGACCGCGGCCCCCGGGGTGCGGGAGATCCTCACCGTCGGCAAGCTCTGCTGGGAGGTCCGCGAGGGCCACTACGACCTGGTGGTGGTCGACGCGCCGGCGTCGGGGCACGTCGTCAGCCAGCTCGGGGCTCCCCAGGCGATCAACGACCTCGTGAAGGTGGGCCAGATCCGGTCCCAGACCGACTGGATGCTCGAGCTCTTGAGCGACCCGAGGCGGACGGGCGTGATCCCCGTGACGATCCCCGAGGAGATGCCGGTCTCAGAGACCCTCGAGCTCACCGAGCGGATCGAACGCGAGACCTCGGCCGCGGTGGTGGCCGTGATCGTGAACAAGGTGCTGCCCGAGCTGTTCAGCACCCGCGAGGAGGCCATCTTCGAAGAGCTGCGCACGCCGGCCAACCTCGAGGTGATCGCGGCCGACGCCGGCGGTGACCCCGGGCCCGTCCTCGAGGCGGCCCGGCTCGCCGTCTCCACCCGGCGGGCCCGGGCCGTGCATCTCCAGCTCCTCCAGGAGCGGTTGGACCCCCGGGTCCCGATCCTGCTGCTGCCCTACCTCTTCACCCGGGTCGGCGGCCTGCGCAGCACCCGCCAGGTCGCGACGGCGCTCGGCGAGGAGCTGGGATCGTGAGCGCCCCGGCCGAGGTCCGCCGGGGATCGCTCGACCAGCTGCTCGCGTCGAAGGAGATCGCGATCACCTGCGGGCCCGGCGGGGTGGGGAAGACGACCGTGGCCGCATCGGTCGCGGCGATGGCCGCCTGCCACCACGGGGGGAAGGTGCTCGTGGTGACGGTCGACCCGGCCCGCCGGCTCGCCGACGCACTGGGGCTGAAGGGGCTCGGGAACGAGGAGCACCGGATCGACGCCGAGATGTTCCGCGAGGCGGGCGTGTCGCCTCGCGGCGAGCTGTGGGCGGCCATGCTCGACACGAAGGCGAGCTGGGACGCGCTCATCGTGCGGCACGCCCCCGACGCACGGACCCGCGAGCAGATCCTGCGCAACCCGCTCTATCGCAACATCTCGGGCCGCTTCGTCCAGAGCCACGACTACATCGCGATGGAGCGCCTCTTCGAGATCCACTCGACCGGCGACTACGACCTGATCGTGGTCGACACCCCGCCGTCGCGCCACGCGCTCGACTTCCTCGACGCGCCGAAGCGGATGGCCGAGTTCTTCTCGAGCCGGCTCCTGCGGTGGCTCATCGTCCCCTACCGCTCGAGGATGGTGACCCTCGCGTCCCGCCCGTTCCAGCAGATCGCCGACCGGATCCTCGGCACCCAGTTCCTCACCGACATCTCGGAGTTCTTCATCCTCTTCCAGTCGATGCACGCGGGCTTCATCGAGCGGGCCGACGCGGTGGTCCGGCTCCTCGGCGACCGCCGCACCACGTTCCTCGTCGTGAGCACCCTCGACAGCTCGCCGTTGTCGGAGGCCGAGCAGTTCGCCGGGGAGCTCGGGCGCCGGCACCTCCACCTCGGGGCCATGGTGCTCAACCGGACCCTGCCGGACTACCTGCGCGACCCCGCCGCCCTCGCCGTGGCCCGGAGCATCGGCGAGCGGGCCGACGAGCTGGCCGGCCGGCTCCCCACCGACCCGGCCATCACCGCACCGCTCCTGCGGGAGATCGCCGAGAGCTTCATCAACTTCTCGCTGGTGGCCCGGCGCGAGGCCGAGCAGCGCAACGAGCTGGCCCACGTCCCCGAGGTGCTGGCCACCGCCCCGGCGTTCGAGCACGACATCGCGAGCCTCACCGGCCTGCTCGCCCTCGGCCAGACGATCTGGCGATGAGGGTGGTCGGGGGGCCCGGGGCCCCGCGGCCTACCATGCGGCCGTGAGCCCGCTGGCGGCGACGGCCTGATCGGCGGTCCTCGGTGCTCGACTACCACCTCCACCTCTGGGACCACAAGGACGCGGACGTGTCGCTGCGCCTCGAGCAGATCGCCGCGTACTGCGAGCGCGCCGCGGCGGCCGGGGTGGTCGAGATCGCCCTCACCGAGCACCTGTTCCGCTTCGTCCAGTCCGAGCCGATCGTGGCCGGCCTGTTCGACGACGAGCCGGCCCCGCTCCGCGCCTCCATGCGCGCCTACTGGGACCACCACGCCCGCAACGATCTCGACGCCTACGTCGAGACGGCCGTCTCGGCGAAGGCGGCCGGCCTCCCGGTCGTCGTCGGGCTCGAGGTCGACCACTACCGGGGCCGGATGGACAAGGTGGCCGAGCTGCTGGCCGGGTACCCCTTCGACGTCCTGCTCGGCTCGGTCCACTGGCTGGGGGCCTGGCGGTTCGACGACGGCGACCCGCTGCACCTGGCCGAGTGGCCGGTCCGCCGGGTCGACGCGTGCTGGGACGCCTACACCGAGGCGATCGCGGAGATGGCCGGCAGCGGGGCGTGCGACGTGCTCGCCCACCCCGACCTGGCCAAGGTGATGGGCTACTCGCCCGACCACCCCGAGGAGTGGTGGGACCGACTGGCCGAGGCGGCCGCCTCGAGCGGGGTGGCGGCCGAGGTCTCCTCGGCCGGCTGGCGCAAGCCCTGTGACGAGCAGTACCCGGCGCCCGGGCTGCTCGAGCGGTTCCGGGCGCGCGGGGTCGGCTTCACCACCGCCTCGGACGCCCACGGCGAGTCGAAGGTGGCCGACCGGGCCGACGACCTGCGGGCGCTGCTCGAGTCGAGCGGGATCGACCGCCTGGTCGCCTTCGAGGCGCGCCGGGGCCGGTCGGTCCCGCTGACCGAGGCGGCCCCGGCGGGGAAGCGCAGAGAATGAGCACGCCGGCCGAGCTGGCCCAGCTCCACGCCGTCCTCGACACCGACGAGCTCTCCCATCTGCACCGCCTCATGGGCTCGTGGTCGCTCCTCGCCGACCTGTCGTTCTCCGACCTCGTCCTCGTGGTCCCGGTGTCGGGCTTCGAAGGGGGGCCGGGCGGCTCGCGCCTCGTGGTGCTCGGCCAGATCCGGCCGTCCAACCGCGCCACCCGGCTCACCCAGGACCTGGTGGGCCAGTCCCCGGTGGAAGAGGAGTGGTCGATCGTGGCCCAGGCGCTCGACAAGGGCGAGATCGTCCGGGGCGAGATCGAAGGGATCACGGCGGCGGGGGCCATCCCGTCGGAGGCCATCCCGGTCCGCTACGCCAACCGGGTCATCGCGGTGGTGGTGCGGATCGGCCGGGAGGACGCACGCCCGTCGACCTCCAGCTACGAGCGCACCTATCTCGACGCGTTCGAGCGGCTCGCCGAGATGGTGGCCGAGTCGGCGTTCCCCTTCCCCGACAACGACGTCGGCTCCGAGGAGTCACCGAGGGTCGGCGACGGCGTGGTGGTCGTCGACGACGAGGGCCGCGTCGAGTTCGCCTCGCCGAACGCGATGAACGCCTTCCACCGCATGGGCGTCTACTCGGTGCCCGAGGGGCGGCGCTTCGTCGACCTCGGGGTCGAGGAGACCGCGGTCGAGTGGGCGCTCACCACGAAGCGGCCGGTGGTGGAGGAGGTCGAGCGGCGCCCCGACGTCGTGGTGCTCGTGCACTGCATCCCGCTCGTGATCCACGGGGTGGCGACCGGGGCGGTGATCCTCGTGCGCGACGTCACCGACGTCCGCCGGCTCGACCGGCTGCTGTTGTCCAAGGACGCGGCGATCCGGGAGGTGCACCACCGGGTCAAGAACAACCTGCAGACGATCTCCTCGCTCCTGCGCCTGCAGGCCCGCCGGGTCACCGCCAAGGCCGGTCGCGAGGCGCTGCACGAGGCCGAGCGCCGGGTCCGCTCCATCGCGCTCGTGCACGAGATCCTGTCGCGCGAACCCGGCGACCAGGTGTCCTTCGACGAGATCGTGGCCTCGCTCGTGCAGATGGCCGAGGACTCGGTGGTGGGGCCGGCCAAGGTCGACATCGCCGTCGAGGGGGACCTCGGTGACCTCCCGGCCGACGTGGCCACGCCGCTCGCGGTCGCGCTGGCCGAGCTCCTCCAGAACGCGGTCGAGCACGCGTTCAGCGCCGAGCGCCGACCCCTGCGCACCGGCCGGGGCGCCAAGCGCAAGGGGGGTCCGCACCGGATCGCGTCGGGGCGCGTCGCCGTCACGCTCCGCCACGACGATCGGGGACTGTCGGTCGAGGTGCGCGACGACGGGGTGGGGTTGCCCAAGGGGTTCGACATCGAGCGGACCCACAGCCTCGGGCTGTCGATCGTGCGCGACCTCGTGGTGAGTCAGCTCGACGGGGAGATCGACATGCACCGGGTGCCCCGCGCCGAGGGCGGGGGGACGCTGGTGCGGATCTCGCTGCCGCTCTCGCGGCGGTGAGCGGGCGTCCTCAGACGGCCCGGCGGCGGGCGGCCAGCCACGCCTTGCGCAGCTTGCGGCGCTCCTCCTCGGAGGTGCCGCCCCAGACGCCCGACTCCTGGTTGGTGGCGAGGGCGAAGCTGAGGCAGGGTTCCTGCACCGTGCAGCCGCCGCAGACCCGCTTCGCCGCCTCGATCTGGTCGACCGCCGGGCCGGTCGTCCCGATGGGGAAGAACAGGTCGGGGACGGTGTCGCGGCAGGCGGCGAACTGGCGCCAGTCCTCGGCGTCCCACTCGACGGTGCGGTTCCACATCAGCGCCATGGCCAGCTCCTCCACCCGATTGTGATCTTTTTCACAAGCCCGGGGGCCACAACACCCAAACGGGAAATTGGGGCGACGGGAATTTACCGAGGTGAACACCCCATGACAAGCGCGTTTTGGCGGTGTTTCGAGAACCCCGGGGCGCGGGTGCGCCCGGGCCGCCCGTGACCGCCGTCTTCGGCCACCGGGGCTGCACCGAGGGCTTCCTCGAGAACACGATCGAGGCATTCGTCGAGGCCCGGAGGCTCGGGGCCGACGGGGTCGAGTTCGACGTGCGCCGGAGCGCCGATGGCGCCCTCGTCGTCCACCACGACGCCGAGGTGCCGGGCGTGGGCCTCATCTGCGAGACGAAGGTGGCCGACCTGCCGGCCCACGTGCCGGTCCTCGGGGCGGTCATCGCCGCCTGCCGGGGCATGGCGATGAACGTCGAGATCAAGAACAAGCCGGGCGACCCGGGCGCCGACCCGTCGGGGGCGCTCGCCCGGGCGGTGGCCGCCGAGCTGGCCGAGCAGGGGCGGCTCGAGGACGTGATCGTCTCCTCCTTCGACGCCCCGACCATCGAGGCGGTCCGGGCCGCCGAGCCGGCGCTCCCGGTCGGGTGGCTGCTCGGCGGACTGGCCAGCCTGGACGGCGCCCTCGCCACCGCCCTCGACCGCCGCTACCAGGCCCTTCATCCCTTCTTCGCCGGGGTGGACGGCCGCTTCGTGGCCCGCTGCCACGACCGGGGGGTGGCCGTCAACGTCTGGACCCCGAACGCCGAGCACGAGCTGGCCGCCATGTTCGAGGCGAAGGTGGACACCCTGATCACCGACCGGCTGACCGCTGCGCTGGCCATGGCCGCAGGTCGGAGGGGAGAAACCGGCCCCGAGACGAATGGCGGGGCCAGCTCTGGGTAATGAACAATGACCGATCATGAACGTCGTCGTCTGCGTCAAACAGATCCCTGATCCGGCCGCGCCGCCGGCCCTCGACCCGACCACCCACACCCTCGACCGCACCGGGAAGCTGATCCTCGACGATTCCGACGCCTACGGCGTCGAGATGGGGCTCCAGCTGGCGAGCGGGGAGGGCGACGAGGTCACGCTCGTCTCGATGGCCCCGGGCGGGGAGGTCTCCGGCCTGCGCACCGCCCTCGCCATGGGGGCGGCCAAGGCCATCTTGGTCAGCGACGACGCGCTGGCCGGGTCCGACGCCCTCGGGACGGCCAAGGTGCTGGCGGCGGCGATCCGGCGGGCCGAGCCGGACCTCGTCCTCACCGCCACCGAGTCGACCGACGGCTACACCGGGACCATCCCGGCCCAGCTCGCCGAGCTCCTCGGCCTCCCGTCGGTCACCTTCGCCAAGAAGATCTCGATCGACGGCTCGACGCTCAAGGTGGAGCGCCAGACCGAGGCGGGCTACGACGAGGTCGAGTGCCCGATGCCGGCGGTGGTGAGCGTCACCGCGGGCGTGGTCGAGCCCCGCTACCCCTCGTTCAAGGGGATCATGGCGGCGAAGTCCAAGCCGGTCGACATCCTCACCGTCGACGACCTCGGGGTGTCGAAGGACGAGGTGGGCGCGACCGGGGCGGGCCAGGAGATCACCGGGGTGGCCAAGGCGGAGAACCGGGGCGCCGGCGAGATCGTGGTTGACGAGGGCGACGGCGCGCAGCGCATCGTCGCCTTCCTCCAGGAGCTGAAGGTCATCTGATGGCGCTCGGCACCGTCTGGGTCCTGGCCGAGGTCGGCGAGAGCGGCCCCACCTCGCTCACCTACGAGCTGCTCACCGAGGCCCGCAGCGTGGGCTCGGCCGTCGCCGCCGTGGCCTGGGGGCCGTCCACGGCCGAGCACGCCGCCGCCCTCGGCGAGTACGGGGCGACCAAGGTCTACGACATCGGCGACGTCGGCGAGACGCTCCCCGGCGTGCCGGTGGCCGGCGCCATCGCCGCGCTCATCGAGGGCGGGGACAAGCCCGACGCCCTGCTGCTCCCGGCCAGCTACGACGGCCGGGACGTCGCGGGCCGGCTGTCGGCCCGGCTCAACCTGCCGGTGCTCACCAACGTCGTGGGCCTGAGCGAGGGGGGCACCGAGAGCCAGCACACGCTGTTCGGCGGGACCATCAGCGCGACCGCCCGCTTCACCGGGGCGGGCCCGCACCTCTACGTGGTCCGGGCGAAGTCCTTCGCGGCGGAGCCCGGCGGCGGCGGGGCCGCCGAGGTGGTCTCCGCCCCGGCCCCCGAGCCCGGGGCGACGGGGGCGGCCAGGGTCATCGCACGCCACGTGGAGGAGCGGAGCGGGCCGAAGCTCGACGAGGCGAGCATCATCGTCTCGGGCGGGCGGGGCCTCGGCTCGGCCGACAAGTACGAGATGATCGAACAGCTGGCTTCGCTGCTCCACGGAGCGGCGGGCGCCAGCCGGGCCATCGTCGACGCCGGCTGGGTCCCCTACGCCCGCCAGGTCGGCCAGACCGGCAAGACGGTGAAGCCCAACCTGTACATCGCCTGCGGCATCTCGGGGGCCACCCAGCACCTCGTCGGGATGAAGGGCTCGAAGAACATCGTCGCGGTCAACAAGGACCAGGACGCGCCGATCTTCACGGTGGCCGACCTCGGCATCGTGGGTGACGTGCACAAGGTCCTGCCGGCCCTGATCGAGGCGTTGAAGAGCCGATAGGCCCCGTCTCGCGCGGACACCCGCGCCATCGCGGCGCGGCGTGGCGCGCCCACGATCGGCCGAAAGGGCCGCGCTGTACGCTCGCCTGAGCGTCGCCCCATGCTCTTCCCGACCATCGACTTCGCGATCTTCTTCGCCGTCGCCTTCGTGGCGAGCTGGCTGTTCAACCCGTATCCGACGTTTTGGAAGCTCGCGATCATCGCCCTCAGCTACTTCTTCTACAGCTGGTGGGACTGGCGCTTCGTCTTCCTGCTGGTCGCCTCCACGGTCATGGCACATCTCGGCGCGCTCGGCGCGTCCCGCCGGGAGCGGTCCCCGAGAGCGGCCAAGGCGTCGCTCGTCCTCTCGCTCGTCGGCCTGCTCGGCCTGCTCGGCTACTTCAAGTACTACGCGTTCTTCGCCGTCAACGTCGACAACGTGCTGCACAGCCTGGGCGCCGACCGCATCATCCCGCTCGTCCAGCCGACCTTGCCCGTCGCCATCTCCTTCTTCACGTTCATGGCGATCAGCTACGTCGTCGACGTCTACCGCGGGCGGATCGAGGCCGCCCGCCCGGTCGACCTGGCCGTCTACCTGTGCTTCTTCCCCCACCTGATCGCCGGGCCGATCGTCCGGGGCGAGGAGCTCCTCCCCCAGATCCGCCGCCGGCGCGACCCCGCCGAGGTCGACTTCGCCCGGGCCGCCTGGATGATCATGGCCGGCCTGTTCAAGAAGGTCGTGGTCTCGTCGTACGTGTCGAGCGCGATCGTCCAGCCGGTCTTCAGCGCGCCGCACGCGCACTCCGCTCCCGAGGTGATCTTCGCCGCCTGGGGCTACGCCATCCAGATCTACTGCGACTTCAGCGGCTACACCGACATCGCGATCGGCCTCGCGCTCCTGCTCGGCGTGCGGTTCCCGGTGAACTTCGACTCGCCGTACACGGCGCGCACCCTCCAGGACTTCTGGCGGCGGTGGCACATCACCCTGTCGCGGTGGTTGCGCGACTACCTGTACGTCCCGCTCGGCGGCAACCGCGGGTCGGACGTCTTCGTGATCCGCAACATCATGCTCACGATGGTGCTCGGCGGCCTGTGGCACGGCGCCAGTTGGACCTTCGTCATCTGGGGCACGCTGCACGGCGTGGGCCAGTCGGTCGGCCACCTGCGCCGCCGCCGTCGCGTCGCGAGGGGCCTGCCCGCTCTCGCCGACGGGGCGCTGCGGTCCACCTGGCAGCGCTTCTGGACGTTCCAGTTCGTCTGCCTCGGGTGGGTGTTCTTCAACGCCTCGTCGTTCTCCAACGCCATGGCCGTCCTCGGCCGGCTCTTCACCGGCTGGGGGACCGCCTCCCCGCTCATCACCCCGCTGCTCGTGCTCACGATCATCGGCGTGCTCGAGGTCCAGTTCGTGCCGCCCGGGGCGCTCGAGCGGATCCAGCGGTTCTTCTCCGAGCAGCGGGCCTTCGTCCAGGCCGGCACCCTCGCCCTCGTGCTGCTCGGCGTTACCACCCTCGGCCCCACCGGCGTGGCCCCGTTCATCTACTACCGGTTCTGATGGCCGCGACCTCGACCGAAGAGACGCCGTGAGCGGGCCACCGGACCCCTTCGACCGCGAGCGCGGCGGGGTGGCCGACACCTTGCGGCGGACCTGGGAACGGGTGGTCACCCCGGCCACCCCGCACCACCGCCCCGCACCCGCTCCCGGGCCCGAGCCCAAGCGGGCCGGCTGGACGCGGGCGCTCGGGGTGTCGCTGGCCGCGTTCGGGCTGTGGCTCCTCCTCGACGCGCCCACCCTGCAGCACAACGCCCAGGTCTCCCCGGTCGGGGCCCGGCGGACCGTCTCGCTCGACGTCCTCGGTCCCATCGCCAGGGTCAGCCGGGACCTCGGGCTGTCCCATCTCGTCTCGGTGGGCGACGGCCTGCTCGGCCGGCACGGGAACCGACCGGGCAACGGGCAGGCCGCCCCGCCGGTCACCCTGCCCAAGACCGCGCCGACCACGACCACCACGACCCTCGTGCTGAACACGCACCCGTCGGCCACCAGCCCGCTCCGGGTGCTCGTGGTCGGCGACTCCCTCGGGATCGACCTCGGCGATGTGCTGGTGAACGACCTGAGCGGGACGGGGGTGGTCGAGGCCACCCTCGACGGGCAGGTCTCGACCGGGCTCACCCGGCCCGACTACTTCAACTGGCCGGCCGAGCTATCGGTCGACCTGCCGCACTACGCGCCGCAGCTGATCGTCGTCATGATCGGCGCGAACGACGCGCAGGACCTGCCCGGCCCGCCCGACGTCCCCTTCGGCTCCCCGGCCTGGGACGCCACCTACAAGAGCCGGGTGAGCGCGTTCATGGCCGAGGCCACGAGCCAGGGCGCGAAGGTGATCTGGGTCGGGATGCCCCCGATGCAGAACCCCGGGCTCTCGGTCAGGATGGCCCATCTCAACGGGCTGGTCCAGGCGGTGGCGCGCCACTTCGCCTCCGTCGACTACCTCGAATCCTCGACCCTCATTGGCACCCCGGCCGGGCAGTTCACCCCGTATCTGGTGGTGAACGGCCAGGAGGTCAACGTCCGGGAGCCGGACGGCACCCACATCGCGCCCGGTGGCGCCCAGGTGCTCTCCGGAGCGGTCGAGCAGACGATGCGCAACGCCCTGCACATCGTCCTCTGAGGGCGGCCCGACCCGGGAGCCGTGCATCGGACGGGCCCGTGGTCGTCGCCCACCCGGCGAAACCGACGCCCGAGCGGCGCGGTCACGTCTCTCAGAGCTCGATCACGTACCCGTCGGGGTCCGCGACGTACGCATACGGCACTCCCGGCGCGTGCTCGCCCCGGTCGACCAGCGTCCCTCCGGCGGCGCGCACCAGCGCGATGCAGTGCTCGAGCTGGGCTCGATCCTTGACGGTGATGCCGAAGTGCTCATAGCCGCCCTGGTGCCCGACCCGCGCTCGCTCCTCGTCGGTGGTGGCCAGGTGCAACGCGAGGTCGTCGCCGCCTCTCGGCGAACGCAGGAACTGGATGTTCCCGTCGGTGAAGTCGACCTTCATGTTGAACACGCTCCCGTAGAAAGCGACCGAGCGGTCGTGGTCGGCGACCAGAAGGTGAATGTGCCTGATCCCGTAGGTCTCGACCGGCACCTTGCGCTCCTCCTCCCGGGTGGGCACCCTTTCAAAGGGAGCCAGAGATATTGATCCCTCGAATGAGACAACGCGGCAGGTTGCGGGAACCCAACCGATTGAGGTCTCGGTGGCCAGTCTTCATCCCGACTTAGCGGATCGAGGGTTGCAAGGCCCTCCCCGGCTCAACGTTTAGCTGATTGCTAGGTCCTCTTAAAGGATTCCTTATCTATAGCTGCTTGGCTGGCTGAGGACAGGGGAACCCACATGGACGAGATCAACGAGCCCACCTCCGGGCAGCCTCCCACTGAATCGGAGATCGCTGCCGCACCGACCGCACCAGGGCTCGGGACACCTCAAGCCGCTCCGCCCGCGAATGCGATCTGGGGTCAGGATGCCGGCGGCGACTGGGCCCCGCCCCCGGGCTCCGGGTCCTGGCAGCCAGCGTGGGGTCAGATCCCAGGCTGGGCCCCTGCGCCCACTGGGCCGCGCCGGCCACGGTCGCGGGTCGCCCCGGCCCTCGTTGTGCTCGGCGCGCTCGTCCTGACCGCCGCCGGCATCTTCGTGGGCCACGGTGTGTGGACGCGGACCGTGGCATCGCCCACGCGTTTCCTCCCCGCTCCGGGTCCGAACCCTGGGTCGTCGACCCCGGGTTCGGGCAGCTCGAGCTCCGGCGGACCGTCGAACGCGGCGAGCATCGCGGCGAAGGTCGACCCCGGCCTGGTCGACATCAACACCGCCCTCAGCTACCAGCAGGTCGAGGCGGCCGGGACCGGGATGGTGCTGACCTCGAACGGCGAGGTCCTCACCAACAACCACGTGATCGACGGGGCGACCACCATCAGCGTCACCGACATCGGTAACGGGCGGACCTACGGCGCCACGGTCGTCGGATACGACATCTCCCACGACCTGGCCGTGCTGCAGTTGCACAACGCGTCGGGCCTCCAGACCGTCTCGATCGGCAATTCGGACGGCCTGACAGCCGGTGAGGGAGTCGTGGCCATCGGGAACGCCGGGGGCGCGGGCGGCTCGCCGAGCTATGCCGCCGGCTCCGTGACCGCGCTCAATCAGTCGATCACCGCTGGTGGCACATTCGCAGGTTCCGAACAGCTGAATGGTCTGATCCAGTCCAACGCCGACATCCAGCCCGGTGACTCCGGTGGACCGCTGGCGAACACGAGCGGCCAGGTGGTCGGCATCGACACCGCCGGGTCGAACAGTTTCGCCTTCGAGACGGGCAACGGCACCGGCTACTCGATCCCCATCAATGGGGCGATCACCATCGCCAAGAAGATCGAGGGCGGGCAGACGTCCACGACGGTCCACATCGGTGCGACGGCCTTCCTCGGTGTCGCAGTGCAGCCCTCGGATATCTCTCGCTTCGGCGGGTCATCTCCGATCGGTGGTGGGTTCGGGAACGGCACCTCCACGACGAGCGGGGTGAGCGTGACCCAGGTCCTCCCGGGCGAGCCCGCCGCTTCCAACGGGATCGTCGCCGGCGACACCATCACCAGCGTCGACAGCGTGTCGGTCAACTCGCCCTCAGCCCTGACCGCCGCTCTCGGTGCCAAGCATCCGGGGGACAAAGTGCAGGTCACCTGGACCGACCAGTCGGGTCAGTCCCACACCGCGACGGTCCAGCTGGGGAGCGGTCCTCCCCAGTAGAGGGTCTCGTCCCCGTAGCGCGCGCCGATCGCCGCCTTCGAGGTCGATTGCCCGGACCGGCTTCTATCGAGCGAGGCAAGAAAACATGAGCCAGACACCACCAGCGACGTTGACCTGCCCTCAGGGGCACACGTTCCCCTACGAGCAATTGACGATTCGCGGCGGGCTCTCGGTCTGCCCGGTGTGCGACCAGATGCGGTGGGCACCGCCCCAACCCACCTGGTCCCGGGGGGTCCTCGGACGCCCGGTTCTCCTGCTGGTCGGTGGGGTCGCGATGTTCCTCGTCGAGGCGATCAGTGGGATCGAGATCGGGTCGGCCTATGGAAGCCAGAACGTGTCCGGAGCGGGCTGGTTGGTCGCTGGCGAGACCGTGACCCTGGTCGCGCTGGTTCTCGTGGCGGTCGGATTGGTGTACCTCGTCATGGCCCTACGCTCCACGAACTGGTCTCGGAGACTCCTGTCGGCCCCGCTCCTGCTGATCGCGGGCGGAGCCGCCATGGTGGTGGTGGGCGACCTCCTCGACCTCGGGCTCAACGTGGCATTCGTCCACGCGTCGGCTCCCGCGGCCGGATGGCAACTCGCCGGCGAGCTCTTCGACGGCCTGTTCTTCGCGGCGTTGGCTTTCGCGACCGGCTGGGCGGCGTTGCTGTTGCGACGGCCCGACCCCGTTTCGGCGGCGGAGTCCCCGGGCGTCGCCCCATCCGAGCCCGCGTCACAGACGCCTTCGGAAACGCCGGTTCTGGAGAGCGCCGCTCCGACAGGCGCCTCGCCGATGCCGGCCCAAGCCCACCCCTGATGAGTGCTGCTCAACCCGAGGTAATCGCAGCTCCCGTGGGATCCAGCATGACCCATGTCTGTCCCCGCAAGGGCCGGATGCGCGAACCATCGGAGGCCTGCTAAGTGGTGATCGACGAGCGGCTCGGCTTCGACCAGGTCGCGTGGACGAGCTTCATGGACACGGGTCTACGGGGCCCCACCCAGACGCGGGCCGGTCGGGTCGACCCCCGGGTCCGGGAATGTCAGACCAGAGGCCAGGGATAGGGGCGCCAGTCGTCGTCCGACGGCGCCGGCAGACGGCCCTCGGCGAGCAGGCGGGCGACCCGGGCCCGGAGCGCCCCGGCCTCGCCCGGCTCGAGCAGCTCGTCGAGCTCGTCCGGCAGCGGGCCGGCCACCAGGCGTTCCAGGGCCTCGCACTCGTCCTCGAGCAACGGCTCGCCGGCGAAGTCCCAGATGACCGTGCGGAGCTTTGGCTGACAGTGGAACGACAGCCCGTTGTCGATGGCCCACAGCCGGTCGTCGGCGAGGAGCACGTGACCGCTCTTGCGGTCCGCGTTGTTGGCCACCACGTCGAAGACGGCGATGCGGTGGAGGTCCTCGGCCCAGCGCGGCTGGTCGCGCAGGGTGAAGTAGTGGGACTCGCCGTCCTCGTCGACGAAAAGCTGGAGCGAGCCGACCCCGAGGGGTGCGTCGTCGCGCTCCAGGGTGTGCGGGACGAACCCCCATCCGAGGGTCTCGGAGAGCCGGTAGGCGGCGACCTCGCGGCGGTGCAGCCCGCTCGGGAAGTCCCAGAGCGGCCGCTCGCCCCGGGCCGGCTTGTAGACGGCGGCGACCGCCGCGCCCTCGAGCTCGCAGGTGACGAACAAGGTGACGTTCGAGCTGCCCGCGATCCGCCCGTGCACCGTGACCTCGCCCTCGGCCAGCACCCGGCGGGCCAGCTCGGGCTCGGGCGGACCCGCGGCCTCGCTCATGCAGTCGGCGGCCGGTGGCCGTTCGTGCGCGGGCAGGCGTGTCCGGAGGGGTCGAGCGGCAGGCCGCAGAGCGGGCAGGGGGGCCGGCCGGCCTCCACCAGCCCGGTGGCCACGATGGCGAACGCCGCCGCCTGCTCCAGGGTGACGGTGAAGCGGGCCACCGAGGACTCCTCGTCCTCGCCGACCAGCTCCTCTGCGACCACCACAATCTGGGCGTTCGACTCGTCGTAGGACACCCCGATGGTGCCCACCACCCACGCCGCCTCCTCGTCGGACCGGAAGACGACGTCCTGGGGGAGGCTGCCGGGGCGGCCCACCTCGCGGACGATCCGGGCCAGGTAGCTGGCGAGGACCGCCACCTGCTGCTTCTCCACCTTCAAGGTGAGCAGCTCGGTTCCCTTGCGCGACTGCAGGAGGAAGGTGCGCTCGCCGACCGGGCCGACCGTCCCGACCGTGAACTCGTCGGGCGTGTCGATGTCGTGTTCGGTCACGACGGGACCAGCTCGCCGAGGGACCCGGTCGTGTTGACGCACAGCACGGTGGGGCGCCCGGGCCCGACCAGCACGGCGGAGATCGAGGCCGGCGACACCATGATCCGCTGGAACATGTCGAACGGCATCCCGGCCATGGACCCGATCAGCGCCTGGATCGGGTCCGCGTGCGACACGCAGACGATGCGCTCGCCCTCGTGGGCCCGGGCGAGGTCGAGGACAGTTGAGAGGACCCGGGCCTGCATCTCGGCGAAGGACTCGCCCCCGGGGAACCGGAACCCAGTCGGCCAGCCGACCACCGTCCGCCACTCGGGCTTGCGGGCGAGCAGGCGGAGCGACTTGCCCTCCCACTCGCCGACCGCGCAGTCGAGGAGGCCGCTGTGGGTCCGCACCCGGAGGCCGCACGCGCGGGCGATCGGCGCGGCCGTCTCGCGGGCCCGCTCCATGGGCGAGGCGTAGACGGCGGCCGGCTTGGGGGAGAGCTCGGCGATCCGCCCGGCTGCCCGTTCGGCCTGGGCCCGCCCCCTCTCGGACAGGTGCAGCCCCGGGGCTTGGCCGGGGAGCACCTTGCCGGTGGTGGGGGTGAGGCCGTGGCGCACCAGGAGCACGACGGTGGCCTTGCGCTCGTTGCGGCGCCGACGGACCGGCCCGGGCCGGGCGCTCTTCGTCCTCGGGGCCGTGGGCACGGCCCATCGTAGGCTCGGCCGGTGGCCGGCCTCGACCCGACGCGGGACCCTCTCGCCGAGGTGGAGGCCGAGATCGAGGGCTGTCGGCTGTGCCCGCGGCTGGTCGCCTGGCGCGAGCAGGTGGCGGCCGACCGGCGGCGCGCGTTCGCCGACCAGGCCTACTGGGCGAGGCCGGTGCCCGGTTTCGGCGACCCCGCGGCGCGCCTCGTGGTGGTCGGCCTGGCGCCGGCCGCCCACGGCGGCAACCGGACCGGCCGGATGTTCACCGGCGACCGTTCGGGCGACTGGCTCTACGGCGCGCTCCACCGCGCCGGCTACGCCAGCCAATCGACCAGCGTCGCCCGCGACGACGGCCTCCTCCTCACCGACGCCTTCGTCACCGCGGCGGTGCGGTGCGCGCCGCCCGACAACCGCCCGACCACCGCCGAGCGGGACACCTGCCTGCGGTATCTCGCACGCGAGCTCGAGCTGCTCGGCTCGGCCAGGGTGTACGTGGCGCTCGGTGCCTTCGCGCTCCAGGCGCTCTCGGCCCTCCTCGGCCTGCGCCCCCGGCCGCGGTTCGCGCACCTCGCCGAGGTGGACCTCCCGGGCGGACGGACGGTGCTCGCCTCCTACCACCCGAGCCAACGCAACACGTTCACGGGGATGCTGACCGTCGAGATGTTCGACGCCGTGTTCGCGCGGGCCCGCGCGCTCGGCGCCTGAGGTCTAG
>DAIUEV010000048.1:0-18445 GCA_036844945.1 Acidimicrobiales bacterium
TGACTACGTAACAGCCACGACCCGTCCAGAGTTGTCTCTTGCTGCTGTCGCATCATCAGCCCTCCTCTGGGCCGTATTTGGCGACGACCCGATAAAGGACCTGGCTCACGCCGCTGCTACCTCGTCGGCCACGCCAGCCCGCCGGCAAAGGGGCTGCCGCCCCTGCGATCCCGACTGTGCTGTGCCGGACCGCGACACCCCAGAGCAGTCGGGCGTCCATATGCTGCTCGGGTGGTCGCTCGCTCTCAGGAGGAGATCGGTAAGCCGATCGCTGTCGGGCGGAGAGTGTTCCTTGGGATGCTCGCTGTGGGTGCGGCGGGCATTGCCTTCGGCGCCAAGGTGCAGAGCGCTCTCAGCGACTTTGTCGGATCAGGTCTAGACGGGCTTCTCCCGACAGGAGACCATTTCCGTATCTACACGATCACCGGATCCTTCCCAGAGATCTCGAGAAAGCAGTACCGCTTGGACGTGAGTGGGCTTGTCGAACGACCTACGACATTTACCCTCGAGGATCTGGAGGCCATGCCGGCGGTGAGCTTTGTGAAGGACTTCCACTGTGTAACCGGCTGGACGGTGCCGAACGTCTCCTGGGAGGGGGTACCGCTCTCTCATATCCTTGACACTGTCGGGGTCGCACCGGGGGCTGTAGCTCTCAGTTTTGAGTCCTACGACGGAGCCGACTCCGAGAGCCTCACGCTTGAGCAGGGACGCCTGCCCGACGTCATCGTTGCGTACCGGATGCTGGGCGCGGCGGTGACCACCCCACACGGAGGTCCGGTGCGCCTCTACGTGGCCCCAATGTTTGGCTACAAGTCGCTCAAATGGCTTTCGGCGATTCGCGTGACCGACCGGGTGATACCGGGATTCTGGGAGCAGAACGGCTATCCGGTGAACGGATGGAGCGACGGGACGACCGGACCCACCGATCCCGAGGAGGAGTGACGGTCGTGGCCCAAGTTCGACACGATGTCCGATCGGCCGTCCGAATCCCGCGATTTGACTTCGTCCAGCGCACTGCTCACTGGGCAAATGCCCTCCTCTTCTTGATTCTCATGGTGACGGCGCTGCCGTTGTATTTCGCATCACTGGCCGATGTCGTTGGCCGACGTCACCTGGTGGAGCAGATTCACCTTTGGACTGGAATCGCGTTGCCCGTTCCTTTGGTTATCTCGCTCATCGGGCCGTGGGGAGCACGCATGCGGCAGGACGTGCGTCGCGTCAACCGCTGGACAAAAGATGAGATTCGATGGCTTCGGAGCCTCGGACGTAAAAAGACCGAACTCGACAAATTCAATCCTGGCCAGAAGTTGAACGCCATCTTCGTCGCCGGGGTGATCGTTGTGATGCTGGGAACAGGTTCGATGCTGCAGTGGTTCCGATTCTTCCCGGTCTCGTGGCGCACAGGTGCCACCTTTGTGCATGACATCTTTGCCTTCGCCATCTTCGCTGTCGTGCTCGGGCACATAGCCATGGCGTTGACGCATCGTGATTCGATGCGTTCAATAATCAAGGGGTGGGTGACCGAGGGATGGGCGGCCCGCCACGCGGCGGCCTGGCTGAGGGATGTGAAGGCCGAGGCAATGAATGTGAGCCAGGCCCAACAAATCGGGACGCCTCGAATTGATCGTACTGCAAAGCACGCGTAGCACGCAGGCCTTCCAGCCGATCAGTCTGGCTGGTTCGACATCAGCCGTTGTCTAGGAGTTACTTCGGGGACTATCTGTTTCCAACCCTGTTACCCGCGAATATTGACCGTTCACCGAGCGGGCACTGCTTGAACGGCGAGGTCGTCGATGGTGGAGGTCGAGGACATCAAAGGAGAGCTTGTCGGCAAGCCGGTTCTCGACACCGCATCACCTGATGTTTGTACAGCTTCTGCGAGACTCGTCGGTCGATCTCGGGATGCTCAGCCAGTGCACCGTGGGACTCGCCGTTGGACCGGTGTCTCTCCGTGGGAGCTTCATCGGACGGCTGATGAGCTGGTCGTTCTTCTCGAAGGTGGCCCCATCGCCTTGACGGTCCTGGACGCCGATGGTCCGTCAACGGTCGTGCTGACGGCTGGGTCGCTTGTCGTGGTGCCGCCGGGTTGCTGGCACCGACAGACGGTTGAAGGGGCGCCAGCCGCTGCACCTCCTCGACACTGCGGGCAGGGGTCAAGATGTCGGCCGCCTGCTGAGCTGGGCCGAGCACGATCGGGCCGAGCGCCCAGTCGTCGGCTTGGCTCTCGGGAATCCCGGGCTCGAGGCGAGCGACCGCCGCCGCGACCTCGACGCCCGGTACGAGGAACTGGCGGTCGGCCAGTGACGGCTGCCCGATCGCCCGCCGGATCTGGGAGTGGTGGATCCAGCGCTCCATGTACTCCCGGGCGATCGCCTGGCAGCAAGGCGAGATTGTGCCCTGCGGAGCACCGAAGATCCCGACCACCAGGTGCGCCCCGGGGGATTCGAACCCCCAACCTGCGGATTAAGAGTCCGTTGCTCTGCCGTTGAGCTAGAGGCGCACCTCAGTGTACGTCAAGGGCATTGTCCCATTCCCGGGTTCGCCCCGGGCTCAGCGTTGCAACGACTTGGTCTCGAGGAACTCTTCGAATCCGAACTCACCGCGCTCACGGCCGATGCCCGACTGCTTGTAGCCACCGAACGGCGCCACCGGGTTGAAGGAGCCTCCGTTGATGTCCACCTGCCCAGTCCGGATCTTGCGAGCCACGCGCTCAGCGTGTGCCTTGTCCGAGCTCCACACTCCACCCGAGAGTCCGTAGATCGAGTCGTTGGCGATGGCGATCGCCTCTTCCTCGGTGTCGTACGGGAGGATGGACAGCACCGGGCCGAAGATCTCCTCTTGGGCGATGGTCATCGACGTGGTGACGTCGGAGAAGACAGTCGGTCGCACGAAGTAACCCTTCTCGAGGCCGTCGGGCGGCTCGGCGCCTCCGGTCACAAGCTTGGCCCCCTCGCTGATGCCCTTCTCGATGTAGCCGCGCACCCGGTCTCGCTGCATCGCCGACGCGAGCGGCCCGAGGCTGGTGGTGGCCTCGAGCGAGTTCCCCGGAGAGAAACCCTCCGCGGCCGCCTTGGCCTTCTCCTCGACCTCAGCGAGGCGTGAGCGCGGCACGAGCATCCTCGTGAGCGCCGAGCAGGTCTGCCCGGAGTTCATGTAGCACGCGAACAGGCCCGCCGGGATTGCGGCGTCGATGTCCGCGTCCTCCAAGATGATGTTGGCCGACTTCCCGCCGAGCTCGAGGGCGACCTTCTTCACGTTCTCGGCGGCCAAGGTCATGACGCGCTTCCCGGCCCGCGTGCTGCCGGTGAACGACACCATGTCGACCTTCGGGTGGCTGGCGATCGCTTCGCCGACGACCGGACCCACACCCGTCACCAGGTTGAACACCCCGGGCGGCAAGCCGATGTCGTGGAGGATGTCGGCGAGCGCGAAGGCGTTCAACGGGGCAATCTCGCTCGGCTTGAGCACGACCGTGCAACCAGCGGCGAGCGCGGGCGCGACCTTCAGTGAGATCTGGTACAGCGGGTAGTTCCACGGGGTGATCGCGCCGACCACCCCGACCGGCTCCCGGACGATGAGCGAGTTGCCGAGCTCGGTCTCCCACTGGAAGTCGGCGACCTTCTTGGCCATGTCCGCGAACACGCCGGTCGGCAGGCCGACCTGGACGATCTTGGAGAGCGTGAGCGGCATCCCGACTTCCTTCGAGATGGTCTCGGCGATCTCGTCGGTGCGCGCCGCCAGCCCCTCCGCCGCCCGGGCCAGGAGCTTGGCCCGCTCCTCGTGGGAGACGGACGACCATTCCCCGAAGGCGGCGGACGCCGCGGCGACCGCCTTCTCCACGTCGTCTGCGGTCCCCTCGGGGATCGTGCCGATGACCTCTTCGGTGTTGGAGTCGAAGACCTCGAGCGTGCCCTTGCCCGTGGAGGAGACCCAGGCCCCGTCGATATAGATCTTGTCGCGGACTTCCATCTGGAACCTCCCGCTCGTGTGCCGGTCCACCCTCGCCGGCCCGTGAATGTCCTGGACTTGCCTTCCGACCCTACTCCGGCCGGCCGCCCCGCTTCTCGGCGACCGTCGGGGCCGAGCGCTACGGTGCCTCGGATGGAGACGCGACGGCTCGGCCGGACCGGCCACCACTCCTCGGTGGCGATCCTCGGAGCGGCCGCGTTCTGGGGCTCGACGCCCGAGGCAACCGAGGTCGCCTTCCGGGCTGCGATGGACGCCGGCGTCAACCACCTGGACATCGCCCCCCAGTACGGCCTGGCCCAGGAGCTGGTTGGCCCGCTGGTGCCGGCGGTGCGAGACCACCTCTTCGTCGGGTGCAAGACCCAGCGCAAGAATCCCGACGGCGTCCGCGCCCAGCTCGAGGAGTCGCTCGGTCTCCTCGGCTGTGACAGCTTCGACCTGTACCAGCTCCACGCGGTGACGGACCTCGACGAGCTCGACCGTCGGGCCGAGGCGGCGGAGACCGTGTTGCAGGCGAAGCAGGAGGGGCTCTGCCGGTTCGCCGGCATCACGGGGCACGGACTCGACGCCCCCGCGGCACACCGCGTCGCGCTCGAGCGTTACGACTTCGACACGGTCATGTTTCCGGTCAACCCGCGGCTGTGGGCGGACGACCGTTATCGGGCGGATGCCGAGGCCCTGCTCGACGAGGCTCGCCGCCGCGACGTCGGGGTCATGGCCATCAAGGCGGGCGCGGCTCGGCCCTGGGGCAACCGCAGCCGTCACTCGACGACGTGGTACGAGCCGTACACCTCCGTGGACGAGCTCCGGCGCGGCATAGAGTTCACGCTTTCGGTCGACGGGGTCCATGCCTTCTGCACCCCCGGGGACGTCACGGTGCTGACGGAAGCGCTCGCGGTTGCCAATTCACTCCATCCGATGGCCGCACCGGAGCGGGAGCTGGCGATGGCCGCGATGGCGGGGGAGCCCATGATCTTCCCCATGCCCGGCTGACCCACAATCGAACGTTCGATTGAACGCGCTCCGCAGCGCGGGCCGAAGACCCTCAAACGGCCGCCACTACAGTGAACCTTGGTTCTGTTCTGCTTCTCCGCGGGCCGCCGCGGTCGAGCAAGGGGGCGGCAACGAGGATCCGAGTCCATCGGCGAGGCGTTCTGAAATGGTTCGCGCCGGTGGCGGTGATCGCGATGGTGGCGACCGGATATGCGAACGCCTCGGCCGCCGCACCTTCGGGGGGGCCGAGTGCTCCGGGGGTGAGCCAGCACCAGATCAGCGTCGGGGCGGTGGCCACACTTTCAGGCGGAGTCGCGGCCGACTTCGCGCCCATCGTCCCCGGAGTCCGCGCGTATCTCGACATGGTCAACGCCCACGGGGGCGTCGACGGCAGAAGGATCGTGCTCACGAATGCGCTCGATGACGGCACCGTGCACAACGTGGAGGTCACCCGGACGCTGATCGAGCAGGATCACGTTTTCGCGGTGGTCGGGGAGGCGACGGCGTTCTTTACGGGTCAGCCGTTCCTGGTCCAAACCGGGACCCCGACCTTCGGGTTTGCGACGGAGAACGACTGGACGCCGGCCAAGAACCTGTTCGCGGCATATGGCTCGGTGATCGACTACGCCAACACCGAAGCATTCTTCCCCTTTGTCGCCCGTCAACTGCGCTCCAAGGTTGCGGCCGTGATCGCCTACAACGTGCCTCAGTCCTCCGACGAATGTACCGACGTCGTGAAGGCGCTCGGCGAGTACCGGGTGAAAGTCGGGTATTCCGACCTCGCGGTCCCGATCGGTAGCTCGCTCAGCTCGGACGTCGTGCACATGAAACAGGCCGGGGTCGACTTCGTCGTGAGCTGCATGGACCTCCCGGGCAATCTGGAGTTGTCACGGACGATCCAGCAGAACGGGCTCACTGGGGTCAATCAGCTGTGGCTTGACGGATACGACCTGCCGACGCTGCGTCAGTACACCTCGCTCATGCAGCACGTTTACTTCGTCGTCCAGCACGTCCCGTTCCAGGCCAACACGCAGTTTCCCGGTGAGTTCCCGGCTCTTCGTCAGTACATCGAGACGATGAACCGCTACGAACCCGCCTACACCTACAACGAAGTGGCCATGGAGGGGTGGCTGAGCGCCGCCCTGTTCGTCGCGGGTCTCCGCGCCGCCGGCCCGTCGTTGACCCAGCAGAAGCTGGTCGCGGCGATCAACCACATCACCGACTTCGACGGCGGCGGGCTCACCACCCCGGTCAACTGGGAGATCGCCCACACCAAAACCACTTCACCGGCGTGCGAGACATTCGTCGTCGCCGACGGCGACACGTTCAAGGTGGTTTTCAATCACGGACGGGACATCTGGGTGTGCTTGCCGACGCACGGCCGGGTGAACCTCGCCCATCCGGTGACCCCGCCGTCCGGCACCCCGGGCACCTAGCCGGCGCGGGACAATGGGCACCTTCCTTAGCTACGCGATCCCCGGTATCCCCTTCGGGTGCACCTACGCGATCGTGGCGGTCGGCCTGGTGCTCTCCTACCGGACGACCGGGGTCTTCAACTTCGGGTTCGGGTCCCAGGCCTTCGTGTGCGCCTACGTCTACACCGTCCTGACCGCCAACGGAGTGGGGGTCTTCCCGGCGTTCGTGATCTCCGTCGTGCTGCTCGCTCCTGCGCTGGGTTGGATGCTCGACCGGTTCCTCTTCCGGCACATCGACCCGGCCAACACGACCGGCAAGCTCGTGTCGGCGGTCGCGGTGTTCGTCGGCCTCCCGGTACTCGTGGGGCTCGTCTTCGGCAGCGCGACCCGGTTCGCGCCGCCGACGCTCTTCCTCAATGAGAGCCAGGTCTACTTCCACATCTTTTCGACCCCGATCAACGGACTCGAGTTCGAGACCGTGCTGGTCACCCTCGTCACCGTCCTGGTGCTCGGCGCGGTCCTGCGCTCCCGGCGGGTCGGGCTGACGATCCGGGCCGCCGTCGAGAGCCCCCGCCTCCTCGAGCTGGAAGGGGTCCGATCCGAGAGCGTGCTGTCGGCGGCGTGGATGGGGTCGAGCCTCATGGCGGGTCTGGCCGGCGTGCTCCTGGCTCCGCAATACCCGACGCTCCAGTCGAGTGACTTCGCGATCTTGCTGGTCGCCGCGTTGGCGGCGGCCGCGCTCGGGAAACTGGCCGATCTGCGCCTGGCACTGGTCGGCGGGATCCTGCTCGGAGTGGTCGACGGTCTCGCTTCGGGCTATTTCCCGCCCTCGAGCGTGTGGCACACCGGGTTGCTCCCGGCCATCCCGTTCCTGCTCCTCGCGGTGCTGCTGGTCGGCCGCGGCCGGCTCCGGTCGTTCGAGGACAGCGGCGACCCCATGGCGGCGTGCGACCCGCCGCCGCCGGCGCCGATCACGGCGACCCGGAGCCACGAGCTCGACCGCGTGGTCCGACTCGGGGGCCGCGTGCTCGCCGTTGCCACCGTCGTCTCGGTCCTCACGTGGGTCCCGGGCGACTGGGGGTTCACATTCACCGAGGGGCTCGTGTACTCGATCATCTTCCTCTCGATCACGCTCGTCACGGGCATGGGCGGCGAGGTTTCGTTGTGCCAGGCCACCTTCGCGGGGGTCGGGGCGTTCGTGGCGGCCCAGCTGGCGGTGCACCACGGTGTCCCGATCCTCCTCGGCGCGGTCCTCGGGGCGCTGGCGGCGCTCGTCGTCGGGGCGATCGGGGCCCTTCCGGCGCTGCGGCTCCGCGGCCTTCCACTCGCCCTGCTCACACTTGCGCTGGCGCTGCTGGCTGACAACGCGGTGTTCCCGTACTCGTGGGCGGGCGGTCCCGCCGGGGGCCTGATCGTGCCGCGCCCCGAGATCGGCTCGGTGAACCTCGGCACGACCAGCTCCAAGGGGTTCTTCGTGCTGGCGCTCCTGATCCTGGTCGTCTGTGCCCTCGGGGTGAAGCTGGTGCAACGGGCCACGATCGGACGGTACCTGGACGCGCTCCGCGCCAGCCCGCTCGGGGCCGAGGCGGCAGGGATCAACCCGAGCACCGCCAAGGTGCTCGTGTTCGGGCTGTCGGCCGGGCTGGCCGGCCTCGGCGGGGCGCTGTTCGCGTCGCTCCAGCAGAGCGTCACGACCGCCGACTTCAACTACCAGCTCTCGCTCGTGTTCGTGGTCGTCGTGGTGACCACCGGCACCCGCACGGTCGAGGGTGCCATCCAAGCGGGCATCGGGTTCGTGGTGGTCCAGCAGCTGCTCAGCTACCTCCCCGGCCGGTGGGGGACGGGCGGGGTGCCGATCATCCTCTTCGCGCTCGGGTCCCTCACCTACGCCGCCCACCCCGAGGGGATGGTGGAGTTCCAAAAGCGTGTGTGGACCGAGCGGGCCGACCGGTTGCTCCGTCGGCGGATGGGCCCGCCCGAGGAGATGGCGATCGCCACTGCCGCCATTGGCGGCTTCGACCGCGCCCAGGGCGACGGCCGCTGACATGGACGGCGCGCTCAGCATCCGGTCGATGTCGGTCGCATTCGGCGGTGTGACCGCCCTCGATTGCGTGGACCTCGACGTGGGTGAGCGTGAGATCGTCGGGCTCGTCGGCCCGAACGGCGCGGGAAAGAGCACGCTCGTCAACGGCGTCGGCGGGCAACTGGAGCCGTCGTCCGGCTCGGTGCGGCTCGGCGGAGTCCGCCTCGACGGGCTCCGGCCCTTTCAACGGGCGCGCCTCGGGATCGGCCGGACCTTCCAGCGGGTCGCGGTGTTCCCGGAGTTGACCGTGCGCGAACACCTGCTCGTCGCGCTGCGGGCCCTCGACGGCGACCGGACGCCGTGGCTCCGGCTCCTCGAGCGTTCGCGGCCCGAGCCCGCCGAGTCCCGGCGCATCGACGAGGTGCTGAGCCTCGTGGGCCTCGCCGACCGGGCGGACGCGCTCGTCTCCACGCTGCCGCTCGGGGCCTGCCGGCTCGTCGAGATCGGCAGGGCGCTCGTAGGCGGGCCGTCCGTCCTCCTGGCCGACGAGCCCTCCTCGGGGCTGGACGGTCGGGAGTCGGCGACGCTGACGACCGTGCTCCACTCCCTGCGCGAACGCGGGACAGCGGTCCTGCTCGTCGAACACGACCTCGCGCTCGTCGCCGAGGTGTCCCACCGGGTCGTGGTGCTGGACACTGGGCGGGTCATCGCCGAGGGACCGTTTGCCGCCGTCATGGCGGACCCGGAGGTCCGGCGCGCCTACCTCGGGCAGGTCGCGTGAGCATCCTCGAGCTCGACGGGGTCTCGGCCTCCTACGGCCCCTACCGGGCCCTCGACCGGGTGTCGTTCGCGGTCGGCGCCGGCGAGGCGGTCGCCCTCGTCGGTCCCAACGGGGCCGGCAAGTCGACGGTCGCCCGGGTATGCGCCGGCCTGGTGGTCCCGACCACCGGGAGGCTGCTGGTCGACGGGGCCGACCTCACCGGCGCGCCGCCTTGGCGGATCGCCCGGGCCCGGGTCGCGTCCCTGCCCGAGGGCCGGGCCGTCTTCGCCGGGCTGACCGTCGAGGAGAATCTCGAGCTCTCCTTCTCTCGCTGGCTCGGACACGCGGCCGTTTCCGGAGCGCTGGCCCGCGCGTTCGAGCGGTTCCCCATGCTGGCCGAGCGGCGGCGTCAGCGGGCCGGGACGCTGTCGGGGGGCCAGCAGCGGCTGCTGTCGCTGGCCAAGGTCCTCGGCGACGAGCCCTCCGTGGTCGTGGCCGACGAACTCTCGCTCGGCCTCTCCCCGAGCGCCGCCGACGATGTCTACGAGCAGCTGGCCGCGCTGCACGAGACCGGGAGCGCGCTCGTCATCGTCGAGCAGCGGACCGACCGGGCCTTCGCGCTGGCCGCCCGGGCCGTGGTGCTCGACCGGGGCGTCGTCGCGTTCGACGGGTCCGTCGCCGGTGCGACCGCGATCCTCCACGGCATCCTCGGCGGCCCGCCTGCGTCGGTCGGGACCGTTCTCCCTGATCGGGTGCCCGGAGGGGCCGTCCCGACGTGAGACGATCGGGGTATGCGGGTCTATCGGAGCTTCGCCTTCATTGACCTCTCGGGCTTCACCGCCTTCACCGAGGTCGAGGGGGACGAGCGCGCCGTGGCACTCCTGTCGACCTTCCGCGCGATGGTCCGGGACATCTGCTCGCGCCGCGGCGTGCGGATCGCCAAGTGGCTGGGTGACGGCGCCATGCTGGTCGGGGTCGAGACCTCGCCGGTCGTGGCGGCCACGCTCGAGATGCAAGTTGCCTCGGGGCGCGTCCCCCGGCCGATGGCGGTGCGCTGCGGGCTGACCGCCGACTTCGTCATCCTGCACGAGGGGGACGACTACATCGGCCACGCGGTCAACGTCGCGGCCCGCCTCTGCGATATCGCCGTGGGCGGCGAGGTCCTGGCCGGCGACGGAATCGTCGAGCACCTGCCGAAATGGGGGGCGGTCCTGTCCTCGGGGGAGGTCTCCATCCGGGGGCTCGAGCAACCGCTGTGGGTGTCGCGCCTCGGACTGGCCGAGCTCGACGGGACGGTCTTCCCCGACCCGGTCTGCGGGATCCCGCTCACCGTCGAGGTCGCCGACACCGTCGCCCGCGACGCCCTCGGGAACCCGGTCCTCTTCTGCTCCGAGAGCTGCCGGGACACCTGGGAGCGGCGCCCCCAGGAGCGCCCCGACGGCCAGGGCAGCCTGCGGATCCCGCTCATCGGGACCTGAGGGGCCTCAGCCCTCCCGGTGCAAGATGGCCGCCATCTCGGCGGCCCGCCGGTGCAGCGCGGCGGACGACTCCTCGTCGCCCAGCACGCCGGCCACGTGCTCGAAGAACAGCCCGATGAGGGTGGCCCGGAGCATGCGGGCGACCGCGTCGGGCCCCGAGCCCCGGGCCAGCTGGGGCTGCTCGTCGCGGACCCACTCCTCGAGCGCGGCCTGGGTCCCCCCGATCAGCTCCTTTCCGACGCTGAGGGCGGTCTCGTCGTTGCGCATGACCTCGCCGAGCATCAGGCGGATGAAGTCCTCGACCTCGAGCATCGACTGGAGGAGCTCGTTCAGGAGGTCGGCCAGCTCGATCTCCGGCGTCCGGTCACCGGGCGTCGGGGCCGTCACAGCCAGCTCGTCGAGGAACCCCCGCTCGGCGAGCACCGCCACCAGCAGGTCCTGCTTGGAGGTGAAGTAGTGGTAGAGGGAGGCCACGTTCAAGCCGGTGGCGGCGGCAAGGTCCCGCATGCTCGTGCCGGCGACCCCCCGTTGGGCCATCAGCGAGAGGGCGGTGTTCAAGATGTGCTGACGCTGGCCGCCTGCGGCCGGCGCCCCCTCCGTGACCATCCCCCCATTGTCGGGCCTCGGCGCGGCCCCGTCGAACCGCTGCTCGGGCCGATGACAACCCCGGCGGGGTCACCGGCGTCTGTGGTGGTGTGCTCGAAGGGATCCTCCTGCTCGGGGAGCCGGTGACCGAGGCGCCGCCCCGGCGGGTCGCCAGGGAGCAGGCCCTGCTCGAGGCCGTGTTCACCGAGCACTACTCCGGCTTCTGCCGGCTGGCCGCCCTCCTGCTCGACGACCGCGCCGCCGCCGAGGAGGTCGTCCAGGAGGCGTTCGTGCGCACGTTCTGCTCCTGGTGGCGGCTGCGTCAGCCGGAGCGGGCCCAGTGGTATGTGCGGGCGGCCGTCGTGAACCTGTGCCGGAGCCGGTTGCGGCGGCGGGGCCGGGAGGACGCCGCCAACCGGGCCAGCTGGCCGCTGCAGGAGCGTCCGTCCGACGACCACGCCGATGACGCCATGGCGGTGCTCGAGGCCGTCCGCGCGCTGCCCCGCCGCCAGCGCGAGACCGTGGTCCTCCGCTACTACGAGGACCTGCCCGAGCGCGAGGTGGCGGCCGCCCTCGGCTGCTCCGTCGGCACCGTGAAGTCCCAACTCGCCCGGGCCCGGGCGACGCTCGCACAACGCCTGGCCCCGGGGGCCGGCTCGGACACCGAGGAGGGCTCCCGTGCCGGCTGACCTCGACGACCGCCTCCGCCGGGCGCTCGCCCTCGAGCGCGGACCGGGGGCACGGACGGGCGCCCTGGGCGAGCTCACCTCACGGCTCGGCCGACGCCGGGCCCGCCGGCGGGTCGCCCTCGGAGGCCTGGCGGCCGCGGTCGTGGTGGCCGGGGGCCTCGCCGTTGGCTTCGCCGCCACCGTGCCCGGAAGGCCGGTCGTCAACGCGGCGCCGCCAGGATCGACGGGGGTCAACAGGACGCCCACCGCCGCGCCGGTTGCCCGATGCGTCCAGGTCCAGGTCGGATCCGGGACCCCGGCGTGCGCGGGCTCGATCGGTGGCGCGCCGTCCGCCGAGTTCGGCCCGCTCGAGTCGAAGGCCGCGGCGGCCCAGCCGCCCATCGAGATCCAGACCCTGAGGGCCCGGGTCGGTCAGCGACTCGAGGTGATCCTCCCGGTGTTGCCGGGCGTCTCGTGGGGCTCGGTCACGCTCCGACCCGAGTCCGCGACCCCGGGGCGGACCCGCACCCTGCCGGCGCAGTTCCGGCCGGCCGGGGGGCACACGGTCGTCGTGCTCGACCATGCCCCGGCCGGACGGTTCGCGCTCGTGGCCCACGGGTTCGCGGCCTGTCCGTCCCCGCCGAACCCCGGGTGCGAGGTCGTGCCCGAGCAGTGGTCGGTGCAGTTGTACGTCAGCCACGACAAAGGAGGCACGCGATGACCGAGGAGCCGACGGTGGCCGAGGCGCCGCGGGCGCGACGGCGTCCGGGTTGGGCGCCCCTCGGGGTCGGCGCCGCGGCCCTGCTCGCCGCCGCGGCCCTCGCGGTCGCGGTGACGAGGACCCCGGCCGCGGCGACGCCGGCGGGATGCTCGGGTTCGACGCCGCGTCTCACGGTGCAGGGCACGGGTCAGGCGTCGGGGAGCCCCGATTCGCTCGCCTTCCAGGCCGAGGTGGACGTGACCGCCTCGAGCGCGCAGGGGGCGCTCTCCCAGGACGACCTCACCACCCAGTCGGTCGTCCAGGCGATCGAGGGGGCGGGCGTCCCGGCCAAGGACGTCCAGACGACGGACCTCACGATCAACCCCGACTACTCCTACAGCCACGGCCAGTCGGTGATCACCGGGTACTCCGTCTCGAACAACATCTCGGTGACCGTGACCGCGCTCGGGAAGGCCGGGTCGGTGCTCGACGCCGCCACCACGGCGGGGGGCAACGCCCTCAGCGTCGACTCGCTCAACTTCGCCCGCACCGATCCCCGCACCCTGGAGGACCGGGCTCGTGTCGACGCGGTGCGCCAGGCCGTCAGCCACGCCGGCGCCATGGCCCGCGCCGCCGGGCAGCGTCTCGGCCCGGTGTGCTCGCTCACCGACCAGTCGGGACTGACGACGAGCCCCGAGCCGCTTAACTACGGGCCGCTCGCGTCTGCCGCCAAGGCCTCGGTCCCCCTCGAGGGCGGGACCGAGCAGGCCAACGCGCAGGTGACGCTCGTCTATTCGCTAACGCCGCTCGGCCGATGAGGCGACGGCCGCGTGGTCGGTCCGGCGCGGCCGCATGACGTAGTCGGTCGGGTCGAACCGCCGGGTCCGGCGGCGGTAGACGGGGGTGTAGTCCGGCCACATGGCGATGTTGCGCCCCGCCTCGTTCTGGTACCAGCTGGAACACCCCGACGCCCACACCGTCTTTGTCATCCGGCGGGCCACCTCGGCGGTGAAGTCCTCGGCCACCGACTCGAGCACCTCGACCACCGGGTCGTCGCAGTCCTCGAGCAGCGAGAGCGCGTCGAGCAGGTAGCGGACCTGGCACTCGATCATGAACACCTGCGACGTGTGCCCGGTCCCGGTGTTGGGACCGCTCAGCATGAAGAAGTTCGGGAAGTGGGGGAACGTCGTGCCGAGGTAGCTCGGGAGGTCGCCCGTGAGCGCCTCGGCGAGTCGGTACCCATCTCGGCCGACGACGTGCTCGCCCATCGGGTTGTCGCTCACCGCGAAGCCGGTCGCGTAGACGAGGGCGTCCAGCCGGTGCAGCTCGCCGTCGGCGGTCAGGACCCCGTCGGGCTCGATCCGGGCGATCGGCTCGGTGACGAGCTCGACGTTGGGACGGGTGAGGGCCGGGTAGAAGTCGTTCGAGGGCAGGATCCGCTTGCACCCGAGCTGGTAGTCCGGGGTGAGGCGCTCCCGGAGGTTCGGATCGGTGACCTGGCGGGCCAGGTGCCGGCGGACCTGGCGCTCGAGCGCGGCCCGGAGGCCGTCGTACTTGGTGAACGCCGAGACGAGCACGAGCTCGCGCTGCCAGTAGGTGACGGCCCGCACCAGTCTCTGGGCCGGCGGGAACATCCGGTAGAGCCGGCGCTCCCACCTCGAGACGGTCCGCACGGGGTGCGGGGTCACCCATCCCGGGGTGCGTTGGAACACGCTGAGGCGGGCGACCGCCGGCTGGATGGCCGGGACGATCTGGATCGCGGACGCCCCGGTCCCGATCACCCCCACCCGCTGGCCCTCGAACTGGTGCGAGCGGTCCCAGCGGGCCGAGTGCACGACGGTGCCGGCGAACCGTCCGGCGCCGGGGATCGCGGGGATCTTGGGCTCGGCGAGCGATCCGGTGGCGGCAACGAGGTAGCGGGCCCGCAGCGTGCCCCGGTCGGTGGTCAGGACCCACTCGCCGACCTCGTCCCACGACGCGTCGAGCACGGTGTGACCGAAGCGCACGTGGGGGAGGACATCGTGCGCCGTGGCGGTGTCCTCCAGGTAGCGCCAGATCTCCCCGCCGTCGGCGTAGGTGCGGTGCCAGTCCGGGTTGAGCGCGAAGGAGAAGGAGTAGAGGTGGGAGGGCACGTCGCAGCGGACGCCCGGGTACACGTTGTCCCGCCAGGTGCCACCGAGCCGGTCGGCCCGCTCGAGCACCACGAAGTCGTGCTCGCCCGCTTGGCGAAGACGGATGGCGGCACCGATCCCCGCGAACCCGGCCCCGATGACCGCGACCCGGGCCCGGTCCGGGGCGGCGCTCGACGGCCCGGTCATGAATTTCACCCTAGGACGCAGCGATCCGGCGCTTGACGCGGGTGATCGAGTTGCCGATGTCTCGCGACATCGGTGTGGCCGCCCTGGTCATGTCGGCAGGTTCGGTCCTCGGGCGCGCCAGTTCCTGTCCACGTGGTCTCGCGCCAACCGCTGACAGCGGTTCTCGGAGCGTGGGGTTTGGGGTGAGCGAGGGGACTTGAACCCCCGGCCTCCAGGGCCACAACCTGGCGCTCTAACCACCTGAGCTACGCCCACCGAGGGAGTCAGTGTGACATATCGGCACCAGGTTCCAGGCACGCTCATGGGAGACTGAGCCGACCCTGCCCCCGTGGCCGAGTGGATCAGGCGAGGGACTTCTAATCCCTTCTACGCAGGTTCGAATCCTGCCGGGGGCGCCGTCAACCCGATGATCGCGGCGAACCCTTTTGGCAGTGCTACCAGGTGCTATCCCCGATTCGAGGGACAGCCGCCGATACGCTGCCTCCCCAAAGTGTCGGCCAGTGGTCTGAGGCGGTGGTGATGTCGGCGGCCGCGCATACAGAGGAACGGGGCGTTACCCATCCGCTCTACAGGAACTACCCGATCGTGGTCCTGTTCGCAGCGGTCCTCGTCTTCAGCGCCGTCCTCCTGACGATCTTCGTCGGCCACCTGCGAGTCCGTTGGCCGCTGGTGGTGGCCGCCGTGGTGGGGGGCGGTGTCTCATCGATCATCGCCGCGGCCCTGCCCTCGGCTGTCTTGGCGCGGCCGCGTCTCGGGCAGGTCCTCCTCTACCTCTGGGCGCTCGTGGTCACCGCCTCGGTGGGTGCGGTCGTGGCCGGGACCGGAGGGCGACTGTCCCCGTTCTGGGTGATCTTCATCCTCACCGTGATCTTCTTCTCGATCACCTTTTCGTCCCTCGGGCAAGCCGGCCTCGTCATCATCACTGGCGCGGCCTATGTCGTGTCCTGCCTCACCGCTGGCGGTACCCCACCGGGGATGACGCTGCTGTGGCGGTTGGCGATCGTGTTCGCCGCGTACGGCCTCGCCAGTGTGCCGGTCTTCGAATTGCGCCGGGAGGCCCTGGCGCTCGATCGCGCCCGCGAGGACGCCAACCGGCTCACCGAGACCGTGACCACTCAGGAGGCGTGGTGGCGTGGCCTCATCGAGCGCACCAGCGATCCGATCGTCGTTCTCGACGCCGACCGCCGGGTTGCGTTCGCAAGCCCTTCGTTCGAGGCGATGCTCGGTCACGTCGGGTACGCCTCGGAGATCGCTCGACTGATCCACCCCGATGACCTCACTGCCCTACGGAACGCCTCAGTCGAGGCCGATGAACTGGGCGGCACCACACATGTCATCGCCCGGCTGCGCCGGGCCGACGGGTCCTGGCGGGTGATCGAGGTGAGTTTCACCGCCCTGCACGGTGTGCCCGAGGCGCGCCTGGTCGCCAACCTCCACGACGTTACCGAGCGGGTGGAGGCCGAGGCGACCCTCACCCACCAGGCGACCCATGACTCGCTGACCAACCTCGGCAACCGGATTGCCTTCTACGAGAAGCTCCGCACTTGTGTCTCGATCGCCCGGCGCACCGGCGTCCCGATGTCGGTGCTCGTCCTCGACCTCGAGGGCTTCAAGGAGGTGAACGACACGCTCGGCCACGCAGTGGGCGACGAGATCCTGGTCGAGGTGGCCCGTCGGGTGAGCCACACCCTGCGCGGGGCGGACGTGGTCGCCCGGCTGGGGGGCGACGAGTTCGCAGCCATCCTTGCCACGGGCGGGGGACCCGAGGGGGCCAAGGTGGCGGCCCGCCGAGTGCTCGAGGCGATCAGCGAGCCGCTCGTGCTTTCCGGCCGACCGTACTGGCTCCGGGCCAGCGTCGGTATCAGCTGTACCGCCCTCCACGGCCACGAGGCCGACCGGCTGGTGCAACGGGCTGACCGGGCCATGTACGAGGCGAAGCGGATCGGGATCGGCGTCGCCCTCTACGAAAACGCGATGGACGCCTCGCCGCAGGTCGAGCCGGGGCTCCTCGGCCAGTTGCAGCGGGCCATCGCCTCCGATGAGCTGCGCCTGTGCTTTCAGCCGAAGGTGTCTCTCACCACCGGACAGATCGTGGGCGCGGAGGCGCTCGTGCGTTGGGAACATCCCCGTCTCGGTCTCCTGGGTCCGGCGACGTTCCTCCCGCTTGCCGAGGCGAGCGGCCTCGTCCGAGACATCACCGCCTGGGTGATCCCCGCTGCGCTGCGCGAACTGTGCAGATGGCGTGTGGCCAGCCCGAACCTTTCGGTGGCCGCCAACCTATCGGCGCGGGACCTGGCCGATCCGTCCTTCTCGGCGCAGGTCGCGAACTGGCTCGGCGCCGCGTCGGTCCCCGCAGGAGCGCTCACGTTGGAGTTGACCGAAGCTTCAGCGATCGCTGACCGTGACCTCGGGATTTCCAGCTTGACCCAGCTGCGTTCTCGTGGGATCCGCACCAGCCTCGACGACTTCGGCTCGGGCTACTCCTCGCTCGCCTACCTGTCCGAGTTGCCGCTCGACGAGATGAAGCTCGACCGAGGGTTCCTGACCGGCGCCCACGGGACCGACAGTTTCGTGCTCCGGTCGGTGATCGACATCGGACACCACCTCGGACTGACGGTGGTCGCGGAAGGGGTGGAGACGCCCGAGGACCTGGCTCGCATCGGTTCGCTCGGCGTCGACGTGGCCCAGGGGCATCTCTTCGCTGCGCCGATGTTCGTCGAGGAGTTCCTCACGCTGCTCGAAACCTGGCCCACCCCGGACGCCCGGGCCTCGCTCACCGGGATCCTTCGAGCGCATCGACGCCGCGAGATGTCGCGCACGACGGTATCGGCGCGGCAGAGCCGGGCGGCGAGCGCGTCGTAGGCCCGACATCGCCATCGAGGATCCAGGTGGCGCTCACCTCTCGGCTCGCCGAGGCCGCCATGTGCAGCCGACCGCGCGTTGCCGGGTCGCTCGGGGCGGGGACGACGGAGCGTCCGCCCTGGAAGGGGCACACTTCCGAGCGCCCGCCCATCGGAGATGCCCGATCCGGATCCTTGCCATCAAAGAATGGCAATCCGACCGCAAGACGGCTCCTTCCTGGGCGTTTCCTCCCTGATGGAGTCGCCGGGAAGCCGGCGACCTCGACAAAAAAGGGGAACAATGCGACGAACCCGAATCCTCCGGCTGGGGGGTGGAGCGGCCGGCTTAGCGGCGGTAGCGCTGGTGGCCGGAGGAGCCCTGTCCGGTGGCGCCCCCGCCTCGTTGGCCGGCGCCGCTTCGGTGCCCTCCTTGCCGGGGGTGCCGACGTCACTTCCGACTGGGGCGACCTGTTTCGCGACACCGGCGCCTCCGGCGACCGGGAGCCCGGTCTCAGCGGCCGGCGGTGGTCAGGTGAGTTCGCCGGCCGGCGGTGGGGCGCTGACGGCCTCCGGTAGCGGCCTCAAGCTGTGCGTGTCGCCTGCTTCGGCGCCGAGCCTGCCGAGCCTGCCGGGCGCACCGAGCCTGCCCGCGCCGCCGAGCGGCCTCCCTGGCCTGCCCACGCTGCCCGCGCCGCCGAG
>DAIUEV010000049.1:0-18072 GCA_036844945.1 Acidimicrobiales bacterium
TACCCTGGGAAGCCCATGACCGCCTCCGACGCGCCTCTCGGCCGCCTGGATCCGGCCACCTCGAGCTACCTCCAGGCGCTGCGCGACCGGGTGGTGATCTTCGACGGGCCGGCCGGGACGACTTTCCAGGCCCTCGGCCTCGGCCCCGACGCGTTCGGCGGGCCGCAGCTTGAGGGCTGCTACGAGGTGCTGTCGGTGAGCGCCCCCGAGCTGGTCGAGGGCCTGCACCGGTCGTTCCTCGACGTCGGCGTCGACGCCATCGAGACGAACACTTTCGGGGCCTTCCGGGTCGTGCTCGCCGAATACGGGATCGCGGACCGGGCGACCGAGCTGAACCGGGCAGCCGCGGAGCTGGCCGTGCGGGTCGCGAAGGAGTACGCGACGCCGACCCGCCCAGTCTGGGTGGCCGGAAGTATGGGCCCGGGGACCAAGTTCGCGACGCTCGGCCAGATCACCTACGCGGACCTGCGCGACGCCTACGAGGAGCAGGCGATCGGGCTGCTCCAGGGCGGGGTCGACCTCCTCCTCATCGAGACCGTCTACGACCTGCTCGGAGCGAAGGCGGCGATCAACGGGGCCCGGCGCGCCATGGCCGCCCACGGCACCCAGGTCCCCCTCCAGGTCCAGGTCACGATCGAGCTCACCGGGCGCATGCTGCCGGGCACCGAGATCGCCGCCGCGCTCACCACGCTCGAGGCCATGCAGGTCGACGTGGTCGGGCTCAACTGCGCGACCGGTCCGGCCGAGATGGGCGAGGCCCTTCGCCACCTGTCGGCCAACAGCACGGTGCCGATCTCCTGCCAGCCCAACGCGGGGCTGCCGAGCGTGGTCGACGGTGCCATGCACTACGACCTCTCGCCGGACCAACTGGCCGAGCACCACCACCGCTTCATCACCGAGTTCGGCGTGCGGGCGGTCGGCGGGTGCTGCGGGACCACCCCGGCGCACCTGGCCAAGGTGGTCGAGCGCTGCGCGGGTGCGGTCCCGGCAGAGCGGCGCCCGACCCCCGAGCCCGCGGCGGCCTCGATCTACTCGGCCATGCCGTTCCACCAGGACACCTCGTTCCTCGTCGTCGGCGAGCGGGCCAATGCGAACGGCTCCAAGCAGTTCCGCGAGGCGATGCTGGCCGGCGACTGGGACACGTGCGTGGCGATCGCCCGGGACCAGGTGAAGGAGGGCTCACACGTCATCGACGTGTGCGTCGACTACACCGGCGCCGACGGCGTCGCCGACATGGGCGAGCTGATGGGTCGGCTGGCCACCCAGTCGAGCGTGCCGGTCATGGTGGACACGACCGAGGCCCCGGTGGCCGAGACGGCGCTGCAGTGGCTCGGAGGGCGCCCGATCATCAACTCGGTCAACCTCGAGGACGGCGACGGCCCGGGGACCCGGCTCGACTCGTTCCTCTCCCTCGCCCGCACGTTCGGCGCGGCGGTCGTCTGCACCTGCATCGACGGCGAGGGCCAGGCCCGCACGGCGGACTGGAAGGTGCGGGCGGCCAAGGAGATCGCGGCGATCGCGGTCGATCGCTACGGGCTCGCCCGCGAGGACCTCTTCTTCGACCCCCTGGCGCTGCCCCTGTCGACCGGGATGGAGGAGAGCCGGCGGGACGGCATCGAGACCCTGGAGGGCATCCGCCGGATCAAGGCGGAACTGCCCGGGGTCTCCACGATCATCGGCCTGTCCAACGTCTCGTTCGGGCTCAACCCGGCGGCCCGGCAGGTCCTGAACTCGGTGTTCCTCCACGAGTGCGTGGAAGCGGGGCTCGACGCGGCGATCGTGCACGCCTCGAAGATCCTGCCCCTGTCCAAGATCGACGAGCGGGCGAGGGAGGTCTGCCTCGACCTGGTCTACGACCGCCGGAAGGAGGGCTACGACCCGCTGCAGGAGCTCCTCGGCCTGTTCGAGGGGGTCACGGTGGCCTCGTCGTCCGTCGACGCCTACCTCGACATGCCGGTCGAAGGGCGGCTCGAGCAGCGGATCGTCGACGGCAACCGCAACGGCCTCGAGGCCGACCTGGACGAGGCGCTGTCGAGCGGCGTCGAGGCCCTCGACATCATCAACAGCTTCCTCCTGGCCGGGATGCGCACCGTCGGCGAGCTCTTCGCATCCGGCGAGATGCAGCTCCCCTTCGTGCTGTCCTCGGCCGAGACGATGAAGACGGCGGTCGCCTACCTCGAGCCGCACATGGCCAAGCTCGACCAGGGCGGAAAGGGCACCATCGTGCTCGCCACCGTGAAGGGCGACGTGCACGACATCGGCAAGAACCTGGTCGACATCATCTTCACCAACAACGGCTACGAGGTGGTCAACCTCGGGATCAAGGTCGGGATCGGCGAGATGATCGCGGCCGTCGAGGAGCGCAAGGCCGACGTGATCGGCATGAGCGGCCTGCTCGTCAAGTCGACCCTCATCATGCGGGACAACCTCGAGGAGCTGAACGACCGGCACCTGGCCGACATCCCGATCCTGCTCGGGGGGGCGGCCCTCACCCGGACCTACGTCGAGCGCGACCTTCGGACGATCTACGAGGGCCGGGTCTTCTACGGCCGCGACGCGTTCGAGGGACTGCGCACCATGGACCGGCTGATGGAGATCAAGGCCGGCACGGAGGACCCCGAGTTCGGCCGCGAGATCTCCGAGCGCAAGGTGCCGGCCCGCTCCGGGCTGGTCGTCAAACCGCGACCCGAGGGCGCCCCGGAGCGCTCCCCCGAGGTCGCGACCGACAACCCGCTCTTCAAGCCGCCGTTCCAAGGTTCCCGGGTGGCCAAGGGCATA
The DNA here is from genome assembly GCA_036844945.1 of Acidimicrobiales bacterium. Lineage (GTDB taxonomy): Bacteria > Actinomycetota > Acidimicrobiia > Acidimicrobiales > RAAP-2 > Palsa-461. The sequence goes on from DAIUEV010000049.1 coordinate 2,779, forward strand.
CCGCTCGACGACATCGCCGAGTACCTGAACCTCGCGTCGCTGTTCCGCAACCAGTGGGGGTTCCGGCCGGACAAGGCCACCGAGGAGACCGACCCCGAGTTCCGCATCCGCGTCTCGGCGGTGTTGCGCGAGCAGCTGGCCCGGGCGAAGGAGGCCGACCTCCTCCTCCCCCAGGTCGTCTACGGCCACTTCCCGGCGAACGCGGAGGGCGACGACCTCGTGATCTACGAGGACGAGGGGCGCGACCGCGAGCTCACCCGCTTCAGCTTCCCGCGCCAGACCAAGGAGCCGTGGCTCTGCATCGCCGACTTCTTCCGCCCGGTCGGTGCCAACGAGGGCGACTGGGCCAGCTTCCAGCTCGTCACCATGGGCAAGAGGGTCTCCGAGGAGGCGGCCCGCCTCTTCGCGGCCAACGAGTACCAGAACTACGTGTTCCTGCACGGGCTCGGGGTCGAGATGACCGAGGCCCTGGCCGAGTACTGGCACCGGCGCATCCGCGAGGAGCTCGGCTTCGCCGACGAGGACGGGCCGACCATGACCGGGCTGTTCCGCCAGCAATACCGGGGCGGCCGGTACTCGTGGGGCTACCCGGCCTGCCCGGACCTCACCGACAACGCCAAGGTGGTGGCGCTGCTCGACGCCGGGCGGATCGGCGTGAGCGTCTCGGAGGGCTTCCAGCTGGAGCCCGAGCAGACGACCGACGCCATCATCTGCAGCCACCCCCGGGCCAAGTACTTCATCACCTGAACCGGCCGACGAGGCTGTGAGGCGAGTCGGACCGGCCCCCTTGGCGTCCCGGCCGGCCCTCTCACCTGGGCCCGGGGCTCGCGCCGCTCCGGATATCCCCGTTTTCCCAGGGTCGGAGCGGTACCGTTCGCGTCGTGGGTACTCACCGGTTCTCGATGCTGGCGGCGATCTCGTCCAGCACGAAGATGATTGAAATCCTCATCCTGGCGGTCGTGGTCATCTTGCTCGGGACCATCCTCGTGCTCTACCGGCGCAACAGCCGGCCGGCCAAGGGCGGTCACGCGATGAGCACGCCGTCGGCGGCCTCCTACTACAGCGACGTGAGCACGCTGCAAGCGCCAACGGGGATGGGGAACTCGTTCGGCCAGTCCGACCCCTTCGCGGGGTTCGGCGGGGGAGGCCAGTTCGGCGGGGCCCCGGCCGCGCCACCGCCCCCACCGCCCCCTCCGGCGCCGGCCGCTCCCTCGATGCCGCCGCCCGGCACGCCGGCGAGCTGGCTGCCCGACCCGGCCGGGGCCCCCGACACGTTGCGCTACTGGGACGGCATGAACTGGACCCAGCACGTGGCGAAGCGCAACTGAAGCTGTCCGGTCACACCCTCTCAGTAGCGTGAACCACACGGCGTGAGCCGTCGGTGCCCTGGTAGGGGGCTGCGAGAAACTGGTCTCCGGACCTGCCGAAAAGTTCGCAGAGGGTCGAGGTGACCCACTACCCGGAACTGAGTCAACCCGACCGGCCCCAAGCCGGTCGAGGGTCGCCATTGTGCACCCGCCGATTCAGGCCGGGGCCACCCCCAACTCGGACGTGGCCCCCGCGCGCGCAGCGTCGGCGGCGTCGCGGGCGTGGTACGAGGACCGGGTGAGCGGCGAGGCCTCGACGTGAGCAAGGCCGAAGGCGAGGCCGACCGCTCGTAGGCGGTCGAACTCCTCGGGCCGCCACCACCGCGCCACCGGCAGGTGCCCGGCGCTCGGGCGCAGGTACTGGCCGACCGTGGCGATCTGCACCCCCACCGCGGCCAGGTCGGCCAGCGTTGCGACCACCTCGTCCTCCTCCTCGCCGAGGCCCACCATCAGCCCGGACTTGACGACGAGGCCGGCGTCGGCCGCCCGCGCCAGCACCGAGAGGCTCCGGGCGTAGCCGGCGGAGGGCCGCACCGCCCGCTGCAGCCTGGCCACCGTCTCGATGTTGTGGTTGAGCACGTCGGGGCGGGCGTCGAACACGAGCGCCAGCGCGGCGGCGTCGCCCTTGCAGTCAGAGATCAGCGTCTCGACCGTGGTCCCGGGCCGGCGGCGCCGGATGGCCGCCACCGTCTCGGCGATGGCGCCGGCCCCACCGTCGGCCAGGTCGTCGCGGGCCACGCACGTCACCACGGCGTGGACGAGACCCATCCTCTCGACCGCCTCGGCCACTCGCTCGGGCTCGCCCGGATCGAGCGGCAGCGGGTGGCGCGTGTCGACCTTGCAGAACCCGCAGGCCCGGGTGCAGCGTGACCCGTTGACCATGAAGGTCGCGGTGCCGTCGGCCCAGCACTCGTAGATGTTCGGGCAGCCGGCCTCCTGGCACACCGTGACCAACGAGAGCGAGCCGATCGTCCGGGCCACCGCCCGGTAGTCCTCCCCCATCCGGGCCGGGACCCGCAGCCAGGCCGGCTTGCGATCGGAGACCCCGAGCCCGGCCGACGGGTCCACCCCGGCCTGCCGGAGCCGTCGCAGCGCCGGGCGCTCGACCGGGACGCCGGGGCCGGTGGCGGTCGGACGCCGCGGGGTCACGGCTCGGTCGTCGGCGGCGCCCGGCCCCCACTCGGCGACGGCCCTCCCGACCACCGCGTCGGCGACTTCGTCAATGGTGAACGAGAGGCCCTGCTCGGCGAGCGAGGTGACCGGACGGTCGCTGATCCCGCACGGGATGATCTGGGCGAACATCGAGAGGTCGGGCGCGACGTTCAGCGCGACCCCGTGCAGGGTCCGCCGACCGGCGACGCCCCGAAGGGTGCGCACCCCGATCGCGGCGACCTTGGCCGGGGACGGCCCGAGCGGACCGAGCCAGATCCCGGGATAGCCCGGGAGTCGCCCGGCGTCGCCCACCCCGAGCGAGCCGAGCGCGTCGATCACCACCTGCTCGAGTCGGTGCACGTGGTCCGGCCCGGCCGACGGCCGGTCCGGCACGGTCAGGATCGGGTAGACGACGAGCTGGCCCGGCCCGTGGTAGGTGACATCGCCCCCGCGGTCGGTCCACACGACCGAGGCCCCGAGCACGGCCGGGTCGCCCAGGATGTGGGCGGGGTCGGCCCGCACGCCCATCGTGAAGACGTGCGGATGCTCGAGGACGACGAGATAGTCGTCGCGGGCCCGCATCGCCAACGCGCGCTGGAGTGCGTAGGCCTCCTCGTAGGGGACGGTGCCGAGCCGGCGGACCCGCAACACGGGACGCTCAGAGCTCGGCGGCCCAGTCGCGGCTGGCGAGGATCTCGCCGACCTTGCGCAGGTACGAGGAGACGTAGGCCCCGTCGACCGCGCGGTGGTCCCACGACACGCCGAGCACGCCGATCGAGTGGATGGCGATCGACTCGCTTTCGTCGGTGGTCGTGACCACCACCGGGCGGCGCTTGATCCCGTCGGTGGCGAGGATCGCCACTTGGGGTTGGTTGATGATCGGCACCGTGAAGTAGGTGCCGAACGGCCCGTCGTTGGTGATCGAGAACGTGCCGCCGGTGATGTCGTCGGCGCTCAGTTGCCGCGTTCGGGCCCGGTCGGCGAGGTCCCGCACCCGGCGAGCGATCCCGCGCAGCGTGACCTCCTCGGCGCGGTGGATCACCGGGACGATCAGACCCTCGTAGTCGAGGTCGACCGCGATCCCGAGGTTGACCTCGCTGTGCACGACGAGGGCGTCGTCGGCGACCGAGGCGTTCAGGTTGGGGAAGTCGCGCAACCCCTCCACGGCGGCGCGGGCCACGAACGGGAGATAGGTGAGGGAGAACCCCTCCTCGGCCCGGAACCGCTCCCCGTGGGCACGGCGGACCCGCTCGACATTCTCAAAGTCGGTCTCGGCCGCGATAAACGCGTGGGGCGATGTGGCCTTGGACCGCACCATGTGCTCGGCGGTGCGGCGGCGGACGTTGGAGAACGGGACGACCTGGTCGCCTGCCCTCGGCACCGGCGTCCGGGCGGCACTCGCCGGGAGCTGGCTGGGCGTCGCCTGGGCGGGCGGTGCGGCCGGGGGCGCAGTCGCCGCCTGGGGGGCGGCGACGGGCCCGCCGTTTGGGTGCTGGGCGTCGATGTAGTCGAGCACGTCCTCACGGGTGATCCGGCCCCCGAGGCCGGTCCCCCGGATCTGTGCGGCGTTGATCCCATTCTCGGCCAGCAGCCGGCGGACCATCGGTGACAACAACATCGCGTTGTCGGCCGGGGCGCCGTCGGGGATGCCGGGCCCGCTGGCGGCAAAGCCCGGGGGCGGCGGCGGGGGCACCGGTGCAGCCGTAGCCGGGGGCGCCGGCGGTGGTGGTTGTGGGGCTTCGGCTGCCGGCGGAGGTGGTGCCGGTGCGGGCGCGAAGGCTTCGGCTGCCGGCTGCGGCGCGACCGGGACTTCAGCGACCGGCGGCGGCGGCGCGACCGGAGCGGCGGCGGCGGCCGGGCCGTCCCCGATCACGGCCAGACGGGTGCCGACGTCAACCGTTTCACCCTCGGCGACCACGATCTCGGTGAGAACGCCGGAGGCCGGTGACGGGACTTCCGTGTCGACCTTGTCGGTCGAGACTTCGAAGAGGGGCTCGTCCCGGTCGACTTGGTCGCCGACGGACTTCATCCATCGGGTGATCGTGCCCTCGGTCACGGTCTCTCCGAGTTGCGGCATCGTCACGTCAGCCAAGGTGGAGCCCCCTTCCGGTGAGAGCGAGCACCGTTTCCCCGAAGGTCTCGGACAGCGAGGGGTGCGGCTGGATGAACTGCGCGACCTCGGCCGGGGTCGCCTCCCAGTTGACGGCCAGGTAGCCGGCGCCGAGCTGCTCGGTGACCCACGGACCGACCATGTGCACCCCGACGATCCGCCCCGCGCCGCCGTCGGGCGCCTTCTCGGCGACGACCTTCACGAGGCCCTCGGTGTCACCCAGGATCTGGGCCCGGCTGTTTCCCCCGAAGGGGTCCTTCTTGACGACCACCTCAAGGCCGCGCGCCTTGGCCTGGTCCTCGGTGAGTCCGGCGAACGCGACCTCGGGATGGCAGTAGATGGCCCACGGCACCCGGTCGTAGTCGACCGGCACCACGGGCTCGCCGAGCATGCACTTCACCGCGACGATCGCTTCGGCGAACCCGACGTGGGCCAGCTGGGGGGTCCCTCCGACAACGTCGCCCACCGCCCACACGCTCGGCTCGTGGGTCCGCTGGTAGCGGTCGGCCACGACGAACCCGCGCTCGTCGATCACCACGGCCGTCCCCTCGGCGACCAGGCCCTCGGTGCGGGGCCGTCGCCCGACCGACACCACCACCATGTCCGTCTCGATCTCGGGTCCCTCGGCGAGATGCAGCACGCCGCCCGGCCCGGTCGGGCGCGGAACGAACCCCTTCACCTGTGCGCCGAGGCGGAATTCGATGCCCCGCTTGCGGAACGACCGGTGGACCACGGCGGCCACGTCGGCGTCGCAGCCGGTGAGAATCGCGTCGAGGGCCTCGACCAGCGTCACGCGGGCCCCGAGGTCGGAGAGGAGCGAAGCGAACTCGCAGCCGATCGCCCCGGCGCCGATGACGGCCACCGACTCCGGGAGGCGGTCGAGATCGAGGAACTCGTCGGAGGTCACCACGCTCCGCCCGTCAACGGGCAGACCGGGCAGCGTCCGGGGCACCGAACCGGCGGCCAGCACCACCGCCCTCCCGACGATCTCGGTTCCTGCGTCGACACCCTCGGTCACCCGAACCCGCCGACCCGGGAGAAGGGTCCCGTTGCCGGCCAGCACTGTCACCTTCCGGCCCTTCAACAGCCCGGCCAGGCCCCGGAACAGACGGTCGACGACCGCGTTCTTGCGCGACTGGCTCACCGAGAACTCGAGGGTCGGCTCACCGACCGTGATGCCGAACTCGGCCGATCCTCTGACGCTTCGGTACACCGAGGCGGTCTCGAGGAACTCCTTCGCCGGCACGCACCCCCGATGCAGGCAGGTCCCGCCGACCTTGTCGCGCTCGACGATCGCCACCGAGAGCCCGGCGGCGGCCGCATACAGCGCGGTGGCGTAGCCGCCCGGGCCGCCTCCGATGACGACGACGTCGAACTGTGCCCCCGTGGTCGTCACCTTCCCGCTCCTCTGTCGGCCTCGCCCCTCCCCGGTCCGGGGTCCCGAAGCTCAGGTCTCGACCTCGACCCCGAAACACCTCGCGACCGCGTCGGCCGCGTTCGCCCACCCTACCGGGGTCGGTCGGCGGATCCTGCGGACTAAGCGCGCAGTCCGGCCGCGATGCCCTTCACGCGGCCGCCGAGCCGCTCGGCCGCCCGTCGGGCGATGGTCTGGACCGCTTCTGTGCGCGGGACCGGCTCGTACGCGTCCGACGCCGCGGTCAGCTCCGCCTGCTCGTCGTCGCTCAACTCGAGGTCGCCCGCCGCCGCGTTCGACTCGGCCTGTTCGACCGAGGACGCCCCGGGGATGACCACCACGTTGGGCCGGTGCAGGCACCAGGCGAGCGCGACTTGGGCCGGGGTTGCGCCGTGAGCCTCGGCCACCCGCCTGAGGACCCCGAGCAACGGCTCGAGGCGCCGGAGGTTCTCCGGCAGGAACTCCGGGCTGTTGGCCCGCATCCCGCTGGGCAGGTGGTCCGGGTCGTAGCGGCCCGAAAGCAGGCCCTGCTGCAGCGGGCTGTAGGCGATGACCACCCGGCCATGCTCCTCTGCCCAGGGGAGGACGTCGCGCTCGATGCGCCGTTGCAGGAGGTTGTAGCGCACCTGGTTGGAGAGGACCGGCCCCGCGAGGAGCTCCTCGGCCCGTTGCCACTGGCCAAGCGAGAAGTTCGACACCCCGACATGGCGGATGAGGCCCTCGCGCTGCAGCCGCCCGAGCGGCGGCATCGTCGCCGACAACGGCACCACCGGGTTCGGCCAGTGGACCTGGTAGAGGTCGATCCATTCGACCCGGAGCCGTCCCGCGCTCAGGCGGGCCCGGCGGGTCACGACCGGGTCGATGGGGAGGATCGGGAACAGCTTGGTGGCAACGAACGCCTCGCCCCGGCGATCGCCCAATGCCTCGCCCACGATCCGCTCGGAGCGGCCGAACGCGTAGATCTCGGCGGTGTCGATCAGGTTCACGCCGAGGTCGAGGGAGCGCCCCAGGATCTCGGGTGCGGTCACCGTCGCGTACGAAGTCCCGTATCCCCACTCGCGGGACCCGAACTGCCAGGTGCCGAGGCCGACCGCCGAGAGGCGGACCCCGCCCAACTCCCGGTACCTCATCGGCCGGTCCTCACTTGGGCGGCATCCGGAGGCCGCCGTCGAGCCGTATGACCTCGCCGTTCAGGTAGCGGTTGGAGACGATGTCGACCACCAGCTGCCCGTACTGGGCCGGGGCGCCGAGCAACTTGGGGAAGAGCACCGACTCACCGAGGGCCTTGCGATGCTCCTCGGGGAGCGTGCCGAGGAGCGGGGTGTCGAACAGGCCGGGCGCGATCGTCATCACCCGGATCCCGACGACGGAGAGGTCGCGGGCGGCCGGCAGCGTCATGGCGACCACGGCCCCCTTCGACGCCGAATAGGCGAGCTGACCGATCTGGCCGTCGAACGCCGCCACCGACGCAGTGTTCACGATGACCCCGCGCTCGCCGTCCTCGGTGGGCTCGGTCTTCGCCATCGCGGCGGCGGCCCGCGTCATGACGTTGAACGTCCCGATGACGTTGAGCCTGAGGATGAACTCGAAGGCCGTCGGGTCGTGCGGGGTGCCGTCGCGGTTGATGGTGCGGCCCACCCAGCCTGTGCCGGCGCAGTTGACCGCGACCCGGAGCGTTCCCCCCTCGACGGCCAGGTCGACCGCCTTCTGGCAGTCGTCGGGGTCGGTGACGTCGCCGGCGAAGGCCTCGCCACCGATCTCACCGGCGACCTGCTTGGCACCGTCACCGTTGCGGTCGAAGACGACGACCCTCGCCCCGTGCTCGGCGAGCGCCCGAGCCGTCGCCGCCCCCAGTCCCGAGGCCCCACCGGTGACGAGGGCGGAGTTGTGGGTCAGTTCCATGCGTCGGATGGTACGGGCCAGGCTGGTGGCCCTCCACTCGGCACGCCGGACCGCCTACCCGATGCCCCGCATCTGGGTGGCGGCGGCCACCGCCAGCTCGTCGACGAAGTCGTTCCAACGGTCGCCGCTGTGCCCCTTCACCCACCGGAACGAGATCTGCCGGTCGGACTCGAGGGTCAACGAGAAGAGCGGCTCCCAGAGGTCCCGGTTCGCCACCGGTTTGCCGGCCGAGTTGCGCCAGCCGCGGCGGCGCCACCCCTCCCACCAGCGATCCTGGAAGCACTTGACGACATAGGTCGAGTCGCTCATGACCACGACCTCGGGGACCTCGTGGAGGGGGCCGAGGGCACCGAGGGCCTCGAGCACAGCGGTGATCTCCATCCGCTGGTTGGTGGTCCGGAGGTCGCCCCCGCTGTCGAACCGCCCGTCGGGGATGGCCCAGGCCCACCCGCCCGGCCCGGGGTTCCCCAGGCAGGAGCCGTCGGTGTAGACGACGGTCGGCTCTCCGCTTTCCCGCATCAGGCCCATTGCCTACTACGGAGGACTCCGAGGCCCGGGCGATGGGACGGGCCCTGCGCTCCGTGTTCGGCGCCGGCGGGCAGGGCGCGAACATGGGGACATGCTCTTCGACGGGATCTCGCACCAAGTCCCCGACATCGACCCGGCCGAGACCGACGAATGGCTCGACTCCTTCGACGCCGTGGTGGACACCCACGGCCGGACCCGTGCCCGCTACCTGCTGATGAAGCTCCTGCAGCGGGCCCGCAGCCTCCAGGTCGACTTCCCGGCCACGGTGTCGACGCCGTACGTGAACACGATCCCGGCCACCGACGAGCCGTGGTTCCCGGGCGATGAGCACGTGGAGCGCCGGATCCGGGCGTTCATCCGTTGGAACGCCGCCGTCATGGTGACCCGGGCCAACGCCCGCACCGAGGGGATCGGCGGCCATCTCTCCACCTACGCGAGCTCCGCCTCCCTCTACGAGGTCGGGTTCAACCACTTCTTCCGGGGCAAGGCCAGCGGCGCGGCCGGCGACCAGGTGTACATCCAGGGCCACGCCTCCCCGGGCATCTACGCACGCGCCTACGTCGAGGGCCGCCTGAGCGAGGAACAGCTGGACAACTTCCGCCACGAGGTCGGGGGCAACGGCCTGCCGAGCTACCCGCACCCGCGGCTCCTGCCGGACTTCTGGGAGTTCCCGACGGTGTCGATGGGGCTGGGCGCGATCGGGGCCATCTACCAGGCCCACATCAACCGGTACCTGCACCTGCGCGAGCTGGTCGACACGAGCGAGAGCCGGGTGTGGTGTTTCGTGGGCGACGGCGAGATGGACGAGCCCGAGTCGATCGGCGCTCTCGGGGTCGCCGGCCGCGAGCACCTCGACAACCTGGTCTTCGTCGTGAACTGCAACCTCCAGCGGCTCGACGGGCCCGTGCGAGGCAACGGGAAGATCATCCAGGAGCTCGAAGCGGTCTTCCGCGGCGCCGGGTGGAACGTGATCAAGGTGATCTGGGGTTCGCGTTGGGACGAGCTGCTCGCCCGAGACGTCGATGGCGTCCTGCTCGACCGGATGAACACGACGGTCGACGGCGAGTTCCAGAAGTACGCGACCGAGTCCGGCGCCTACATCCGGGACCACTTCTTCGGTCCGGACCCGCGGCTCCGGCGCCTCGTCGAGCACCTGAGCGACGACGAGCTGCGCACGCTCCCGCGCGGCGGGCACGACTACCACAAGCTCTACGCGGCCTACAAGCTCGCCACCGAGCAGCGCGGCGCGCCCACCGTCATCCTGGCCAAGACGATCAAGGGTTGGACCCTCGGGCCCGAGATCGAGGCCCGGAACGCGACCCACCAGATCAAGAAGATGTCCCGGGCCCAGCTGCTGGCCCTGCGCGACCGGCTCTACCTCGCCGAGGAGATCCCCGACTCCCTGCTCGAGCCGGACCTCCCCCCCTACTACCGGCCGCCCGACGGGTCCGAGGAGCACCAGTACCTGATGGCCCGGCGCCAGATCCTGAACGGTCCGGTGCCCTCCCGAGTGGTGCGACCCAGCCCCCCGAGGGTCCCCGACCCGAAGGTCTTCGCCGACCTGCTGGCCGGGTCCGGCGGTCAGGCGGTGTCCACGACGATGGCCTTCGCGCGGCTGCTGAGGAACCTGGTCCGGGACCCCGCGGTCGGGCCGGCGATCGCGCCGATCGTCGCCGACGAGGCCCGGACCTTCGGCCTCGAGGCGATCATCGCCGAGAAGAAGATCTACGCCCCCGAGGGGCAGCGCTACACCCCCGTCGACGCCGACCTCCCGCTCCGCTACGCCGAGAGCACGAAGGGACAGGTGCTCCAGGAGGGCATCACCGAGGCGGGCGCGATGTCGAGCTTCATCGCCCTCGCCACCTCCTACTCGACCTGGGGACGGCCGATGGTCCCGGTCTACCTCTTCTATTCCATGTTCGGGTTCCAGCGGGTGGGCGATCTGGCCTGGGCACTCGGCGACATGCGCGGCCGCGGGATCCTGGCCGGGTGTACCGCCGGCCGCACCACCCTGCAGGGTGAGGGCCTCCAGCACGACGACGGCCAATCCCCCTTGCTCGCCTCGACCAACCCGGCGGCCCGCGTCTACGACCCGGCGTTCGCCTACGAGCTCGCGATCGTGGTCGACGAGGCACTGTCGCGGATCATCGGGCCCGACCCCGAAGACCGGTTCTTCTACATCACCCTGTACAACGAGACCTACCCGATGCCGGCCCTGCCCGAGGGCACAGAGGGCGACGCGGTGAAGGCTGGGGTGCTGCGCGGCCTCTACCGATTCCGGGCCGCCGATGAGTCGCACCAGCGGCGGGCCACCATCGTGTTCTCGGGCCCGATGTGGCAGGCCGCCGAGGAGGCCCGTTCGCTGCTCGCCGAGCACTGGGGCGTGGGGTGCGACACGTGGTCGGCCACCTCGTGGTCGGCGCTGCGGCACGAGGCGATCGCCGTCGAGCGGGCCAATCGGCTCCACCCCCACGCCGAGCGCCGCGAGCCGTTCGTCACCGCCGAGCTCGGATCGGCCGACTGGCCGGTGGTCGCCGTCACCGACTACATGCGGGCCGTCCCCGACCAGATCGCGCGCTGGATACCGCGGCCGTTCGTCTCGCTCGGCACCGATGGCTTCGGCCGCTCCGACGCCCGCCCCGCCCTCCGCCACTACTTCGAGGTGGACGCCGGGCACGTGGTGGTCGCCGTCTTGTCGGCGCTGTGCGAGCAGGGCAAGGCCGGCCCCGACGAGGTGGCCGACGCGATCGGACGCTTCGGGATCGATCCCGACGTCGTCGAGCCCTTCCGCACCTGAGGTGGGGAAACGCCGGAGGACGATCTTCTAGCATTTCCCGTGTGAACCCTCCCTCTGCCCTGCTGCGGCGCGCTCGGCGGTGCACGTGAAGGGCCCGGGCCCCGACTTCGAGGAGGTGGCCGACCGGGTCTTCGTCCACCGTTCGGCGAGGGTCGACGCCGGTACCTTCGAGGCCGGGCCCGGGACGGTGGTCAACGCGCACGCCCGGGTGTTCGGAACCGAGGTGCGGATCGGCCGCGAGGGGTGGATCGACGAGCACGCCACCGTCGGCGGGGGCAGCGCCTTCGACCCGGACGCCCACCTGCACGCCGGGCACTGGTTGCACCTGGGCAACTTCAGCCAGCTGAACATCGCCCGCGGCGTCACGGTGGGCGACGAGGTGGGCATCGGGATCGGCACCCGGGTCTTCACCCACGGGGCCTATCTCTCCGAGTGGGACGGATTCCCAGTGACCTTCGCGCCGGTCGTGATCGGTTCGCGGGTGTGGCTCCCCCACGCCCAGGTGAACCCCGGGGTGGTGATTGGCGACGACGTCGTGGCGGCGGCCGGCTCGGTCATCGTGGGCGAGGTGCCGCCGAACTCCTTCGTCGCCGGTGTCCCGGCCGTGGTGCGCGGCGAGGCGCGGCGGCAGCTCGACGCCACCGCCCGGGGCAAGGTGCTGGCCTCCTTGGCCGCCGAGATCGAGGGGCTGACCGGCCGACGGCCGGCCGTCGACGACCAGCAGGGCACGCTCGGGCTCGACGAGGCGGTCTTCCACCTCAGTGAGCGGCGGATCGAAGGGGCGGTCTCCGAGCGCACCGAGACGGCCCGCAACCAGCTCCGCCGGCACGGGATCCGATTCCGCTACGAGGTCGCCGACGGCGTCTACCGGCCGTGGCCGGAGGAGCAACGATGATCCCGCTCGGTCCGGGGCTCGGCGCGTTGGCCATCGGGGCGCACCCCGATGACGTCGAGTTCGGTTGCTTCGGCACCCTGCAGCGCTTCGACCGGCGGGCCATCGTGGTCATGTCGGCCGGCGAGGCCGGCGGGGCTCACGACGCGCGCACGGCCGAGGCGGTGGCGGCGGCAGCCCTGATCGGCGCCGAGCTGACCGTGCTCGAGCACACCGACACCCAGCTGGCCATCCCCGCGGTCATCGACGCCATCTCGGAGGCCGTGGACCGGGTGGCCCCGGACGTGGTCTTCACCCTCTCCCCCCACGACACCCACCAGGACCACGCCGCAGTGGGCCGCGCCTCGCTGATCGCGTTGCGGCGGTTCGAGGGCCCGGTGTTCGCGTATCCGTCCCCGTCGCTCGCCCCGGGGAACTTCTCGCCCCAGACCTACATGGAGATCGACGAGGAGAGCCACGTCCGGAAGCGCCGCGCCCTCGGCGAGCACCGCTCCCAGGCCCACCGGCACTATCTCTCCGACGACTACCTGGAAACCATGGCGCGCTACTGGGCCCATCAGGCCGGCGCGTCGTTCGAGCGCTGCGAGCCCTTCGAGCTCGTCCGCTGGGCGGCCGCGCGGGGGTAGGGGTCCGGTGTCGGCGCTCCCGCCCGACTACGACTCGGACCCCGATCGCTGGCGGTCCCACGAGGTGCCGCAGGACGTCCACCACGACATCGCCCCCGAGCTGTGCGGCCCGGTGCTCGACGTCGGTTGTGGCGAGGGCCGTCTCGCCGCCCTGCTCGGGCCGGGCGTTGCCTGGGTCGGTGTCGATTCCTCGCCCGCCCAGATCGCGGCGAACCCGTTCCGTCCGCTCGTGGTCGCCGACATGCGGGCGCTGCCGTTCCGCGACGGCGCCTTCGCCGAGGTGGTCCACCTGTGGTGCCTCTACCACCTGGATGACCCGGTGCCAGCGATCCGCGAGGCCCGCCGGGTGCTCCGACCGGCCGGCCGCTACTACGCGTCGACCGCGGCTCGGGACAGCGACCCCGAGATCCTCCCGGAGGGATATCCGCCGTCCACGTTCGACGCCGAGGAAGCGGCGACCATCGTGGCGCTGGTGTTCGAACGGACCGAGCCCGAGCGCTGGGACGGCCAGTTCTTCGCACTCTCCACCCGCGAGCAGGTGCGGGCCTACTGCCGCCACAACTACATCCCGGCCGAGCGAGCCGAGGAGGCCGAGCTCCCGTTGTGCCTCACCAAGCGCGGCGTGCTCGTTCGGGCGACCCGAACGACGTGACTCGCTGGGGCGACCCCATGACGCCGAGACCGAGGGACGGCGGACCCGTCGGGACAAGCTGGAGCCGGGCGGCCGCCGGCCGAGGACCAATTTTTCGGGTTCGACTGGCGCCGGCGTGAGGGTCGTGATCGTTTGATGACACTCCAGACGGGCGGCTGACCGTCCAACGCCCGGCGCCGGGCCAGCCCAGGGGCGGAAACCGGCCTGAATCCGTGGCGAGCCCTGAACTCCCCACCCCACCGCGGTTGGGTCTTAGTATCCGACCTGCCGAATCAAGTTGACCCCCGGCGTCCCGGTCACACGGGCCCATCGAACGACAGGGATACCCCAGATTGACGACAAGATGACCGCCAACAGCCTGAGCAGCCTTGGTGAGCCGTGGACAGCGATCACGATCGTGGTGATCATATTTGCGCTTGCTCAGCTTTCGTTCTTCATCACGTCCATCTACCTCCACCGAGCGCTTGCCCATCGGGCTCTGACCCTGTCTCCGGCGGTGATCGCCGTCTGCCGCGTACTGATCTGGGTCGGTACGGGCACGCGCCCTCGACAGTGGGTCGCCGTCCATCGCAAGCACCATGCGTTCACCGACCGCGAGGGTGATCCCCACTCGCCGTTCTACTTCGGGTTCGCAATGGTGCAGTTCGGCAACGCCGCGTTGTATCGGAGGGTGGCCCGAGACCCGGTGTTCGTGTCCCGCTACGCGCGTGATCTTCCTGCCGATCGATGGGATCGATGGTTTTTTGATCACGCCTTGCTTGGGTTGGGGATCGGGATCGTTGCGCTGATCGCCCTGCTTGGTTGGGAGCCCGGATTGATCGTCTCCGGGGTTTATGCCGCGACCTATCTCCTCGGCGGGGGGGCGGTCAACGGCATCGGCCACTGGTGGGGAAGGCGGCCCAACGACAATCTGGGTACCAACAACCAATGGTTGGCGTGGCTCGTCGCCGGCGAGGGATTGCACAACAATCACCATGCGGCAGCGACTTCCGCCCGATTTTCCCGAGCCAAGGGAGAGGTTGACCCCGGCTGGTGGCTCGCTCGACTCTTGGTCTCGGCAAGATTGGCCAAAGTGCGCGAGCGACACATTTCAACCGAACTTACGGTCCAGTAGAGAGATCTCGGTCGGGCCGCAGCTCCGTCTCATGGCTGAATAGGCTCTTGGGATGCGTTGGCCCTATCGGCAGGGCTACACCGGGTTCAACTACCACGTCACCGGTGGACATGAAGCCGAAGCTAAGGCTGCGGAGCGAGCGAAGAAACCGAGTCGGATCGGTCTGTTCGTCCTGAGACTCCTCGGCTATCCGGGCTCCCTACCCGAAGTCAATCGGGCGACACCCGAGCGCGAGGACGGTCACCGGCACCCCTAGGTGGCCCCTCGAGCGCCTCAACCGCTACGTCGATGTCTCCGGTTCGTCCGGACCGCTGAGTGCCATCGGGGGGTTCCCGGGCATCGGTGGAGAACCACGTCAGGCGACTGGCTGCGATCCAGGGACACGTCCGGGTGCTGGGAAAAGGACAAGCCACCGGCGAGGGGCCCGGCGGTACGCTTCGGAGCCATTTCGACCAGAGGGGCCGGGACCATGGAAATTGTCCAGGAAGTCTGCGAGCGCGGCGTCGTCGAGCGACGGGTCGGGCTGAAGGTGGAGAGCGGGGAGATCGTGCCGGGCATTGTCTGGCTGCCGGAGGCCGCCACCGGGCCTCGACCGACGGTCATCCTCGGCCACGGAGGTGTGGTCCACAAGCGCGCCCCTGAGGTGCTCGGGCTCGCCCGGCGCCTCGTGCGCCACCGGGGCTACGCGGCCGTCGCCCTCGACGCACCCGAGCACGGCGAGCGCATCACCGACAAGGAGG
>DAIUEV010000050.1:0-17580 GCA_036844945.1 Acidimicrobiales bacterium
CTAGAAGAGGTGCGAGTGGCCGAAGCGGGTCGGCAGGTGGTGGAACAGCACCGTCGACACGAGCTGGCCCCCCGGGTACCGCAGCACCACCACGGCCAGGTGGCCCGAGGGCCGGCCGCTCGGGCGCGAGACCGAGGCGGTCGAGAAGCTGCCGGAGAAGGCGACCAGGCACACCCGGCCCGAGTTGACGCCGGCATCGGCGAGCGCCCGCACGAGGAGCTGGTACCCGCCGAGCGAGGTCACCTTCATCAGCCGCACGCCGTCGAAGTGGGCCCCCTTCCCCGCCGCGGCCGTGGCGGTCGGGAGCGCCACGTAGCACGGGCCGTCGCTCGTCCCGAGGCTGGAGCGGCCGGCCGAGCAGGAGGCACCGAGCACCGCGGCGGCGGCCATCAGCGCGGCGCGGCCCCAGCGCCTTCGGCGCCGGCGAGCCGTCCCGCTGGTTGGGCTGTGCCCGATCACGGTCCCCCCGTCCGCTCGTCCCCTGCGGCCGTCACGGCCAGGGCCAGGTGCTCCCCGCGGACCCGGCGGCGCCAACGACCGGTGCGGACCCCGAAAGCCAACCACCCCGCGCCCGCCCATCCCACCACCAGCTCGGACCAGAAGCTCAGCAGCCGGTAGATGAGGACGGCCTCGACCGTGCTGACGCGGCTGCCGCCAAAGGCCACGAGCGCGATCGTGATGCTGCCCTCCACCACCCCGAGCCCGCCGGGGGTGATGGGCAGGTTGGCCGCCAGCTGGCCGGCGCCGTAGGAGAGGAGCAGCCCCTTCCACGGTATGCCGGCGCCGACCGCAAGGAAGCTGAAGGCGAAGCAGGCACAGTCGAAGACCCAGTTCCCGATGCCCCAGCCGATCAGCGCCCCCACGTCGCGCCCCGAGGGGGTGAACCCGGCGATCTGGGCGAGGAGGCTGGCCGCCCGGGCCTCGGCCTCGGCGAGCGAGCGGCGGGTGAGCCGGCGGGACGTCCGGAACAGCCACATGGCGACGGCCCGCTGGGGGCGGCGGTAGACGAACAGCACTCCGATGGCGATCGCCACGAGCAGGACCCCGATCGTGACCGGGACGAGGTCGAAGGTGGCGCCCTGGCTCGTCGCCAGTGCGAGCCCGGCCGCCGCCACGAGGGCGAGCGACAGCACGCCGACGACGACCGTGGCCGCCAGCGACCAGACGGCCAGCGACTCGCTCGCCCCGAGCCGCCGGTACCACCGGAACCCGTAGACGGCGGCCACCGCCGCGCCGCCGGGAACCGAGTTGATGATCGCCTGGGACGACAGCGTCAGCACCGACAGGGTCCGGAGCGAGGCATCGACGCCACCGGTGGCGAGGAGCCGGCGCTCGACGAGGGCGAGGGAGACGAACGACGCGCCCTCGACCACGACGGCGGGCACCAGCCAGCCCCAGCGCAGGTGGTCGAAGATCGACGAGAGCCCCGACAGCTCGTCGGTGTGGCTGCTCAGCACCCACGCCACGAGGGCCGCCCCGCCGAGGCCGAGCACGAACCGGATGACCGGCCACGCCCGCCGGAGCCGCGACCGTCCCGGGGACTCGGTCGTCGACACGCTGACCCCGGCGGTGCCTGGTGTGCCCTCGTCGCCGGAGGCCATCGCCGCCACCTCAGCACGCCCCCCGGGCGGCGTCACATCGGCCCCCCGGCCTGGGAGCGGCGGGGTCGGGGGTTCAGTGGATGAGCTTGATGTAGTCGAACATCGGGAGGTACAGGCTGATGATGATCGCCCCGATCACCACGCCCATGATCACCACGAGGAACGGCTCGAGGATCGAGGTCAGGTTGCTCACCGTCTGGTCGACCTCGTCCATGTAGAACTCCGAGACCCGCTGCAGCATGTCGTCGAGCGCACCGGTCTGCTCGCCGACCTCGACCATCTGGACCATGAGCGGCGTGAACACGTCGAGCCTGCTCATCGGCTCGGCGAAGGAGTGGCCCTCGCGCACCCGGGCCTTCACCTCGAGCACCGCTTCGGAGATGATCGCGTTCCCCGACGCTTGGGCCGTGATGTCGAGCGCCTCCATCGCCGGAACGCCGGCCGCGAGGAGCGAAGACAGCGTCGATGCGAACCGGCTCAAGCCGGCCTTGTGGGTGACCGGGCCGAACACGGGGGGCCGCATCTTGAAGCCGTCCCAGGCCCGCCTGCCCTTCTCGGTCTTGATCCACCGGAGGAACCCGAAGAGCGCCGCCCCGAGCACCAGGATCACCAGCCCGACCCGCCAGCTGGCGAGGGTGTTGGAGATGCTGATGAGGATCCGGGTGGGGAGCGGCAGCTTTCCGCCGAGGCTTGCGAACAGCTTCTTGAAGATGGGGACGATCACCACCATCATCACGGTGACGATCGCCGTGATGACGAAGACCACGATGATCGGGTAGGTCATCGCGCCCCGGACCTTGCGGTTGAGCTCGACCTGTTTCTCCAGGTTCTCGGCGATGTTGCGAAGCACGAGGTCGATGCTCCCGCCGACCTCGCCCGCCGCCACCATCGCCACGTACAGGTCGTCGAAGACCTTCGGGTGCTTGCGCAATGCGGCCGCGAGGTTGGTGCCCGAGTCCACGTCGTCGTGGACCGTGCGCAGGACCGCCGCGAAGTGCTTGTTCTCGACCTGGTTGGCGAGGACCGAGATCGAGCGGCTGATCGAGAGCCCGGAGTCGACCATCGTGGCGAACTGCCGGGTAAAGACGGCGACCTCCTTTGGCTGGACGCGGTCGGAGAACCCCGGGATGATGATCTCGGTCTTCAGCCCCTTGCCCTTGGCCGGCGTCACCGAGACGGGCAGGTAGCCCATCTCCCGGAGCCGGTTGACGACGACCGGGATGCTGTCGGCCTCGAGCTTGCCCTCGACCAGGTTTCCCATCTGGTCGCGGACCTTGTAGTCGAATGTCGTGCTCACGTCACTTCTCTCCCCTGGAGGGACCGCTCCTTCGCCGAGACGCTACGGGTCTGTTCAGGCGATACCGCGGATGTGGTTGCGGAAGTCCTCCTCGTCACGGCACCGGTCCAGGCCCATGTCGACCGAGATCACCCCACCCCCGACGAGCCTGGCCAGGGCCTGGTCCATCGTCTGCATGCCGAACTGGGACCCGGTCTGCATGAGCGAGTAGATCTGGTGGGTCTTGGCCGCGCGGATCAGGTTCTGGATGGCCGGCGTGCACACGAGGACCTCCGCGGCCACCGCCCGACCCGTCCCGTCCACGATGGGCACCAGCTGCTGGGTGACCACCCCCCGGAGGGAGGAGGCCAGCTGGATGCGGATCTGCTCCTGCTGGCTGGGGGGGAACACGTCGATGATGCGGTCGATGGTCGACGGGGCGTCCTGGGTGTGCAGGGTCGCGAACACGAGGTGCCCCGTCTCGGCGGCCGTGAGGGCGGTCGAGATGGTCTCGAGGTCGCGAAGCTCGCCCACCAGGATGACGTCGGGGTCCTGGCGCAGCACCCGTCGCAACGCCTCGGAGAATGACGCGGTGTCCGAGCCGACCTCACGCTGGCTGATGACCGACCGCTTGTGGTGGTGGAGAAACTCGATCGGGTCCTCCACGGTCACGATGTGGAGCGGCTTCAGCCTGTTGATGATGTCGATCAGCGAGGCGAGCGAAGTCGACTTCCCGGACCCGGTCGGGCCGGTGACGAGCACCAGGCCGCGGCGGAGATCCGTGAACGACTTCACCGACTCGGGCAGCCCGAGGTCGTCGAACTGCGGGATGTCGTGGGGGATCGGCCGGAGTGCCACCGCCACCGTCCCCCGCTGCAGCGCGACGTTCACCCTGAACCGCCCGACGCCGGCGACCGAGTGCGAGGTGTCGAGCTCGTGGTCGGCCTCGAAGCGCTCCCGGCTGCTCGCCGGGAGCACCCCGAAGATCATCTCCTGCAAGGTCTCGCCGTCGAGCGGCTCGATGTCCTCCATGGGCCGGAGGGCGCCGTGGAGCCGGACCGTCGGAGCCAGGTTGGCGGAGAGGTGGAGGTCCGACGCGCCGACGTTGACGACGTAGCGGAGCAGGTCGTCGATGTGCAGGCGGAACCCGACGTCGCTCGCCCGTCGCCGGCGGAACGAGGCCGAGCCCCCGAGCGTGTCGGCGAGCGGCGGCGCCCCGTCCTCGATCGCCAGCTCCCCGGTCGCCACCGAGCTGAGCGTGGGCGGCGGAGGGGGCGGGGGAAGCGGCGGCACCGCGTCGCCGGCGTGGCGGGAAAGGCCGCGCTCGACCGTGGCCGGCGGCACCGGCGTGAGGATCGGGGTCGGCGGTGGCGGGGTGAGGCCGCGCACCCCGTCGCCGGGCGGCGGCACCGACGTGAGGATCGGGGTCGGCGGTGGCGGGGTGAGGCCGCGCACCCCGTCCTCCGGCGGCGGCACCGGGGTGAGGACCGGTGGCACCGGCGGGTCGTCCAGCCGGGCGTGGCGCGGCGCGCTCGGCTCGGCCGTCGGCGGCCGTTCGTAGAGGCCGATCGGCTCGGGCGGCGGGGCCACCGGGGCGAGGCCCCGGCCGTTACCGACGTTCGCCTCGGCGGGCTGCACCATCCGGTCGACGACGAGCGGGTTCGCCAGCACCGGCACGATCTCGTGTCCGAGCACCGACGACAACGTGGCGACGTCCTCGGGCTCGGGCGGTTCGGCGAATGCCGTCACCACCTGGTTGCCCGAGACGCGCAGCGGGATGGCGCGGTGCTCGAGCGCCATCATCGGCGGAAGCAGCTGGCGCACCTCGCCGATCGGCGGCTCGACGTCGAGGTCGACCACCCGCATCCGGGCGAGCTGTCCGAGCGTGTTGAGCACGACCTCGCTCAGCTGCGGCTCGCGCTGGACGAGAATCACGCTGAGCGGGAAGTTGTTCTCGGTGGCCTGCACGAGGTAGGCCCCGACCGACTGGTCCGACACGAAGCCCCCGGCGACGAGCGCGCGAGCGAGACGGCGGGACCACTCAGCCCGGTTGGCGTTCGCGGCGGGGCTCACATGACCACCCGGAGCACCTCTTCGAGGGTCGTGTGACCCTGGACCGCCCGAAGCAGTCCGTCGGCGCGCAGTGTTCGCATCCCGTGCTCACATGCCTTTCGCTCGATGCTGGCGATGGACGCCTGTTCGATGATCATCCGGTCGATCTCCTCGGTGACGTTCATGACCTCGGCCAGGACCATGCGGCCCTGGTAGCCGGTCTGGGCGCAGCTCCGGCAGCCGACGGCGCGGTGCAGGGTCGTGATGTCGAGGCCTTCGACGTCGGCCTCGCTGTAGCCAGCCGCGTAGAAGTCTTTTTCGGAGGCCTCGAAAGGCTCTTTGCAGGCGATGCACAGCACTCGGGCGAGCCGTTGGGTCAGCACGCTCGCGACTGCCGAGGTCACGAGGAAGGGCTCGATGCCCATCTCGGTGAGCCGCAATGGGGTCGCGGCCGCCGTGTTCGTGTGCAGCGTGGTGAGCACCAGGTGGCCGCTCAGGGCCGCCTCCATCGCGATGATCGCTGTGTCGGTCGTCCGGATCTCGCCGATGAGCACGATGTCGGGGTCGGCTCGCAGGATCGACTTGAGGGCCGTCGACCAGGTGAGCCCGGCCTTCGGGTTGATCTGTACCTGGGTTGCGCCGTCGATCTGGTACTCGACCGGGTCCTCGACGGTCACGACGCTCTTCTCGGGGGTGAGGATCTCGATCAGGGTCGAGTACAACGTGGTCGTCTTGCCGGCCCCGGTCGGTCCGGTGACCACGATGACGCCGTAGGGCTTGCTGTAGCACTGGGCGAACCGCTCGAGGGTGTCGGAGGCGAAACCGAGCTCGGGCAGGGAGCGCAGGCTCTGGGACTTGTCGAGCACCCGCATGACCACCGTCTCGCCGAACACGCTCGGGAGGGTCTGGATGCGCAGGTCGATCTGGCGGTCGCTCACCGACAGCGACACGCGCCCCTCCTGCGGGACCCGGTGCTCGGTGATGTCCATGTCCCCGATGACCTTCAGCCGGCTGACGACCGCCGCGGCGATGCTCGGCGAGGCGGTCGAGGCCTCGTGCATGACGCCGTCGATGCGGAACATGATCTTGAGGGCGCCTGGCTTCGGCTCGATGTGGATGTCCGAGGCGCGCTCGTTCAGCGCTTGGAGGATGAGCAGGTTGACATAGCGGACGATCGGGGCGTCCTCCACGACCGTCGAGATGTTCTCGAGCTCGCTCGGTTCCCAGGACTGCGCGGCGGCGTCCTGGGCCATGGCCGAGACCTCGACCGTCGAGTCGCGCGAGATCCGGTTGAAGTGGGTGAGCTGAGACCGGGTCGCGACGACCGGCTTGAAGTTGCTCCCCATGATGGTGCGGAGGTCGTCCATCGCGAACACGTCCGTCGGGTTGGCCATGGCCACCACGGGGACGCCGTTCTCGAACGCGATCGGGAGCACCATGTGGTGCTCCGCCGTCGACTGGGGAATGAGGGACACCGCCGAGCGGTCGATGTTGACCTGGTTGAGGTCGACGAACTCGAGGCCGACCTCCTGGGCCATCGCCCACACGAGGTCGTCCTCCGTCGCGATCTTGCGGTTGAACAGACACCGGGCCAGCGAATCGCCGGACGCGCGGATCTGCTCGAGGGCGCTCAGCATCTCGATCTCCGAGACGCGACCGGAGCCCACGAGCAGTCGGGCCAGCGGCGGGCTGTCAGGCGGGAGATTCGGGGGCGTCTCCGCGCCCAGGGCCAGCCCCGCGGCGGCCAGGTCGCCGAAGCCGGGCGGCGGCGGGGGCGTCGGCGCGACGACGGGGGGCGCCTGCGGCCCGGCCTGAGGCGGGTGTGTCGACGTGGCCTCCGGATCGGGCGGGGTCTCCTGTCTCGCCGGGGGCGGGGACTCCGGTGTGGCGGGCACCTGGGGCACGGCCGGCTCGGTCCACGGGGGGGCCCAGGGGGTGGTATCGGCAGTGCTCGGCGGCGCGACCGCCGGGGCCGCATGGCGCGGTTGGTGGACCTCGGGGACCGGCGCCCCGGTGAACGGCTTCGTCTCCATTCGGGGCGGCGCCGCGGTCGGCCACTCCGGCTGCGGCACCCCCCTGAACGGCTTGGCCTCCACCCGCGGCGGGGCGGCGTCGCCGTTCGGGCTGGCCGTGGCAGTGAACTGCTCGGCCCTGTCGGGCGAGTACAGGCGGTCGATGGCCCGCTCGATTTGGTCGTGCCGCGCCACCACCGCGAAGAACTCGCGGCCGAGGGCGGCCCGGAGGTCGTCCATCGCCACGATGTCACCCGGATCGGCGATCGCGATGACCGGGGTGCCCAGGCGTCGGCCCATGGGCACGGCGTGATGCCTACGGGCGACACCTTCAGGGAGGATCGTCTCGGCGCCGGGCGCGAGCGCGGTGTTGGTGAGGTCGACGAACCGGAGGTTGTGGTCGTCGGCCAAGCGTCGGGCCGATGCGGTCGCGGTGTCTGTCACCCTGCCAAAGTCCTCGCACTCGCGGCCCGGCCAGCGCCCCGCTCACCTGGTCGGGGAATCGGCCGACGGCCTTTCGCTTCAGGCATGGCCTCCCCTCGGCCACGCTCATCCCGGTTCCCTGACCCGGGCAGAGCCATGCCGAATCAGCTTAGGTTTGGCCCCCGGGGAACTGGGGGACCGTCGGGGCCGGTTTTCGCCTCCGACCAGGACCTTCGCGCCCGACGCGGACACTACAGTCCCTTGGCGATGGAATCGGAGGCCACCCGGGTCCTGGCCACGGTGGCGAGCGGGATGGCCGGGCTCGTCATCGGATCCTTTCTCAACGTGGTCGTCCACCGCGTACCGCGCGGAATGTCGATCGCCCGGCCGCCCTCGCACTGCCCGGTGTGCGACGCCCGGCTGGGCGCGCTCGAGAACATCCCGGTGGTCTCCTGGGTCGGCCTGCGGGGGCGGTGCGGGCACTGCGGGACGCCGATCCCGGTCCGCTATCCGGCGGTCGAGCTCGCCACCGGGGTCCTCTTCGTCGGCCTCGCCCTCGCGCTCCCGAGCCTCCCCCCGCTCGCGCCGCTCGATGCGCTGGTCGCCGTGACCGTGGCGATCGCGGCCATCGACCTCGACGGGATGCCGGTGCCCTTCGTCCTCGAGGTGGTCGCGCTGGCGTTCGCGGCGACGTTGGTGGCGGTCTCGCTCGCCGGCGACTCGACGGGCAGGCTCGGCTGGGCGGCGATCGGCGCGGCGGTGGGCGTACTCGGATGGGCGGCGACGTGGCTGGCCCGGCGCGGCTCGGCCGTGAGGACGTCGCCCGGTCCTGCCGCTGCGCTCGCCTGGGGATGGGGAGCCGGCTGGATGGCCCTCGGCGGTGGGTTAGCCGTCGGTGCCTTCCTCGCCCTCTGGGCCCTCGTCGCGACCGGCGCAGGGAGGCGGGTCCGGCCCGCGGCCGGCGCCGCGATCGTGGCGGTCACGGCGATCATGGCGGGCGCGATCGCGGCCCGCTGACGACGGCTCAGGGGACCGGGGACGTCCCGGTGCGCACGAGCCCTCGTCGCTCGAGGACCACTCGCAGGTCGTGCGGGTTGCTTGCTCCCTCCAGGGCCTCCTGCAGGGTCACGACACCCTCTTCCATCAGGTTGGCGAGTGACTGGTCGAAGGTGCGCATCCCGTAGTACTCGCCTTCGGCGACGATCTGCTCGATGTCCGAGGTGATCTCGGCGTCGAGGATGCACTGCCGGATCCGGCCGTTCGCCACCATGATCTCGAGCACCGCGACGCGCCCGGTCCCGTCGGCCCGACGGACCAGTCGCTGGGCCACGGTCCCGCGGAGCGAACCGGCGAGCGAGACGCGGATCTGCTGTTGCTGGTGGGGCGGGAAGAAGTCGACGATGCGCGAGATCGTCTCGGTCGCGTTGATCGTGTGAAGCGTGGTGAGCACCAGGTGGCCGGTCTCCGCCGCGGTGAGGGCGGCAAAGGCCGTCTCCCGGTCGCGCATCTCCCCGACCAGGATCACGTCGGGATCCTGGCGCAGGACGACGCGCATGGCCGTGGCGAACGAGTCGGTGTCGAACCCGACCTCGCGCTGCTCGATCGCCGAGAGCTGGTCGCGATGCAGGTACTCGATGGGGTCCTCGATGGTGACGATGTGGCAGGCCCGGGTGCGGTTGATGTAGTCGACCATCGAGGCGAGTGTGGTCGTCTTCCCCGAGCCGGTCGGGCCGGTGACGAGGACGAGCCCCCGCTGCTCGGAGGCCAGCTCAAAGATGACCTCCGGAAGCCCCAGCTCCTGGCGGGTCGCCGGCGCGGAGCGCACTCGCCGGAACACGAGCGCGACGGTGCTTCGTTGGTAGAAGGCGTTCACCCGGAAGCGGGCGAGCCCGGGCACCGAGTAGGCGAAGTCCACCTCGTGGTGCCGGTTGAACGCCTCGGCGATGCGTGGCGGCGTGATCGCCGCCACGACGGCGGCCGTATCCTCAGGTTCGAGCGGGAGTTCGTCGACCAGCGTCCGCAGCTCGCCGTTGATCCGCATGCGCGGCGGCGCCCCCGCCTTCAGGTGCAGGTCAGAGCCCTCCCACTGATCGAGAAGCGTGAGCAAGCGCACGAGTTCGGCCGGGGTCACGACGCTCTAGCTTACGTCTGACCCTCCCGTGAACCGAGGGACGCTCGCGGCCCTCGGCCCTGAGCGCGCGGTCGTCGCGGGTGTCGGCGTCAGGCGAGCGAGGCGGCGCGGAGCTCGTCGAGGGACAGCTCTGCGGTGACCTCTCCGCCGCACTGCGGGCAGTGCTCGACGTGTCGCCACGAGCGGAGGAGCCGGGTGCCTTCCGCGTTGAGCATGACGACGAAAGACTCCGAGTAGGGATCGAGCTCGAGCCCGAAGTACGGCCGCCACGCGGTCGAGGCATTCCGGGCGTCGAGATTCAACCCTTTCAAGATGCGGCGGAAGCGCATGCGGCCGGTGTCGAACAGCCATGTGCTGTGGCACGACTCGAGCACCAGCGGAACCTGGGGGGTCTGTTCCACACATCGATCTTGCCCGAGGGGAGCGACAAATCCACCTCGGCCCGATTGCGATTCGGTGACGTTCTGAAGGAGCCCTGCTCACGGGCGCAAACGCCGTCCCGTCGAGCATTCTCCCTGTTCAGAGGCCGAGTTTCACATGGGGCCCGAGTCGTGCTTCCGGCCGACCAGGCGCTCCCGCCGGCCTGACACGTTGTGCAACGCGCGGGCCAGCTCCCACCTCGTGTCGGCCGGGTCGATGACCATGTCGTAGAAGCCGCGTTCGGTCGCCTCCCAGGGGGCGAGGAAGCGGGCCGCGTAGTCCGCCTCGAGCTCGGCCCGCTCCTCGGGCCCGGCCGAGCGGTGCAGGATCTGCACCGCGCCGCGCGCCCCCATCACGGCCGGCTGTGCGCCCGGCCAGGCCAGGCACAGGGTGCTGCCGAGGCCCTTCGAGTCCATCACGATGTAGGCCCCACCCATCGCCTTGCGAAGGGTGACCGCCAGTCGGGGCACGGTCGCCTCGGCGTAGGCGAAGACCAGCTCGGCCCCGTGGCGGATCATGCCCCGCCACTCGAGGTCCTTGCCGGGCAGGAACCCGGGGGTGTCGACGAACGTGACGATCGGCAGGTTGAACGCGTCGCACCACCGCACGAAGCGGGCCCCCTTCTGGGAGGCCGGGATGTCGAGGGTGCCGGCCAGCGAACGGGGCTGGTTGGCCACGACCCCGATGGGGATGCCGCCGATCCGACTGAACCCGGTGACCAGCTGCGGGGCCCAGCGGGGCCACAGCTCGAGGAGGTCCCCGTGGTCGGCCACCAGGGTGACCACGTCGCGGACGTCGTAGGAGGCTGAGTCGCGCATCGGCACCAGGTCGCGCAACTCGGGTGACACCCGATCCACCGGGTCGTCGGTCTCGACCACGGGCGCGGGGCGGTCGGTGTGCTCGGGCAGGTAGGAGAAGACGTCGGCGAGCGCGTCGAGCGGCGAGTCGGACTCGATCGCGCACAGCCCGCTCGAACGCGCATGGATGCCGACCCCGCCGAGGGTGGAGGGACCCACCTCCACCCCGGTGAACTGGGCGACCATCGAGGGCCCCGAGACGAAGGCCACCGCGTCGGCGTTCATGACGACGGCATCGCAGAGCCCGAGCATCAGCGCCGGCCCCGAGAGGACGGGCCCGGTCACCGCCGCGAGCACGGGCACCGTCCCGGAGCAGGCGGCGATGGCGGCGGCGGCGGTGCCCCAGCCGTGGAGGGCGTCGACGCCCTCGGACACATCCGCGCCGCTCGAGGAAAGCACCATCACGAAGGCCGTGCGCTGCCGCAGGGCCAGGCGGGCCGCCGCGGCCAGGCTCTCCCCGTCCGCCCGCCCGAGCGCGCCCCGGCGGCGGTCCGACGACGAGCGGGCCAGCACGACCGGCCTGCCCCCGAGCTCGGCCATCGAGACGTCGATCGAGCCGTCGATGCCCGAGCGCACGTGGAACGAGAGGGTGGTCACCTCGTGGCTCCCCTCCTTCTGAGATGTGCCTGGCCAGGTTATCGGCGCCCGGGTGTTGGCCCGCTGCTGCGAGCCCATCCGCGGTTTTCGAAGGACCCCCAAATAGTGTTCAACGGCGTCGCCAGGCGGGCGACCGACCGCAGACGAAGAGGGGCTCGCCGAGCGGGGAGTGCAGCACAGCCTCCCGTGCGTGCGACGCCCCGGGAACCCCCAGGGGGCCGGAAGGGCCGGATGGCACACCAGAGCATCGGTCTGGACATCGGGACCAGCGCCATCCGTGCGGTTGAGCTGACCATCGAGGAGGGTCGGCGCCCAGTCCTCGGGAACTTCGGCCAGGTCGGTCTTCCCGGGGGGTGTGTCGTCCACGGCGAGGTCCGCGACCAGGCGCAGCTGACCGAGGCGCTCCAACGGCTCTGGCACGAGGGCCGGTTCCGCAGTCGCCAGGTCCGGGTGGGCCTCGCCGGGCTGCGAGCGATCATCCGCGAGATCGACATGCCGCTCCTTCCGCCGTCCGAGCTCGATTCGGCCGTGCGCTTCAAGGCCGACGAGGTCATCCCGTTCTCGATGAACGAGACCGTCCTCTCGTCAAAGGTGATCGCCCAGGTCGCGAGTCCCGAAGGGCCCCCGATGCTGCGGGTGCTCGTGGGAGCCGCCCACGCAGACTCGATCGACGCGCTCGTGGCGGCACTCGAGGCGGCCGACCTCGAGCCCGTCTCCATCGACCTTCAGACCGCTGCCTTGGCCCGCGCGGTGCTCGACCCGCGCTTCCAGATGCCCGAGGCGGTCGTCTCGATCGGCGCCGGCCTGACGCTGATCGTTGTGCACGTGGTGGGGAACCTCCAGTTCGTGCGCACCCTCGACAGGGGCGGAGAGACGATCACGGAGGCGATCGCGGGGGCGCTCGACATCCCCTTGCGAGACGCCGAGGCGGCCAAGCGGCGCCTCGCGTTCCCGGGGGCCCAGGACACCCTGGCAGCTGGCGCGTGCGAGCGCGCCGTGCGGGACCTCGTCAGCGAGATCCACAACTCGATCCGGTTCTTCGCCTCGCTCCCAGGGCGCCAACCGGTCGGGCGGATCCAGTTGACCGGAGGTGGCACGCGCTCCGCCGGCCTCCTCAGCATGATGCAGGACACGGCGGGCGTGCCGGTTGGGATCGCCTCGCCCTTGTCCGGCGTCGACCTCTCCGAGCTCCCCCTCACGGCAGAACAGGTGGCCGAGGTCGATGCGGTGGTGGCTGCACCGATGGGTCTCGCGCTGCCCGACCCGGCCGGCCGCTCCTTCAACCTCCTGCCCGAGTCCGCCCGGACCCGTGCGCTCGAGAAGCGGCTGCACAAGTACCTCGTCCGGGCGGCCGCGGTCCTCGCCATCCTCGTCGTCGGGCTGACCGGGCTTCGGTTCCTCCAGGTACACGACGCCGAGAGCCATCTCAACGCCATCAACGCGGAGAACGCCACCATTCAGAACGTCCAGATCCCCAAGTACGACAAGGCCCTCGTCCTGCGGAACGCGGTCGTCAAGGAATCGGGTCAGGTCCTGCCGTTCCTCGACAAGGAAGTCGATTGGCTGGTCGTCCTGAACCAGATCGGCCAGTACATCCCGCCGAACGCGACGTTGTCGAACCTCTCGATGGTCGCGGCGTCGATCCCCGGACAGACCGGTGGCTCGCCGACGACCGGCGGGATCGGCAACGTGACCACGAGCGTTTCGGCGAAGACCTTGACCGACGTGACCACGTGGGGCCAGTCAATGGCCAAGTCACCCATCCTCAACGATCCGACACTCACCGCAGGCGTGACCGAGAGCAGCGCGTCACAGGGCAACGTCGTCACCTTCAGCTCGACCCTGAACATCCTCGACGGGGCAAGGTCGCAACGAATCTCCGAGTTTTCGGTGCCGCCAAAGTGAACGCCGAAGTCATCTCAATGCTGCGGCAGCGGCGTGTGCTCATCGCCGCCGCCGTGGCGCTCCTTGTCATCTTGATCTGGATGGTGGCTCTCTTCCTCCCAGAAGGTCGCAAGGTCGGGACGATCAATGTCAAGGTGCAAGCGGCGCAGAACGAGCAGGTCCAGCTGCAAGATCGGCTGGCCCGCTTGAAGTCCTACTCCAGGGAGTCGGCAAAGTTCGAAGCCCTGCAGGCCAAGCTGACGGCGTCGGTGCCTTCCACCACCGACATCTATGACTACATCACCGCCATCTCCCAGATAGCCACGGCGACCGGGATCAAGGTCTCGAATGTGGACCCCCAGCCGGCACAGGCGTCTGGCAACGTGAGCGTGATCCCGGTCGCCATCAGTGCCTCAGGCACCTATGACCAGACACTCGCGTTCATCAAGGCCTTGTACGCGCTCCCGCGGCTCACGCTCATCTCCAACGTCAGCATCAGTGGTGGCGGGAACAACACCAATCGCGGCACCGTGCTGAACGACCAGTTCAGCCTCGAAATCCTGGCCCAGCCGGCGGCGGCCCACGCGGGGACACCATGAGACGGTCCCCGCGCCTGACCGAGGCGGTTGTCCGTGGCCTCGGCGTCCTCCTGGTCGGCGTGCTCGCTGCGGCGTGCGGCGGCGGACCGACGGCCAGCCCACCGGTCACGGCGACACCAAGCGGTGGCCACGCGTCGACCACCACGACTACGGCACCTACCGCCCCCGTGGCGGCATCCGAGTGCGGGGCAGCCCGCGATCCACTCGATCCGACGAACTCCGGCCCACCGGTCGGATCGCCGGCACGCTGCTGAATCCCGACGAGATCCGCTAGACCCCGGCACCCACCGGTCGACGGGCCGAACCGTCGACGAGGGTTTCCGATTGTGACTCGGGCCTTTTGGTGGCGGGCCAAGCCGCGGCGACCACGACGCCGAGAAGGATGACGACCGGCAGCCACCACTCCCACGGCCCAATGTGTCGATAGCTCCACCACGTAAGCGCGGCGGACGCGGCACAGGCCACCGCGAACCGGGGCCAGCGCCGGACCACGAGGACAAACGCAAGGGCGAGCGGCGGCCAGAGATAGTAGGGGTCCATGACGGCCTCGAACACGCAGCGCAAACCGAGCGCGACGCAGCACAGCCACACGAGCTGTTCTTGACCCGGACGCCGGCGCCATACGTAAACGCCCAGTCCACACGCGAGCGCAATCGAGATCAGCCGTCCCGGTCCGGCCGCGACAACTTCGCCGGCGACCGTATGGACGAGGCTCGTCGTGAAGCGCTCGGTACCTCCCGCCAGCTTCAGTTGGCCGAAGTGCGGTACCACGATGGACCGCGTCCGCGACAAGACCGGCGCGAACACCAACCACGGGGTCGCGTGGTCAATCCTTGGATAGTTGGGCTGCTTGAGAAGGGCGGTCGTCGTCTGACGCCATGACTCCGCAAGCGGGATCGCGACAAGGAGCGCGCTCGGCAGGACGCCCCGGAGCGCCAGCTTCGGCCACTCGCGGCTCGGGGCGAGGCCGACGACGATCGGGACGATCAAGACCACGAGTGGCTGCGTCGCGAGCGCCAAACCGAGCAGCCAACCTGCTCGACGCCAATGGTCGTCAAACGCGGCCTCCAACCCCCAAATGGCGAGGGCAAGCGCGATCGAGTCCTCCGGGTGACCCCAGATTGCAAGGACCGGAAACAGCACGGCCGCTTCTGCGAACGTGGAGAGGTTCCGTGCCCCACGTCCGAGTCCCAAACGTTCGGCGAGTGAGTCCAGGGGAACCAGAACGAGGGCACCGAGGCCGACCTCGTAGGGTCCGAGTACGAACCAGGCACTCGGGTGCTGTATTCCGATGGGGAACCCGATCGACAGACCGAGGTGGTCGATCAGGAGCGCAGCCGGCGCCAGGACAACGCTGATGCCGGGAAGGCTCACGAGCCCTCCGCCGGTGTTGTACAGGTCGCCGATATCCCCCCAGGACACGAACTGGGCAGTCCGGAAGGTGCCCCAGAGGTCGCCGGGCACGACCCAATAGGAGTGATGTGCCACGACCGGTCCCCACAACAAGCTGTAGAGCAACGAGACGAGGACCAGTGCGCCGATCATCGCCAGTGGCACTAGCCGCCGACGGAGCGCCACTCCGATTCGTGCCGACGCAGTCGTCCCATACATCGAGGAACGGGCTAGGCCCGCGCCGACCTCGGTCATGTGCTTGCCTCCATCTCAAGCTGATCAGAGCCCAGATCTGGGAGGAGGGTCTCGCCGAAGCGAGACCCTCCTCCGCTCACATCACCGCCCGCCGACATCGCGGGCGTCACTCCTCGTTGGACTAGACGTTCGGATAGCTGGCCGAGTTCCAGGCCCCTGCCGGGGACGCAGGAATCGTGCTCACCTGGCAAGCAGCGACCGACTCGAACCAGGAGGCGTACTCCACGCCCAGCGTGGTCGGGGTGTGGGTGACCGCCGTCGCTGCCCCCTCGTTGTCCTCGACTGCCCAGCACGTGCCACTGGCCGAGTAGGAGACCAGGACCAACTGCTGACCGTCAGTGGAGACGCCGACCGACATGGTGTTGGTGCCCTTCGTGGGCGGAGCCGTGTCGACGGTGAAGGTGAGGTTCGGCTCCGCCGATGACAGCGCGGCGTCTTCAAGCGCCGGGGTCGTCGCGTACGAACCGCTGTTGGCATAAGCAGCCTTGGCCGAGGTGAGCGCGTTGGTCAGGTCGCTCTGCATGGCCCGGTCCTGCGCCCCACCTTTCACCCCGAGGAAAGTCGGGATGGCGATGG
The DNA here is from genome assembly GCA_036844945.1 of Acidimicrobiales bacterium. Lineage (GTDB taxonomy): Bacteria > Actinomycetota > Acidimicrobiia > Acidimicrobiales > RAAP-2 > Palsa-461. The sequence goes on from DAIUEV010000050.1 coordinate 16,076, forward strand.
CGAGCAGGATGGCCATGATCAAGAGCACGACCATGAGCTCGATAAGGGTGAAACCTGCTTCCGCACCCTCGAGCTCAGCTCGGTTCTTCTTCTGGTCGTGAGCCCGGCGCAAAGCACGCACGAGCCGCGGCATGTTACTTACTTCCATGACTGAATCCTCCCTGGTGGATACAGCTCCGTATATGTCAATGCATGACGAGCCCAATGGGCTCGTCCGAAAAGGTAACGCTCGCGCAGGGTCGATTCGCGGATGGTCGGAGATCTTTCTTTTTGGGCTTTGGCCAGGCACTTTCCAGGCACGAATAACCACAGAATCACCAGGGGTGTCCGGTACGCTCACCGATAGGTCGTCACCGCAGGTTTCAGCTAAGCCCGACACTGAGAGCCTGCGCCAGGGGTGGCGACTCGCACGGCGGACGCCGCGGGGCAGGCGTCGGGAGGAGTCAATCGATGTCGATGCAAGACCTGCCGGTCGGCCGCCGCAGGGATGACTACCCAAATCTCGTCCAACCGGCGAGCGTCAACTCTGCGCCGCCTTGGGACGCAGTCTTGGAACGGCTCACGACGCTCGAGCGTTCACATGCCGACCTGGCCCGCTTCGTCGCCAGCATCCACGAGGCGCTTCCTCCGGAGATCGCTGCCCGCACTGGCCGGACGCTGGCACTCGGTTCGCCGATCGACGCTGTGTCCCCGGCGCCGCCTTCGTTCTCGGTCGTCGGTCCGGTCGTGGCCGCCCTGCAGCCGCTCCCCGAACGCGTCGATCCCCCGGCGGTAGCGGTCGACGCCTACAGCTCGAGCTACCAGGCCACGGACCCCTGGGCCGCCCCGCCCGCCGGAGACTCCTTCTTCGAGCCGCTCGCGGCGCCGGCAATGCCGTTCCCGGTCGCGGCCGAGCCGCCGAAGCGCCGCGGACTCTTGCGCGGCCGTCGTGCCGCCAAGGAGGCGCAGGCGAGAATCGCGGCCGAGTTCGCTGTGCCTCCCCCGCCGCCCGGTTTCGGGACGAGGCTCGAGATGGCGCCGGCCCTGCCTTCCTTCGGGTCGGGCGCCGAGCCGTCGGTGCCCGACCAGGGTCTTCCGAGCGGGTGGGGCTCGTTCGATGCCGCGCCCGTCCATGCCGCCTCACCGGGGATCGCCGAGGACTTCCCGAGCATCGGGTTCGCCGCTCCGCCCGCTTGGACCGAGAGCGCGCCCCCGGCCCCTCCGGCCGGATTCGGCCCGCTCGCGGCGGTGCCCCCGCCCCCTCCGGGCTTCGGAGAGCCGCTGGCGGCCGCTCCGCCGCCCACCGGATTCGTCGCGGACCTCGCCGAGCAGCCGGCACCGATGCCCGATGTCATCGATCGCTCGTGGGGACCGAGCGGCAACCTGGCGTCCCCGGCCGACTTCGACTTCGACGCCCCACAGGCCGCGCCGGGGTACGGGTTCAATGACCCGGCCGTCACGGCGGCCACTCCGCCGCCACCACCTCCGGGATTCGCCGGGGGGCTCGAGAGCGTGCCCCCGCCGCC
>DAIUEV010000051.1:0-17283 GCA_036844945.1 Acidimicrobiales bacterium
TGGTGGAGTGCCTGCACGATGGGGACGCTCTGCCGTGGCAGGCCGACTGGTACCGAAAGAAGGTCGAAGCGGCCGAGGGATCCCACGTCGACGAGAAGTACCGGCTCTGGTACGTCGACAACGCGAACCATACGGACCCGACGACTGAGACGCAACAGACGCACGCTGTCGCCTACTCGGGCACGGTGCAGTACGCCCTACGCGAGCTGAGCGCATGGGTCGAGCAAGGGCTCGCCCCGCCGCCCACCAGCGATTACCGGGTGCAGGACGGCCAAGTGCGTGTGCCGGCGTCGGCTGTCCACCGCAAGGGCATCCAACCCGTGGTCGACCTGGAGGTGAACGGCGCCAAGCGCGCCGACGTGGCCGTGGGCGAAGCCGTGACGTTCACCGCACACATCGAGGTGCCGCCCGCCCCGGGCAGAGTGGTGTCGGCAAAGTGGGACTTCGAGGGCCTGGGCACGTATTCGGACGCCGCCGAGCTCGGCGATCTGTCCGCGGAAACCTCTGGCGTGGCCACCACCCACGCCTATTCAAAACCGGGGACCTACTTTCCGGCGCTTCGGGTTGCCTCCCAACGTGAGCGCAACTCCGGCACTCCATTCGCCCGATCCCTGAACCTCAGCAGGGTCCGGGTGGTGGTCAACGGATGACGGGGCGCTGCTCGCCGCCCGAGCTGAGGGCCGTCCTCGACCGAGGCGGTCCGCTCGAGTTGTGGCGCGGCGCAACCACCACGCACTCAGGCGAACTCAAGTGCCCGAGCATGAGCCTTTCGGTTTCATCGACGAACGCCGGTGCCCCGAGCTTGTGAGCCGTCAGCCGCACCGCCGCGACGAAGGACGCCAGCCGAGTGCACAGGCAACCTCGTCCCGGGTGATCAGGTTCCCGGGACGAGGTTCGAGCACACCGGCTTGGTCGAGGTGGGGACGAAATTGTGCCCGATCAGTTCGGTGGTATAGCCACAGAGTTTCGTACCTGGCGACGTGGTGTGCTCAAAGTTGATCGGCTCGGCGAGCAGCCCGTTGTCGTTCCAGCTGGTCACCTTGCGGAGGTTCGTGATGAAGGATTGCCGGGTCGGGTTCTTTCCCGCGACCTGAAGGCCCTCGATCAACAGACCAGCTGTCTCCCATCCCTCGGACCACCCGAAGTCGGGGACCCCGGTGAAGCCGGCGTACTTCTTGAAGGCGGCCTGCTCGGCGATGGTCGCCGGCGTGTGCAGCTCGACGGGGACTTGCAGGACCCCGAAGTACAGGTGCTGGCTTTCGGCCACCGCGGTGCGGTTGCTCAGCCATGCCGACCCGTATCCGGTGGCCAAGACCACGTACTTCCACTTGATCCCGGCCTGCTCGCCGGCGGTGATGAGGGCGAGCTCGGTGTTGCCGTCGATCTCCGCCTCCATGCTGTCGACCCCGGCCGCCTTCATCTGCAGGGCGGTGGCGGTGACGTTCACCGTTCCGAACGGCAGCGAGGTGTCGAGATAGGCGACATTGAAACCGGCCTGCTTCAGAGAGACGGCCTCGTTCGCCGCCGCCCCCGACGAGCTCGGCGAGATCGAATATCCGAGCACCGCAAAGTTGTGGGCACCCGCCTTCTTGGGCAGCGTCGGATTGACGTAGTAGCGGGGTTGCTGAGTGCCGCTGAACACGCCATAGGCGGTCGAGAACATGTTCGTGTACGACGGTGTGGTCCACTCGAATGCGTCGTACCCGCCCCCGACGACCGGGATGCCCTGCTGCTGGAGGTAGGTGGAGGCCCCGTAGGCGAACGCGCTGTTGTCGTCGATCGCGAAGACGCCCTTGGCCACCTCGGCTTGCGCCGCGGTCTGCTCGGCACTGGAGGTCGACTGGTCGTCTTCGATGACGTACTTGATCTGTCGCCCGTCAACGCCACCCTGCGCGTTCTGCAGGGCGATACGGGCCTTAAACGACTGCGGGATGCCATAAGAACCGGACGCGTCCGAGCCCGTCTCCGCGGTGATCAAGCCCACCGTGATCGTGCTCGGGGTGATGCCGGGCGCGCTCGCCTTCAGGCCGCTTGCCGCGCCGGCCGACGAGGTCTGCGCCAATGCCCCGGTCGCCAGCGCCAAGAGCAAGACGCCCGCACCAGTGGTGCGCAAACGCAAGAGTGAACCCACCGCATGACCCCCTCGTGACCTCGGACGCATTCGACCCGACGGATGTTGCGAAAACGTTACCGAATGAGCGATCGTTCATCAAGGCGGCGGTTAGACCAGGTGGATAGCCCAGTGGAGCACCTTTTCGGCTTCGTCGACGAGCCAAATTCGTGGGCCATGGCCGCAAGGACAGGTCACGGTGTGCTCGGTGAGGTTGGTCGTGCGGGCCAACGAGTCGACCGGCGAGCCCGCCCGAGAGCCGCATTATCCTCAGCGGAAATGGACGTTACGAGCCGTGCAGCGCGGCCGGTCAGACCTCCGGCGAGCCGGCGCTGCCCAGTCTCGCCCCGGCCGGCGGGACCAAACGAGGCCGCGCGACGAACAATCCAATGGCCGAACCCCCGGCCCGCCACGATCCCCGCCCGGTATCGCCGCAGGTCGTCCTGGTCTTTGGCTGCAAAGCTGGTCGGCGGTCGCGACGAACCACCGAAATGGAGGACGGGGAATGGACGAGCAACTCGTTTCGGACATCATCGAGATCGAGCAGCTGCTTGCGCGCTACGCCGTCCACATGACGAGAGACGACATCGAGGCCGTCATCGACGTCTTCACTCCCGACGGCACGTACAGCGCCTTCGGCAGCGTCTACGGCACCCACGACTTCCCTCGGCTGGTCGCGTCCGCCCCGAAGGGGCTGTACATGACCGGAACGCCACTCGTCGAGCTCGATGGCGACACCGGGACCGGGTACCAGCCGCTCTGCTTCGTGAACCAGCTCGACCACGAGATGCGCATCGGCTACTACACCGACACCTACCGGCGCACGGCGGCGGGCTGGCGGCTGCAGACGCGGTCCATGACCTTCCTCCGACGCAGCGGCGGGCGCGACGCCGGCCGTCCCCACGACCCCGACCGCCCCGAACCCACGGCCCGGCCCGAGTAGGGGGACATGGACCTCGACGCCTTCCGGCTGGCGCTCGACTCGTGGCTGGACGAGCACGCAGGTGAGCTCGCGCCGGCCCATGTCGGGCTCGGCACCCTCGACGACCAGATGGTCCAGCTGTCGAAGGTGAAGCGCATGACCTACGACGCCGGGTGGATGCGGTACGGGTGGCCGGAGCGGGTCGGCGGACTCGGCGGGTCCCCGCTCCTGCGCGGCTATCTCGGCGAGGCGCTCACCGCACGCGACCTGGTGGAACCCGGCATCTACTCGATGACCGAGGTGCTGGCGCCGACCCTGATCGACTTCGCGAGTCCCGAGCTCTCCGCCGTGATGGTCCCCCGCCTGCTCTCTGGCCAGGAGACCTGGTGCCAGGGCTTCTCGGAGCCCGGCACCGGGAGCAACCTCGCCTCCCTCACCTGTCGGGCCGAGCGGTTCGACGATCGCTGGCACGTCAGCGGTCAGAAGGTCTGGACGAGCCTGGCGCAGTACGCACAGCGGTGCGTGCTCCTCACCCGGACCGGCACGCCCGAGTCGGCGCACCGCGGGATCACCGCGCTGTTCGTCGACATGGCCTCGCCGGGGATCACCGTCCGCCCGATCGAGACGATGCACGGCGCGCCCGAGTTCTGCGAGGTCTTCTTCGACGACGTGGTCGTGCCGGTCGACCGGATGCTGGGCGGTGAGGGCCAGGGCTGGTCCGTCGCGATGGACCTCCTGCCCTATGAGCGGAGCACCTCGCTGTGGCACCGGGGGGCCTATCTCCACCGCCGCTTTCAGATGCTCCTCGATGCCGCGCCCGACGGCGCCCTCGAGGATGGCGCGGTGGGTGAGATGGCACAGCTGCTCTTCGCGCTGCGGGCCCGATCGCGAGCCACGCAGTACCGGCTGGCCGAGGGTGGTCGCCTCGGGCCCGAGACCTCGATCGACAAGGTGCTGCTGGCGACGGCCGAGCAGGGCATCTTCGACCTGGTGGCCGAGGGGCTCCCGGGCGAGGTCCGTATGGGCGACGACGAGGCGAGCACCCGCTGGCGGGCCGAGTTCCTCTACTCGCGCGCCGCCACCATCTACGGCGGGAGTGCGGAGATCCAGCGCAACATCATCGCCCGGCGGCTCCTCGAGCTCGGCGACGACCGGTGATGGAGGGCGCCGAGCGGGAGCTCTTCGAGCGGAGCGTCCGCCATGCGACCGAGACCCACACGGCGGACTCCCTCGATGCGGCATTGGCCGAGCTCGGGTGGCCCGACGCACTCGAGATGCACCGGGAGGCGGCCGTCTCGACGCTCTTCTCCCTGCAGGGGGAGGCCAACGCCACCTCATCGGCGATCGAGCTCGTGCTCGGGAACGCCCTCGGTCTCGGGGGCCCGGCCGATCTCGGCCTCCTCCTCCCCCCGCTCGGACGGGTGTCCCCCCCGGGCACCGGGGCGGGTCCCCGCGTCGCCGTGCTCGGCCTCGGGACCTTCGGCCTCGGCTCCGCGAAGCGGGTCCGTCTCGTGTCGAGCGGGGACGACGGGTGGCGGGTCGTGGCCGTCGACGCCGACCAGCTCACGCTCCGCACCGTGCGCGGGGTCGATCCGGTGCTCGGGCTCGTCGAAGCGTCCGGGGAGGCCGAGGTCGAGGAGCCGACCCCGATCCCCGGGGACCGGTGGGACGAGGCAGTGGCGGTCGGGCAGCTGGCCCTCGCCCACGAGCTGCTCGGCGCCTCTCGACGCATGCTGTCCCTCGCCCGCGAGCACGCGCTCGAGCGCATCCAGTTCGGCCGACCGATCGGCACCTTCCAGGCGGTCCGGCACCGGCTCGCCGAGACGCTCATCGCGATCGAAGGCGCCGACGCGGCGGTCTCGGCCTGCTGGGATCCATGCACACCCCGGACCTCGGCGATCGCCAAGGCGCTCGCCGGCCGGGCCGCCCTCGGGGCCGCCCGCAACTGCCAACAGGTGCTGGCGGGGATCGGCTTCACGGCCGAGCACCCGTTCCACCGCTACGTGCGTCGGGTGCTCGTCCTCGACCAGCTGCTCGGATCGAGCCGGTCGCTGACCCGGGGCTACGGGGCCGAGCTCCTCGCGACCAGGCGGCTCCCCGACCTCCTGCCGCTCTAGCGGCGCTCGGACCCCTGCTCGCGCCCCGGGCGCGACGCGAGGAGCCGGTCGATGTTGCCCCGGAGCTCGGCCGAGCCGAACGACCGGTCCTCGGCCGTGAGGGCGAAGTCCAAGGTGGCGAGCACCGCCCGCTCGAGGTGCATGTTGAGGATCCGCTTGGTGTCCTCGAGCGCCTGGCGGGGAAGCGCGGCGATGCGGCGGGCGCAGGCCATCGCGGCCTCCAGCACCTCGTCGTCCGGACAGACGTGGTTGACGAGCCCGATCTCGGCGGCTCGCTTCGCCGGGATGCGATCGCCGGTGAACGCGTACTCCTTGGCCAGCTGCAGGCTGATGAGCAACGGCCAGGTCACCGGCCCCCCGTCGGCGGCCACGAGGCCGACCATCACGTGCGGATCGGCCAGGTGCGCGCTCTCGGCCATGTAGACGATGTCGGAGAGCGCCACGATGCTGCAGCCCAGCCCGACCGCGGGTCCGTTGACCGCCGCCACGATCGGCACGCGGCACCCGACCATGCCGGTCACGATCCGGCGGCCATGGGTCAGGCTCTCGCGCCGGAGCTCGGTGTCGCGTGACAGGGCGTCGATGTACTCGAAGTCGCCGCCGGCCGAGAACGCCCGGCCGTTGCCGGTGATGACCGCCACCCGCGCCTCGGCGTCGTCGTTGAGCTGGGGGAACAGCTCCGCCAACCCCGAATGCAGCACGTGGTTGGTGGCGTTCAGGTGCTCGGGGCGGTTGAGCCGGATGACCCGGATGGGGCCGTCGGAGGTGACCTCGATCTCCTCGGGGAGGTGGTAGGGGGTCATGACGCGGGCAGCTCCAGGATCCGGGTGGCCACCAGGTTCCTCTGGATCTGCGAGGTGCCTCCCATGACGCTCTGGGCCCGACTGTAGAGGTAAACCCGCAGCCAGGTGTCGTCCGCGGACCCTTGCACGGCCCGCCCGACGCTCACCGCCGCGTGCCCGACCGCTTGTTCCACCGCGGTCATCAGCAGCTTGTCGACGGAGCCCTCGGGGCCGTGCGAGATCCCGTCCAGGCGCTCGGACAACCGCCGGAGGACGTGCAGGCGCAACATCTCGGCCTCGACGATCGCCCAGGTGAGATCGCGCAACGCCTCGTCGTCGAACCGAGCCGGATCCTCCCGCACCAGGCGGGTCAGCTCGTTGACCAGCTTGGTGTAGCGCGCCACGTAGCCGAGCTCGCCCGGCTCGCGCTCGTGGCTGACGATGGTCATGGCGAGCCGCCACCCCTCGCCCGGCTCGCCCACCATGTTGGCGGCCGGGACCCGGGCGCCGTCGAAGAGGACCTCGCCGAACTCCTTCGTGATGCCGTTGATCATCCGCAGCGGACGCTGCTCGATGCCGGGCTGGTGCATGGGGACGATGAACGCCGACAGCCCGCGGTGCTTCGGCACCTCGGGGTCGGTGCGGGCGAGGAGCAGGCACCAGTCGGCCACGTCCGAGTAGCTGGTCCAAACCTTGTGGCCGTGGACCACGTAGTCGTCCCCGTCGCGTTCGGCCCGGGTCCGCAGCGACGCCAGGTCCGAGCCTGCGTCCGGTTCGCTGAAGCCCTGGCACCAGCGGTCGTGCCCGCTCACGAGGCGGGGCAGGAACCGTCGCTGCACGTCCTCGCTCCCGTGCCGGAGGATCCCCTGCACGAGGTAGCCGATGCTCGGCCGGGGCGGGGCGCCCGCGGCGGCCAGCTCCTCGTCCAAGATGACGTCGAAGACGCTCGGCAGCTCCTGGCCACCGATCTCCTTCGGCCACGACAGGGCGAAGAACCCGGCGCCGTACAGCGACTGGTGCCAGGCGGCCTGGCCGGCCCAGTACTCGTCGGTCGTCGAGGAGGCCGGGAGGCCCGGGTTGTGGGTCTCGAGCCAGCCCCGGAGGCGCTCCCGGAACTCGGCCTCGGCGACCGAGTCAGAGAAGTCCACGGCCGCCTCCGAGTTCGTGGCGAGCGGCCACCCGGGCGAGGCTCGGGCCGACCCCGCCCAGGATCTCGCTCGAGTGCAGCGCCCGGCGCAGGTAGACGTGGGCCAGGCAGTCCCAGGTGTTCCCGATCCCGCCGTGCACCTGGATGGTCGTCTCGCACACCGCGCGGGCGGCCCGGGCGCAGTAGGCCTTCGCGACGGCGGCCGCCCCGAGCGCGGCGTCGGGACCGAGCGCGTCGACCGCCCAGGCCGCGTGCAGCGCCACGCTGCGCGAGCCCTCCATCGAGACGTGCGCGTCGGCCAGCAGATGCTGGACGGCCTGGAACGAGCCGATGGCGGCCCCGTATTGGCGCCGCTCCCTCGCGTACCCGGTCGCGAGCGAGATCGCCCCGCGCATGACGCCCACCAGGTCGGCACAGCAGAGCGATAGTCCGAGCGCGCTCCAGCGGGCCAGGTCGGCCCCGGTGAGGGCGTCGAACTCCCCGGGGACCGGCCCGGCCGACCCTTCGGGCACCGACGCGACCCTGCGGGTCAGGTCGAGGGACGGCTCGTCGACTCCGAGCGCCAGGGTGGCGAGCCCGAAGCCATCGGCGGCGAGCAGCAGGGCGGCGGTCGCGCCCTTGGCGTCGACCGCCAGCGACGGCCGGCCCGCGGCCGTTCCCGCCAGCTCCGACAGGTCGCCCGTGAGCACGATCGTCTCGGCGGTCCTCGGCTCGGCGCCGGCCAGCCGTCGCAGCTCGGCGGCGAGCGTCGGACCCACGAACGCGACGTCGGCGAGGCCGTGGGCGAGCTCCTCGGCCACGATCGCCGCTTCCACGGCCGACGCCAGCGGGGTCCCGTCGTCGTTCGGCGTCCTCAGCTCGTGCCATCCCGAGGCCGCGACCGCCGACTCGAGGCGGGCCACCCGTCCGCGGTCGTCGAGGTCGGCCACCGCCTTCGGACCGAGCTTGTCGACCGCGCTGGCGACCGAGTCGCGGAGCGCGACCTGCTCGGCCGAGAGCCGGGTGTCCATCAGCGCGCCGTCCGTGACGCGAACACCGGCGCCCACTCATCCCGGAGGGTGCGCCGCAGCACCTTGCCGGAGGGGAGGCGCGGCACCGCGTCCACGACGACGACGTCGTGCAGTTGCTTGTAGCTCGCGAGCGCGGTCGCAACGAGCTCCTTCAGCTCGCCGACGGAGGCCGGGTGACCGGGGTCGAGCTGCACCGCCGCGACCGGGACCTCCCCACCGAGGTCGTCGGTGAGCCCGAACACGGCGCAGTCGATCACGGCCGGGTGACTGTGGAGCACGGCCTCGATCTCGGCGGGCGCCACCTGGAACCCCTTCACCTTGATCATCTCCTTCGCCCGGTCGGTCAGGTGCACCCAGCCGTCGGGCTCCAGCCAGCCCACGTCCCCGGTCCGGTACCAGCCGTCGGCGAACGCCTCGGCGGTCGCCTCGTCGGGCAGGTAGCCGGCCATGGCCGACTCGCTCCGGACCTGGATCTCGCCGATCTCACCGGGCCCGAGGATTCCGCCCGTCTCGAGGTCGGCCACCCGGAGCGAGACCCCCTCGGGCGGGAGCCCGGCCGAATCGAGGCGCCAGGCCCCCGGATCGCCGACCGGGTTGGCGGAGATCACCGGCAGCTCGCTCGCGCCGTAGGCGGGCAGCCATCGAACTCCGGTGCGTGCGGTGACCTGCTCGGCGACGCTGGCGGTGACCGGAGTGGCACCCCACATGATGTACCGGAGCGAGGAGAGGTCGTAGTCCTCGAGGCGCGGGTGGTTGGCGAGGGCGAGCGCGATCGGGGCCACCGCCATCTCGAGGGTCATCTGCTCCGCCGCGATGCAGCGGAGCTCCTCGTCGAGGTCGAAGCGGCGGTGCAGGCGCACGGTCGCCCCCGCCGCGGCCGCGGCGAGCAGATTGAGGAGCCCGAGGATGTGCGACGGCGGGGTCGCCACCTGGAATCGGTCGTCGGGGCCGAGCCCGAGGGCCCCGCACCAGTGGGCAGTCGCGTGGGCGAGGGAGTGGTGGGTGTGGCGCACCGCCTTCGGGAGCCCGGTCGTCCCGGAGCTGAAGACCAGCACCGCGTCATCGCCGGGATCCGGCTCGGCCCCGGGCACACCGCCGCCGGCGGCGAGGAGCGTGTCGATGGTCAGCTGGTCGACGTCGGTGAGCTCGTCCGCGGCATCGTGCCGATCGAAGCGGGACCGCCCGTCGTGTTCGGTGACCACGTGAACGGCCCCGGTGAGTGCGAGCGCGTGGTCGACCTCGAGCGCCTTCCAGGCCGGGCTGAGGAGCACCGAGGCGGCGCCGAGCTTGCTCACCGCGTGGATCGCGACGACGAACTCGGGGCGGTTCGAGGTCATGACCGCGACGCGGTCCCCCGCCTCGACGCCCCGGCCCCGGAGGTGGCCGGCCAGCGCGTCGCTGGCCCGGTCGAGCTCGGCGAACGACCAGCTCCGACCGCCCGCCAAGAGGGCCGGCCGGTCCCCGAACGCCCCCGCGGCCAGCTCGAGGCCGCGGTGCATGGGCGCCTTCACCACGGGCAACATTCTTCTCCATTCTGAGAAAGCCCCTCAACATGGACCGGATGTATCGTTCTTTCGATGGAGCAGGCAGCACGCACGCCGCCGACCGACCCCGAGGTCCGCGACGAGATCATCGCCACCGTCCGGCGGTTCGTCGCCCGCGAGGTCGCCCCGACGGTCTCGGCCCTGGAGCGGGAGGACGAGTTCCCGTCCGCCATCGTCGACACCATGCGGGGCCTCGGGCTGTTCGGCGTCACTATCCCGGAGGCCCACGGCGGGCTGGGGCTCGACCTCTTGACCTACGTCGGGGTCATCGAGGAGCTGGCCTACGGGTGGATGAGCCTCACCGGCATCATCAACACCCACACGATGGTGGCGACGCTGCTCATGGCGCACGGGACCGAGGAGCAGAAGAAGCAGTGGCTCCCGTCGATGGCGACAGGCGAGCGCCGGGGCGCGCTGTCCCTTTCGGAGCCCGACGCCGGGAGCGACACCGGCAACATCTCCTGCCGGGCCGAACGCGACGGCGACGAGTACCGCGTGAACGGCACCAAGGCTTGGGTGACCAACGGGGAGCGCGCCGCCCTGGTGGCGCTGGCCGCCCGGACCCAGGAGGGCATCTCCGCCTTCATCGTCGAGAAGGAGCCGGGCCCCGCGTACCAGGGCATCACGGTCGGCAAGCACGTCGGGAAGCTCGGCTACAAGGGCGTCGAGACCGTGGAGATGTCCTATGTCGACCACCACATCCCCGCCGCCAACCTGATCGGGGAGGCCGGCCGGGGCCAGGCGCAGATCCTGGGCGTCCTCGAGGTCGGCCGGATCAACATCGCCTCGCGGGCGGTGGGCGTCGCCCGGGCCGCCTTCGATGCGGCGCTCGCCTACGCCCAGCAGCGGAGCACCTTCGGCAAGCCGATCGCCGAGCACCAGGCGATCCAGCTGAAGCTGGCCGACATGGCGACCCGGCTGGAGGCGGCCCGGCTGCTCACCCGCAACGCCGCCGAGCGCAAGGCGGCCGGGCTCCGCTGCGACGTGGAGGCGGGCATGGCCAAGCTCTTCGCGAGCGAGACCGCCCTCGAGCTCGCGACCGAGGCCATGCGGATCCACGGCGGGGTCGGGTACACGACCGACCTCCCGATCGAGCGCTACTACCGAGACGCCCCGCTCATGGTCATCGGCGAGGGGACGAACGAGATCCAGCGGCTGGTCATCGGGCGCGGCCTCTTGGCGAGGTCGCGGGCGGCGGAGCCGGGCCGGGCCTGATCCGGGCGGCCGGGCCGGGCCGGGCCGACTCAGGGGGGCGGGGCCGCCAGCCGTTCGAAGGTCTGGTCGGTGTGCTCGCCGAGACCGGGGGCGGGACCGGGACGCGCCACGACGCCCGAGAAGCTGACCGGGCCGTTGATCGACCGCTGGACCTCGCCGTCGGGACCGCCGGGAACGTCCACGAACCCGTCGTTGGCGAGGAGCTGCGGGTCGACCACCACCTCGGCCGGCGTCCGGGCCGGCGCCCACCAGACCCCCTCGGCCTCGAACACCGCCGCCCACTCGGCCAGGGTCCTCCGGCCGATGACCTCGTCGAAGATCGCGATGAGCTCGCTGCAGTTCCGGCGCAGGGTGCCGGCGTCGGCGAAGCGGGGGTCCTTGGTCAGCTCCGGCCGGCCGAGTGCCCGGCACACCGACGGGAGGTGGCGCTCCACCTCGAGCCCGATGAAGAAGAACCACCGGCCGTCGCTCGTCCGGTAGGAGTTCATGAGCGGTGTGCGGTTGTGCTGGCGCGCCTCGGGCCCGGCCACCTTGCCGAAGCCGAGCTGGAGACTGAGGTCCCACCCGAGCGCGTATGCGCCGGTCCGCAGGAGCGATGTCTCGACCACCTGCCCGCGGCCGGTGTGGCGTTGCTCGAGGATGGCGGCGAGGACCCCTGCGAGCGCGGCCAGTGCGGTGACGTGATCGCCGATTGCGCCCCGGGCGTTCAACGGGACCCCGTCGGCGTCGGCCATCTGCGCCGACAGGCCCGAACGGGCCCAGAAGGCGCCGAGGTCGTAGCTCGGCCGGGTGGCGTCCTCGCCCTTCAGCCCGTAGCCGCTGATGCTGCAGTAGACGAGGCCGGGGTGGCGGGCGAGCGCCGCCTCCGGGTCGAGCCCGAGCCGTTCGAGGGCGTCGGGCCGCAGGTTGGTCAAAAAGACGTCGGCCTCGGCCACCAGCCGCTCGAGCCGGTCGCGCTCCGCGTCGTCGCGAAGGTCGAGCACAACGCTCCGCTTGCCCCGGTTGTCGAGGACGAAGGCCGGGTTTGGGACGTCGGTCCCGACCCCGATCGACCCAAACACCCATCGCATCGGGTCGCCGCCCGGTGGCTCGATCTTGACGACGTCGGCCCCCCAGTCGGCGAGCAGCGCGCCGACGGCGGGAGCGGCAACCCAGATCCCGAGCTCGACGACGCGCAGGCCGGCGAGCGACGAGAGTCCGGGCGGCGGGTCGGTGCTCATCGCGTTGGATCGGGCTCCGCGGCGCGCGCCCGCAACACGTCCTTCATCACCTTGCCCGTCGCGTTGAGCGGCAGCTCGTCGACCATGCGCACCACCCGGGGCACCTTGTAGTTGGCCATCTGGGTCTTGCACCACTCGAGCACCGTGTCGGCCGACACCGCGCTCCCCGGGACCATCACCAGGAAGGCCATGGCGACCTCGCCAAGGCGGCGGTCCGGGATCCCGATGACCGCGGCCTGTCGGATATCGGGGTGCCGCAGCAGCCCGTTCTCGACCTCCGCCGGGTAGACGTTGAACCCACCGACGATGAGCATGTCCTTGATCCGGCCGACGATGCGCAGGCAGCCGCGCTCGTCGACGACGCCGAGGTCACCGGTCCGCAGCCAGCCGTCCTCGGACAGGGCCAGCGCGGTGGCCCCCGGATCGTCGAGGTAGTGCAACATCACGCTCGGGCCCCGGAGCAGGACCTCGCCGGGCTCGCCTCCCTCCACCGGTCGCTGCTCGAGGTCGACGATCTTGAGCTCGAAGCCGGGCCGGGGACGCCCGACGGTCGTGGCGATCGTCTCGAAATCGTCGTCGGGCGAGGTGGCCGTGGCGGTGCCGCCCTCGGTGAGCCCGTAGCCGACCATGATCTCGGAGAACGGAAGCTCGTCGTGCACCCGGCGGATCAGCTCGACCGGGATGTCCGCCGCGCCGGTCACCGCCACCCGGAGGCTCGACAGATCGTGGGCGTCCCGATCGGGATGGTCCAGGATCGACTGGTAGAGGGTGGGTGGCCCCGGCAGCACGGTCACCTTCTCGTCGGCGACCCGGGCGAGCACCCGGTCGACGTCGAACACCGCTTGGGGGAGCATCGCCGCACCCGAGGCGACGCACGAGAGGATCCCGGACTTCAGGCCGAACATGTGGAAGTACGGGTTCACCATCAGGTAGCGGTCCTCGGAGCTGAGCCCGGTCATCCCGGCCCAGTCGCAGGCGACGCAGAGCGTGCGGCTGTGCGTCATCACCACGCCCTTCGGGACGCCGGTCGTTCCCGAGGTGAAGAGGATGTCGGAGGGGTCCGAACCCTTGATGGCCCGGCTCCGTCGGTCCGCCTCCTCGGCGTCCTTCGACGTGGCGCGGCCGAGGAAGCCCTCCCAGGTCTCCTCCTGCCCCACTGCTGCGCCTTCGGCGAGGACGATCGTCTCGAGCCGCGGCAGGTCGACGCCGGACTCCTCCAGCATCGCGACGTAGTCGACACCGAGGAAGTCCCTGACCGTGACGAGCGCCCTGGCCCCGCTGCGGGCGAGCGGGTCGGCCGCCTCGACACCCTTGAACCTCGTGTTGAGCGGCACTAGGACCGCGCCGGCGCCGAGGAGCCCCAGGAGCGCGATCACCCACTGCGCGCTGTTGAACGTCCAGATGGCGACCCGGTCACCGGGCTCGATGCCCGAGGCCACCAGCGCCGCGGCGAAGGTGCGGGCCCGCTCGTGCAGCTCGGCGTAGGAGAGTTCCATGCCCCGGTCGGTGATCGCGGGCCGGTCACCGAAGTCCTCCGCCGCCGCCCTCGCCATCGCCGGGATGCTGTCCCAGGGGCCCCGGCTCACTGCCGCCGGCCCTCGGACGGCCCGGGACTCGGTGGTGCCCACCCGGACGGACCCACTCAGCCGGCCGCGGCCAGCGACGCGAGGAAGGCGCGCGTCCGCTTCGACGATGCGATGAGCTCGTCGCGTCCGGATCCGATGGGGACGACGCGCACCGAGATGTCGGTGGTGCCCGCGTCGAAGAAGGACCGGAGCCGCTTCTCCACGGTCTCCTCGCTTCCGGCGGCCAGGATGTCGCCCACGTTCCGAGCGTTGCCGAGGTCGAGCAGGCGCTGGTAGTTGGGCGAGACGTCCGCCTCGGACAGGATGCGGTTGGCCCGGGCGACGGCGGCCTCGATCTCGTCGTCCCCGCACAGGCACACGGGGACCCCGGCGACGACGCGGGGGGCCGGCCGCCCGACCGCCTCCGCACCGCGGGTGAGGTGCGGCACGACGTGCTCGGCGATGGCCCGCTCGTCGGCCAGCCAGAGGATGGTGCCCCCGGCGCGCTCCCCCGCCATCTTGAGCATCACCGGGCCGAGCGCCGCCAGCAGCACCTGGGTCGGGGCGAGATCGGTGATGTCGAGCGGGTTGTGGATCCGGAACCGCTCGTTCTCGACGTCGACCGGCCCGGGGCCGGCCAGCGCGCGGTCGAGCACGTCGAGGTAGTCGCGCATCGTGGCGGCCGGCCGCTCGTAGGGGAGCCCGAGCATCTGCTCGATGATCCAGTCGTGCGAGACCCCGAGCCCGAGGGTGAGGCGCCCGCCGCAGACCGCCTGGACCGAGAGGGCCTGCTGGGCGAGGGCGATGGGGTGGCGGGGCTGGACCGGGACCACCGCCGTGCCGATCTCGATCCGGCTGGTCCCCATCCCGACCACCGTGGCGGCGGTGAGGGCGTCGAACTCGTCGGGGATCTGGGGGACCCACACCGACGAGAAGCCGGCCGTCTCCGCCCAGGTGGCGTCGGCCGTCATCCGCTCGACCTTCGTCGCGTACCGGCCCCGTTCGGGGCCCACCATCAGGCCGAGTCGCACAGCTGATCCTTCCCCGGGGGAGAGCGGTCTTCTTCGCAGACTGTAACCCCACTCCCGTGAACCGGGCCGGGGTGGTCGGTGGCTCCGGGGAGGCCGCACGGGGGCCGGTGAGGTCTTGGGAGCGGCCTCGGGGCAGCGAGTCGGCCACGCGGGTGGATCGGGCCTGGTCCCTCGTCCGACTCCGCCGCGCCGCTGGCGGTGGCAACCGATTTCTCCTAGAATAAAAGTGGAGTTCTCATCCGTGGGAGGAGTCGCCATGTCCAAGTTGAGCGTCCCGGTGTTCGACGCCGACAACCACCTGTACGAGACCCGCGAGGCGATGACCAAGTTCCTCCCGGACCCCTACCGCGGCGTCATCGACTACGTGGAGGTCCGGGGCCGCACGAAGATCGTCGTGAAGGGGAAGATCAGCGACTACATCCCGAACCCCACCTTCGAGGTGGTGGCCCGGCCGGGGGCGCAGGAGGACTTCTACCGGAAGGGCAACCCGGAGGGGAAGAGCCGCCGGGAGATCTTCGGCGAGCCGATCCGCTCCATCCCCGCCTTCCGCGAGCCGGCCCCGCGGCTCGAGCTCATGAACGAGCAGGGGCTCGACCGGGCGCTCATGTTCCCGACGCTCGCCAGCCTGCTCGAGGAGCGCCTCCGTGACGACCCCGAGGCGACGCATGCGGTCATCCACGCCCTCAACGAGTGGCTTTATGAGACCTGGACGTTCGACTACGAGGGTCGGATCTTCACGACCCCGGTGATCACGCTGCCGATCGTCGAGAAGGCGATCGAGGAGCTCGAGTGGGTGCTCGCCCGCGGGGCGCGGGTGGTGCTCATCCGGCCCGCCCCGGTCCCGGGCTTCCGGGGCCCCCGGTCCTTTGGCCTGCCCGAGTTCGACCCCTTCTGGGAGCGGGTGGTCGAGGCCGACGTCCTGGTCGCGATGCACTCCTCGGACAGCGGCTACGACCGGTACACGAACGACTGGACGGGCAGCAACACCGAGATGCTGCCCTTCCAGCCCCAGGCGTTCCGGATGCTGTCGGCCTGGCGCCCGGTCGAGGACGCCGTCTCGGCGCTCATCTGCCACGGGGCCCTCTCGCGGTTCCCGTCCCTCAAGGTCGCGGTGATCGAGAACGGGAGCAGCTGGGTCGCCCCGTTGCTCAACAACATGGCCGACGCCTACAAGAAGATGCCGCAGGACTTCGCCGAGGATCCCGTCGCGGTGTTCAAGCGCAACATCTCGATCAGTCCCTTCTGGGAGGAGAACCTGGGCGAGGTGGCGAAGCTCGTCGGAGAGGACAACGTGCTCTTCGGGTCTGACTACCCCCACCCCGAGGGCCTCGCCGAGCCGACCAGCTACACCGATGAGCTCGAAGGACAACCCGAAGAGACGATCCGCAAGATCATGGGCGGCAACCTGGCCCGGTTGATGAACGTCGAGGACGCCGTCCTCCGCGCCGGGTGAAGGCAGGACACGGAGCGCACCGTGTCCTGCTGCGACGCACGACCACGCTCCTGACCGGCCCCATCGGCGTGGACCGTAGGGGCGGGCCGGCCGGGGCGGACGGCACGAGGGGTGCACGATGACGGCGATCCTCCGCGGCGTGCGGGTGCTCGAGGTCGCCGAGCACACCTTCGTGCCGGCGGCCTCCGCGCTGCTCGCCGACTGGGGCGCCGAGGTCATCAAGATCGAGCACCCCGAGCGGGGCGACGCGATGCGCGGGCTGGCCGCCACCGGCGTCGCCCAGTTGCCCACCAACATCCACCCGCTCATGGAGCACTCGAACCGCGGCAAGCGGAGCCTGGGGCTCGACCTGACCTCCCCCGAGGGCCTCGACATCCTCCACCGGCTGGCCGCCACCTCCGACGTCTTCCTGACCAACAAGCTGCCGGGCGTCCGCACCAAACTGCAGATCGACGTCGAGCAGATCCGGGCCCACAATCCGCGAATCATCTACGTCCGGGGCACGGGACAGGGGGAACGGGGCCCCGACGCCGACAAGGGCTCCTACGACTCGCTGGCCTTCTGGGCCCGCGCGGGGGTCGCGCTCGGCGCCAAGCGCCCCGAGTACGACCTCGTTCCGGTCCCCCCGGCCCCCGGATTCGGCGATTCCATCGGGGCCATGACCATCGCCGGCGGGATCATGGGTGCCCTCTTCCACCGGGAGCGGACCGGCGAGGCCACGGTGGTCGACGTGTCGCTGTTCGGTTCGGGCCTCTGGGCGATGGGCCAGGCGATCGCGCTCTCGCTCATCTTGGACCGGCCCTGGGCGCCGCCTCCGGCGACTGGCATGGCCGGGAACCCGTTGTCCCGTAACTACGAGACCGCAGATGGGCGGGTCCTGGCGTTCACTTGCCTGCAGGCCGGGAAGTACTGGCCCGACCTCTGCCGGGTCATCGACCGACCCGAGCTGGTCGCCGATCCGCGCTTCGCCGACCACGCCTCGCTCCTCGCCCACAGCGGCGACGCGATCGAGATCCTGGCCGGCGTCTTCGCCGGAACGAGCCTCGCCGAGTGGCGGGACCGGCTGTCCTCGTTCACGGGACAGTGGGCCGTCGTCCAGGACACGCTCGAGGCGGCCGACGACGCCCAGGCGTCCGCCAACGGGTACCTCCAACAGTGCGAGACGTC